>CAZPHH010000149.1:0-4066 GCA_964586145.1 uncultured Phycisphaeraceae bacterium | reverse complement strand
TTGCCGGAGAAGGTTTCGTGGGACGCGGTCACCCGGACGATCCGGGTGGGACAGACGCTTTCGGAACGGGACAAACTGGCGTTGTACGCCGGCGGCGCCGAACCCGAGTTTCGGGCAGCTGTCAACAAGATCTACGTCGATTCCTCCGTGCTGAAGGTCAGCGTGCTGTGGCTCGTCCTGTTCTACCTGACGTGCACCATGGCCGAACTGTGTCTCTCGCCGGTCGGGCTGTCACTGGTGACGAAGATGGCGCCGGCCAGGCACGTGGGGCTGTTTATGGGTCTGTGGTTCGTGACGACCGGTGGCATCGCCAACTTCGCCGCCCACACCATCGGGGGCTACTGGGACAAGATGACGCCCACGCAGTACTTCCTGATCTTCGGGGCGATGGCACTGATCACCGCACTGATCATGGTGACGGTCGTGAAGGCCCTGAAGCGGCGCATGCACGGCATTCAGTAGCCGCGGGAAGCCGGCCATGGAGCAAGTTCAGAGCATTCGAAACGCGCGGGTGCGGGGGCGGGAGGGGCTTTTTGACCTTGCCCTCGCCGCGGACGGGCGGATCGAGCGGGTCGAGCCGGCGTCCGGTCGGCCGGCGGGCCCGGCCGAAATCGACGCGGGCGGCATGCTGGTGGTGCCGTCGTTCATCGACTCCCACCTGCATCTGGACCTGGCGTACTCGCTGGACCTGGTGCCGCCGAACGAAAGCGGTACGCTGGCGGAAGCCATCCGCCACTGGGAGCGGGTGAAGCGCGAGCTGGCGCCGGACAACGTCTGCGAGCGGGCGATCCGGGCCATCCGCGAGGAAGTGTCGTTCGGCACGGGCTTCATCCGCACGCACGTGGACGTGGGCACGTCGGCCGGGCTGCGGCTGTGCGAAGGCGTGCTGGCCGCACGCGAGCGGACGCGGGACCTCGTCGACATCCAGGTCGTCGCGTTTCCGCAGGACGGCATCCTTCAGGATCCCGGCGTGCTGGACGTGATGCGCGAGGCCCTGCGGATGGGCTGCGACCTGGTGGGCGGCATCGCCCACAACGAGCGGACGGATGACGACAGCCGCCGGCACATCGACCTGCTCTTCGACCTGGCCGAGGAGTTCGACCGCGACATCGACTGCCACATCGACGAGACGGACGATCCGAACTCACGCTGCACGGAGGTGCTGGCGGCCCGAACGATCGAGCGCGGGTGGAAGGGTCGCGTGACCGCATCGCACGTGTGCGCGCTGGCCGCCTACGACAACGTCCACGCCGCGAAGGTCATCCGCCTGCTGGCCGCCGCCGAGGTCAACGTGGTGACCAACCCCGGCGTGAATCTCCATCTGCAGGGGCGGTTCGACCGGTATCCGAAGCGCCGCGGGCTGACGCGGGTGCGCGAGTTGCTGGCGGCCGGCGTGAACGTGTCGGCCGGTCAGGACTGCATCCGCGACCCGTTCTATCCCCTGGGCACGGGCAGCCTGCTGGAGGTGGGGCACCTGCTGATCCACGCCGATCACCTCTCGACGGCCGCGCAGATTGAGCGCGTGGCGGACGTCATCACCGCCAATGCGGCGCGCACGTTGCGGTTGTCCCAGTACGGACTGGAGCCGGGATGCCGGGCGGACCTGGTGGTCCTGCCGGTGAATGCGATGCACGAGGCGTTCCGCACGCGCCCGGCGCCGCTGGCGGTGCTGAAGCGCGGGGTGCGCCATGCACGAAACGGACCGTAAGACGAAGCCGTCTCCGCCCTGTGTGGGCGGCGGAACGCTGGCGGGCCGACGTGGGTCCCCGGGGATCTCGCCGGTTCCCGGCTGGCTGGCTCGTCCTTCCAGCGGGGGTGCGTATCCCTTGCCTCCTGCCAGGTTCGGAAGTAGACTCAATGGCCGGTCCGGCCAATGACGCAGTGCCGGACGGACGTTGGCGGCCCGTGTCGCCGGTGGTCTGCCTTCTGATCTGAATGGTATTGCGGGGTCAAGCCGTGGCAGGTCAGATAAGACACACGCATCGCGGCCCCAGCGTTCCGGTCGAATTGAGATCATAAGAGGTGTTGGAGAGGTGGCTGAGTGGCTTAAAGCAACGGTTTGCTAAACCGTCGTGCGGGAAATAACCTGCACCGGGGGTTCGAATCCCCCCCTCTCCGATGAGTATGAGAAACGGCTCGCAACCACAGGAATGACAGTGTGTTGCGAGCCGTTGGCTTCTTTCGGCGCGAGCTTGCGCCGTGGACAAGCACCACCCGGCGGACCGGATTGGGCCGCCCGTCGGGCGACCTCTCGTTGTTGGCCGAAGCGATGGAACAGGCAGACCAGCCGGCGTCGCCGTACCGCGCGCCTGGGAAGATCGAGGCGCTTCTGCTTGCGCTCGTACTGATCTGCGCATTTCAGGCAATCCCGTACTGCGGCCTGTACATGCTGCTGCCGGCGCGGACCCTGCATGAGAAGCTGGGGCCGCAGCGGTTTGCCGATTTCTGGAGCCTGTTGACGCTTTTGGTGCCTGCTCTTCTCTGCGCGGGGGCGCCCAGCCGTAGCGGCCTGCGAATCGGGCGTTGGAAGTCTCGCGGCTGGAAAGTGCTTGGAATCTGCGTGCTTCCGGTCGTTCTGACCGCGACCATCTATCCGTTTACGTCTCAGCCGTTCACCGGGCGTCACGTGGGTATCTGGCTGATTACGCCCGCGGCAGAGGACCTGCTGTTCACCGGGTATCTCTACGGGCTGTTCGACGTGGTTTTTGCGGGCAGCATCAGCCGTCGTCTTCGCGTGAACAGAGCGGTGGTCATTACGGCCGCGTTCTTCTCGCTGGCCCACGTATCCAACTTCCTGGGCATCGGCGCGCCGTACGTCGTGTTCCAGCTCATCTACACGCTTCTTGGAGGAGCGTGGCTGCTTCTGGCCCGGCAACTGACCGGAAGTCTGCTCCCCGGCCTCGCGACCCACATGGCCGTCAACTTCATCGCGTGGCAAGGCTGGTGAGGATCGTGTTCAGCGTCGTTGTCCGTCTCGCTGCCGGCCATTCCGAGACCACTGTTGCTCTCAAGAACCGCACAGGGAGAGAATGCCAGGGTCGGCGGTTCACTCGATCGTCACGACGCGGGATCGTCCCTCACCGTTTCTGTCTCCCCGCCGCACGCCGGACACGGGCCGGACGCGTTGCTCGTGACCTCCCGGTCGCAGCCGGGGCAGTAGGCCAGTAGTTTCTTCCGTCGTCGGCGCTCCAATAGGGCGCAAAGCACCCACGAGGCCACCACGGCTCCCACACAGGCAATCGCGAACCACGGGCGGGCCCAGTCCGGCAACTCGTCCGGCAGCATCCGGTCGGCCAGTCCGCCGAGGTAGTACGCGACGGTCGCCGTCACCAGGGCCGAGAGGATGAGTCCCGCAATTGTTCCCAGGAATGACCTCTCGCGATGCATGAGCCGCCTACACCTTGTTTCCACACTCCGGGCAAACGCCGCTCACGTTGCCGGTCAGATTTTTGCCCCCACGGCCATTTCAGGACGGCTCGGGTTCGGAGTCGCCCGGTGTGGGTTCGTCGCTTTGGGACGTTACGGCAGGGCCGCGACGGCCCGCCCGGAGCGGCCGGAATACCCATGGCAGCGTGATCAGCACGAATCCCGCAACGACGACGTAGAAGACCGGATGCCGAGCCTGAACGAGCCAGGACTTCGGGTCCACAAGGCGGTCCGTCTGCATTCCCGCCTTCGTGGTGGCCTGCACCCACTCCGCCTGATTCACAAAGCTGGAGATGGAGTTCTCGGCCGTGTTCAGGATGAAATAGCCCCCATCGTACTTGCCGATGACGAACGGATCACGACCCTTGAAGCCGGTGATGCCGCTGAATGCATTCATGTCTATCGGACACGGTCTGGCGTTCCGTGCCCGACGTTCAGCATCCCATGCCAGCGGGGAGTCGAACTCCAACATCTCCCCAGTCGTCTCGTCTATCAGAACGTAATCCTCTGACCTCTGCCCTTCCTCACCCAAACTCACCGAGTGCAGGGCTTTCCAACTGGAATACGACCGCGTGTCATTCCACGGCTCGTATGTCAGGAAGCACGGGCTTCCTCCCGAGACGGCGACGATGCTGTAGCC
>CAZPHH010000148.1:0-5712 GCA_964586145.1 uncultured Phycisphaeraceae bacterium | reverse complement strand
CGGCGTAGCTGTTCAACCGGCCGCAGGTCGAGTCGTCCAGCACGCTGAACGCATCGGTCACCGGCGTCGGGTTGGTGCAATCCACCGGGGGTAGCGGACAGATCGTCGTCGCGCACTCCGTGCCGTCACCCTGGTAATTCCCGTTGGTGTACGTCGCGGCGCACTCGGCCGCGTCGGCCACGTCCGTGCAATCACCCGTGTCGCCATCGCAGCACGCGCCGCCGGCCGGGCACTCCGTGATGGTCAGCGTGAAGTTCGACAGGCAGGTCGGAGAGGGCCACGTATCAACCATCATGTAATACGTCCCAGCCGTCAGCGTCAGATTCTGAATCGTCGCCGTCGTGCCGCCGCCACTCGATCCAAAGCCCAGACATGTGCCCGCCGGGAGCGGGCACGCCGCCGCCACGCCCACACCGAGGTAGGTCTGCGTGGCCTGCACCGTGATGTTAAGGCAAGTGTCTGCGGTGACGTTCAGTTCATAGATGATGTCCTCGCCACCGTCGTAGTAGCCCATGCAGGTGTCGGCGTAGTTGTTCCCCCGGCCGCATGTGGTTTGACCCGCGTCCGTGTAGGGCAGCGCCGCCGGAATGCTGATGAGCAGCGGGTCCGTGCAGTCGTCACCCGTGGCGCGCAGGCCGCCCTCCGGGGCCAGCGGCACGAACGAGATTTCGTGCTTGATCTCCATCTCCTCCGCCATCAGTCGATCGACGACGTACGGATTGTCCACCCCGGGCGACGCCCACACGGTGGCCGTACACAGCACCGCCATGCCCCCTAGAATCAATCTGCTTCGCATCACTGGCACCTCCTCCAAAGTCCGTCAGGAATGAAAACCGGCCCCGACCGCCGCAGACCGATCGTCCGCGGCCGCCAGGACCGATACCGTTCAACGCAGAAGAACACCGACCGCCGGCATCCGGCGCCGCATCGGGCGAACGGGTGCGGGGACGGGAGACAACGCGGGTCTTCAGCCGAAATGACGTTGGTTCGGGGGCTGCCCGGCCGCGATGCCCCGATCGACATCGGCCGGCGAGTACAGAAAGGTCGGAGGTTTCCGCGAGACGAGTTCCCCGTCCGTGACGCCATCCGCTACTTTCCCCGTCGAAGAAACAGATGCACCCGACCGCGCCGCGCCTCCGACGTACGGAAGCCGGCACGCGACCGGCGTGCTTCTCTCATCTGTTCCCTCCGGTGAAGGGACGCCTGGAGAAAGAACGACACCGTCTTTCGCCGAAGGCGTAGTACCCGTCACCCCCAAGGTCCCAGCGCGAATGGATCCCGCACCGAAACGCGACTCTGACGCGTTCCTTCGCGGAAACTCTGCGAACCAACGACGAGAACCGCCCTCCGCAGCGCCGGCACGCCGAAGGCGGCAACCCGCCGCCTCCGCATTCCGCCTCGCCGCCGGTGGTGCTGCACGCACAAGCGACTCTGCATCCGTATTGGGCGAATCCCTGGTCCGGACGCCAAACACATGCACCGTGCGTCCGGCGAACCCCAGTATAGTCGCTATGCACGTCGGGACGCAATAACTGAACTGGCCCAATAACCTGTAAGCACCACTGAAACTGCGTTTCACATCCCCGGCCACCGCCTGCGGTTCCGGCCTGCGGGCCAGTCTCCAGCGGCGTGACTCCCCGACCGGCAGCAGGCGGATGTTCAAGTCCGATAACGAGTTGCGACACTCTGTTCCAAAGTGAGGCCCACCACTGGTCGACAACACCGGATGACGGTCGAATCCGGACCGTCCGTCGGGGCGTGCCGCCGGCACCCCCCGCCGTCGGGACCGGGACGAACGCCGAGACCCTGCATGAACCACGGCCACCACCAGCCCGACCGACGCGCCTCCTGCCGCACCCCGCACGCAGGACGCGTCTGGTGGCTCGGCGAAGGCCAGGAGAATTTCCGAGCCGCCTGGACCACGGACCGCTCAACCGGCGGTCTGGCGTTTGTGACCGCGGCCGGGATCCCGGTGCTCGCCGGCCAGACCCTCTTCCTGAGCCGGGTCCATCCCCGCAGGCACCCCGCCGCATGTGAAACGCTGCGCGTTTGTCGCGTGGAGCCGTATGGAGGATCGCTGGATCTGGTGGCGTGCGCCCGGCCGGCCTGATCGGCTTCTCACGTCTTGCGGCGCGGACGGACTTGCGGCGTGGCTTGGCGCTCGCCGACTCCCGCGATACGCTCCCGTCTGATCCGTGCCGCGCGCCGATTCGTTTGGCGTGCAAAGCGCCCGGCCGAGATCCCAAACACACGCATGAGCAGCCACCGATCATTCTGCGGCGTAGACTACGGCACGAAGCGCATCGGCCTGGCGATCAGCAACGCGGAAGGGACGATCGCCTCGCCGCTGGCCGCGGTGGATGCGGCCGGACCGCCGGATGAGGTCGTGCGCCGAGTGACAGACGCTGTCACGGACTACGACGTGAAGGGCTGGGTCGTGGGCCTGCCGCTGAACATGGACGGCACCGAGGGACCGCAGGCCCGGCTCGTCCGCACGTTCGGCGAGCGGCTCGCCGCGCACACGCGCCAGCCGGTCCACTACTGGGACGAGCGGCTCTCCTCCGACGCCGCCGATTCGCTGATGGCCCGCTCCAGTTTGACGCACAAGAAGAAGAAAGCCCGCCGCGACGCCCTGGCCGCCCAGGTCATCCTGCAATCCTTCCTCGACGCCCAATCGGGCGGTTGACGCGATTCGCGTGGCGCGCTGCCACGCAGGCCATCATACCCGCCGTTCGCTCCGCGCACGGCCCGGCGAGCCCCTTCTCGCGGTCCATCTGCCATTCGCCATTTGCCATTTGACATTCGTCATTCCCCCTCATCCCGCCATCGCCCGGGATTCCACCCAGAGCAGGTCTTGCTGATCGCGGGGCAGGGCGGCGAAAAGCGTGCGGACCAGGTCCCTGGCGCGGCGCCCGCTGGCTTCCAGCAGGCGGGTGACCATCCGGCGGCGGGTTTCGGGGGAGCCGCAATCGAAGACGGCCACGAATCGCTGCTCGGCCAGTTCCGCCAGGGCCAGGTGCAGGGCGTCGTCGATCGGCGTGTCCATGCCTTCTTCGCTGCCCCGCGCCACCTCGCGCAGCCGCTGGACCTGCGGGTCGTGGCCAAGCACATCCGCGATTCGCTCCCGCAGCCGTTGTTCGTACTGCAGGATGCGGGCGCCGGACGAATTCGTCTCGCGGGCGATCTTGCGAAGCGAACGACGGTGCTCCTCCGCCGGCACGAGCAGCCTGTGGACGGCCAGCCGCTCCAGCACGTCACGGCGGTCCGACCGGCGGCCGCGTTCCTGCGCCTCCGCCTCCACCGCCGCCCACACCGCGCGTTCGTACTTGGCCCGCAGCCGGTCGCCTACGGTCTCCCGCTTTGGTTGTGGAACCACCGAATCGCCGGCAGAGGGCGATGCCGGCGGCTCCTCCACGAGTGCTCTCGCCCCGGGGATGACCCGGCCGCACTCTCCCCGCCGCACCGCCCGCACCACGCCGTGCGGCACGTGCATCGGCAGGCCGTGAGACAGGCGTATCCGGTTGACCGCGGTTTGGATGCGCGGCAGGGCAAAGGCGACGAACGGAATGCCCCGTTCGGGCCTGAATCGCTGGACCGCCTCGATGAGGCCCAGGCAGCCTTCCTGAATCAGGTCGTCCTTCTGCGGCCCGCTCCGGGATCGAGGCCGATTGAGCACGCGCGTCTTCACGTGCATTTCCACCAGCCAGCGATACTCGTCCACCAGTTGTCGCTGGCTTTCCGTCAGGGCCGGCTTCTGAACGGTTGTCCCCATGTCTGGTCCCCCCTGAAAGAAGTGATTTTTTTGCCCCCCGACCCCACCGCGAGCCGGCCGGGCCATACCCTAACATATACCAAACATATGCGGGAGGCAAGCGAGGCGCGCAAGAAAACCGGCGCCGCGTCCTCCTGCGGGCGACCGCACATCGTAACCCATTGTCAAAACGAAAGTTGTTGGCGCGTGGAAAGCGGGACGCCCATCGGATATGCTGGCGGGTCGGCTGGCTATGCAGCGGCCCATCTACAGGAGATCCCTCATGTACGGCGGCGACGAAGTCATCATCACTCCCGGAATGCAGCGGTACATCGATCGGAACAACGCGTACCTGGCCCAGCGCGGCCAGTACATCCGCGACGTGGTCAAGAAGTGGAAGTTCGATACGATTGCCGTACACGGGCTGTACTCGGTGCAGGACGCCATCGAGGACTACCAGGGCGCCATCATCGAGCCGGTGTTCATGAGTTCCTCGCAGGCGTATCGCGATTCCGACGAGATGGCGGCCGCGCTGGCCTACCTGATCCCCACGTGGTGCTACTCGCGCATCGCGAACCCGTCGACGTACTACTACGAGTGGACGCTTGCCCTGTTGGAAGGGTACGGATTCGATGGCGAGACGTCATGCTGCTCCACGTCGTCGGGCATGGCCGCCATCATGACCGCGGTTCAGCCGTTCCTGGTCCATCGCACGCACGACCGCCACGAGCCGCGGAACTTTCTGGCCACCGCGCAGTGCTACGGCGGCACGTTCCAGCAGTTCAACGTGCGGCTTCAGGCCGAACGGGACATCGAGTGCCGCTGGATCCAGGACCCGACGAACATCGACGAGTGGGCCTCCAAAATCGACAAGAACACCCGCTTTCTCTACGGTGAGTTGCCCAGCAATCCGCAGCAGGGGTTCTTCGACATCGCGGCCGTCGCCGACTTGGCCCACAGCCACAACCTGCCGCTGATCTGCGACACGACGGTGGCCACGCCTGCGTTGCTGCGGCCAATCTGCCACGGCGCGGACATCGTGGTGCAGTCCGCCACCAAGACACTGACCAGCAGCGGGTTCGGCGTGTGCGGGGCGGTGATTGCGAAGCAGAACCTGACGTGCAACATCGACAACGAGGCCATGAAGAAGGACTTCTGCCTGTACGTGAAGTACCTGCCCAACCGTGACTACGGCCCGAACCTGCACCCCATGCAGGCGATCCTCACGCTGAACGACATCCGGACGCTGCGCTCCAAAATCGACATGCTCAGCCGCAACACGATGAAGGTGGCCGAACACCTGGAGACGCACCCGCGAATCGAGCGCGTGGAGTACCTGGGCCTGCCGAATCATCCGCTGCACGAGCTGGCCAGCCGGTACATGTGGCTGGTGGACGCGGAGCAGGACGATCTGTATCGCAAGCCGGTGAACCGGTACGGGCATCTGATGAGCTTCTGCGTGAAGGGCGGCCCGGAGCAGGCGCGGCGGTTCTTCGATCATCTGCAGCGCGTGTGGCGGGCGACGGACCTGGGACGGATCAAAAGCGTGGCCACGATTCCGGCCATCTCGACGCACCAGCAGCAGGGCGAGGAGGGCCGCAGGCTGGCCGGCATTCCGGGCAACCTGGTCCGCCTGTGCGTGGGCGGCGAGCACCCGGACGACATCATCGCCGACGTGGACCAGGCCCTCCACAGGGCGGCGAAGGAGAAATGACCCGCACCCCGGCCATCGCCCGCTGTGCCGGCGGAAGTCTGTGAAGTCCGGCGTTCGTCCGAAGAAGAAAGAATCGCCTACGGGAGCTTCTTCGACTTGACGAGCGGCGGGCTAATGGGCGATACCTTTTATTGTTCGAGTTTGTCCTTTGAAAATGCGGGCGGGCGAGGCCGGTCTCACAGATGAGGGCAAGACCGGCTGGTCTCCGCAGGTCCCGGCGCGCCGGGATGGCGAGAAAGCCGGTCCC
>CAZPHH010000147.1:0-5789 GCA_964586145.1 uncultured Phycisphaeraceae bacterium | reverse complement strand
GGCTGGCGCCCTCGCCAGCCCCGCCCGAGTCCCCGATCTGCGAAAGTTGGGCTAATCAGGCGAATGCTATCCCGCTACCTCGGAATGCCGAGGGCAAGGTGCGCACCGGGTTGCGCCGCCCAAGCTGGGCGGTGTGCGATTGGCTTGTCAGCCTCATGCCTGCTGACATTCTGAGCATTCTCGCATCTGCGCCTCCAGACACCCTGTCGCGCGTGCTTGCGGCCGTACAGGCCCTCCACGAAGGCCGACACCGCACAGCGGTCTAGCTCGCAGCGGCAGATGAACCGTTTGAGTTTCGCGGGCGACGCCGGCTACGACGGAGTGGCCGGCCCGGCGCCCGATATCCTGGAGGTGCCCCCGGGTGGACAACCCGCTCGTGAGGCTCCCTGAGTGCATAGCGGTGACGCAGTTCTGTCACAGTGTCTTCCTCTTCGACCGACGGGTGGCCCCGAGCGATCCCCGAATGGCGAGCTCATTGGGCACAGTCTTTGGCACACTCAGGTGTGCCAAAAGAAAGGCGTCTCGTAACTCGCCACAATACGGCGACTTACGAGACGCCCCCCAAACAAATCGGAGAGGGGGGGATTCGAACCCCCGGTACGGCAAGCCGTACACTGGTTTTCGAAACCAGCTCCTTCAGCCACTCGGACACCTCTCCACGTGGCCGGTAGACTATACCTGTACCAGAACTGGCAAAATCTGTAAAACCCAGACCGGTGGGCAGCCCGCGACCCGTGGTCCACGGCCAAACCGGCTTATGGTTCGTGGGGGAAGCGGGCGTCGATCTCCATGCCGGCCAGTTCCACCAGAAAATCCGCGATCCGTGTGCATACCAGGTCCAGGTACGCCCGGCCCTTGTCCGCGGTCGCGCGCGACGGGTCGCCCGCACCGCAATGATCGCCGGCCTTCGAAAAATCCCGGCTCGTCCGCACCCAGCCCCTGCGCAGGGCCTCGAACCGAAACGGCCGCGTCTGGCCGCTGCCGGCCACGTCCGGCTCCACCAGGTCCGGATACAACGCCAATCCGACCGACGTCTCGAACTCACCCGCGTGGTCGTCCGGCGCGTCGAAGATCTCCGCGTACCTGTCGTGCCCGACCTTCCACCAGTCGCACAGAAACACATGCACGTCCAGGTCGGACTGGAGCTGCCGGATCAACGGCGAGAACTCGTTGCCCCCGTGCCCGTTGAGGATGACCGTCTTGCGAATTGCATGGTGCCGCAGCGAGACCAGAATGTCCCGCACCACGGCGTCCAGGTTCGCCTGCGACACGTGGATCGTCAGCGGATACGCCATCAGGTTGCAATCCACGCCGTACGGCAGTGTCGGCAGGCACACCACCGACTCGCACCGCGGCCAGGCCAACTCGCACGCCCGCCGGGCGACCCACGTCGCGTGCCGGACGTCGCTGCCCTCCGGCAGATGCAGGTTGTGGGCCTCCGTCGCCCCGACGGGTAACACCGCGACTTGATACCGCCGGTTGCGGATTCGATGGAGATTCGTCGCACTCAAGTCCCATTCGTCGATCATGCCTGCTCCTCCGTGGCCGCATCATAAGTCGGGAAAGCCCGGATTCCCAAGGCGCCGGGCCCGATCCGGTTGATCCCGCCGCGGGGTTATGCTAATACGACTCGCATACGGTCGGTCCGACCGGCCACCTGGGCCGCTCATCCAGCGAAGCGGCAGGGAACCCCCGACGGCGGCCGTGGAGGCAGCTCGCCGGCGCCCCCGTCAACAGAAAGCACGCGCCACGTGTGCCCCCCTTCCGCGGCACCGGGGCCTCCCGCAGAGGTGTCGACGATGAGTACACCCGACCGATACTTGTGGAGCGGAAACGAAGCCGTCGCCCACGCCGCCCTGGACGCCGGCGTGACCCTGGGGGCGGGTTACCCCGGCACCCCGTCGACGGAGATCCTGGAGCATTTCTCGGCGCTGGGTGGCCGCGGGCAGTGGTCGCCCAACGAGAAAGTGGCCCTGGAGGTCGGACTTGGGGCCGCCTTCGCGCGCGGACGCGCCCTGGTCACCATGAAGCACGTCGGACTGAACGTGGCCGCCGATCCGCTGTTCACGGCAGCGTACACCGGCGTGTCGGGTGCGTTGGTGTTGATCTCCGCCGACGATCCCGGCATGGCCTCCAGCCAGAACGAGCAAGACAACCGCCGCTACGCCGTGGCGGCCGGCGTGCCCATGTTCGAGCCGTCCGACTCCCAGGAAGCGTACGACTTTACCCTCGCGGCCATCGAAACATCCGAACGATGGCACACTCCCGTCATCCTGCGTATGACGACGCGGGTCTGCCACTCGCTGACGGTGGTCCGGCCGGCCTGCCGGCTTGCCCCGCCGCCGTCCGCGGCGTTCGAGCACGACATCCCCGGCCGGGTCATGATTCCGGCCAACGCCCGGCCCGCCCACCACCGCCTGCGGCAGAAGCTGGCGGACATCCTGGCGTGGAACGAGGCGTCCGGCCCGAACCGCGTTTTTGAGGGCGACCGGGCCATCGGCATCCTCACGTCCGGCATCACGTTTGTGCATGCCCGCGAGGCGGCCCCGGCGGCGAGCATGCTCAAGATCGGCATGTCGTATCCGCTGCCCATCGACACCATCCGCCGCTTCGCGGAATCGGTGGACCGCTGCATCGTCATGGAAGAGGGCGACCCGTACCTGGCCGACGCCATTCGGGCGGCGGGCATCCGCGTG
Organism: uncultured Phycisphaeraceae bacterium; assembly: GCA_964586145.1. GTDB lineage: Bacteria > Planctomycetota > Phycisphaerae > UBA1845 > UBA1845 > JAFGJQ01. Next base: position 3,093 of record CAZPHH010000147.1, on the reverse strand, counting down.
GAAGACAAGCCGGAGATGTACCGGTTCGGCGAGTTGAACGTCACGCGTGTGCGTCGCATTCTCGCCGGCGACGTTTCGCCGGAGCCCGCCGCGCCAAAGGGCAAGCCGCCGGCCCTGTGCAACAACTGCCCGCACCGCGTCGCCTTCAACGCTCTGCACGAGATGGACTGCCTGGTGGCCGGCGACATCGGCTGCTATACGCTCGGCGCTCTGCCGCCCTTCAGCGCCATGGACACGTGCGTGTGCATGGGCGCCAGCATCAGCGTCGGCCTGGGTATGCGGCACGTGCTTCCGGAAGACCAGGCCCGCCGCGTGGTCAGCGTCATCGGCGACAGCACGTTCGTCCACAGCGGCATCACCGGACTGGCCGAGATGGTCTACAACCGGCCCCCGACCGGCCACGTGGTGGTTATCCTGGACAACGGCACTACCGCGATGACCGGTCTGCAGGAGCATCCGGGGACCGGCCGGACGCTGGACCACCACGCAACCGGCAAGATCCGCTTTGAGGACCTGGCCCGCAGCATGGGCATTGAGCAGGTGCACGTGACCGATCCGTTCGAGCAGCCGGAGGAGTTCGGCCGGCTGCTGAAGAGTGCGTTGGGATCCAACGACCTGACGCTCATCATCGCTCGCCGGCCGTGCCTGCTGGCCGCCAGTCGCATCAAGCAGTACGAGCGGGTGGCCCGGGAGTCTGAGTGTTCGGCCGCCGCGCAGAGCGGCGGTTCGGCCTGACGCAGTGCGTGAAACCCGCCTGCCGCCGCGGTCAGGCGAAGAGGAGGAAATGCCGCGATGGCTCGTCCCGTCACGAACGTCGTTTTCGCCGGCCTGGGGGGCCAGGGCGTGATCAAGGCGTCGGACATTCTGGTGCAGGCGGCCTTCCGCCACGGATACGACGTGAAGAAGAGCGAAATCCACGGCATGAGCCAGCGTGGCGGCTCCGTCACCAGCGACGTTCGCTTCGGCGACGCGGTGCTCAGCCCGATGGTGACGGACGGCGAGACGGATTACCTGGTCGTGCTGGCCCCGGAGGAAGTGGAGGGCAACCGGCGGCGGCTGCGCGAAGGCGGCGTGCTTATCACGCCGGATCAGATTGACCCGACCGCACTGGCAAACCCCAAGAGTCTGAACGTGGCCCTGCTGGGTGTGTTGAGCGCCCACCTGGACATCCCGGAATCGCTCTGGCTCGACGCGATCCATCAGGCGTTTCCGGAGAAGCTCCATCGCGTCAACGACGCCGCGTTCGCACTGGGCCGAACGCAGCGCTCCATGTGACCACTCGCCGGGGGATTCCGGCGGCATCGACCCATCTGGCCGACCCGCCTATACTGTCCCGTGGTAGAATCGTTGGTTGCGTGCAGCCATGACACCGACGTCGGAACAGGACCCGTCGCGCATTCCCGTGCTCATGGACCTGGTGTCCGCGCTGACCCGGGCCTCGCGCTCGCAACAGGCGCTGGACATCTACGTGGACGGTTTGAAGAAGGCGTATCACCCGTACGCCGTGTGCAGCCTCGACGTTCGCGGTCTGGGGTCCGGCGCGTACCGGATCGAGCGGCTGACCAACGCCGCCGGCGAAGACGTGACTCCCGGCAGGCCGACGGGCCAGAAGTCCGCGCCCGTGCAACACGGCGGGGCGCTCGGCGACCTCATCGCCACGCCCGGACCTCGGATCGTCCGCGGACTGCACGTGGACGGTGACTCTGTGGTCGGCACGCTCCTGTCCGGCGTTCGGTCCGCGATGCTCGCGCCGAGGATGGACGAAGGCAGCATTTGCGGCTGGTCCGTCGTGTTCTCCGACAAGGAGGGGGCGTTCAGCGACCGCGGCCTGGAAGACCTTGTCATTCGCTCCAGCCTGCTCGGGGCGGTCCTGGCCAACGTCCAGGTGGCCGAGCAGCTTCAGCAGGCCAATCGCTGGATCGAGGGCGAGATCGACCGTATCGCGAAGATCCAGTTGGCCATGCTGCCGCAGCCGATGCCGCAGATTCCCCGGCTGTCCATCGCCGCCGGCTACCAGACGTACGACCGGGCCGGCGGCGACTACTACGACATGCTGCCCATCGATCCGGAACCCGGCCGGTCTCAGCCGGACCCCAACGATCCGTGGTGCATCGTCATCGCGGACGCGTCCGGGCACGGGCCGGCCGGCGCCGTGGTGGTGGCCATGCTGCACGCGATTCTGCACTCGTACCCCGGCCGGACCGCCAGCCCCTCTGAAGTGCTGTTCCACGTCAACAGCCATCTGTATGCCAAGCGGGTCGAAGCGTCGTTTGTCACGGCGGTGCTGGGTTTCTTCCATCCGCGGGACCTGACGTTCACGTACGCCCGCGCCGGGCATTGCCCGCCCATTCTCAAAGGCGCGATGCCGGATGAACCGCTGGTCCGCCTGAATGCGGTCGGCGGCTTGCCGCTGTGCGTGGACCAGGATTTTCGATATGAGGAAGCCACGATTCAACTGAGGCCGGGGCAGACGCTTGTGCTGTATACGGACGGAATCGCCGACGCGGTCAACCCGGCCGGGCAGCACTTCGGCGAGTCGGGCATCGAGCACGCCTTGTCCCAATGCGGCGGCGAGCCGAAATGCGTGGTTCAGTCCGTCCACAATGCCCTTCGTGCCCACGAGGCCGGGCAGCGCCCGACCGACGACCAGACGCTCGTCGCGCTGCAGGTGCAGCCGCATTGACTGCAGTTCGAATGGCGAGTTACGAGTCAACTCGAATATGAATTCTGCTTGGTCCTGATGCCCCATGGTGGTGTCATGCATCTCCGCCGCGGCCGCGTAAGAACGTGTGTGGATGTCGCGATTCGGCCGCGGACCGCGCTCCGCCGCGGGAATGCCGCCCGTGCGTACCGTTTCCAAAGTGCGCCCCGAGCCGTTCGCCCCCAACCCCGGTTTGCCGAATCGCCGCGTATTCCGTATCACACCATTCTGCGCTTTTCGCAGATCACCGACGCTTGGGTGCGCAGCGTCTCGCGGCTGCGCTTCGGGCAGGTATCCGGCCTGTTCAAGGGAAACGTCATGACGGGATCCAACGTCCGCGCGAAATGTCGGCGGCCGGCGCGATCTGACGCACCGGCCGCCTTGCAGCGTCT
>CAZPHH010000146.1:0-5974 GCA_964586145.1 uncultured Phycisphaeraceae bacterium | reverse complement strand
TACCGCCCCGAATCACAACGGGTTCTGCATTGTGGGACATGACACCCCCGCTTAGGTCAATCGCCGAAGCACCGCTGTGTCAGTGCAACGCCTGTGTTTCCTGCGTCGTCGGGACTTTGAACGACCCGCCGGCCTCCTGGGCCGAAAGGTCATGTCCACGCCACCACACCACCGCCGCCAGGGCAATGATCAACACGACGACCAGGGCGCCCACAATCCACCCCACGTGGATGCCCGCGATGCGCGGATCGCCCCCCACGGACCCCCGCCGACGCACGTCACGCGTCCCCAACGCAGCCGTCAGACGTTGAAGCTCATCCGCAGTGGACCCCGCCGCAACGGAGGGACGCTGGGGCGGCGACGCGGCCGTGGTGCCCGCGTCCGCCGCGGTTGCCGATTCCCCCGACCACGCCTGCTCCAGAAACACGTCCGTTTCACCGTCGAGCACCGCCCGACAGCCAAGGCAGATCGTGTCCAGCTCGGAGACCGGTGCCTGGCAGCGCCAGCATAGACCCAGGTATTTGCTGAGCCCCGGAGTCTCCGCGGCAAACCGCCACTGGTGAAAAGTCGTGGGGCCCCGCACAATGGACGTGCCGGTCAGCACCCCGCGCCGAATCTGCTTGATGAGTCGCTCAATCCGCACGCCGGGGAAAGGCCTCACGTGCTCCAGCACGTACCACGGGCCGGCATGAGCCTGCATCTTCAGGAGCATCTGTGGCCGGAGATCCTGCCCGCACAGATCGCAGCCTGATGCGGTTCGCCGCACAAGCTGCCCGCACGACGGACAGGGCTTGGCCTGCCCGTGCCACGCCTCGGCCGCCAGCTCACTTAGCGGACCGATGCCCCGCTGGGCCGCCAGCTCGATCGGATGGAGCCCCACCCCGATCGCACGCTGCCGATCGATCCCGTCATCCGTCATGCCTGACTCGCCGGAATCTGCCGTCTGCTCCACGGTTCTCCTGCCTCCACGCTCACCTTCCCGTCCGCCTGACATATCCTATGGCCTCCTACCACGCCCCTCAACGCAACGCACCGGACCACCGCCCCTGCCGCCGGGCCCGAACGCGATATCGGTTCACCGTCCGCGCCTGTGCCGGTCCGCTTGCTCGGGCGCCACCTCAGACCCCGCTTCTCTCGCTCCGTTCCCATCGGCAGCGTCCACCGGTCCGTGCATACCTGAGCCTCTCCACAGTCACCGATCAACGCTTGGCGGCCCTCGCCTGACTCACGCCAAACCTGCCCAGAGAACGAGAGTGGATCACGCGCAACCGCCTGTCATTCATTAGGCTACTACTGCTGGCGATCGGGCGTCTCGGAGAACCGCTCTGTTTCAAGAAAGTTACATTGGGCTGACCTCTTGATCCATCAGTCCCATTTCCGCTACACTGCTGGCGCGGGGCGGAAGGCCAAGGCGCGTGAATGCCGCGCTCCGCGCGGAGGAGGAAACTGCTTCTATGTCACACCGGAATGAGTTGCGCTGGGGTCGGATGGGGGTTTGGGCAGTATCTGGAATCGTCTTCCTCGGGTTCGGTTCAGCCGCCCACGGGCAGCAGGGTCTCATCATCGACCACAAATGCACGAAGCTCGAAGCCATCCCTCCTTACTGGCTCGAGCAGGCCAAGTTGATGACCTTCCACTACGCGCACACGTCCCACGGCAGCCAGATCGTCTCGGGGATCCTGCTTCTCGAGTCGCTCCATCCGGAGTACAGCGTTGCCGTTCGCACCAGCGGCACGGAGGGGTTGCCGCCCGTTGAAGATCCGCCCGCGCTGCGCATCTACGACGGGAATCCGCCGGAAACGTACATCCAGCCGGACGACTACTGGGCCACAACGGACGGCCAGAATCGGACGCGCGCCGTGGCCGCCACCGGAAACTACATGTACTCCATGTGGTCCTGGTGCGGACAGCAATCATCGAACAGCCAAGCCACCACCGCGGCCTATCTGAACACGATGGCCCAGTTCGAAACGGAGTTCCCGGCCATGCGGTTCATCCTCATGACCGGCCACACGGACGGCACCGGCCTGACGGGCAACCTGCACGCGCGGAACAACCAGGTCCGCGACTATGCCGTTGCGAACGACATGATCGTGTTCGATTTCGCCGACATCGAGAGCTACGACCCGGACTGGAACGAGTATCTGTCCCTGGGCTGCAACGACAACGGCGACTACAGCGGCGGGAACTGGCCGAGCCAGTGGTGCGCTGCGCACTCCGGCCACGAGCTCTGCGCAAGCTGCTCCTGCGCCCACTCGCAGCCGCTCATCTGCAACCTCAAAGGGCGGGCCTTCTGGTGGATGATGGCTCGGCTGGCCGGCTGGGAGGGCACGGCCCCGGCGGACTTCGATTGGGATGGCGACGTCGACGCGGACGACTACCTGCGCTTCGCCGATTGCCTGTCCGGCCCGGATGCCGCACCAACACCGGTCCAGAGCTCTCTGGCCGATTGCCTGGCCGCGTTTGACTCCGACGACGACGCCGACATAGACGCAGCCGACTTCGCCGTCTTCCAGACCGCGTTCACCGGCCCCTGAGAAGCCGGCCGCAACGGTGTGGATCGTGTGCACCTTGCCTGCCCTCTCGTCTCCGAGGGCTTCTGCGACACGCCCTCGCGGACGAGAGGGCTCGTTCGTCTGCGCCCGCACGACGGCTCCTCAGCACCGTCGATGCCGGCCGGCGTTCCCCGCGCTCTGCAGCCCTCGCCGCCTTGACCGGGCGAACGGAGCGCCTACGATCTCAGTGGACGGCAGGCACGCTTCTTCCCGGGGGGCGCTTTCATGTTTCCGCCGCTCTTGCGACGCGCACTGGACCTGGACAAACCAGTAGAGCTGAAAAGCCTCTTCGAGGGCGATCCACCTTCGGCAATTCGAATCCTGAGATACTGCCTGGTCGAAACGCTCTCGACTGGCGGCGCGGCCATGGACTGTTACGTCCATGAGGATGACCATGCCTTTCGCACACTGATGTGGATCCCGAGTCACGGCCCACTGGGCACCTGGTATGAGTTCGTCCCGCCTCCCTTTGAGACGGGGCTGCGAATCATGCGGATGCTCCGTGCCCGAACCCACGGCAAGCAACGACAGCACGGCTACACCCGCGGCTCAATCCGATGCCGGTGGCAAAACGCCGTGCATAAGTTTTCCGTGGAATGGCCGCATGCCTGGGAGCTGCGGATCTTTTTCGGCCCGGAGCGGCCTGCTCGTCTGCCCTACACGCTTTTCCCGACCGGTCGCATCCTGCCCCCGGAGCACGACATCCGACCGCGAAGTGCCTACGGTCCGTGGATCGGAAGCGAAAACCCACCGGCCTGACGCTTCTGCCCAACCGTCTGATCTCTCCGTCCCTCCGTGCCTTCTCAATACCGATAATGCTCCGGCTTGTACGGCCCGTCGATCGGCACGCCGATGTACGCGGCCTGCTTCGCGTTCAGCAGGGTCAGCTTCGCCCCCAGCTTCTTCAGGTGCAGCCGGGCCACCTTCTCGTCCAGCAGTTTTGGAAGCGTGTAGACCTGCTTGGCATACTTGTCGTTCGCACGGTTCTCCCACAGGTCCATCTGCGCGATCACCTGGTTCGTGAAGCTCGCGCTCATCACGAAGCTCGGATGCCCGGTCGCGCAGCCGAGGTTCACCAGCCGCCCCTCGGCCAGAATGGTTATCACCTTGCCGTCCGGCCAGCGCACCTGGTCCACCTGCGGCTTGATGCGGATGCGCTCCAGCTTCGGGTCGTCGAACATCGCATCCACCTGGATCTCGCTGTCAAAGTGCCCGATGTTGCAGATGATCGCCTGGTCCTTCATCCTCTCGACGTGCGCCCGCGTGATCACGTCCACGTTGCCCGTGGTGGTCACGAAGATGTCGCCGTACTCGCACGCTTCTTCCAGGGTGACAACCGCGTACCCTTCCATGCACGCCTGCAGCGCGTTGATCGGGTCAATCTCCGTGACGAACACGCGCCCGCCCAGGCCCTTGAACGCCTGCACGCAGCCCTTCCCCACGTCGCCGTAGCCGCACACCACACAGCTCTTCCCCGCGATCATCACGTCCGTGGCCCGCTTGATCCCGTCCATCAGGCTCTCGCGGCAGCCGTAGAGGTTGTCGAACTTGCTCTTGGTTACCGAGTCATTCACGTTGATGGCCGAGAAGAGCAGCTCGCCCGTTTTCGCCATGTGGTACAGCCGATGCACGCCGGTGGTGGTCTCCTCGCTGACGCCCGCGATGCCGGCCGCCACGCGATGCCAGCGCTGGGGGTCTTTCTTCAGCTCTTCGATGAGAAGCGCGTCGATGACGGCGATTTCCTTGTTCTCCGTGCTCGGCATCGGCAGCTTGCCTGTCCGGGCATACTCCTCCTCGAACTTATAGCCGCGGTGGACCAGCAGCGTCGCGTCACCGCCGTCATCCACGATCAGGGTCGGCCCGTCGCCGCCCGGAAAGCGGAGCGCCTGGTTCGTACACCACCAGTACTCCTCCAGTGTCTCGCCCTTCCACGCGTAGACCGGCACCCCCGCCGTCGCGATGGCCGCCGCCGCGTGGTCCTGCGTGGAGAAGATGTTGCAGCTCGCCCACCGGACGTCCGCGCCCAGCTTCACCAGTGTCTCAATCAACGCCGCCGTCTGGATCGTCATGTGCAGCGAGCCCGTGATGCGGGCACCGGCCAAGGGCTGCGCCGCCGCGTACTCCTCCCGCACGGCCATCAGGCCGGGCATTTCCGACTCGGCGATCTCGATTTCCTTTCGGCCGAAGTCCGCCAGGGACAGGTCGGCCACCTTGTAGTCCTTCGCCTTCGGCCCGGAGGCTGTTACCGTCATCGTTTTCACTCCATTCCTCGAATAGACCTTGCGCCAAACGCTCTCCACGCGGCGCCTTCCGTGCTGTTCGTCGCATTCCATTGCCCTCGCCGATTACCCAATCGCAAGGGCGATTCCGTCGTTACGTTTCCCTCGCTCGGGTGGCGGTCATCACGTACAGATCCGGCGCCTCCACGGCCGCCTTCCCCGTCGGCTCCGCCGTGGCCAGCGTCCGCCGGCGGACGTCTCGCAGACCCGCCGCCGCCAGCCGGGCCTCCAACTCATCCGGCGCGAAACCCCACCAGCGGTCCTGCATGCGGTCGTGGAACTCCCGCAACTCGTGCGCCTGGTGCTCAACGATCAACACATTGCCGCCCGGACGAACCACCCGGGCAATCTCCCGCACGGCATCCCCCGGCGACGGCACATGATGCAAGACGAGCACCGCGATGGCCAGGTCCACCGCACCATCCTCCAGTGGCAACCGCGAAAGGTCCCCCTGCCGAAACTCCACGTTCGCCGCATTCGCCAGCTCCGGCCTTCCTCGCGCCACGCCCAACATGGTCTCCACCGGATCGATGGCAATCACCCGGCGAAAGCAATCGGCCAAGACCGGCAACAGATAGCCCGTGCCGGTGCCAATATCGGCCACCACCCAATCCGTCGGCAGCAGCGAGAGCAGCGCCTCCAGGTGAAATCGCTCGCCGAAGCACTCGATCCGCATCTGGTCCCATCGCTGGCCGACATCCTCGAAAAACCCGAGCGACCGGGCCGACCGACGCCGTAGCACACTATCAAGTCTTCGTGCCACCGCCTTCGCCACCGGCTGCTGCCCGGCCCACTCGACGATCCGAGCGTGCAGGCCATCCGCCTCTCCGGTCGCCCCCGGCACAATGGCCGAACTGAGCACGGTTGTCCCATCCCGCCGCTCGCAGACCAGCTCCGCCTCGCGGAGCACCCGAAGGTGCCGCGAAACGGTCGACTGCGGCTGCCCCAGGACCTCGACGAGCTCTGACACGCTAAGCTCATTGCGAAAAAGCACTTGCAACAATGCCTGCCTGGTGTGATCTGCCATCGCCTTGAACACCAGATCGTCTCTCATGGCGCGTCTTCCAATCCATCCGACCATCCGGATAATAGGATATATCGGCCTGTTGTCAAGGGGGCTTTCCTTCCTGAGTTGGTAGA
>CAZPHH010000145.1:1686-6400 GCA_964586145.1 uncultured Phycisphaeraceae bacterium | reverse complement strand
CCGAAGCTATTCGGGTCACACGGCCAGAGGCCGTGGGTTTAGAAACGTGCTAAGAGAAGACAAGTGGGAGTGGTTGCCGCGTATGCATCAGTTGCAGGCCTGAATCTGTTTCGCAAGCAAACAGACCCGGTGCTGGGCGGCCGACACTGTTCGTCATTGAAGCCACCAACTCGTCCGAGTAGAATACCGGCATCAGCTTTGACAATTGACGGATATCCGTTTCCCCGACGAGCGATGCGTACGTGCGTTGGGGCATATAACGACCGGGGACGACCCACCACTGGTCGAGATCGCTGGGGGACGGCATCGACCTGAAGGAGCAACTGCGTGGTTGGCAATGTCGCCGAACCACAGTTGTCTGGTGAACGTCTGCTGAATCGGCTCTCACACCAATCTGGCTGACAAACGGAGGAAAGAACATGAAAACGAAAATGGCTTTGGCGTTTGGCGCATTGGCAATGCTGGCAACGCCCCTCGCCGCCGACTGGGATCCCGGGGACGCCCACAAGATGCACGCGCCCCAGCTCCCCGATCCCAATGGTTGGGACGTGCACGTGGATCGCCCGAACATTCTCGCCGACGATTGGCAATGCAGAGGTGATGGTGATGTGGACGACATTCACTTCTGGGGTTCCTGGGCAGGCGACAACATCGGGCAAATCGCAACGATTCTCGTGCGTATCCATAGTGATATCCCCGATCCCGACGGCGATGGGCCGCTCTTCAGCATGCCTGGCAACGTGCTTTGGGAACGTCAGTTCGGTGAGACGGAATTCACGGTTCGACAGTACGGAACCGGCGACCAGGGATGGATTGAGCCGAATCCCAACAACCCGCCACCGACCTACTTCCCGAACGACCACAACCTCTATTTCCAGGTCAACATTGAGGACATCATCGACCCGTTTTACCAGGTGCAGGACACGATCTACTGGCTCAGCCTGCAGACGACCATCTGGTCCTACGATTTCGGTTGGAAGACTTCCACAACGCAGTGGAACGACGACGCGGTCTACGGCTTCTTCGACCCGGAGGATCCGCAACCCATCGTCTGGAACGAACTCGTGGATCCTGATCAGGTGTCGCTGGATTTGGCGTTCGTAATCACCCCCGAGCCGGGCACGCTGCTCTTGCTCGGTCTCGGTGGGCTGCTGTTACGGTGGCGACGGTAGGGCCCGGCACACACCGATTCGGCAGAACTCTGACAGTGCCCCCTTCGTCTTGACGCAGGGGGCACTTTGCAGATGACTCTCCCACGCCGCGGCTGTACGGGCAGAACAACGCCGGATGACCGCCCGCGAAACCGCTCGCCGGCGGTGTGCAGCAAGAGCAACCCCGGCCTCTCATACCGTCACTCAATCTCGATTGGGACGCGGCCGAGGGGCACGTTGGTGCCGCGCTCGCGAAACTCCAGGTAGCCCACCGGATGCGTGCCGGGCGGGGTGGCCGGCAGCAGGCTCTCGCACGAGAAACCCAGCTTCGTCGGCACGCCGGGCACGAACTCCGTCACCGGGCTGCCGCCTCGCTTGACCGACAGGCTGATCGCCTCCGCCAGCAGCAGGTCCACCTTCACGGTGATGGGCGTCTTTCGCTCGTCGTCCTCCACCGCAAACCCACCCGTGATCTGGAGCGTCAGCGTCGTCTTCTCCGCGCCGGGCGAAGGGTTCCGCACGGTCGCCTCGTAGGTGTTTTCCTCGAAGGCCCCGTCGTGGATCGCCTCGCCGTCGGAATCCAGCACAAGCACCCCGATGTCCGTCATCTCGGCGTAGTCGGCCTTGCTCAGCTCCAGCTTCACCCGCACCGCCCGGAAACTGGCGTCCAGCGTGATGCTCTGCTCGACCGTGTCGCTGCGGCCGGTGAACTCCTCCTCCTTCTGCCTGCGGAAACCCTCGATCTGACCCGCCGCGCTGGCCGGCACGTACGTGTCGAAGACGTTCGTGATCGTCACCTCGCCCGACGGCGGCGACCCGGGCTTCTGCCGGGACCACGACGTGATTTCGGTCGGCTCCGCGTGCAATCCGAAGAACCGCACCTCCAGGTTGTACGGCGACGCGCGGTCGGGCCGATCGTTCAGCGCGCACAACTCCCAAACCCCGGGCGAAAGCTCGTCCGAGACCGTCCACACCGCCTCCCGCCGACCCTCATCCGTGTTCAGCCGCATCATCCGGTTTCGCTGTCCCCAACCTTCAGGATCAAAGATAGTTACGAGGCCGGCCGTCGATCGCTGGTCCGGCGGGGCCGTCAGCTTCATGGACATGGCGCTCGCCCCCGGCGGCACGGAGACAAACAAGCGATCCGGCGTCCACCCCTCCGCCTGCCGGCCGTCCAGCCGAAGCGTGTAGTTCGATTCGGCCGACACGCGGTGCGGCACAATCACGGTGTTTAACAGGCGAAACGCCTCCCGCCCCTCGTGCATGGCCGACACGTACCCGGTGTACACCCCGGGCTCCTGCAGTTTCTCGGGCCGATACTCCACCTGCACCCGCGCCGACTGGTCGCTCCGGAGGTAAATGTGCTGCTGCGGCGTGCCGCACCAATCGCTGGAATTCACAAGCTCGAACCGGCGTGTGAAATCCGTACGGACGGCCTGGTCCGTGCCCGGCACGAACACCGGTTCAATCTCAAACGTCTGCGGCTGGTCCTTCGGGAAGTACAGACTTCGCCAATACGCCGCCGGGGCCTTCCCGCCGGGACCGTGCGGACATGCCGTGGAGATGGAATAGCCCAGAAGCGGATCCTGCCCGGCCACCTTGACCAGTTCGCGGAGAATGTCTGCCGCCCTGGCCACGTCCGGCACGCCGTATCCCACGTCCAGCGGCGTGGCCCCCGCCACTGGCCGGGCGCCCAGGCACAGGGCCTGCTTCACGTCGCAGCCCCGCACCACGGTGGTTGCGTCCCCGCCGCGGGCGTGGCTGATGAGCAGCGCCGCCAGACCGGCCGCGTAGGGCGAGGCCATGCTGGTCCCCCGCCAGAAGTCGCCGCCTTCCACCCAACGGGGCACGGTGGAGGTCGCATACCCGGGAGTGGCGACATCCGGCTTGGGCAGCTCACCGCCGCGCGAGCTGAACGTCGCCACCACCGGGCCGTCGAGCGTCCAGCCCATGACGTCTCGCGCGGAGTCGGCCGCCATCAGGGCCGCCACGGTGATGATGGACGTGGCCGCCGCCGGCGTTCCCACAGAGGACAGCCCGGGGCCCTCGTTGCCCGCCGACGAGCAGAACACCATCGTCGGGTTCTTTCGCAGAAGCTCGTCCGTGAATCGGTCGATGGCCGACTGCCCTTCGAGCGTGGAACCGATGCCGTAGGACAGGTTGCAGACCACCGGCACGCCGTGCTCGCGAGAGTACTTCGCCGCGTACTCGAAAGCCTGCTGCATGCTGCCGGTGACGCTGATGCCGCCGATCGCATTCTGGCCGATCTTCAGGCTGATGACCTTCGCCCCGGGCGCCACGCCGTTGAAGCCCGGCTGGTCGTTGATCTGCCACCCCGCAGCAATTCCGGCCACGTGCGTGCCGTGGGCCCCGTCGTCATAGTGGATGACCACCTTCTTCTCACGCAGGAAGATGTTCACCGCGAAGCCGAGCGGCGCAATCTGCCGTTCCGGCTTGTCGCGGTGGAAGGTGAAGGTGTCGTACTTCAGGCAGTAGTTCTTCAGCGGCTTCTCATCGGCGAAGCTGCGGTCCAGGTTGGTATCGATGTAGAAGACCGCGTCATCGTCCCCGTCGCCGGGGTACGACACGACGCAGATCGCAAACTGGTCGTCCGTCTGCCCGTTGTCGTTGACGTCCGACACGCCGCTGTTGACGAGCACCGACTCATCAAACATGCCAAACCAGTAGATCGGCTCGGCGCCGGATACGGGCGGGGGTGTGTACTCGATGGGCAGGCCCTCGTCATCGGGCCGGACCAGCTTGCCCGTGACGTCATCCGGGCGGATCCGCTGCAACTCCACGTCCCCCTGCCCGGTGAAGTCCTGCACGTCGACCACCTTCACCTCGCCCGTTGAGGTGCGAAGCAGGCCGGGAATGGTGGGGTCCACCCCCGTGTCCATTACGGCGATCACCACCCCGCGTCCGTCCGCGATCGGGTTGGCCTTCAGGAACGAATCCACGTTGCACGTGGAGAGCGAAAGCTGGGTCCACGGCTGCGTGGCCTGCGTGGTCTGGGCCATCGCGCAACCGCTCGGTACGAGCAACCCCAACGCAACCAGAGTCGTAATCGAACGCATTCCAGGCTCCTCCTCAGGGATGTGGGCCAACCGCAAAGCGTGACAGGATAAGAAGCTGGGGCTGAAAACAGAAGCCTGCCCCCCGTCGGAAATTGTCGCATCGATCGATCTACGCCCCGGCCGCCCTCAGTCCGTGCCGGCGCTCGCCCCGGCCGCCACGTCCTCCCCGTGCCGGTCGTGCCGAACCACCGCCGGCCAGTCCCTTTCCGCAGAGTACCAGCGATGGATCACCGCCCGGAACGCCTCGGCTGTCCTGACCACGGCGAAGTCGTCACGGACCCGCACGGCGCACGGATGATGCGCGCTGTATTTGATGCCGAACTTCCGCATCACCTGGCAGCCGTGGGCTTCCCCATAAACCCGAACCACCTCGTCGAAGTGTTCCGCAATCACCCGCCCCTGCTCGGGCACGGACGGCGGCGGCGGGAGCGGCTGGCCGGCATACAGAGCCCGGCAATCCGCAAAAATCCACGGGTTGCCGATGCA
>CAZPHH010000145.1:0-1586 GCA_964586145.1 uncultured Phycisphaeraceae bacterium | reverse complement strand
CGGCGCATCTTGACCGTCACCGGGCACTGGCCGGCCACGGCCAAGACGACGCCGCGAACAATCTCCAGCGCGGTCGCCGGCTGCGAAAGCAGAAACCCGCCCCGGCACCGGCCCAGCACCTTCTTCACCGGGCAGGCGAAGTTGATGTCGATCACGTCGAACCCGGCCGCCACCATGTCGGCCGCGGCCGGGCCGAAGGCGTCCGGGTTCGCCCCCATGAGCTGCCCGCCCACGGGATGGTCGTCCGGCTCCACGTGGAGAATGCGCCGCCGCGTCTTGCCCTTCTGCACGACGAGCTTGTCGAGCACCACCTCATTCAGGGTGTACGCCGCCCCGAACCGTCGGGCCATGCGGCGCATGGGCAGGTCGCTGTAGCCGCTCAGCGCGGCCTGCACGAAAGGAACGTCCAGTTGCAGCGATCCGATGGTCAGCACCGTGCGAGAGCCCCCCACTCAAGGCTTGTCGGCTGCACTCCTCTGCGGCGCCGAGGCCGGCGTTGAGCCCGCCTTGAGCCCGCGCGACCGGGCCTCCGCCCTGGAAGAGAAGATTCTCTTCTGGGCAGCCGGGATGTTCTCGGCCCTTTCGCTATCGGCTGCGTAATACACATCCCCTTGTACGTCGGCAACAACGGGCTCCTCGCCCGGTTCACCGACATACGAAACCAGGAACCCGGTCACCCGCTTCTCGACGCCGTCCACCTGTCCGAAGAGGTTCGTGCCGTGGGCCTTGTCTCCGTCTTTCGAGCCGGGCGCAGTGATTTCCACGGTTGCCTCCTTGTAGACCGCCTGGAGGGCGTCGCACGCTTTTCGTTCGCCCGGGGCCGCCATCAGCAACACGGCCCTGCCGCCCTTCTCCGCGATCTGCGCCATGTGGCTCAGCGAATCCACGCCCAGGTACCCTTCGCCCGGCGAAAGGCACACCACCGCATCCACGGACCGGTCTTGCCGCGCGTAATCCAGCGCCACGCTGCACCCCACGCTGGCCCCGACCAGGGCCAGTCGCGACAGGTCGCACTGCGGCTGCTTCGACAGAAACTCATAGGCCGCGAAAACGTCGCTGTGCATGGCGTTGAACAGGCCGGGGTCGCGCTCGGCCGCCCTCTGGGCGAGACGCTCGCTTCGCGGGTTCACGCTTTCGCCGTGGCCGCGAAGGTCCAGGGCCAGAACCGCGAATCCCGCGTCATGCAGGTGTGGAACCAGCGGCTTCCAGGCCGCCCGGCTGGAGCGATACATGTGCAGCAGAATGACCGTGGGCGCCGGCTTCTCGGCTTTGGGCGGGTAGAAGTCCGCGACAATCTCCACGCCATCCGCCGTCGTGAATTTCACCACCTTCGCTTCCACGCCGAGCGTCGTCGCCGAGACCCCCAGCACGACGCACAGCGCCAAGGCAACCCACCGGTTTTTCATGGACGCACCTCCGGCTGGTCAGAGATCCGATCGTCGGCCCGGCACGGCCCCGGCCAGTCCCGATTCCTCCGAAACATCGGCCGCCATTGTACGAGATTGCCGGTTCGATGCCATGCGGACCGGCCTCTGTTGTGGGACCGGCTTTCCAGCCGGTCTCTGTTTTTCTAGTTTCGAGTCTCC
>CAZPHH010000144.1:0-6778 GCA_964586145.1 uncultured Phycisphaeraceae bacterium | reverse complement strand
GACGTGCCGGAGAAGCGGACGGGGCTCCCCGACCGGCTGGAAAGCCGGTCCCACACTTGCAGCCGGTCCCACATATGCAGCCGGTCCCACAGGGGATGGCCGGTCCCACAAAGAAGGGGGGCTGGCCCCAGAGACGAGGGGGCGGGGATCATTTCTTGCGGTAGGCCAGTCGGTAGACGGCGCGGCCTTCGCGGAGGTACTTGATCTCGAAATTCGTCTGGACGCGGTTGGCCACGACGCCGTAGGACGGGTCGTCGAAGGGAATCGACTCCAGGTCGTCCTGGCGGGCCATTACGTCGCGGATCCATTGGAAGTAGTCTTCGTGGTCGGTTTGGATGGCCCACCGGCCGCCCCGCTTCAAGGTGGCGGTGGCGACGGCCGCGAAGTCCGGCTGGAAGAGCCGGCGCTTGTGATGGCGCGTCTTCGGCCAGGGGTCGGGATGATAGACGTGGAGCGCCGAGAGGCATTCCGGCACGAGGTGGTGCAGGACGAAGTTGCGCGCGTCCGTTCGCATGATCCGAACATTCTCCACGCCCCAGCGGGCCATGCGGTCGGCGGCGTAGCGGTAGTACTTGTTGGCCCACTCGATGCCGAGCAGCCGGACCTCCGGGTGCTCTCTCGCCCGGCGAAGCAGAAAGCTCCCTTTGCCGCAGCCGATTTCCAGCTCCACGGGGCCGGGACTGCGGAAGAAATTCACAGGGTCCGCGCGTTGGCCGGGCGCCGGCGGCTCCACCATGATGTCTTCCATCGCGGGCATCGGCCCTCCATCGTGAGAGCGGGCGGGACAATCGTCAACCACTGGACGGTCTGTGAAAAAGTTCTATGATCCACTCGCGTGCAATCCGCGCCGGATTCTGAGCCCTGAGCCCTGGGACGACGCATGGCCACCGCGATACGGCGACACCTGTCGGAGAACCTCAAGCGGGTGAGAGACCGCATCCAGGCCGCCTGCGCGCGGGTGGGTCGGTCGCCGGACGAGGTCACCCTGGTGGCCGTCACGAAGTACGTCGGGGTGGATGTGATCCGGCAGTTGGTGGAGCTGGGGCAGTTGGACATCGGGGAGAGCCGGGTGCAGGAGTTGACCAAGCGGGCGGCGATGCTGCACGAATCATCGGCTCGGCTTCGCGGTCCGTCGTTGATGGAGGAGGGGCCGGGGCCGAGGTGGCACATGATCGGCCACCTTCAGCGGAACAAGGTTCGGTCCGTGCTGCCGTGGGTTCAGACCATCCACTCGGTGGACAGCTTGCGCCTGGCGGAAGACATGGACGCGGAGGCGGACCGACTGGAGCGCCGCATCCCGATCCTCATGCAGGTGAATGTCAGCGACGAGAAGACCAAGTTCGGGGTGGCGGTGGGGGCGGCCATTCACCTGGCGGAACAGATTGTTACGCTGAAACACCTTTCGCTGATCGGGTTGATGACGATGGCCCCGCTGGTCGAGGATGAGCGGTGGGTGCGGAACTGCTTCGCCCGGCTGCGAGAGCTGCTGGAGGAGCTCCGGCACGAACGATTCGGCACGCCGCAGATGCGGCACCTGTCGATGGGCATGAGCCACGATTTCGAGTGGGCCATTGAGGAAGGGGCAACCATGGTCCGCATCGGCTCCGCCTTGTTCGAGGGCATCGAGCAGTTTACCGAATCGCCGGGGGCGTGACGAAGCGGCGGCCCTGCAGGGGGTTCGCGGTTCCCGGTCCGGGGGGGTGTCCGAACCCTGATCCCCGAGACCGCGACGACGGTTTCACGCGCCTGTAAAGCCGAGGCCAACACGACGTTTCATCGCCGACCGCGGGCCGCCCTTCGCCCTGGGCCGGGCTCGGTATGGGATCCATCACTCACCGGAAGTCTCGGGTCTTGGGGTTTGGGGCAAAGTCGGTCGATCTCGCCCGACGGGTGACCTGCCGTCGTCTAGCGGTTATCGTGTCTCTCGCAGCGGACGCCAATTGCATGTGTGGAATCGCCGGCATTTGGGGACAACCAGATGATGCCCGCCTGCGGGCGATGGCGGCGGCGCTGGCCCATCGCGGCCCGGATGACGAGGGCTATTGGACGCAACCTTCGGCGGGCTTAGGCCTTGTGAACCGGCGGCTGTCCATCATCGATCTGCCCGGCGGCCGTCAGCCGATCACCAATGAGGATGGGTCGGTCGTAACTGTGTTCAATGGCGAAATTTACAACTACCGCGAGCTTCGCGATGAGTTGGCCGGACAAGGACATACGCTCCGGTCGACGAGCGATACCGAGGTGATTGTTCATCTTTACGAGGAGCTGGGACCGGATTTCGTCACGCGGCTTCGGGGAATGTTCGCGCTGGCTGTCTGGGATGATCGCCAGCGCCAGCTTCTGCTGGCGCGGGACCGGGCGGGCAAGAAGCCGCTGTATTACGCGCAGACGCCGGACGAATTCTGCTTTGCGTCGGAGATCAAGGGCCTCGTGGCTACCCACGACGGCTCGTTGGACATCGATCGTCAGGCCCTGCTGGACTACCTGGCGTGGATGGTCGTGCCCGCGCCGCGCACGATCTATCGGCAGGTGCGGATGGTGCCGCCGGGGCACGTGCTGATCGTGCGCGATCGCGAGGTGATCGCATCGCGCCCGTATTGGCGGCTGGCGTATGGGCCGAAGGAACGTCTGTCGGATCGAGAGGCGGTGGAGCGGATTGACGGCCTGCTGCGTGAGGCCGTCCGGCTACGCCTTCGGTCTGACGTGCCGGTGGGGGTGTTTCTGTCGGGCGGCATCGACAGCGGGCTGATTACGGCCATGGCGGCCCAGGAAGCCGGCGGGCCGGTTACGACGTTGTCCATCGGGTTTGAGGAAGGTGCGTTTGACGAACGGCCGCTCGCCAGGCAGGTGGCCGACCGATACGGCACGAAGCATCACGAATTGGTCGTCCGACCGGACGCCCGGACGCTGCTGCCGAAGATCGCGGCTGCGTATGACCAGCCGTTCGCCGATTCCTCGGCGATCCCGTCGTACTGCGTGGCCGAAGCGGCACGGCCGTTGGTGAAGGTGGTTCTGAACGGGGACGGCGGCGACGAGGTGTTCGCCGGCTATCGCCGGCACGTGGCGGCCTGGCTGGAGTCCGGGGCCCGCTGGCTGCCGCAGGGCATCTGGCGTGCGGCAGCTCGGCGCCTGCCTCGGCCGGGTTCGTTCCGCACGGCCTATGCGTTTCTGCATCGTCTGGCACGGGGTCTGTCACTTCAGCCACAGGAACGGTATCTGGCTTGGGCCGTGGACGGGATGACGGCGGATACCGTGGAAGGTCTGGCCTCGTCGGACTGGTGGCGGGGTCTGGAGCCGCCGTCGCGCGTGGCGGGCGAAGGCACCGGAACCGGCCTGGATGCCATGCTGGCGCGGGATTTCGGGGTGGTGTTGCCCAACGAGCTGCTGGTGAAGATGGACATCGCCACGATGGCCCACGGTTTGGAGGCGCGGTCGCCGCTTCTGGATCATGTTCTGGTGGAGGCGGTGGCGCGGTTTCCGGAGCGGCTCAAGCTCCACGATTTTCAGACCAAACCGCTGCTGCGCCGTCTGGCCAGGCGGTACCTGCCGGCGGCGGTGTGTCGGGCGCCGAAGCGGGGTTTTGAAATACCGCGTCTGGATTGGCTGCGTGGTCCGCTTCGCGAGATGCGGGACGATGTGATCCTGTCGCGGTTCGGCCTGTTGAGTGAGTTGTTCAAGCGGGACCGACTCGAGGGGCTTGTTCGGCATTGTGCCGGCCTGGACCCGGCGCGCTGGGCCACGCAAGTCTGGATACTGCTGATGCTGGGCCTTTGGGACGCGGCCCGAGAGGATGGAAGGGCTGGAGAGGGCGAGTAACAGCGTTTTTTTGAGCCTGCCGTCGCGGTGAACTGCCAAGCGTGGCCGAGCGTAGCAGCAGGCATACGCTCTCGCTCGTCTCGGGGGCCCAGCCGGCTCTAGACGCTTTGCGGTATGTCCGATATATAAGTGGGGTTGCGGCCGTTGCGGGCGGCCGTAACTTGTTACTCGTCAGTCGGTTACGGGCGGATATCACCTGCAACTGACGGGGACGGAGTCTGTCTGGGGCAGGTGGTCCGACCGGAATGGTCAAAATCATCAACGTCTGCGGCGCTCGGCCGAACTTCATGAAGATCGCTCCTCTGATGCGGGCGTATCGGGCATATCCCGCTATCCAGGCCGTCCTGGTTCACACCGGCCAGCACTACGACGCGAACATGTCCGACCTGTTCTTCCGGCAGTTGGGGATTCCGGAGCCGGACATCAACCTGGAGGTCGGATCGGGCAGCCACGCCGTGCAGACGGCGGAGATCATGCGGCGATTCGAGCCGGTGGTGGCGGAGCAGCGGCCGGACTGGGTGGTCGTGGTGGGGGACGTGAACAGCACGATCGCCTGCGGCCTGGTGGCCACCAAGCTGGGGGTGGGGCTGGCGCACGTGGAGGCGGGGCTGCGGAGTTTCGACCGGACGATGCCGGAAGAGATCAACCGGCTGCTGACGGACGCGATTTCCGACCTGCTGTTCGTGAGCGAGCCCAGCGGCATCGAGAACCTCCGGCGGGAGGGTGTGGCCGAGGAGAAGATTCACTTCGTCGGGAACGTGATGATCGATACGCTGCGGACGAACCTGGCCCGGGCGGAAGAGTCGCGAATCCTGGACGAGTTGGGGTTGGAGCGGGGCGGGTACAACGTGCTGACGCTGCACCGGCCGAGCAACGTGGACGGGTCGGCGTCGTTCGGGCGGATCGCGGACGCGCTGGATGCGATTCAGCGGGATTTGCCGACGGTGTTTCCGATCCATCCGCGGACGCTGGCGAACCTGGATCGTCTGGGGTTGGGCGAGCGTCTGCGTGCGATGGCCGGGCTAAGGATTGTTGAGCCGCTGGGCTACCTGGATTTTCTGCGGTTGATGGGCAAGGCTGCGGTTGTGCTGACGGATTCCGGCGGCATTCAGGAAGAGACGACGATCCTGGGCGTGTGGTGCCTGACGTTGCGGGAGAACACGGAACGGCCGGTGACGTTGACGTGCGGGACGAACACGCTGGTGGGGTCGGACCCGGAGCGGATCGTCTCGGCGTACCGGCGGTGCCGGTCGGGGCCTCCGTCAGGTCGGTCGGTGCCGGAGAAATGGGACGGCAAGGCCGCGGAGCGTATTGCGGCAGTGCTGAGTGCCGGGCGGTAGCATGGGCGGAGCGGCGTGTCCGATTCGGTGGTGAATCCTATGTTGGCAGACAAGCGAGTTCTGGTGACCGGTGCCGGTGGTTTCATCGGGTCGCACTTGGTCGAGGCGCTGCTGGAACGCGGGGCGGCCGTACGGGCGTTCGTCCGGTACAACGGGCGGGGCGACATCGGCATGTTGGCCGACCTGCCGGCGGAGGCCCGCAAGTCCATCGAAATCATCGCGGGGGACGTGGGCGATCCGTTCTTCGTGCGGAAGGCGGTGTCGGGATGCGATGCGGTCTTTCACCTGGCGGCGTTGATCGGGATTCCGTACAGCTATGTGGCCCCGGCGGACTACGTGCGGGTGAACGTGGAAGGGACCGTGAACGTGCTGCAGGCCTGTCGGGATGAGCGTACGCCGCGGGTGGTGCATACGTCCACCAGCGAGGCATACGGCACCGCCCTTTACGTGCCGATCGATGAAAAGCACCCGCTGCAGGGCCAGTCGCCGTATTCGGCGAGCAAGATTGGAGCGGACAAGATGGCGGAGTCGTACCACAACGCGTTTGACCTGCCCGTGGTGATCGTGCGGCCGTTCAACACGTTCGGGCCGAGGCAGTCTGCCCGGGCCTTCATTCCGACGGCCATCTCCCAGGCGTTGACCGGAGATCGCATCCGGATGGGGTCGCTGGACCCGGTGCGGGACATGACGTTTGTGAAGGACACGGCCGAGGGTTTCATCGCCGTCGGCTTGTGCGACAAGGCGGTGGGGCAGGTGGTGAACCTGGGTGTGGGCGACGGATCGCCGATCGGCGAGATGGTACGCACGATTCTGCTGCTTGTGGGCAAGCCGAACCTGCCGATCGAGACGGATGCCGCGCGCGTCCGGCCAGGCAAGAGCGAGGTCATGCGGCTGATCAGCGACAATCGCAAGGCGAAGGAACTGGCCGGCTGGCAGCCGCGATTCAGCCTGGAGCAGGGGTTGAGCGAAACCATCGATTGGGTGCGGCGGAACATCGACCGGTATCGGCCGGAGGTGTACGCGGTCTGACTGCGGCACTCAGGCGGGAAGCAGCGTATGCAGGACGTTCGCGCGATCATTCTGGCCGGCGGTAAGGGAACGCGGCTTCGGCCGTACACGACGGTGTTTCCCAAACCGCTGGTTCCGATCGGTGATCGGCCGATCCTGGAAGTGGTGCTGCGGCAGTTGCGGTACTACGGGTTCCGCAATGTGACGCTGGCCGTCAATCACCTGGCGGACCTGATCCAGGCGTTTTTCGGGGACGGATCGAAGCTGGGGCTGAACATCGAATACTGTGTGGAGGACAAGCCGCTGGGCACGGCCGGATCAATCGCCCTGGTGAAGGACCCGGGCGAGAACTTTCTGGTCATGAACGGCGACTTGCTGACCACGCTGGACTACGCCGCGATTGTTCGCGATCACGTGGAGAGCGGCGCCGCCGCGACGATCGGCGTGTTTCCGCGGGAGGTGCGGATTGATTTCGGCGTGCTGGACGTGGCCGACGACGGCGAGCTGGTGGCCTACCGGGAGAAGCCGCGGTACGAGTACCTGGTGAGCATGGGGGTGAACATCCTGCATCGGTCGGCGCTCGATTCCATTCCGCGCGGCGAGTACCTGGACAT
>CAZPHH010000143.1:0-6882 GCA_964586145.1 uncultured Phycisphaeraceae bacterium | reverse complement strand
CGTGCCCTGCACGATGGACACGTGCCATCCGACCACGCACACGTGCGAGGCATCACTCGTGGCGGATGCATGCCTGATTGCGGGCGAGTGTTACACGGACGGTGACGAGAATGCGGCGAACGAGTGCGAACACTGCAACGTTACGGTGACCCAGACAGCGTGGTCGCCCCGGCCGGAAGGCAGCGCCTGCGGTGATCCGGACAGCAGCGCCTGCAACGCCGCGGATACGTGCGACGGGGCGGGAGCCTGCCTGGACCACGTCAAACCTGGCGGTTCGATCTGTCGTCCGGCAGCCGGTCCCTGTGATTCGGCGGAGACGTGTGACGGGCTTTCGCCCGCCTGCCCGGCCGACGGGCTCCTGCCTGCCGGCACGGAGTGCCGACCGGCGGCGGGTGACTGTGACGTGGCGGAAGTATGCACGGGATTTTCTGCTGCCTGTCCTGCCGACCAATACGCGGCAGCCGGTACGTCCTGCGAGGACGGATTGTTCTGCAACGGGGCCGAAACGTGCGACGGCCAGGGCGTCTGTGAGCCGGGCGAGGATCCGTGCCCGGGCATGCTGTGCAGTGAAATCGCGAGTACGTGCATCGCGCCGGGAGACTGTGCCCGGCGTGATCTGCCCGACGAATACGTGCCCGGCGTGCCGTTCACGGTGACGATTGCCGTCCAGGCGCCCCCCGGTACGACGGCCATGGGGCTGGAGGATTCGCCTCCCACCGGCTGGACCCATGTCTCGGACATCAGCGACGGCGGGGTGTACGACGACGCAAGTCATAAGGTCAAGTGGGGGCCGTTCTTCGCCCCCGATATTCCCACCCAGGTGACCTGCACCGTCGTTCCGCCGCCCGGCGCGACGGGCGTGCAGTGCTTCGACGGCGTGATCTCGTTCGACGGTCTCTTCAATTTTGTCCTGGACGGTGACGAGTGCCTGAGTGCCTTCATCGGCGGCGGCGGAGGGAGCGGAGGCAGCGTGATTCTGGATGCGGATGGCGATGGCGTTCGCGACGCCGACGATCTGTGTCCGGAAACGGCCCTGGGGGCCGAAGTGGATGCAAACGGTTGCGCGAGCTACCAACTCGATATGGACCAGGACGGAGTGGATGACAGCCTGGACGAATGTCCGGACACGCCGCTCGGGGAGGCCGTGGATGCGGTGGGGTGTTCATGCAGTCAGCGGGATACGGACGGCGACGGTGTGGACGACTGCAATGACGTGTGCCCGGGCGAGGATGACACGATAGACACCGACGGAGACGGCATTCCCGATTGCCTGGACAACTGCATTGCGGACGCGAACCCAGACCAATCAGATCAGGATCTCGACGGCATTGGAGACGCATGCGACAACTGCCCCCAGGTATTCAATCCGGACCAGGCGGACGCGGATGGAGACGGCGTCGGCGATGCGTGCGACAACTGCCCCGATGTATTCAATCCGGATCAGGCGGACGAAGATGGGAACGGCATCGGCAATGCGTGCGAAGAGGCGCCCCCATTTCAGCCGGTGCCGGACGCGGACGGGGACGGTGTTCCGGACGACGAGGACAACTGCCCGGATGTCCCCAACCCGGACCAGGCCGATTCCGATGGTGACGGAATCGGCGACGCGTGCGAGCCGGCGTCCCCGCCGGTGGCCGCCGCCACGTCGCGTACTCGCTTCCGCCTGCCCTGTGGACTGGCCATTCTGGAATCCGCCCTGGCCAGTCTGGTGGGGCTGAGTTTCATCAAGTGGCGTCGCGGGCGACGCATTCGGAAGGACGGGACCGGATGAGGTTCTGGTACGGCTTATCCCTGGCGGCACTGGCCACGGCGGGCGTTGCGTCCCCGGTGCCGGCACAATCGCTCACCGCCATCGCTGATTTCAGCGAAACGGTCGACGGGGTGTTCATCGCCTGGGAGAAGGCGGTGTACGAAGACCTCAGCATCGCCGGCACCTCGACCCGCACCATTCCCCTCGGGCTGAGCTGGCCGGCAGGCTACGCGCCGGGCGGCGGCCCCGTGTATCCGCTCGTGTTATACCTCCACGGCGCCGGCGCCCGTGGGAATGACAACAAGGCCCTGATGCGGGAGACGGCCCGGTTCTTCGCTCGATCGGCACGGACGCATCCAACCCTCTGCAATGCCTTCGTGCTGGTGCCCCAGTGCCCGACGAACGCCCGCTGGGTCGAGACGGACTGGGGCGATGGGCCGTACGATCAGAACAACGTGCCCGGCAACAACTACTCCGAGTACATGCACTTGACGGAAAAACTTCTCGATTACCTGACCGATCCCGCCCACGACGCCACGCTTGCCGGCGTTTTGGGCATCCGCGCCGGTGACATCGACGAGAGTCGACTCTACGTGGTCGGCGATTCCATGGGGGCGTACGGCACGTGGGACCTCATCGCCCGTCACCCTGGCCGCTTCGCCGCCGCAATCGCCGCTGCCGGCAGCGGTCCGCGAAACCGTCTGCC
Organism: uncultured Phycisphaeraceae bacterium; assembly: GCA_964586145.1. Taxonomy (GTDB): domain Bacteria; phylum Planctomycetota; class Phycisphaerae; order UBA1845; family UBA1845; genus JAFGJQ01. Next base: position 4,426 of record CAZPHH010000143.1, on the reverse strand, counting down.
CGAGCTGCGCCAGACGCCGATCTGGGCCATCCACGGGGCCCTGGACACCACCGTGCCCAACGCCCTGCCAGACGCGACCGATCCCGACGGAGCTGGCTCACTCGGGATGCTGGGCATGCTGGACCCCGCCTTCAGCGGCCTGCAATCTACGCCCCTGGTCTACGTGGACAATCCGAGCCAGAGCGGGGACGACCCGGAACCGGCAACCTCGCTGATCTACTCGGAGTTCCCCACGTGCGACCATAACCCGCCTGCGTCCGGATGGACCGGGATCACGTCCGGAACCCGGGAGTGGATCTTTGCCCAGTCCAACGGCTCGAGCACGTGTCCACGGATGGCGGCGGACACCCTGCAAGGGGCCTGTGGATCCTGCGGCGACTGCTCGTGCGGCACGTGCGGCGACGGGCGGATCCAGATGTGCGAGATGATCGGCTACGCCTGCGCCTGGAAGGACGGCTGCAACGATGACCTGGCCGGCATGACCCGCGCTGCCTTCATCTGGAAGGCGGGCGAGTGTTACTGCTGGGATTCGTCCGAGCAGACGTGGATGCCCACGACCTGTCCGGCTCCCCCCTCCGGGTGTTGCGGGCCGTAGGGTATCGGAAGCGCCTGGCGGAGGGGACAGACCGACGAGGACCCGGTTGCCGGGCCGTTGTTCCGCGAGGTTTCGGCCGGGCCGGGACTGGGAGATGGAGAGAGAGTGTGGGCGGCAGGATCGCGCCGCATGCACTCTCTCGTCTTGTAGACCCGCCCAGGGGTTCTGAAACGGGAGATCGGACAACGATCCGATGGCCGGTGGAAAGAAGCGAATTACGGTGATCGCGGAAAGGTTTCCTGGCGGATGCAGCCAGGGATAGTGGATCGGGTATCTCTCACACCAAGCACAAACGGAGGACGGAACAATGAAAAAGGCTCTTGTCATGGTCACGATCGGTACGACAGTGGTGTTGGCTTCGGTCGCGCAGGCCGCTCTGGTTCCCATCACCAGCATCACGGCTACGGGCAGCTCCGGACCCAATCCCATCCTGTTGACCAGCGTCACGGTGGGTGCCTACACGGCCGACGTGGAGGATCTCCGTACCGGCATCGGCTCGGGAACCTACACCGGAACCGGCACACCGGGATTCCCGGTCGAGAACGCCGACAACTTCAACATCAACAGCTTCGCCAGCGAGTACAACCCGCACAACATCGTCGACTTCGGCGGCGGCCTGTTCTCGGACCAGAATGGCGACAACCCGGACTTCTTCATTTTTGAGAACGGCGGCAACGATTCCGGCACCATCCAGGCCATCTTCCCGGATGACACTCTGGGCCAGGCCATCAGCTTCTCCACGGCTGTCTGGGGGGATACCGGCTACAAATCCGGCGTGGGAAACCAGGCCATCAAGGGAATGGCCTTCTCCATCACGGACCTGCTGGATGCGAGCGGCGCCGCCCTCGACAACAACAGCGTGATCAAGGGAATCTGCATTCGCAGCACGGGGCTCGACCCCAGCAGCATCTCCGTGGTCGTCCCCGAGCCGGGTTCGCTGTTGACGCTGGCCCTCGGCGCCCTGGCCCTGATTCACCGGAAGCGCTGACCCGCGCCCGGCCATCCGGGAAACCGGCCCCTCCGCGTCGCGGGTGCTTTCTTCGAGCCACCTGCGGGGCGGAGGAGGCGCGTCCCGGGTCGTTGTGAGCGAAGCGGGGGCCGGCTTACGGCCGTGTCACGCGTGAGCCGACCCCGCAGTGCGCACCGGACATCGATGTCGATAAGCTCCGCCAAGGCGTGTCGACGGACGGGAACTACTCCTGAGCCGCCTCGCTTTCGGCGGGCTCGGGCTTCCTGGCCTCCAGTTGGGCCTGCCGGAAGTCTCTGAGCTCCGTAAGCTCCGCTTCCATGGCCTGGGCCCGCTTGGCGGCTTCCTCGGCCGAGGCCTTTGCCTCTTCGACCGCTTTCTTCAGTGCCGCCGCCTTGGCGGCCGCCTCCTCCTGTTGCGCCTTGGCCTGCAGCGCGTTCTCCTGCGCCCCCGCCATGTCGGCGGCCAGCTTCTCGAGCATGGCTTTTGCCTCATCCAGGCTCTGCTTCATCTTCGTATGCTGGGCGTCGGCCTGGGCCAGCGCAATCTTGTCGTTCTCCATCTCGCTCTTCAACTGAGCGTTCCGTTCCTCCAGGTTCTTTACCTGGGCCATCAGATCGGCGTTTTGCTGCTCCAGCGCCTCGATCTTCTCCTGATTCTGGGCACACCCGGCCATGATCACCGTCATGCCGACCGCCAGCCCGACCAGGCCTCGCATGGCTCGATTCATCGTGCATCTCCTTGTCAGAGGGACCCAACTCGCCCAACCCCGCGCGCCAACCGGGGTCGATGGCGTATCTGATACCACCGGGATGCCCGGCTCGCAATCCCCGCTGGCCGGTCGTCGCCGTTTCCGTATGATACGACGCCCCGGCGGCCCACCCCCGGGAGTCCCGAAAGCCTGCGGAGTTGCAGCATATGATGACGTACGGCCTCATCTTCGACATGGACGGCGTGCTGGTGGATTCCGCCGAGCCGCACTGGCAGAGCTGGAGACAACTGGCCGAGGAGATCGGCCGGCCCATCACCCGGCCGCAGTTCCAGGCCACGTTCGGCCGGCAGAATCAGGATGTTGTGCCGGCGTTGTTCGGCCACGACGACGCGCAGACCATTCGCCGGTTCAGTGATCGCAAGGAGGAACTCTACCGCGATCTGATTCGCCACGCCGTGCCGGCGGTGGACGGGGCGGTGGAGCTGATCCGGGCCTGCCATGCGGCCGGGTTTCGACTGGCCGTCGGCTCGTCCGGACCGCCGGAAAACGTGGAGCTGGTGGTGCAGGGCATGGGGATCGGCCGGTACTTCCAGACACTCATCACCGCCCGCGAGGTCACCCGTGGCAAGCCGGACCCGCAGGTCTTCCAACGGGCGGCCGGGGGGCTGGCGCTTCCGTGTGGGCAGTGCGCGGTTGTGGAGGACGCAGCGGCTGGCGTCGAGGCGGCCCTGGCGGCCGGTTGCGCCGCGATCGCGCTGGTCGGGACGCATCCCGCCGACTCGCTGAACCGGGCCCACCGCGTGGTGACGTCGCTGCGCGAGCTGTCGCCCGAGGCCATCGAGACCGTCATCCAGCAGGCCGCAACGGCCTGAGCTTACCCGGGGGGGGGACGAGTTCTTCTGCATCGGCCGGTTTGCAATCCCACTGCAAATCGGCCGATGCCCGTGCGCTAGCCCCCAGGCTACGACGGAATGCCGGCCGGCTCCCTCGTAAGGACGGCAGGGAGATTGACCTGCTGCTGGTGCTGGACCGGAAGATTCATCCGGTGGAGGTCCGGAAGTCCGCCAGCCCCCGGCGGGAGTGGGCCGGGCCGTTCTCGGCCCTGGACCGGCTGGCGCCCGGCGCATGCGAAGGCGGCGTCGTGTGCCTGTGCCGGGAGCGCCTGCCGATCACAAAGACAATCTCCGCCATCCCGGCCGGGCTGGTATAATGACGCAGTCCACGGTTGAGCGTTCCGGAGAGCACGTCGCCGGCCGGCCGGCTCGCTCGGATCCGCGGCTGGCCTGTCGTCAGCGGTTCGCATGTCAGGCTGCGCTTGCAGTTTGACCACCATATCTGGGCTGCACCCGGATCGGCCTGCAGCGGCCCAGGGCCTGAGGCTTTCGGCCCGGTTCGGCGCCGGTACAATACAAGTCATGGCGCTTGACATTGACAAGCAGGTTCGATGCTGGCGAACGGGCGCCGAAGACGCGATGGGCTCGGCAGAGTTGCTGATTGCCAACGGTCGGTGGGGCTTTGGGTTGTTCCTGCTGCACCTGGCCCTGGAGAAAGTGCTCAAGGCACTGCTGGTCAGTCAGACCTGCGAAGTGCCACCCCGCTCGCACGATCTGCTGCGGCTGATGCGGGAGGCCGGGCTGGAGCCGCCGGAAGACGTGCTGGCCGTGCTGGGCGAGTTCCAGGCGTACTGTCTGGCCGGTCGCTATCCGGATTCCGAGCCTGCCGTAGCGGACGGAACGTTGGCCCGGCGTGAGCTGGCGCGAGCGAGGGAGGCGTACGTATGGTTGCAGAGCCGATTCAACGAGTAGTGCGCGAGTATTTGCAGGCCGCCACACGCGCCGGCATCCCTGCTCGCAGGGCGGTTGTCTTCGGATCGCACGCTACGGGTTACGCCCATCCCCTGAGCGACATCGACGTGGTCGTGCTTTCGCCGGCCCTGGAACCACCGCGTTCACACGAGGTGGTCGCGGCGCTCTGGCGTCTGCGCATCGAGACCGACTCCCGCATAGAACCCGTCGCCTGCGGGGAGAAGGAGTGGGAAACCGACGACTCGCGGACCATCCTGGAGATCGCCCGGCGGGACGGGACCGTTATCGAGGTGTGAGCCGCGATCGCGTGCAGGGCCGTTTGCCTGCGGTCTGGTTTCCGCATCGGC
>CAZPHH010000142.1:0-6954 GCA_964586145.1 uncultured Phycisphaeraceae bacterium | reverse complement strand
ACCGGCTGGAAAGCCGGTCCCACACCAGAAGCCGGTCCCACACCAGAAGCCGGTCCCACAAAAGCAGCCGGTCCCACATCCGGAAAGCCGGCGCCACGGCCTGCCACCCGGCTACGGCTGCCCGAGCCATGCTGCCGCCGGGCGACCGCGAGGCCCGATAACGCCGAGTCCGGGAATGTTTGCTCAATCCGAAGCATCTCTCAACCGATGGACCGGGTGACGTATCTGTTCGTATCCGTCACTGGCAAACCACACGAACGGGAGATTCTGGCACCATGCACACATTCCGCTCTTTCCATCGACACGAGTTCCTGATCCTGGCATCCCTTCTGGCCCTTATCTGCGCGGCGACCGGTTGTCAGACCGGCGCGCCGGGGGCCGCTTCGGACCCGCCGGACACCTTGAACACCGAGATCGATCCCGCGCCGCCGGCCGACGGGCCGGACGGTCCGCCGGGGTTTGGCACGCTGGTAGTGGAAACGGTGGACGGGGCGACAAACACCTACTACGACATCTACCGGGCCGCCGGCACGGATTCGGTGCTTACGTACCAGGAGGCGCATGAGCCGATTCCCCTCGCCCCCGGCCTGTACCGCCTGACGCAGTACTTCAACGCGGATTTCGTTTACGCAACAGACGTACCGATCGAGGCCGGGGTCACCACAACCATAACGCTGGGGGCCCTCGAAGTCGTGACGGTGCCGAACGCATCGGACGGCGAGTACGACATCTACGACACGACCGGAGCCACCGAGTACTCCAGCTACAATGAGCCCAATATTCTGATCACCGCCCCGGCCGGCACGTTCACACTGAAAGAGTATTTTAACGGCGACTTCGTGTACGCCATGGACGTAACGGTCACGGCCGGTGAGGTCACCACGGTGGAAATGGGCGGTATTGAACTGACCACCGTCACCGGCGCGGCAGACGGCACGTACGGCATCTATGACGAAGCGGGAGAGGAGGTGTTCGCCACCTACAACGACCCAGACATCATCATTACGGCACCAGCCGGCACGTTTACGCTGAAAGAGTACTTCAACGACCGGTTCACCTACGCCTCAGACGTGCAGGTGGTCGCGAGTGAGGTCACGACCGTGCCGATGGGGGCGATCCGGTTCAACGGACCGCTGGCCTATGACATCTATGTCGGGGGAGAACTCGTGGCCTCGTACAACGACCCACAGGTGGCGGTCACCGCTCCGGCGGGCACGTACACCCTCACGAAGTACTTCGACGAAGACGTGGTGCTGGCCACCGACGTGGTGGTGACGGCCGGCGCCGTCACGGACGTGCCATAGGGGCGTGGCGAATCAGGGGTGGAGGAGTCTGCCCTCCATTCCTCCGGCCACCGGGATGATCGCCCCGCTGATGTGACCGGCCAGCGCGTCGGACACCAGGAACACGACGGCGGCGGCCACGTCCTGCGGCCGGGCGATCTTCCGCAAGGCCATGGTGGATGTCACCCGTTGGATGACCGCCGGATCATCCGCGTGCCCGGCGGCCATGGGCGTTTCGGTCCAGCCCGGGCATACGCAATTGACCCGACCGCGCGGCGCCAACCCCACGATTTCGTTCTTCACGCTTCGGGTCAGCCCGTACGCCATACCCGCCTTGGCCGCCGCATAATCGGCGTGATCCGCTTCGCCGAACAGAGCGGCGGTCGAGCCGACCAGAACGATGGACGCGGACTCGCGAGGCACCTCCGCCAGATGCCGAAGGAAGGCCCGGCACGTCAGGAAGACACTGGTCAGATCGGACTTCAGGGTCGCGTGCCACTGGGCCAGCGCCATTTCGTGCAAAGGCACGGCCCCCGCGTTCCAGATGCCCGCGTTGGCGATGACGGAGTGAATCTGCGGGAACCGGCCCAGGATCGCCGTGAACATGGCGTCGACCTGTCGCTCATCCCGGAGGTCTGCCTGCACGGCCAGGCACGGCACGCTCAGTTCGCGACGAAGAGTCTGCACGGAGTCGGCATTCGTGCGGTAGTGCAGGGCCAGTGAGGCGCCCTCTGCCGCAAGCGCGCGGGCGATGGCCTGACCGATCCCGCCGGACGCTCCGGTCACCAGCACGCATTGATTTTTCAATCCCGCATCCATCGGACACCTCCCGTGTCAGCGTCCATGAACCACTGACCGGACCTGCTCGACCTCCGGTGGTCCCTTCTTCCCTCACCCGCGCTCGCCTCGTGAAACCGCGGGCCGGGAGGGCTCGCGCGATCGCACCCGCGAGCCGCCGCGGACCATGACGAGTATTATGGCGTGCGGCCGCCCCAGGGGAACCGGTCCGCCGGGCAGGACGGCACGGGTGTCCGGCAAGCCCCATACGACTCGATGGTGGTTGACGCAGTCGGCCCCGTAGCCGACGATAGGGACTTGTCCGTGCCGTCCCTGCGCGGTCTTGGGGGCGAAGCCGGCCGGGGAGGCCGCCCGCGTCGGGCCGGGCTGAAGTGGGGGACAGGGTCACACATGTCCCCGGGGAAACAAGGAGGTATTACTATGTCGATCGGGAAGTGTGCTCAGGCGGTCATCCGACCGGTGTCTGTTTTGGTTCTGACGGCGGTGCTGGTCGGCGGGGTGGCCGCTTCCGTGTCAGCCGGGGAGGTGGACGACTGGGCGAAGGAGGCAGACAAAACGCTGCGAGGGGCGGAGCGGCTGATGTTCAACGGCAAGAACGCGGAAGCCCTGGAGCAACTCAACGCGGCGGGCGCCCTGCTCAAGAAGATCGAGGAGGCGGACGCCGGGCATAAGAACCTCAAGACCCTGCGGAACAAATACGAGAAGCTCCAGAAAGACCTGGCCCGGCGAATGGGGACCGGCGAACCTGCATCCGGCGCGGCGCCGGCCGCCGCGGACAAGCCGAAGGCAGACAAGCCGGCCACTCTGCCCTACCCGGTGCGAGAGGCGATGAAGGAGTTCCAGGACACGCAGCGCGCCGTCGAAAGCTCGTATCGCATGATCGAGAACTCGAAAACGATGGAACTCTCGAAATCCGTGGAGGACTACTACGCGGACATCGAGAAGCTGTTCCCGGCGCTGGAGGCGGCCCTGAAGAAGGTCCGCGAGGTGGCGGCGGAGAAGGGCGTGGAATCACATCCGGACCTGGACGAGGCCCAGGCATACATCGACGCCCAGCCCGAGCGGCTTTCGCAGGTCAAGGCCGAGATGGCCGCGTTCCTGAAGGAAAAGGCCGCCAAGGAGGCCGAGGAAAAGGCCAAGGCCCAGGAAGCGGCCGGACCCGCGATCGACGTGGCGCAGGCCCAGGAAGACTGGAAAGCCTTGGCCGCCCTGTGCGAGGAATACCAGTCCAACTTCCTGTCGGAGACCGACGTGAAGAAGAAGGGAGTGGTGATCCACACGGCCTGGGAAGACTGGAAGAAGCGATTCGAACCCGTGCGGACTCGGTTCCGCGAGCGCTATGGCGACACGAACCTCAAAGTCTACGACGTGTTCGAGAAGGTACCCAACCTGGAAGACGTCGAAATGCCGGCCGTCCAGGCCGCCAACGTGGCGTACGGCATCGACTTCGCGGAGCGCGAGCGGCAGATCGCAGGCTGGGCGCAAGCCTGGGCCAAGGACGCCCTGCGCGTGTCGGACAGCATTGCCGCCGACAACAAGGAGAAGCTGGAACTGAAGTACGCGCGGGCGGAAGGCGCCGTCAAGTACTACAAGCTCGCCCAGCTCTGGAACCCGGACGGCAAGTACGATGAAGCCATCCAAAAGGCCGAGGCCGCCGCGGCCGCGGCCCTGCCCCTGTGGAAAACCGTGCTGAAGGAGTTGACCTGGCCCGGCCACAACAAGGACTACGCCGGCCCGGGCAAACCCGATGAAATCGCCAAGGCCGTCCTGGAGTTCCTGAAGGAAAACCCGAAGTGGAGCGCTCGGGAATACGACGATGAGCACCTTCCCTACGCCGCGTGCGTGGAGGGCAAGGACTGGGAGATCTGGAAGCGCGCCCCGCTCACCCAGGAGCCGACACAGTATTCTCTTGACGTCCTCGTCGCATTCGAGGGCAAGGCCGACCCGGAACTGGTGTACGTCTACCACATGGTGATCTACACCGCGGAGGCCGCGGGTGTGAAACCCGGCCTGCCCATCAAGCATGCCAATTCCAAGCTGTACGCCTGCTACCGCATGTTGAAGAGCAACGTGCCGAAGCCGAAGTAGGCCGGACGACAGCCTTGGCGACCGCCCACATCGGAGGCCGGGGGGTGATGCCCCCCCGGTCTCCTTCGCGCGCTGGCCGTGTGCAATCACGCAGTCACACGCTGCGATTCCTTCGAAGGCACGTTCGGCTTTACAGCGTTTCCCGGGTGGCGTAGGCTGCCCCTGGCGTACCGTCCGGGCACGTCAGGAGTGCGTCGGAAGAAGAACGACGCGACGGCGCCGATCATTTGAAGGTGGTTCCCATGTACCGGCAACTCCACAAGATTTTCTTGAAGGGCTTGGCTGTCGTAGCTCCGCTGCTGATCACGTGTTACGTGATCTACTGGCTGGCCTCGATGCTGGAATCGTTGTTGGGTCGGGGCGTGAAGCTCGTGCTGCCCGACAAGTATTACGTGCCGGGCGTCGGCCTGGCCATCGGGATCGTGCTGATTCTTGCGATCGGCCTGCTGTTTCAGACCTGGATCGTCAAGTGGATCTGGCATCGTGCGGAGCGGCTACTGGATCGCATCCCGCTCGTCAAAACCATTTATGGCGCAGTCCGTGATCTGACGGACTTTATGAACCGCAGCGCGACGGAAGATGCGAAACGCGTGGTGCTCGTCACGTTGCCGGGCAGCGAGATGAAGCTCATGGGGTTCGTCACGCGGGACGACTTCCGCGATGTGCCGGATGCACTGGGCACGGAGGAGACCGTCGCGGTGTACCTGCCCATGAGCTACCAGCTCGGTGGATTCACGGTCATGATTCCGCGGGCAAGCGTGGAACCGCTCGACATGGATATGGAGCGGGCCATGCGGTTCGCGCTGACGGGCGGGATGGTGGGAAAACGATGAGTCCGCCGGCCCAGGCCTGGCCTGACCTTGACAGGGCCTGCCTGGACCGGTAAACGCGCTCACTTGCTCGCGAGGTTGGGGGGAGGGTCGGTCATCGTCGTTTGCGCCAATTGGGCCCGTAACCTTCTGTACGGAAAGGACTTTCTGTGAGTGAACCCCTGGGCAGCTTCTGTCTGGTTCTCCATGGGCACCTGCCGTACGTGCTGCATCACGGATACTGGCCGCACGGCGAAGACTGGCTGTATGAGGCCGCCGCCGAGACCTACCTGCCCATCCTGGACATGATCGCCGAGGTGCACCAACTGGGGGGCCGGCCGGCCATCACCGTGGGCCTGACGCCGATCCTGCTGGAGCAGATGGCGCACGATCGGTTCAAGCAGTGCTTCCGCGAGTACCTGGAGGAGCGCATCGCCCGGGCCGAGCATGATCGGAAGGAATTCGAATCCCGTGATGAGGCGCACTTCGCCTACCTGGCGAAGCGCTGGGGCGAATGGTACGCCCGGACCGCCGAGCAATTTGAAGAGATGAAGCGGGACATCCCCGCCACGTTCGGCCGCTGGGCCAGGGAAGGAATCATCGAGATCCTCACGGGGCACGCCACACACGGGTACACGCCGCTGCTCCTGGAGGATTCGTGCGTACGGGCGCAGATTCGGGCGGGCATCGCCTCCACCCGGCGGATTCTCGGCATCCAGCCCACGGGATTGTGGCTGCCGGAGTGTGCGTATCGGCCCGCGGGCCGGTGGTACCCGGCCGTCGATTTCGGCGGTCCGCGGGATCGATTGGCCGTCGAGCAAATGCTGGCGGACGAGGGAATCACGCACTTCTTCATTGAGGACCCGCTGGTCCCGACGAACATCGGCGACGAGAAGGCCGGGCTGTTCTACGACCAGCTCTCCGACGACCGCAAGCGGTTCATTCACGAATGCGGCGACTGGCGGCCCACCGTCGGCCCGGTCGGATTGCGCAGCCCGTCCAACGGCGCGGTGCTCGCCGCGTACGCCCGCTGCCGCGAGGTGTGCGAGCAGGTGTGGTCCGGGTGGATCGGATACCCCGGCACCGGCGCCTACCTGGAGTTCCACAAGAAGCACGGCGAACGGCGGGGACTGCGTTACTGGAAGGTCACCCACGCCCAGTCGGGCCTCGGGGAGAAGGACCCGTACTATCCGGACGACGTGCCGGGCGTGATCCACCAGCAGGCCGGCCACTTCACGAATCTGATCCGGCAGACGCTGCGGGACCACCGCAACCGGTACGGCCGGCCGGGGGTCGTGATCGCAAGCTTCGACGCGGAGCTGTTCGGACACTGGTGGTTTGAGGGTCCGCGGTTCTTGAGGGACCTGCTGCTGAACCTTCACCACGACCCGGAGGTTCATGTTTCGACCGTGCAGGACGAGCTCACCCGCCGGCCTCCGGAGCGGTTCCACCGGCTGCCGGAGTTTTCCTGGGGTGAGGGCAGCGACAATCGGGTCTGGATCAACGACCGGACCCGCTGGATGTGGGAGGTCGAGTACCGGGCGGAGGCAAAGTTCGGGCGGAACACGTACCACCTGCCCTGGCAGAAGGACAAGCAGATTCGCGACCTGCTGGAGCGGGCGGCGCGGGAGCTGCTGTTGCTCCAAGCGTCCGATTGGCCGTTCGTGGTGGCCCGCGGACAGGCGGTGGACTACGGCATTCGCCGTTTCGCGCTGCACGACAACCGATACGAGATTGTGAACAACGTGATCGACCGCATCCTCGACGGCAACAAGATTTCCCCGCTGGAAGAGCACCAGCTCCGAGACGGCGAGATCCACGACAGCGTGTTCCCCAAGATCGACCTGGCGTGGTGGAACATGTGACGGCGCGTGCGGCGCAAATCCAAAATCGAGAAGCAAAGGCGGGCAAATCGGGTACACTGTCTCATGGCGCGGGCTGCGCCCGCAACCCAAGGGACGAAGGGACGGAGGGAC
>CAZPHH010000141.1:0-6994 GCA_964586145.1 uncultured Phycisphaeraceae bacterium | reverse complement strand
GAATACCGCCGGGGAAGGAGAACTGTTTGAACAGTCGCCTCAGCCCGTCCTCGTCTTGCGAGATGTCTGGATACACCTCGCTGTAGGTCCCCTCCAGGTAGGCGTTGGCCACCAATCCCGGCCCCCCATGGCCGGGCCCGGTGACATAGATAACGTTCAGGTCGTGCTCTTTGATGACCCGATTCAGGTGAACGTAGATGAAGTTCAGCCCCGGCGTCGTGCCCCAGTGACCAAGCAGTCGCGGCTTGATGTGCTTGAGCGCGAGCGGTTTCTTCAGCAGCGGATTGTCGTAGAGATAGATCTGGCCGACGGACAGATAGTTGGCGGCGCGCCAGTACGCATCCATCTTGTGGAGCAGTTCCGGAGACAGAGTCGTTGTCTTCAAGGTTCAATCCTTTTTATTGGCTCTTCAGCAGAATCTCTGGGTGAACTGGGGATCTGCCCCAGACCCCGGGATTCTTTGAGGCATAGGCTCCGGTGCTCCAAGCGTTGGGGATGAAAACGCCCCGTTGCCGTGTTACCGCGGGGCGGGCGCGCTGGACACACCGTCGGCCGAGTTATCCCTTGTCAGTTTGCGCCCCCGCAGAGCCTGACGCTGTTTCACCCGGCGGGCTTATGGTACCGAGATCACGGGCGGACGTGTAGTGAGCTGACCGAATAAAGCGTCGTCCCAAGTTCCGGTCGATTGGTTTCGACCAAGAGACCAACCCCGGAGACCCGGGACGATGCAGGTAAAGACCGTGCTCAAGCGGGTGCATCGGGTCAAGGGCTTCGTGTACGGGAAGGGTCAGTGGGTGAACGATCGGATGGAAGTGGAGGTCCGCCCCCGTACGGGATCTCGCCCGGTGTGCTCGGGCTGGGGCCGCCTGAGCCGGGCTATGACACCCTGGCCCCAAGGCACTTTCATTTCGTGCCGCGGTGGGCCATCCCTGTCATTCTGGTCTGCGCGATGCGTCGGGTGGACTGTGGTCGCTGCGGGGTCACCGTCGAGCAGGTTCCCTGGGGCGACGGCAAGCGGAAGCGGACCCGGGCCTGTGCCGTGTTCCTGGCCACCCGGGGGCGTCGGTTGAGCTGGAGAGAGGTGGTGTCGATTGTCCAGAGGAGTTGGTAGGCTCTGTGTACCGCAGCGTGGCCTGGGTGGTGGAATACGGCCTGGCGCACCGCCGTTTGAACGGGATCACCGCCATCGAGGTGGATGAGGCACAGTTCCAGAAAGGGCACAGTTACCCGATCGTGATTCATCAGATCAACGCAGACGGTCGTCGCTTGCTGTGGGTCGGTCAGGATCGCACGGCCAAGACATTGCTGCGGGGTTCTGCAGGATGCTGGGCCCACAGCGGACCGCGGCCATCCAGTTCGTCTGCAGCGGACATGTGGCAGCCGTCCCTGAGCGGGGCAACGACCACGATTAACCACGTGGCGTGCAACACGAGACGGCTCACATGGTCATCCCTTTCTGGCAGCGCGACCTTCACTCCTCCAGAGAGGCATCGGCGCAGGTTGCGCGACATCCCGGCTCCCCGCGACGGTCCGGGGGCTCCAACAACCCGCAGGTTGTGCCGGGGAGCCTACTGCTTCTTTGTTCCGCGGAAGGCGGGTGGCTCGGCCAGGGTGAAAAGCACCACTTCCTCGCCGGTCACGGTGCTGATGTCGTGGTGCAGGCTGCGCACTTCGACGCCGGTTGCCGCCTGCACCAGCGTTTCCAGTACTGGCCGGGCGGTTTCGATCAACTGCTCCCTCACCTGTTTGAGCAGGTCCCGGCCCTTGTCGGCCGGAAGCGACTTCACGAGCTGCTGCTCCGCGGCGGTCAGGACACCCTGGAGCCGGACGATCACGAGATCGCCTATGAGGTGGGTACGGATGTCTTTCGGGCCGCGTCCCATGTAGTCCTGCTCAAAACGGCTCATTCCCTCGCAGATGGCGGCTTCGATTTCGCCCTGAGTCTTCATCGTAGCCTCGCAGGTTCACCGGGGGCCTTCCGACAGCCCGCACCAACAGCGTCCAACCGTGTCTGCGTTACCTGGAAGGCGACGGCAAACCATGATAACCCCAGCTCGGTAGGAGTCCATTTGACATTTTCCATTCCAGACGTTAGGGTGGAGGGGTAATCGAGGCCTGGGGCTTGCGTTCGTTCAACCGTACGCGGAGTTCCGCCCGGGCCTCCGCGAAATCGTCGGATGACTGATTGAAGGGCAGCCCGGTTGTGCCGGGAGGCCTGTTGACGAGTAAGCCGGCGTGGTCGAATCCCATGTGCGTTCGACCGCGCCGGCGTTCTTTTTTGCGGGGCTGGATTGCCGCAGCCCATTCAAAGGACCGCTCGATGGATGAGCCCAGGCGGACCCTCGCCCAGCAGATCGCCGACGCGGCGCGGGCGTTCGAACGACAGAGAACGGGCCACGGACCCGAGTCGGTCACGGTCGTCCTGAGCGATGACACGCTGGTGATCACGCTGCACGGGGCCCTTTCCCCTGCCGAGCGAGCCATGGCTCGCAGCCCGGATGGCGCTGCCCAGGTGCAGGAGTTTCACCGGCAACTGTTCGCGAATGCCGCGGAGCCGCTTCGCCGGGAGATCCGGCGAATCACCGGCGTCGAGGTGCGCGAGGCGGCCGCGGAAGTCGAGACGACCTCCGGCACATTGGTGACCGCGTTTACGACGGGTACGGTCGTGCAGGTGTACCTGTTGGCGGATCGTGTGGCCAGGGAGATCTGGAGCGATCGGAAGCCGGCCGGTGGTCTCTGACGGCTGCGGACCGCTGTGCCGGAGTCGGAAGAGCAAGTTTGAACGCAACCGGGTGAACGCTGCCCGGCGCGAGTGCGTCCCTGACGAAGGAGTAGCCAACATGCTCACGGTAACAGAAGAGGCACGCGATCGGTTATCGCAGAAACTCATTGAGAAGAAGGTTGCGAACAACGCCGCCCTGCGGTTCATACGACGGGAGGGCGGGTGGGTCCTGCGTCCGGACCAGGCTCGCCCCACCGATACCACCGTCACTCACCGGGGAAGGGGTGTGCTGCTGCTGGACGAGACCGTGGCGCGGGCCATGGCGGACATGGTCCTGGACATCCGAAACACAGAGGCCGGCCCGCGGCTGACGCTGCGCTGACTTGCCTGCCGGGAGGCCTGATGGCATGGAACTTCCCCGTCGCCTCAAGGATGATGTGTACCTTCCGGACGGCGCGTTCCGCGAACGGGTCGACGTGCTGCGCCGGATGATCGACGGGCACGATCTGGCCGTCGGCATCGTGTACGCGTTCGATTTCCGAACGCGCATGCTGCCGTTCTGGTACGCCGACAAGCGAATGGCGCCCTGCTCCGTTCGCCTGCTGGGAGATGCGCTGCACGATGCCGGCTTTGCCAACCTCCGGATCGTGCTGCAGCAGTGGTCCCCGCGGGTGCTTCCCAGCCTCATGCGGCTGAACGAGCGGCCCCTGGACCTCCTGCTGGTGTCGGCCATGCAGGTGCATGCCGAGCGGGCCTATGCCCTGATCCGCGACGCACACCGGATGGGGGCGGATCGCCCGCTCATCCTGGCCGGTGGGCCCAAGGCAATCTACGAACCGACCGACTTCTTCGAACTGGGGCCGGACCCTGGCATCGGAGCCGACTGCGTGGTGACCGGCGAGGCGTTCGTACTGCTGGATCTGCTGCACACCGTGCTTGGGGGCCGTCGCGAAGGGGAGACGGCTCGTGAGGCGTTCGAGAATGTGCGGCGAGCGGGCACGCTCGCGGACGTGCCCGGGCTGGTCTATCTGTCTCCGGATGCGCCATCGCATAAGCCCGTGGCGGTCAATACGGGCGTGCAGCGGCTTGTGCGTGATCTGGACGAGTTACCCATGCCGGACGCCGGATACCGGCTGATCGAGCCTCCGCACCGCCGGCGCACGCTGTCGCCGCGCCCCTGTTCGGCCGAGCGGGTGGGCCGGCTCTCGAACATTGCGTCGCTGATCTCGACGCAGGGCTGCCGCTTCAACTGTTCCTACTGTCCGATCCCGGCCGTCAACCAGCGGACGTGGCGCCACAAGAGTCCGGCGCGACTGGCCGCGGAAATCCGGCATATCTACGAAAACTTCGGCATCCGCAGTTTTTTCAGTACGGACGACAACTTTTTCAACCACCGCCAGACCGTGATCGAGTTGATGACGGAGTTGGCCGGCGCACAGGTGGCCGGCGAGCCGCTGGGCAAACGGATTCGCTTCTTCACGGAAGCCACCGAGGCGGACGTGTACAGGAACCGCGACCTGCTCCCGCTGGCGCAGTCGGGCGGCCTGCGCGCCATCTGGTTCGGCATCGAGGATATTACCGCTGCGCTGGTCAACAAAGGGCAGACGGCGAACAAGACGACAGAGCTGTTTACGCTGTTGCGCGGTCTCGGCATCGAACCGATGGCGATGATGATCCACAGTGACGATCAGCCGCTGCGATCTCCCAAGAACGACCTGTCCGGACTGCTCAACCAGGCGCGCTACCTGTTCGATCAGGGGGCTGTTTCGTACCAGTGCACCTACCTGGGCCCGGCCGTGGGAACACGCGATTTTGAGCCCGCATGCAAGGCGGGAACGGTCTTCAAACGGGTCGGCGGCCGGGTGATTCCCCAGGCGTATCAGGACGGGAATCACGTGGTCGCGTCCCGGCATCCTCGACCGTGGCAGCAGCAACTCAACGTTTTGCGGGCCTATGCGGCCTTCTACAACCCGCTGAACACGCTGCGGGCGATCTGGAATCTGCGGAGGGATCCGGTGGGACGCAAGCGGCTGGTGTTCCAGTTGGCCGGCCAAGTGGGGCTGCTGCTGACGGTGCCCCGCCTGCTTGTGTGGGCACGACGTCTCAAGCGCGGACCCATTGAGCCGTATGCAGGACTGGAAACCGCGCGCATCCCCATGATTGACGCGGCGACCGATCAGGAAACAAACTGGGCGATTGAGCACATTCCGTCTCTTCCGCGGCCCACGCGTCGGTACGCCCCAGGGCCGGCGCCGCAGGCCCTGGCGGTCGCGGCGGCGCCGGGCGATCCGGCGTGACAGGCGGGCGTTTGCCTTGTCGCGAGCAAGGGCCTGCCGGTCCGACCCTTGCGAACGACGAAATACGGGGCCAGGCGTGCGTATTCCGCGAATGCGTGCCGTTGAGGCGGGCTATTTCCCTTTCTGCCACTTGACAGGGCATGGTTCTGCCGATACTATGCAATAGTTCCCATGGACAGACAGCCATTGGAGCAGAGCCAGGTTCCGATGGCTTTGGCAGACGCGGCGCGCGTCCGACACATCTTCACCTGGGGTTCTTGAGAGATATTCTGAATGCGATTTGAAGACTTGCGGCTTTCGGGGCCGCTCCTGCGGGCCGTGCGCGCGGCCGGCTACGCGAAACCCACGCCCATCCAATCCACCGCCATACCCCACGTGCTCAACGGCCGAGACGTGCTGGGCTGCGCCCAGACGGGCACAGGCAAGACGGCCGCGTTCGCCCTGCCCATTCTGCAGCGGCTGAGTGAGCCCGCCGGGCGCGGGAGAAAACCGTCGAGCCGAATCCGCGCCCTCGTGCTCTGTCCGACTCGTGAGCTGGCGCAGCAAATTAACGACAGCTTTGGCGACTACGCCCGCTACACCGGCTTGCGGCAGGTGGTCGTTTTCGGCGGCGTGAATCAGAAGCCGCAGGCCCGTGCGGTCCGGGCCGGCATCGACATCCTGATTGCGACGCCCGGACGCCTGCTGGACCTTGTGGGACAGGGGCTGGTCAGTCTGGCGGACGTTGAGATTCTCGTCCTGGATGAAGCGGACCGCATGCTCGACATGGGCTTCCTGCCCGACGTGCGGCGGATTCTGGGCCACCTCCCGCGGCAACGCCAGACGCTGCTCTTCTCCGCGACCATGCCGAGCGGAATCCGGACTCTGGCAAACCAGATTCTCCGCGATCCGGTTCCGGTGCAGGTGGCACGGGTCTCGTCGCCCGTCCCGACGGTAGGGCACTGGGTCCAGCACGTGGAGCGGCCCCAGAAGCCGATGCTGCTGCTACGCCTGTTGCAGAGCATACCATTCACACGGGCCCTGATTTTCACGCGAACGAAGCACGGGGCGGACAAGGTGGCGAGGCATCTCGTGCGGGCCGGCGTGCCGGCGGCAGCTCTGCACGGGAACAAGAGTCAGGGGGCTCGCACGCGGACGCTGGCCGAGTTTCGCTCTGCCCAAACACCGGTGCTGGTGGCGACCGACATCGCGGCCCGCGGTCTGGATGTCGAGGACATCTCGCACGTCATCAACTACGACCTGACTCGAGATCCGGAAACGTACGTGCATCGAATCGGCCGTACGGGCCGAGCGGGCGCGACCGGCACGGCCGTATCGTTCTGCACCGAGGAGGAGCACGGAGCTCTCCGCGCCATCGAGCGACTCCTGCTGGCCCCGCTCCAGCGCAACATCGACATTGGCGGGTGTGGGGAGGCAACGCCGCCGCAGCCCGTGTACGCGACCGTCGCGCCCGTGGGATCTTCGCATCGACGGCGACGGCGTCCAGCCGGGTCACGACGCGGCCGATCACGTCCCGGCCTGTCTTCGCCGGGTTCCATGACCCCACGAAGAGGGACCGTGCAGCGAGCAGATCGGTGATGCATGCTTCGGACCGGGGGTGCTGACCCTCCTGCGTGCGGGCTTGTCCCCCGCGGCGGCCGGCGCTCCCGCCGGGGCCGGTGCCGCAGATCACACGAGAAGGCGGATCGTTGGCTTTCAGGCGTGCTCGTCTTCACTCTGCAGCGGGTTCTGCGGCCTCCGGGGAAACGCGGGGCCGCAGGGCCTGCA
Organism: uncultured Phycisphaeraceae bacterium; assembly: GCA_964586145.1. Lineage (GTDB taxonomy): Bacteria > Planctomycetota > Phycisphaerae > UBA1845 > UBA1845 > JAFGJQ01. The sequence goes on along the minus strand of CAZPHH010000141.1, from coordinate 208 downwards.
GGTCTTTCTCGTATAGCGAGTTGGGAAAGTTCTGCAGGAGCCACTCGGCCGCAATGCGGTCGTGCTCAGGCTGGTCGGCCCGGTCGAACGCGATGGCACGGAAGGCGCGAGCATGCTCGTGCATGGGATCGAGCAGGATGATCTTCATGCACTCCACGTCGGACCGCTCGCACAGTCCTTCGTGATAGAGCGGCATCCGTCAGGGTCA
>CAZPHH010000140.1:0-7183 GCA_964586145.1 uncultured Phycisphaeraceae bacterium | reverse complement strand
GACACACGACAGCCATCACGCACCGGCCGCGGACTCGCCCCGCGGCCGGTTCTTTTTCGCCGGCCATCACGCGATGTACGGGTCGTGAATGTCCCTCCGAAGCCCGGACCGTCGATGCGGCCGACACATCCGCTTCGTCGACCTTGCGGCGCGGAGCCTGTCGGGGCCGCCCTACGGCGTTGGGGCCTTCTCCACGATGGCCGCAAAGCCGCCGCCCGGGGCAAGGTGAATGCCCAGCTTGCCCTTCGCGTCCACCTCCCGCCGGGTCACGGACACGTCGCTTCCGTAGCGGTCCGCGTTCACCCCGTCGGACCAGGCCGTCACGGCATACGGGCCGGCCGCCAGGAAATCCAGCGGCAACGAGAGGTCCCGCGCGGTCCAGTCCGTCAGCGCCCCGACATACCACGTGTCGCCGTGCCGGCGCGCCACCGCAACGACCTTGCCCACCTCCGCCGCCAGCACCCGGGTTTCATCCCACGTCACGGGCACGCGCCGCAGGAACGGCAGGCAATCGGGATTCGCCCGGTAGTGGCTCGGGCTGTCCGCCAGCATCTGCAGCGGGCTGACGTAGACCACGTACATCGCCAACTGATGGGCCCGCGTGCCCATGCTGGCCGGTCGGCTGAACATCGACCGGAAGTCCTTTTTCTGCAGGTTGACCATCGCCCCCGGCGTGTAGTCCATCGGACCGACCACCATGCGAATGAACGGCAGCAAAACCGCCATCTCCGGGTCGGCCTTGTCGCACCATTTCGCCTGTTCCAGCCCGAGGACCGATTCGATCGTCAGCACGTTGGGCCACGTGCGGGTGATCCCGGCCGGCTTGGGGCCGCCGTGGTAGTCGACGATCATCTTCCGGCGGGCCGCCTCGGCCGCCGCGCGGTACAGGAAATCCATCATGATCTGGTCGTCGCGCTGCATGAAGTCGATCTTCAGGCCCGCCACGCCCCACGCCTCGAACTGCTCGAACGCCCGCTGGAAGTTGGCCTCCAGCGCGGTCGATGTCATCCACAGAACAACACCCACCCGCCGCTCGACCCCGTACCGAATCAGGGCGGGCATGTCGATCTCCGGCACCACCTTCAGCAGGTTCTCCGGGCCGGGCACGCTCCAGCCTTCGTCGAGGATGATGTACGGAATCCCGTTCTCCGCCGCAAAGTCGATGTAGTGCTTGTACGTGTCCTGGTTCACGCCGGCCCGGAACGGCACGCCATGAATGTTCAACGCGTTCCACCAGTCCCAGGCCACCTTGCCGGGCCGGATCCACGACGTCTCCGCCAGCCGGCTCGGCTCGGCCAGGTGGTAAAGCATGGTGCTCGTCAGCAGCCCGGCCGCGTCCGCGAGCACAAACGCCCGCCACGGGTAGGTGCGTTCTCCGACCGTCTCCGCCAGGTGCGGCTTGCGCTCCACGATCTTGACGTCGCGATCGGTGTCCCGCTGCGTCTGGGCCGGGTACCGCGGGAACTCGGCCACGAGAGTGGTCTTCTCTCCGCCCCGGAGCCAGAGCCCCGGGTAGCCCTCGACGTTCACATCGGTGATCAGCAGGTAGTCGCCGCCGCCCAGCTCGAGCAGCGCGGGCACCGGCCCGGCCGGCAGTCCGGCGCACTTTGTGACGGGGCGGCGGTCAAACTCGTTCTCCTGGTGTGAGAAAAACCCTTCGCCGTTGGGCTTGGGGAAGTAAACCGCGAAATCCTTGCGGAAGCCGAACGCCAGCGCCTCGCCATCCACGACGATCGCCTTCTGCCCGAGGCTGGACTCCCAGCGGAACGCCACCCCGTCGTCATACGCCCGCAGCCGCAGCGCAACGCCGCACGCGAACGCCACCCGCGATTCCCGGCAATGCTCGCGAAGCGCCGAGCCGATCGTGGGCACCACCGGCGTGACCGTCTCGTCGAGGGTCTGCGACTGGACGTCCGCCACCGCGGCGTCGCCGGGCAGGGCCTTGCCGTCGATCGTGATGGCGATCGGCGTCGGCCGGATGATCTCCTTGCCGTCGCGCCGCACGGCGTAGTGGACGCCCGTATCCGTGCGGGTGACGGTGAGGATGTTGCGCCCGTTGGGCGAAACCACACGGTATTCATCCGCGTGGACCGCATGTGCGGCCACGGCCAGGACGATCCAGAACGCGCAAAGGTGGAACGAACGGTTTCTCATGGGTGTCATCTCCCGGATTCGGGTTGGACTCGACGTCATCGGCCCACCGGTTCGCCGCCCGTGCGGCCGGCATCGGGTGGGCCACGGCGCGGCCGATCGTAGGCCATCCCACGTGCGAAGACAACCGGCCCTCCCGGCGGGTCCGTGAATCTCTTCCGGTCCGGCTCGGCCGTGAATCGAAGCACGGCGTGTGTGTGCCGCTGCTTCTTGCGCAGTGCCCCTCCGCCCCGTGCCACTGTTTCTTGAGCCGTGCCCGTCCCCCCTTCCATCCGCGTGCCAGTGGCTTGCCGTTTCGCGGCACATCCGAACGCCGCTGCCGTCCTTTCGCCAACGCCAGTCCCGCCTCAACATCCTTTCTCATTCCTCTGGATCCCATCCTCCTCCCACGCCCCGCAGAGCGTCACCCAGTCCTTCGCAGCGGACTCTTGCATCCACAACCCCTTGCCGGCTTTCGTCGGCGCGCAGATGTCGCGGTACACCTGTCCCGGAAAGATCATCCGGATGCTCTTCGATGGAGACGAGTTCCAGTGACGTTCAGCGCGGTGTGGTCTCCGCGTCAAACGGTGGCGTTGCCGGGGCATCCTGCCAGGTCACTTTGCAGTCGCCGTCTTGATATGTGCCACCCGCGAGGGTCCAGTCATCGCGCAATTGAGCCGCGGGGATGGTGATCTGGACGTAGATTGTCTGGATGGAACTCGTTGTGGATCCCGTCTGGAGGTCGGTCACCTTCTCCGTGTATTCAAGCTCTCCGGCGAACTGAATCTCGACCGTTTTGCCATCCTCGGATCGCATTTCGTTGTAGCCGGGGTCATCCGCAGCGATCTGCTTCATGCCGCCTCCTTCGTTCTCGTAGTAGTACCCGCCGGACGTGCCGTTGCCTTCGACTTTCCAGTTGAACAACGAGGCGCCGGGGTCGAACTCCTCCGAGAAGGAGTTGTTGCTCGGAGGGTTGGCGATGGCGGTGGCGGCGGTCCCGGCGAAGCCCGCCCGCGGCGGCGCTATGGCTCTGCAATGAAGCTGAAAGGTGACGTTGTACGTGGCGAAGTTGTGTACGGGGCCGCCGGAGACCTTGAACACCGGTGCCCAGCGATGCAGAAGGCGCGGTGGGCTTGTGCGGCCGTCTGACTCCAGCGTCATGGTGCCGAACGCGCCTACCGGAAACGACGGAAGGCAGAAGTCACCGGGCTCAATCGAAGGAAACTGCCTGTTGCCGATGTTCGACTCAGCGCTGCCGACCGTGAGAGCGCCCTCATCCAAGGACCATGCACGCAGGGTCGGCACGCCAAAGAATGAACTGTACAGCTCGAAATCGAGGATTTCGGGACAGAAGTGGAAGCCCACGTTTACCTGCGTCGCGAAATCCGTGAGATCGACCTCATAGATCAAAGAGGAATGGATGTTTTTGGCAGGGTACGAGAACTCCGTATATCGCTTTGCCTGGAGATACTCGTAGGTCAGGTCCAGTGACCAGGCCGTCAGAGGCGGGACGTTCCTTTCCAACAGCAACAGTCCGTACTCCGTGCCTGTGAACTCCAGGTTGCTCCCCGTCATGACCTGAAACAGCTCGAGGTAGGCCAGTGACGAATTGGCGTAGTGGACGCGGTAGTTCCAGCCCATGACGCGAGCGTAGTCGGACTTCTCGAAGATCAGGTCCTTCCATTCGCTGTTCCCATCCTTGTCAAAGGCCCGGCAGGAACTCAAAGCAAAGAAGGTGCCTTCGGGAAAGTCGTTCGCCTGATGTTGACGTATGAAATTGGCCGTGATCGCATACGTGGTGAGTCCGCCGACGACCTTTCCGTCACGAACCACTTTGCATGTTCGTCTCTTGAGGCGCCCGTGCCGAAGATCATCAGCGTATTCTTCGTCAAGAGCCTCGCTCACGGCGGTCGTCGTCTGCAGAACCTGAGATCCACCTTCTGCTCCGGCGCACGGTGCGCGCTCGATGCCCGTCGCCTTCTGGATGCTGTCGCGCAGCGCATCGAACGCCGTCTCGAGGGGCTCCAGGGGCGACCCGTGTGCCTCAATGAAGATGACACTGTAGGTCGTGAACTTCGGGTCCATGAACAACTCCACGCCCGCCTCCACGCGATCGACTTCGTAGCCACGATCCCGCAGCATCGTGGTCAGCGGCTCGCCGATGTCCTGGTTCGGATGGAAGACCCGCAGAGCATTTGCCACGAGTGCCTTGTTCGTGGCTGGCATCGTCCACTTTGCCGAAACCGCTTGCATGGCCGGCGCCGGCTTCGGCACATTCGGGGTGAAACGAGAGCGCGTACCAACGGGATCCACGTGCCCGTTCTCGGTCGTCGCCAGGGAGCGAGTCGTCGGCAAGGTGACTTCCTCGTCTCCGTCTTCGATCTCGTAAATGTGCTCAAGCCCCGATTCGAAGAGAACCCAGACCATCCCGTGCTCGGGGACACCGACGGCTCCGGCTACGCGGGGGTGCGCATTCATGGTCTGGGCCATCGAATCAACGGCATGCTCGATCTCCGCGCCGCCCTCGATCATATTGGCCAGGTCGTCTGACCATGCATCGGCGATCTTGGCGTCGGATACGATGTCGGGATGCTCAGAGAGACCCCCGGTGTCAACGCTGCCGCCTCCTCCGCTTTTGCTGCTGTTACAGCCGTGAATCAGGGCACTTGTGGCAAGAAGCGAGACCGCAAGCCATCGTCCTGGTGAGGGGTATGACATGGTTCTTTGTCCTGCCGCACTTCGGCGGCGAGCCAAAAAGGACTCTGCAATCATCAGCCCCGAAAGGCCAATCGTACGCGGATCACCATCTCGAGCCGAACGAGGCGGACGTTTCTGGCCGCGTTTCGTACCTGCCCGAACGCTTTATCGTGAAGCACGATTCGGGAGTACACGAGGCCGCAGTCTCTCCGGTGGAGGCTGGAATATCCGTAGCGCGAACGAACGCGTCATCCTTCAAACGCCCCGATGTCCACGGCGGAGCCCCGCGGGCGGGCTATGCCGTCGAAGTCGTCGGCTGGAGCGTCATCGGAGGAGCCGGCATTGGCCGCGGGGCTTCCTTGCGTCAGGCGGAAGTCGAATCCGGCCGGATCGACGAACAGCTCGTCCAGGGAGGCGGCGCTGATTGAGTTCGCATCCTGGCCGGAGTAGCTGCGCCAGGCGTCGAGCGGTTGGGCGGAGAACTCGTCCTCGTAGCCCACGACAAACGCTCGCTCGGTCTCGTTGTGAAACACGTTGTAATCGCCCTGGTAGTGACTGGTATCCCGCTGTTCGAAGGCGACTGCGATGCCGCGCCCGCCGGCCACGATGGTGTTGTACATTCTCAGCGTGTCGCCGGAGCTCTCGATCCAGATGTTGAAGGTTTCGGACCCGGCAAACGTGCAGTTTTGTACGGTCACGGTGCCGGGTTCGCCGTCCCAGTCCAGCTCAAGGTTGGCGTTCTCACTTTCGTAGCCCAGGCAGTTGACGAGCTGCACGCCGTCCTGCCAGATTTTGAACCCCGCATTTCCGCAATCATGGGCGGAGCAGCGCTCGAGCACGGAATCGCGCGAGCTGATGTCGAAACCATCGTACACCCCGTACGTGTGGCATCGGTAGAACCGGAAGCCGTGCTGCTGGCCGTGCCCCAGGGCAAAGCCGTCCACATTCTGCTCGGGGTCTCGACCGGTGTGTGAGACGCACCGCCAGAAGATTCCGTCGTAGCAGTCGGCGCTGCCCGGCGAGACGTCGAAGCCGTAAAGGTCAAAATCGTGAGCGATCACGTGGTCAAACACGAAATCGTGCGTACCTTCGCCGGCGCCGATGCCGTAGGAGACATCGTAGACCTCGCAGTCGATCAGGAAGGGAAAGGCGGCGCCTTCGATCCAGACGGCGTTTTCCTCCCAGTTCCGGATGGCCAGGCCCCGGAGCACGACGTAGTCATGGGCCACAATGAAGCCGTTGTTGGCGTCGACGCCCGTGCCGTCGAGGATGGGTTGTTCATTCGTGTACGCGGCAAAAACGATGTCTCCAGTTGATGTGCCGCCTGTGGCGGTGACCACGGACTCATGGTAGACGCCGTCGCGGATGTACGTGACGTTTCCGGGCTCCATGGTATCGGCGGCGTGCTGGATGGTAGCCCAGGGCGAGTCGAGGGTTCCGGGATTCGCATCATCTCCGTCCGGCGCCACGTAGTATTCGACGCCGTTGAGTCGGGGTCGGTCTGTGGGGTAGTATTCGCGGTCTCCGACCGGGGGTGCCAGGTCGTCGTTCCCGTTGTCATTGGCGGTGTTGTCCTGTGCGTTGCCCCCGCCGCCCGCGTCGCCGCCCGGGCAACCCGCGATGAGAGCGGCACTGAAAGCGACGAGCAACAGCCGCGACGATGTCAAGACACAAACGTGCATTACGTGACCTCCTGTTTCTGGTCCCAAGGCCGCCTGTCGTTGGACAGACATCTATCCGCATCCTGGCAAGGCTCCATCCGTCCCGTGGGGCCTCTCAGAACGGCTGATACTGGGAACAGTCACGTGTTTTCAGTAAAAGTGCCCTCCTATGGCACCCGCGCCCCCGACGGCGTCCGGCCGACTATCCTTCCCATTCTCTTCGTCCTGTTCTTCCGCCCAGCCGCCCGAAGGGCGCGCCCCGGCGCGCCGGGGCCGCCCATCCCCGTCGGGGCGCGTCTGTTCGTCGCGAGCCATCTTACAGGGAAACGCTGAAATGTGGAAACGGAAAAGCGCAGAAACTGGCACGAAGCCATCCCGGCGCGGCCGGGGCAGGCTCCGGGATGGACGCCGGGGCGGGCCGGCGACTGCTGTCAACAGGGGTAGCGGCAGATAGGGGTGGGGTATGAGGGGATCATCTCAATCGGTCCTCGAAGGGCCACCCTACAAGCCCACCGCAGCGGGGAAGGCCCGTGAACGGGCCTGAACGCAACACGGGCGACTCGTCCCGTCCCTCTGGGCCGAAACAATATCTGGGGCGCTCCAAGCCACGAGTGCCACGTTGTGGCGCCCCGATGGGGCCCATATCGTGTGGGGCGCACGTTTCCAGCGGCTCACGCCGCTGGCTACCCCGGCGC
>CAZPHH010000139.1:0-7267 GCA_964586145.1 uncultured Phycisphaeraceae bacterium | reverse complement strand
ATCGCCGGGTTCGGGTGTGACATAACATGGTCTCAGCCCTGTAAGGGCGACTGAACATCGGATGGACAAGCCATGTCGCACACGATCGTCAATTGCCTGATTCACGGCGTGTTCAGCACCAAGCACCGGCGTAACCTCATTTCGGACGAGCTGCGTCCGCGACTCTGGGCATACCTCGGTGGCATCGCCCGCGAGAACTCGATGAAGGCTCTGGCGGTCGGTGGCACGGCGAACCATGCCCACATACTGCTGGCGTTGCCGTCCACCCTGTCCGTTGCCAAGGCCATCCAGTTGCTGAAGGGGGGTTCGTCGAAATGGGTTCACGATTCGTTCCCCACGCATGCTGCGTTTCAATGGCAGGAGGGCTATGCGGCATTCAGCATCGGCATCAGCGGCGTACGGGAGACGGTTGCCTACATCGAGAACCAGGAGGCCCATCATGCGTGCCGGTCCTTTGAGGAGGAATACAAGGCGTTTCTGGATCGGCACGGAATCGCATGTGATGAGCAGTACGTGTTCGACTGACCTTCAGCCGTCCCTTCGGGACTTGGTTGTTGACCGTGTGCAGACTTACCCGCCCTTGAAAGGGCGGGCTCTATTCGACCGAGTCCTCACACGATTCGTGAATGCAGCCCGGCGATTCGTCACCGGTGTTTGGCCGCCAGCCCGCCTCGCGGGGACCGCGACCTGTCTCGGCGTGACTGCGGATCGGCCCGCGGCGGCGCCGCAGGACGCCCGGCGCCGGTGAGTGTGGCCCGGTGATTTATCGCGAGGTTCAGGCCTGCAAACGATCCGCGTGCCGGTTTGGCGTGTTGGCGGCCCACCGGCTATCATGCCTGTACGACCATGGTGATCGAATCGATCGCCGCTGATCCGAATCTGATGCGCCTGGTTGAGCGGATGCGGTCCGAGACGGGGGCGGTATTCGCAACCGGGCTGTGGGGATCCTCTGCGCCCATGCTGGCCGCCGCCATCGCGGAAGCCGCCGGCCGGCCGATTCTGTACGTCACTTCCCATTTCGACGAGGCCGACAACGCCCGCGAGGACATCGAGTTCTTCCTGGGTCGGGGCTGCGACTTGTTTCCCGCCTGGGAAACGCTGCCCGGCGAGGGCGCGGCGGCGGGCGAAATCGACGCGGAGCGGCTGCGGCTGTGTAGCCTGCTGGCGAGCGGCGGCGACGATCCGGGGAGGCCGGGGCTGATTGTATGCCCCGTGCTGGCCCTGATGCAGCCGGTGCCCACGCCCGCCGCGCTGGCGGCCAACGCGCTGCACATTGCGGTCGGCCGGCCCGCGAATTCGGAGGCCATCGCCGCCTGGCTGGTGGAGCGCGGATTCACCCGGCTGGATCTGGTGGAGTCGCCCGGCGACTTCGCCCTGCGCGGCGGCATTTTCGACATCTTTGCGCGAGGCGATGATGAGCCGGTGCGAATCGAGCTGTTCGACGACCAGGTTGAGTCCATCCGCCGGTTTGACGTCAGTTCGCAGCGATCGACGGAGACCCTGCGCGAGGTCACCCTCGCGGCCCTGCCGGAGGGGAAGCTGGCCGGTCAGCAGCTTACGGAGTTCCTCGCCTACCTGCCCCGCAACGCCATCATCGCCCTGGACGAGCCCGCAGAGGTGCAGGAGATGGGCCGCACGCTCCGTCGCCGGCTGGGCGACCCCCGCGAGCTGTACCCGGTGGAGACCGTTCTGCGCCGCGTGAACGACTTCACGCAGATTCATCTTGCCCGCTTGGTGGGGGCCCCGACCGGCCGGGGCGAGGACGTTCACAAGTTTGACGTCGCCAGCCTCGCCCGGTTCGAAGGCAAGTCGACGGAGGTCATCCAGACCCTTTGTGAACAGGCCGTCGGCTCGCGGGTGATCGTCGTCTGTGACAACGAGGGCGAGCGGTCCCGGCTGGCGGAGCTCATTCGCGAGGCGAAGGGCGACGTGCCGCGGAACATCGAGCTGCGCGTCGGCCTGCTGCACCAGGGGTTTGAATGGCGGACCGCCCGCACCATCGTGGTCGGCCACCACGAGCTGTTTCAACGACAGCGGCAGCGGCGCCGGCTGCGCCGATTCCACGCGGCCCGGCCCCTGGAGACGTGGGCCGAACTCCAGCCGGGCGACCTGGTGGTGCATGCCCAGCACGGCATCGCTCGTTTCAAGGGGCTGGAGCTGGTTCGCAAAGGCGACTCGGCCAAGCAGGAAGAGTTTCTCACGCTGGAGTTCGACGAAAAGGCCGTCCTGCGAGTGCCGTCCAGCCAGATCGACCTGGTACAGAAATACATCGGGGCCGCCGGCGTCAAGCCGCGGCTGTCCAGGCTGGGCGGCACGCGCTGGCGCAGGACCAAGGAAAAGGTCACCGGTGCCGTTTCGGACCTGGCCGAATCGCTGCTTCGCATCCAGGCGGCCCGCCGGCTGAACGAGGGCACCGCCTATCCCGCGGATACGCAGTGGCAGCGGGAGTTCGAGGCGGCATTTGAGTACGAAGAGACGGAAGACCAGCTTGTGACGACCGAGCAGGTCAAGCACGACCTGTGCGCACCGCGCCCCATGGACCGCCTTCTGTGCGGCGACGTGGGCTACGGAAAAACCGAAATCGCCCTGCGGGCCGCGTTCAAGGTGGTCGAGTATGGCCGGCAGGTGGTGGTGTTGGTGCCGACCACCGTGCTGGCCGAGCAGCACTACCAGACGTTCTGCGAGCGGCTGGCCGACTACCCGATGTCAGTCTCGTGCCTGTCGCGATTCCGGACGAAGGCGGAACAGGCGGACATCGTGTCGGCCGCCCGCAAGGGGCAGGTGGACGTCGTGATCGGCACGCACCGGCTGCTCAGCAAGGACGTGGGCTTCGCCGACCTGGGGCTGGTGGTGATTGACGAGGAACAGCGCTTCGGCGTGGAGCACAAGGAGCGGCTAAAGCGGTTTCGCGAGACGGTGGACGTGCTGACCATGACGGCCACCCCCATCCCCCGCACCCTGCACCTGTCGCTGCTGGGCATTCGTGACATCAGCGCCCTGGAAACGCCGCCGGTGGACCGGCGCTCCATCGCCACGCAGGTCTGCGCGTTCGATTCGAACCGGATCCGCCAGGCCGTCGTGCGGGAGATGAACCGCGACGGCCAGGTCTTTTTCGTACACAACGTGGTGCAGTCCATCGATCGCGTGGCGGACGAGGTGCGGCGGATCGTGCCGGAGGCCCGCATTCTGGTGGGGCACGGGCAAATGCGGGAAGGGGCGCTGGAGAAGGTCATGACGGCCTTCATGCGGCACGACGCGGACGTACTGGTCTGCACGACCATCATCGAAAGCGGCATCGACATCCCGGCCGCCAACACGATCTTCATCGACCGTGCCGACCGGTTCGGCCTGGCCGACCTGCACCAGCTTCGCGGCCGCGTGGGGCGGTCAAAGCACCAGGCGTATTGCTACCTGCTTCTCTCGCCCGACCGGCCGGTGACCTCCAAGGCGGCCAGGCGGCTCAAGGCCATCGAGGAGTTCTCCGAGCTGGGTGCAGGCTTCCGCATCGCCATGCGTGACCTGGAAATTCGCGGGGCGGGCAACATCCTCGGTCCGGAGCAGAGCGGGCATATTGCGGCCGTGGGGTACGAGATGTACTGCAGCCTGCTGGAAAGCGCCGTGCGGCGACTCAAGGACGAGCCCGACCTGCGCCCGACGCCCGTCCACGTGGAGCTGGACATTGCCGCCCACATCCCGCCGCACTATATTCGCGCGGAACGCTCGCGGATCGAGATCTACCGCCGCATGACGGCGTGCCGGACGGTGGAGGAGCTGGAGCAGCTCCGGACAGACCTGGAGGATGCGTTCGGGCCGTACCCGGACCCGGTGAGCCGGCTGCTGGAGCTGGCGGAAATCCGCGTGCTGGCCCGGCGATGGCGCATCCGGTCGATCATTCTGCGGGAGCCGGACGTGGTGTTCAGCGTGGAGAACGTGGGCCTGGCGGATCGGCTGTTCGCGGACGCCCCCGGCACGGCCCGGATGCCGGACGCACACACCGTGCATCTCCGAATGCCGCCGGCCTACCTGGAGCCTCAGACCTTGCCGGCCATTCTGCGCAAAATCCTCGGCCGACCGGCCCCGGAGACGAGTTCATGATCAGCAATGCAGCGATGAAATCCGCCGCGCGGACGGTCGGCCTGACGCTCCTGGTGATCGTGGCCGGCGCCGGCTGCCCCAGCGCGAAGAAGGGCGGCGATCCGAAGCAGAAATCCCTGCACGCCCGGCCGAGCGATCCGTGGAAGAACGATCCTGCGGCCGTCCGCCCCACCGCGCCGGATGACATTTCCCCGGTTCTGGTGATGTTCGTCAACGGCGAGACGGTGACGGCGGAGGAGGTTCTGCGTCCCGTTCGCAAGGAGCTGGAGGAGCGGGCGGCCGTCATGCCGCTGGAGCCCTACCAGCGGTACCTGGTGGACGCCGTAGGCGCGCGTGTGCGGGCGGAGGCCCGCGAGCGGCTGTTGTATCAGGCCGCCTCCAAGGACATCACCGAGCGGGAATGGGAGCAGTTCGACCGGTTCGTGGACACACGGATTCGCGAAATCGTCAACGAGCAGCACCAGGGACGGCAGACGCGGTACGAGAAATCCCTGGCGGATCGCGGCATCACCCTCGAACAGGACCGGCAGCGCCTCCGCCGCGAGCTGGTCATCCAGCGGTATCTGTACCAGACCGTCGGACGCCGGGTGACCAACCCCACCCGTCGCGAGCTCTGGCAGTATTACCAGGACCACCTGGACGAAATGACCCGCCCCGCGCGGCGGGAGATGTTCCTGATCGAGGTGCCCAAGGATGCGCCGCTGGAGGCCGTCACCGCGGCCAACGGGCAGCAGGTGCAGCTCGACGCGAAAACCGCCATCACCCTGGCCCGATCCGAGCTGATCGCCGGCATCGAGTTCGCCGAGGTGGCCAAAAAATACTCCGCCGGCCTGCACGCGGCGGAGGGCGGGCCGTGGGGCATGGTGGCCCGGGACAGCGTGCGCGAGCGCTGGCAGCCGGCCGTGGATGCTCTGTTCACTTTGGAGTTCGGCCAGGTCAGCGACACCATCGAGACGGACGAGGCGTATTTCATTGTGCGCTGCGGCAAGATCGACTCCGGCGAGCCGCCGGACTTCGAGGCCATCCAGCCCCAGTTGGTCGACCGCTATCGCGAAGCCCTGTTCAATCGCCTGGTCGAAGAGCTGGTGGCGGACCTCCACGCCCGGGCGGTCATTCAGCCGGCCAACCTCGGCCGGTTCCTCCGCGGCGTGGTCGAATCCGCCCCCATGCCCAGCCCGCTGCCGCCCATGCCGTGAGCAACTACGACGGAGCCCGCACGCCGCTTTACGCTGCTCCGCTTACTCAGTTTCGATCACGTCGAAGAGCACCACTCCGTACGCGTCCTCGCAAGAGTCGGTGGGCGGATCAAGCAGAGACAGGTAGATCTCCAGGTATAGCCCGCCTGCCTCGCCAGTGGTGATGGTGCACAGCAGCACGGACGGACCGGCGGTGGGGGACACGGCGTCTTCCGCGTTCTCGCTCGCAACGGCCGGGAATTCCGACTCGACTACTTGATACCGCGCGAAGCCGGGCAGCGTCCAGCCGTGTTGCACGGGCCCCACGCCCACGCCCTCGACCTCGGCGTAGCGAAACTCAAACCACGGAGCCCCCGCCCAGTCGCCCGAGGTCGCCTGCGCGGCGGCCGTGATGCCGCCCTCAGCCGAGTCGGCCACCCCGAACATCGCGACGTAATTGACCGCCGTCAGGTCGCCGGTCGCATAATGCACTTCATACGTGGTGTGTGCGGCCAGCGCGGTCACGGCCGTTCCGCTGCCCAGGAGGCGCAGTTCGATGGTCGCATTCGCGGGGGTTGGTGTGGGGTCGGGCTGGGATTGGGCGGAAACGTCGCCGGCCTCATCCGGTCCGGCGGCCGGCGGGCTGAAGCCCTCACCACCGTCGAAACCTTCACCGAGCCCGCCGGGGCCGTCATACGCGGCTGCAAAGTCCACATAATCCGCCTCGTCGACATCGCCGTCGGCGTCCAGGTCCATCTCACACGCACAGAAGTCCACGAGCAGGTCGTCGCCATAGCATTCCTGAAACACGGCGTAGTCCAAGAAATCCGTGTCGTCGTCATGGTCCGCATCGCCGGAGAACGGCCCGCAGAGGCCGTTGCCGGCGTCCAGGCCGTCGGGGTTTCCGTTGTCGTTCCGATCCGTGACGGCCACCCAGATGGGCGACGTAATGGCCACGCGCCCCGGTCGCAGCTCGCCGGTGTCGACGGTCAGGACGCCCTGTTCCTTGATCCGCAGGTAGTAGAGGGTTTCTTCGACGGCGTGCAACGCGCTGGTGTCGGTGAAGGCGCCTTCGTACGTGTAGCCGTCACCGGAGAAAGTCGACACGTCAGTGGTGATGCCGGCGGTGCCCGTGAAGCCGGCAGCGGTCACGGCGGCCTCGACGAACTGGCTCGTGGCCGGGTCGAACTTCACCAGCGCCACCTCCTCCAGGGGCGTGGTGCCCGCGGCCTGAACGATGAAGGTGCGGGCAGGCTCGACGGGAATGAAGCCCTGCCCCGGCCAGTGGGTCTGTACGTTGTCTGCGGCGATAAAGTGGGCGTAGATACGCGACCCGGTGGTGCCGTATGTTCGCCGATCGTGCATTGCGACCCAAAGGTCGTCGCGGGTATTGGCTGCAGCGAGGACGACGGCCAGGCTGTCCTCGTGTTCGGCGACCTTCGTGTACGCGTTGAATCCGGGGGTCTGCCGATGGTTGTCGCTGGACGCAATGACGCCCACGTGATGTCGCCTTTTCACCCTGTTGTCGAGACCGCTGACGTTTCCCCACGCGTATTGCAGCGTCGTGCCGAGCGCGTCATCGATCCCCAGCTCGTATACCTGCGGCTGGTCAGACAGAGGTCCGCCCATTGCCGCCCAGTGGGAATGAAACTCGTACAGCCGCGCGAACCGCTCGTCGATGCCGCCTGGTTCGAACGGACACTTGCCAAACTTCGGGTGGGGGATCAGCATCACGTCGGGCTGATCCTCCAGGGCCTCGATCAGAGCGGAGTAGTGCGGGTGCGTTTGCGCCGGCACTCTTACCCCCTGCGAGCCGCGATAGACAACGATCTGGTGAGCATTCGGAGCCTGCGGCCAGTTCCACTCGAAGGCGCGAAACGTGGAGAAGGTCCCGGCGTCGTTGAAACTCTCGGTGACAAGCTGCACGGCGTCCCAGCCATCATCGGTCATGAGCAACCCACCGTGTTCGGCGGCGGAAGCGAAGTCGAGGCGGGCGA
>CAZPHH010000138.1:0-7313 GCA_964586145.1 uncultured Phycisphaeraceae bacterium | reverse complement strand
ACAGCATACCACTGGGAGGCTTGCTAGATGATTATCAGGATGATTTTCCGGACCGCCCACCTCGACGATCTCGAAGCCAAGGTGGACCGCCTCAAGGCCCTCCAGGCCCAGACCGCCGCCGAACTCGACGCCCTGCTGCCCGCCATTCTGGACCGGGCGTTCAAGGGAGAATTGTGAGCCCCCCGGACCCGCCGCCCTCACCTCCCCCCCCCAATAACAGGACGAGCCTCGCTCGCCTGCCCGCCGCGCCGGGTGGCGTCCTCTTCGTTTTTGTTTTTTGCTGTTTGTTTTTTGTTTTGTTCTTGGCCGCCGCAGGCGGCCCGTTCGCTTCCCCCACCCCCACAAGCAAACGTTACAACCCCCCTCACCCCTTCCCACCGCCCAACTCCCCCACCCTCCCACCCTCACTTCGTCCCTTCGTCCCTCTGTCCCTTCGTCCCTGCTTTCTTTTCACTTCTTGCCCCAGCATCTGCCCTCCAAACCCCGACATTTCACCTTTTAGCCCCGAAATTTCGGGCAAGCCCGGCCACCCAGGCAAACTGGGCAACCCGTTTCCTGCCGCATACGGACGCATAATCATGGGGGCTCATGCACTGCAACCCGCCAAGCGAACGCGTGGTTTCCAGCCAACCGGCGCTTCGTCCCCATCCGCAGTCCATCATTCGCAATCCCGGCGCGCCGGGATTCGCAATTCGCAATTGTTTCCGCACCCACCCGCCATGTTATTCCCACAGAGGAGGATTCTGACCATGACCACACCGCAAACGAACTCACAGCACAGCGGAACCGCACGCGGCCCGGCCACCGGCAAGCGATGGACGCGCTTCGAAAAAGCGGTCCCCGCATCCGTCAGGCAGGCACTCGTCCAGCGTCTGGCGGGCGAAGTCAACCAAAGCACGCGAACTGCATTATTCGATGTCTTCGCACTGGCCGAACAGTTCGGCGTGTCGCGCCGCCAGTTTCGCCGCTTCGCCGATCGCGTGCCCTACGTGCGCCAGGCCGCCAGGCTCCCCGCCACTCCTGCCATGCCGCTGGCGCCTTCGCCGCTCGGGGAGATCTATCGCGAATGGGAGAGCCGGGCGTACGAGGCAATGAGACAGCTTACGGACCAGCTCGATACGAATGACGTGCAGGTCTGGAACCAGATCGTTACCATGGGCCTGCTCTTACGCATCTTCTCCATGTTGGCGGACCACGCGACGGTGCTCCAGTTGCGGGACCTGACGATCGCGTCACAGGCATTGGCCGGTCTGAGGGACGTGCCCTCCCGCACGTCCTCGAGCAAGCCGCCCAAGGAGGATTCCTCCGATTGCGAGATCACGGACGAGGTGTTCCACACCGCGATTCGCAAGCTCTACGGCGGCGACATTTCGAAGTGAGCGCTCCCGATCCGCCGACGGCCCGACCTACGTGGACGAACACCTCCTGATCCACGAGCACGGCCGGGATTTCTTCTATCTGCTCGCCGCCCTCCACAGCCGAATCGCGTTCGTCATCCTACGGACCGATGGTTCACCTCCGGTTGCTTCGGCCCCCGTCTCGCGACGACGCCCTTTCCTTTGGTGACAGGCCGGAGAGCGCATGCTGGGAGGACTTCCACCTCCTGTCCGGGCACACGCTCAGGCGCACTGGGACCGGCTTTCCAGCCGGTCTCTGCTGTTCTTTGTGGGACCGGCTTTCCAGCCGGTCTTCTCCCCCGCTGGTTTCCAGTCTCTGTTGCCTGGTTCTCCAGTGTTACCGGCTTTCCAGCCGGTCCGTGGCCCGCAGGGCGGACCGCACAGGGTTTATTCGTGCAGTCGGTATGCTCACCAGCACCGGCCGTGCCCCACCTTGCATCCCCGCCCTGGCCGCCGTAGAAGTGTCCCTCGCGAGGTGATCATGGGCATCTGCCAAAGGGGCCGGGGTTGGCGTGGAGGAATGCACCTGCTGCCTCCGCGCCCGGACACGGCCGAGCATCCCGTTTGCTCCACGCGCGCACCGGACCGTCTCTGCATTCCGCTCGCCCAGGAATGCGAGACGGCCGCCACCCCGTTGACGGAAGCCGGCTGCAAAGTGGGGCCCGGGACCCTGCTCGCGGAACGGCCGGACGGCGGTGGGCGGGTGCATAGCCCCGTTGTGGGCGTCGTACGCGGGCTGATCCGCGTGGACACGCCGGCGCGGCGGCAGGTGCCCGCGATGGAGATCGAATCCACTCCGCCGGGGCAGGAAGAATCCCCGGCCGCAATGCGGCACACGGACGACTGGCCGGCGGCGGCGGAGTTGGTGAGCTTGGCCACAGCCCACGGGGTGATCCTGCCCGACGCGGCGGCCCTGGCACAGGCCGGGGGCGTGAAGCGGATCATCGTGGCCGGCATGGATATGGCGCCGCGCCAGACCGTCAACGTCCGGACCCTGGCAGACCACGCGGAGGCGCTGGTGGCCGCCGCGGTGCAGCTACACAGGGCCCTGCAGGCACAGAGAACGGACATCGTCGTCAGCCGCACCCGGCGAGACCTGGCAGCCGTCCTGCGCGGGCTCTGCCGCGGACAGCCGTTGCGCGTGCGAGCCCTGTTGAATCGCTATCCGCAGGCCCACCCGCGCCTGCTGGTCGCGGCGCTGACCAACCGCGCGACGCCTGTCGACGGCACGCCCGTCCACTGCGGAGTCTGGGTGATCGACGCCGCCACCTTGGCCGACCTCTGCCGAGCCGTAACCGGCCGGACCCCCGTGACCTGGCACACGGTCACACTGCTGGGTGACGCGGTCGTGACACCCGGCAACTATCGAATGCCGGCGGGCCTGACCGTTCGTCAGGTGGTGGACCGAGCGGGCCTGGCAGCCACGCCCCGACGGATTATCGCGGGCGGCTGGCTGAACGGCGTGGCCCTCCACAGCCCAGACGTCGTGCTGACCCGGGCGACCCGCTGCCTGACCGTGCAGGCGAGGACGAGACGGCCACCGCCGCCGGCCGCCTGCATTCGATGCGGAGCGTGTCTGGAAGCCTGCCCGGTGGGCTTGGATCCGCGGGCCCTGTATGATCGTGCCGAGCGGAATCGCTTCGACGGCGTGGGGCGGCTATACCCGCAGGCCTGCCTGGAGTGCGGGCTGTGCGACTACGTGTGTCCATCCTCTTTGCCTCTTCTGCGAGGCGTTCGGCGGTGCTGCAACCATGTCCGATCCGGCTGACCCGTCTGCTGCATCGCCCGCGTGGCCGCGGAGCTGCGCGCCGGACGAATCCCCCTTCATCACGCATGGGGCAAGCGTGGAGCGCACGTGCTGGCTGACCACGGCGGCCACGCTGCCGGTGCTGGCGGCGGGAGCGCACATCTTCGGTGTGGCCGTGCTCGGGCAGTATGCCGCGGCGGTGGTCGGGGCCTGGCTGGGCGAGCGGCTGTGCCGTCGGTTCCTCGTCCAGGGTGGGCGTGGGCGCCTGCCGCACCTGATCGGCGTGGGGCTGTTGCTGGGCATGACCCTGCCGCCGACGGTGGGTGTGCTGGTGCCGCTCGTCAGCGGGTTTGCGGCCATCGTGGTGGGCAAGACCCTGCTGGGCAGCCTGGGAAACTACCTGTGGAACCCCGTGCTTGTGGGCTGGGCGATCCTATCGCTCGTGTTCCCTGGGGCGCTGCAACCGGCGCAGTGGCCGTTCCTGGCGGCTGACCACCAGGGAACCGGCTCTTTGGAGGCGGCGATCGGCGGACCGACGTACCGCGGCTTCGAGTTGAGCCCGCCGCCGCCGGGCGTCGAAGCGTGGGCGGCCCCGCGCACCGTGGACGTGCTGGTAATTCAGTATCCGCCGCTGATCGGCGGCGGTGGCGTCCCGCGCCCGTTGCTGGAGGTGTTCCGCGATCGTCTGCCGCCCTGGTCCGACACGGTGTGGGGCACGGTCGGCGGCAACACGGGCGAGACGTGCGCGGTGGCGATCCTGGCGGGGGGACTTTTTCTGACGGTCTGCCGAGTGACACGCTGGACATTGCCGGTCGGGGCGCTGCTGGCCGCCGGAGTGCTCGCCGCCGTCTGGCCGGTGCATATCGACGGCCCCGGCTCGCCGGCCGTCTGGTTTCCGTTGACGCAGGTCCGCGATGGGTTCCCTGTGGGCGTGGCCCTGGTGCTCTTTCACCTGACCGGCGGCGGCCTGCTGGCGGCCGCGATGCTGATTGCGCCGGACCCGGTGACGACGCCTTTGACGACCCGCGGCCACCTCTGGTTCGGCATCGGCCTGGGGGTGCTGACGTTCGTGTTCCGCGTGAACGGCCTGGCGCTTGGCGCTGCGTACTGGGCGCTGCTGGCCATGAACACCGTTGTGCCCGCCATCGACCGCTTCACCCGCCGCCGGGTGTTGGGCACGTAGCCCCGTGCGGCGCCGGCGTCGTTTCGGGCGGTGCCGACAAAGGGAACACGGGGCGTCAGACCGGGCGGCGCCCCCTCGGGACACTGCACGACGAGAAGTGGCCCGTTTGGCCTCCGTCCCCCCTTCCGGCGTCCTGCGACCCACTCACCCGGCCGCGCCGGTCGCTTCGAGCAGCGCCACGATTCGTTCGACCTCGTCCGGGTCGTTGAACACGCGGCGGGCCCACGCGTTGCCCGCCGGACGAGACCGGCGAGCCGTTCACCGCGTGCGACGCCTGCGACGCGGAGCAAGCCGCGACTGGCTGACATCATTTCACACCCTCCACCAAGGCCTGGGCGATCGCCCGGGCGTTGCTCAGGCAGCACAGTGACGTAACCCCCTGTAACGATCGCCCAGGAATCGCTACGATGGCGGCGCAAATGAACCCGCAGATCGTCCAAGGTGATTTGCTCGACCAAGACGTTGATGTGATCGTCAACGCGTGGAATCGGAATGTCATCCCGTGGTGGCTGCTGTTGCCACAGGGAGTCTCCCGTGCCATCAAGCGTAGAGCCGGCTATGCGCCATTTCGGGAACTGGGGAAACACGGACCGATACCTCTCGGCGGTGCTGTTCTCACAAACGCCGGGCGTCTCAGTTATAAGGGCATCATTCACGTCGCCGGAATCAACCTTTTGTGGTTCGCCACGGCAAGCTCGATTAAGAGATCGGTGCGTTCGGCAATGACGATTGTGGACACACATGGTTTTCAGTCCGTGGCCTTCCCAATCATCGGGTCTGGGTCAGGTAATCGCAGTCGAAAGAGAGCTCTCCATTTCATGCTTGATGCGTTCAAGTCGATTGACAGGACAGCAACGGTCATCATCGTGGAATACCACAAACCCGCTCCGCCTTCCGTTCCGTGAACTCCTCCCACCGCTGCACAATCACATCACAGCAGGCCCGGTCCGGTTCCATCAAAAACGCGAGCCAGCTGCCTGGTGTCTTCCCGACAGAGGTCAATAGGCACCAGGTCGATCCTTGCCTGGCCTTCAGATGCAGAAGGTCGAATCCGACCCAGCTTCCGCGCAGTCCGCGCGGAGACAGACCTCCCCTCAACGGAGTGCTCCGAACCTCGCAAGGACCATCCTGACACTTTGCCGGAATCAACGAATTGATGGATGTTACGCTGAGCGAATCTCGTCAATTGCGATCTTGGCCTTCCCCCTCACGTCCTTGTCAGCGTCGCGCAGGGCCTTCTTCAGCAGCGCAATTGCCGTCGACGATTGGGTTGCGCCAAGTCCGGCGGCCGCGGCCGCGCGCACCCGTACGCTACGGTTCCGGAGCTTCTTCCCGAGGGGAGGCACAGCACTATCTCCTAGCTTCCCAGCCGCCAGCGCGGCCGAGCCGAGCAAATCGTCGTCACTATCAGCGCTGACGCACGCCATCAGAACCCGCAGAGCAAGGGGGGCGCCCGATTCGCCGAGGAATTCCAGTACGCGATGGCGATTGTGATCGCCCAAGTTGCCACGTTTGAGCCGCTCGGCCAACCACCGGGCATTGACCTTCGGAAGATAGTACATGCTGAGATACCCCAGCGACGTCAGTACGCAGCCGTCAACTTCGGGGTCGTCACCGAGCGCTGTGATAAGAATCTCGATCGCGTGCTCGTCCCCGTGCTCGCCCAGCATTGCGGCCGCCGCGGCGCGAATCAGCGGCTCATGGTCGCCGCGAAGCACTTCCGCGAATCTTCCGATCAGATCTCTTCGAGGGCGCTCGTGCGCTTGGCGCCTCAGCGCTTTGGCCAAGTAGGCATAAAAGCCGCCTTCGCCCTTGTCCATTCCTTCCAACTCGGTAACCAGGCTGTCGTAATAGGATTCTGAGGGAGGGGGCGGAGGACTGGCCTGGCGGAGCAGCGCCTCCGCGGCGCGCCTTCGAGCCGCCGCATTGTGAGCTGTAAGCTGAGCGACGAGTTCATCGAGAGTCGACGCTCCAGACCGTCTCACCTCACCAGTGCGCTCCGCCGTTCGACGCGGGCGGATGGGTGCCGCGACGCCTGTGTAGGGACCATACACCTCAGGAACTTGCTGGACGTCGAGCTCAGTCATGCGGAAACTGTGGTATTCCGCGAGCATCAAGTGCGCGAAGGAAGGATACCGTTCAACCCCGGGAATCCAATGAGCCAGTAGCCATGCCTCCCACTCGCCGTCCTCGGTTACGGCGGCCGGGTTCAGAAGGTAGATCGCGCTGTCCCCTGGGGCACTGTCAGCGATAATCACGGTCTGCTGAAAGTGTTCACTCCTGACAAGCCCAGTGGTCTCACCGGTGTACGAGTAATACGCTTCCTCATCGATTCCTTCATCTGTTGCTGCTGCATACGTGTCAAGTAGAGCCGGATCGAACACGGCAAGCTGTTCGATGTCCTTGGCTGGTCGCAGGGACCCGATCAACGAGAAAGTCGAGCGCCAACCGTTGCTGACTTGCAGGAAGGACTTGTAAGACGGCGGCAGAACAAAGCCGAGTCGCTTTTCGGCGGCGGCGATCTGCCGTTCGGTTGCAGGCTTGTAGCCTAACCACTTGCTTTGGCCCACAGAGGACGCAAACTGCTTGTGCGTGCCAAGCCACTCGCGGCTCCAACGTCTCAGGAATCGCTCCCAGTTGGGGATCGGTCGCTTCAGGTCAGGGAAGGACATGGCACGGTCTTTGTGGTCGAATGATCTCCGATCTGTCAGATGCCTCGCCGCGATCGTACACAGAGGAGCTTATCGACTCAAGCGATGCGTGGGTGGCGTGGTGTTGCGTGGCGTTCGCCCGGGCGTCGCGGACCTCCGAGGCGCCCTCGCGCGGTGTGACACCGCGCGAACCCGCGTCTTGGGCCGCGCTGCCGAGTTCCGGCAGGTCCCCGCAACGATCAAGGGCGGCGTGGTTTACGAGAACTGGAGCCGATGAGAGTCGAACTCACGACCTCTTGCATGCCATGCAAGCGCTCTCCCAACTGAGCTACGGC
>CAZPHH010000137.1:0-7392 GCA_964586145.1 uncultured Phycisphaeraceae bacterium | reverse complement strand
GGACCGGCTTTCTCGCCATCCCGGCGCGCCGGGACCTGCGGAGACCAGCCGGTCTATTCTTCGGTAGGACTGTCCCGGTGAACCGGGATTACCATTGCCTCACCCCACCCCGTCCGCAACGGTGCGGACGCGGGCGCAGAGAGCGCGGGCGCGGTCTTCGTCGCGAGCCTCGGCGATGACACGCATGATGGGCTCCGTATTGGAGCCGCGGATGTGGACCCAGCCGTCGGGCCAATCGATGCGCAGACCGTCCACGTCGCTTGTCTTCTCGTCCGCAAAGGCCTGGCGCACGGCTGCCAGGATCTTCGCGGTCCGATCGGGGTTGCACTCGAATTTCTGCTTCACGCAAGCGTAACTCGGAAGGTCCGCCACGACTTGCGAGAGCGGCCGGCCCTCGTCCGTCAGGAGCTGGAGCACCAGGGCCATGGAGATCAGGCTGTCCCGCACGTACACGATG
Source organism: uncultured Phycisphaeraceae bacterium (assembly GCA_964586145.1). GTDB lineage: Bacteria > Planctomycetota > Phycisphaerae > UBA1845 > UBA1845 > JAFGJQ01. The sequence continues at coordinate 6,935 of CAZPHH010000137.1, read as the reverse complement.
CGCGGGTCGATCACGCCGCCGTTGCCCTCGCCGCCGAAGATGCAGTTTTCCCGCTTCATCACGTCGACGACGTTCGCCTCGCCCACCGCAGACCGGTACACCGCGCAGCCGTCGTGCCGCGCGACCAGATCGTCGATCATCCGCGAGGTGGACAGGTTCACCGCCAGGTTGCCTCGCCGCCGGCCGAGCACCTGCCGGGCGGCCAGGACCAGCGTGTATTCCTCGCCGATGTAGCGACCGGTCTCGTCCACGATGGCCAGCCGGTCGGCGTCCGGGTCCTGGGCGAACCCCGCGGCCGCACCGGCCTCACGCGTCTGCCGGGTGAGGTCGACCAGGTTCTCGGCCGTCGGCTCGGGCGTGTGGGCGAAGTCGCCGTTCGGCTCGCCGTTGACGTGCACCACGTCACACCCGAGGGCCTCCAGCAGTTGTCGCCCGCCAACGGCCCCGCCCCCGTTGATGCTGTCCAGCACCACGCGGAACCGCCGCCTGCGGATGGCCGCCGCGTCCACGGTCTTCAGCACCGCCTCCACGTGCTGAGTGACGGCCGTGTCATCACAGGACAGCCGCCCGACCTTCTCCGTGGGCATGAATCGGAAATCCCGGGCCGCCAACACGCCCAGAATCTTCTCCGCAACCGGCTTGGGCGGCGCACAGCCCTCGGCGCTGAAGAACTTGATGCCGTTCCACGGCTTGGGGTTGTGACTGGCCGTAATCATGACGCCGCCGGCGGCCTTGTGGCGGGTCACCATCATCGCGGTGGTCGGGGTGGCGCAGACGCCCACGTCCACCACGTCGCACCCGCAGGCGAGCAGCCCGCTGATGACGGCGGACCTGACCATGTCGCCGCTCTGCCGGCTGTCGCGGCCGATGACGATCGGGCCCTTCCCGACAAACGTAGCAAACGCCGCAGCCGCGTCGGCCGCCAGATGCGGCGTGAGCGTCTCGCCCACCACGCCGCGAATACCGCTGACACTCGTGATTAATCGCATTTCGAAGCCCTGTCGAAAGTCCTGGTCCGCATGGCGGACCCTACATCCTGTCGAAAGTCCCGGTCCGCATGGCGGACCCTACATCCTGTCGGAAGTCTACAAGCCAGCCTGCGGGGCGTACCTACGGGATGACCAGTCGGACGAACTTCCGCTTGCCGCGCTGGACGATCTGGCCCGACCGGACAGCCACGCTGCCCATCGGGTCTTCCAGGGCGACTCCGTCCACGCGGACGCCCTTCTCCTTGATGAGTCGCCGGGCCTCGCCCTTGGAGGCGGCGAAGCCGCAATCCACAACCAGGTCGGCCGCGGACACCTGCCCGTCGCGGATGAGGTCCGCCGACAACACGTGGTCGGGAATATCATCCGGCAGCCCGCCCTGGCCGCCGCCGTGGATGCGGAAGAATTCCTGCTCCGCCGCGTCGGCCGCCTCCGCGCCGTGAAAGTTCCGGATGATCTCCTTGGCGAGTGTCACTTTCGCGTCACGCGGGTTGCGGCGGGACGGATTGACCATTTCCCGCACCCGGTCCATCGGCACCTGGGTGAGCAGTTCAAAATAGTTCGGCATCAGGGCGTCGGGAATGCTCATGATCTTGCCGAACATGTCCGACGCGGGCTCCGTGACGCCGATGTAGTTGCCCAGCGACTTGCTCATCTTCTCCCTGCCGTCGAGGCCCACCAGCAGCGGCATGACCAGCACCACCTGCGGCGGCTGCTCCGCGTTCCGCTGAAACTCCCGGCCCAGCAGGTTGTTGAAGGTCTGGTCCGTGCCGCCCAGCTCCACGTCCGATTGGATCTCGACGCTGTCGCGGGCCTGCATCATGGGGTAGAACAGCTCGTGCGTGTACACCTCCAGGCCCTGCTTGCGGCGCTTGTCGAACGTGTCGCGCTCCATCATCCGGGCCACGGTGGTCTGGGCGGCCATGCGAATCACGTCGGCAAAGGTCATGGCGGCCAGCCATTCGCTGTTGCGGCGGATCTCCACCTGGTCCGGTGACAAATCCAACACCTTGCCGGCCTGGTCCAGGTACGTCCGCGCGTTGGTGGTCACGTCGTCGTCCGAGAGAATGGGCCGGGTCTTGGACCGCCCGCTCGGGTCGCCGATCCGTGCGGTGTAATCCCCGATGATCAGCACCGCCTTGTGCCCGCAGTCCTGGAAGTCCCGCAGTTTGCGCAGCACGACCGTGTGCCCGAGGGTCAGGTCCGGAGCCGTCGGGTCCATCCCCAGCTTCACCCGCAAGGGCTTGCCGGTCTGCACCGCGCGGGCAACCCGCTGGTGGAGCTCTTCGACGCTGTAGATGTGCTCCGCGCCGCGGGTCAGGATCGCCATCTGTTGTTCGACACTCTTCATCGTTCGTTCCATGTGTGCCTTGGCTGGAGGCCCCCAAACGGGTCCGGGCGATGCTACCGGGGCGGCGCGGGCCGATCAAGCGCCCCCCGCCCCGTAGAACTCCCACGTCAGCGTCTTGAGGTTGAAGAGGGCGTGCAGAAGAATCGGCACGAACAACATGCCCGTTCGCTCGTACAACACCCCCAGAATCAGGCCCAGAAGCGCCAACGCCGGCACCGCCTGCCACTGCGAGCCGTGGGCCAGCCCGAACAGAACGGACGTGACCACGACGGCCACCCACCGCCGCCGCCCGTTCGCGCCGATGACCGTCTGAAGCAGCCCCCGGAAGAAACTCTCCTCGGCAATCGGGGCGATGATCACCGCGCCGATCCACAGCACGATGGGGGCCCAGGGCGGCTCATTCGGGTTGCGAAGCACCCGGATCACGTCGTGATCGGGCATGGGGTACGCCGGCCACAAACGAGCGAAGGCCCACTCCGTCGCCGTGAGAACCAGGCTGCACAGTGGGAGGGCCACGATGAGCCCGACCAACGCCGTGATCGTCCCCCGACCGAGCCGGAAATCCCCGAACAGAAAACGCCGCAGCCCGCCCCGAACGAACAGGCCACCAATCACCAGGCAGGCCAGGGCGCCGGCCGCCTGTCCCACACTGCCCGCCGCACGCTTGGCGGCCAGATCGGCCGGGTCGCCCGCCAGTCGGGCAAGGAGCGGCGTCGCCAGCGAGGCGCCGAGCACGAGGAAGAGGAGCGGGACGATCAGCGATTCGAGGGGTACGGTATTCTCACGAGACGGCGCACCGGACAGCAGGTCGCGCCGGCCCCGAGAAAGCCACGCACCGCCCAGGCAGATGGTCAGCAGCAGCCCTCCCCAGAACAGAACCACGTCGACCTGGAGCAGTCGAGCCGCCAGATCGTGGTGCGCCGGTTCGTTGCCACCGCCGGCGCCCAGGGCTACACTCGCGAGGTTCGCTGTCCAGGAGATCATCGTGCCCACTATATTGGACGGGATCATCGACACCAAACGCCGGGAAGTGGCCGAGGCACAGGCCCGTCGACCCCTGGACCGAGTGATTGCAGAGGCCCAAGCCGCAGAACCGCCCCGTGATTTTCACGCGGCCATCCGGCGGCCGGCTCCGCGCGGCATCCACCTGATCGCGGAAATCAAGAAGGCCTCGCCCTCCGCGGGGGTGATCCGGGCCGACTTTGACCCCGTGGCCATCGCCCGAATCTACCACAAGGGCGGCGCCTCCGCACTCAGCGTTCTGACGGATCGGACGTACTTCCAGGGCGAACTGGCGTATATCGCCCAGGTGAAGCAGGCGGTGCCGGTCCCCGTATTGCGAAAGGACTTCACCGTCGAGGCGTACCAGGTCTACGAAGCCCGCGCGGCTGGTGCGGATGCCGTTTTGCTGATTTCCGAGGTGCTGGCGACGGACGAGATCGTCGATCTGCTGCGGCTGGCCGACTCCCTGGGCATGACCAGCCTGGTCGAGGCCCACAACCCGAGCCTGCTACTAGCCGTCCACGCCGCGATCCGAGGTGCGGGCGCCGTGCGGTACCTGCTGGGCATCAACAATCGCGATCTGGCCCGGCAGGTGGTGGACGTGGGAACGACCGAGCGGGCGGCCGGTCTGCTGAGCGATAAGTCGATTCTCGTGGCCGAGAGCGGCATTCACACGCCCACCGACGTCGCCCGGGTTCGCAACGCCGGTGCGGCGGCCATGCTGGTCGGGGAATCGCTGATGGCCGCCCCGGACATCGCAGCCAGGATGCGCGAGCTTCTTGGCGCCTCGACGACCTGTCCTTGAATCCGTACTGTACAAACGGGTATACTGCATGAACGACCGGGGCGGTGGCTCCGGTACCCTGGGACGGCCAACGCGCTGGGAAGGGCTTTCCATGTGCCGGCCCGATTCAGTCCAAACGGTCAATCAAAGAAGAAGGAGGGTGCGCATCGTGGACACCATGTGGATGCGGCGTGGTTGTGTGCTGGCGGCGGCGGCCGTGGTCGCCTGTGCGGCGGTTGCTGCGCGGGGTTCGGAGGCGGGGCAGAAGGCGGTGAGCCAGGTCTCCGAGGCGGCGTATCGGTACTTCCTGGGCGACGACCAGGGCATCGAAGGCGTGCTCTACACGCACGATGGGGACAACCGCGGCGTGGGCGGTCCGGAGCACGACCTGGCCCGCGACAATATCGCGGCCCTGTTCCAGCAGTATGGCCTGACCGTCACGCTGGAGCCGGTGCAGTACAGCGGCAACACGTACTACAACGTCGTGGGCACGAAGACCGGATCGACGCACTCCACGCAGGAGTACGTGATCGGGGCCCATTACGACTCCGTCAACAACCCCGGGGCGGACGACAACGCCAGCGGCGTGGCCCTGGTGCTGGAGGCGGCGCGGATTCTCACGCGATACGAGTCCGCGTACACCATTCGTTTCATCGCGTTCACCCGTGAGGAGCAGGGACTCTACGGCAGCGAGGCGTACGTCGATGATCACGCCCTGGATGACATTCTTGGCATGATCTCGGCGGACATGGTGGCGTATGCGTCCTCGACCAACCAGGCCCGGATCTACGCCCGCACGTCGAGCCCGATCAAGACGCACCTGGGCAACGCGATCACACTCTACGGCGACGGACTGACCTGGATGGACGCGGGCTGGATCAGCGCCAGCGACCACGCGCCCTTCGACAGCGCCGGGTACGACGCCTGCCTGCTTATCGAAAGCGAGGTCTGGACGAATCCGCACTACCACAAGGCGACGGACAGCGTCGACACGCCGAACTACATCAACTACCCCTACGCCGTGCGGATGACGCGCAGCGTGGTGGGATACCTGGTGGACCAGGCCGGGATCGTAGTGCGGCCCTCCGGCGGCGACGTGAACTTTGATTCCATGGTGGACCTGGACGATTACGTCGTGTTCGCCGAGTGCCTGGCCGGGCCGGGCGCCACGCCCGACCCGCTCGCCCCCGTCACCCTGGACGACTGCCTGGGAGCGTTCGACCTGGATGACGACGGCGACGTGGACCTGCATGACTTCGCCGACTTCGCCGTTCTCTTCGGCTCGGGCGACTGCAACGGCAATGGCCTGGCGGACCAGGAGGAAATCTGGACGGCCGGCGTGCAGGACTGCAACCACAATTCCGTCCCCGACGAATGCGACATCGCCTCGGGCACCAGCCTGGACTGCAACGGGAACGGCATTCCGGACGAATGCGAGGAAGACTGCAACGGCAACGGCGTGCCCGACGATTGTGACGTGCTCTGGGGCGCCAGCGAGGACTGCCAGCCGGACGGCATCCCGGACGAGTGCCAGCTTGTGATTCCGGTGCTGGCCCAAGACATGTGTGCCGACGCGATGAATGCCTGTCCCGGCGTGACGTACAGCGGATCGACGGCCAGTGCCACCGTGGACGGGTCCGCCAGTTGCGGCACTTCGAGCACGACGAAGGACGTGTGGTACCGCTACACGCCCCTGACCAGTGGCTCGCTGACCGTCTCCACGTGCGGGTCCGCCTATGACACCGTGCTCTCCGTCCACACCGGCTGCCCCGGCACCACCGCGAACCAGATCGTCTGCAACGACGATTCGTGCGGCCGGCAGTCGGTGGTGACGCTGTCCGTCTCGGCGGGCACGGAGTACCGGATTCGCGTGTCCGGATGGAGCGGCAGCGCGGGCAGCTTTGTCCTGGACCTGACCGGCCCGGATTGTGCCGTGCCCTCAAACGACTGTAACGGAAACGGCATGCCCGATGAGTGCGACATCGCCTCCGGCGTCAGCACCGATCTCAACGGCAACGGCGTGCCGGACGAATGCGAGGGAACGTAGTCGAGAGACGCCAGGCGCACACAAGCAGGGATGGGGCACGCGGAACAGGAACCAGACGGCGGAAGACGAGAGTAGGGGATGAAGAGACCCCGGCGCGCCGGGGCAGGCTCCGCGACGAGGCGACGAAGGACTCGCGCCGGTGCAGGTGGGAGAATTGGCGCGGGACGCAAAGAATTTGGACGTTTGCAGTGCAGAAGCAGCCGGCAACCGCAGGCCGGCGTGAGGAGAGACCGGCCTCGGAAGGCCGGTTTCGCTGTTCAGCGAACTGGATTCCCTTTCCGTCGCGCAGGGACAGGCGTGCGTGCCACTGCTCTTGAGCAGTGCCGACTCTCCGCTCTCCGCCCCAGGCCCGTTCACGGGCCTTCCCCGCCGCCACACCGTACGACGCCCCGCCCACCCATCCCTTCCAGTTTCTGGTCTCCAGTCTCTTGGGTCTGGCTTGTGGTCGGCTTCCGCCGACCGGCCAGTGCCGGCATCCTCAGATGGGGATGGGCGGAACCCTCAACACTCCCGTTCTTCTGCCTCCTCTGCACGAGCCGGCTTCTCGGGCGTTCTCTGTGGGTTGCATTAACAGGCGAAGGCCGGCTGAAGCCGGCCGCGGCCCCCAAGCCCCGGGGCGTCCGACTCCATGTCCACGACGAGTCGGACGCCGTCAAGGAAAGATTCCTGACCCCTTTCTCCCCTCCCGGATGCGTGGAGAAGCCGCCGCGTGGGCGGGCGGCGTGCGTTACCAGCGATGGTCGACATCCGGAGACTCGTCTGCCG
>CAZPHH010000136.1:0-7868 GCA_964586145.1 uncultured Phycisphaeraceae bacterium | reverse complement strand
AGCCGGTCCCACAGACGGAGCCGGTCCCACAGACGGAGTCGGTCCCACAGACGGAGTCGGTCCCACAAATGGAGCCGGTCGCACCGGTGGAGCCGGTTCTCCGGCGCAGGCCGGCGGGCCCACTCGTGAAACCAGCCCCTGATTCCTGACGTGTTCTTCCGGGTGTTCCGAGACGCCTCATCGCGGCTCGGCGTCGGGGTCGAACGGCGGCTCGGCGGCAACGGCATTCCAGGAGATCTGTCGCGGCCAGTAGTTGCCGGTCGTGTAGGAAGCCGCTCCGATGGTCCAATTCGACGAGAGGGGGACATCGTCCTTCCATACATTGATTGACTCGGTAACCTCCGAGGTGAAAGTGGTGTTCTCGCAGGTGTTCGTCGTGGTCGCGGTGTAACGGATCGGGGCGGTCACGTCGAACTCGACATGCACGCCGGAGCCATCCGCCACGGCTCGCAAAAAGCCGTTGTTGTGCTCGCTGGGGTCGAACATCTCCAGCCCGTTGCCCGAGTACACGGTGGTTTCGCAGCCATCCGTGTACTGCCCGGAGACCTGCCAGCCGATCGAGCAGGCTTCGGGGTCCCACACCGTATCGAAGGTCGCGGGGGGCGCCGGGTCCCAGACCGACTCGCGGAAACTGTTCGAGTCCAGCGTGGACCGGGCGTGCAGAGTGAGCGTGGCGGTGATTTGGGGTCCGGATCCCCCGGTGCTCTCCACCTTGATCTGCGGACGCCAGCGGTGCACGACCCGCGGAATGCTGAGCCGGTTGTCCTCGACTACCGTCAGATCCCCGAACACGATCGGCTGGGCCGACACGGACCATAGGCCGGCGTACACGGATATCGGTGTCAGCGAGACGGCCGTGCCGCCGATCGCGACCATGGGGCCGGCGCCGGCAAACAGGTCGATGACGGGGTCCTCCTCATTCCGCCGTTCCCAGCAAAGCGGATGGGGCATGAGGATCAGCTCGAAGAGGTCGGTGCCCTGGATGGCCCGTTCGAGAACCGCGCCGGTCTTCGGATACACGTTCAGTCCCTTCTGGGCCAGTTCATGGTAGGCCCCGGCGTGCAGGCCGGTGTCAAACCCGCCGCGCGGCGGCGTGACCGACCGAATCACGCGGGCGCCCTGGACCTCCACCTCCGCGTTCGAGGCCGTCAGGAACTGGAAGAGGTACAGGAGCGCCCGGGCGGCTTCGGGGTAGCGCGGCTTGTGGGTCCAGCCCATGAACACCGCGCCGCGCTGCGACTTCTCCAGAAGCATGTCCTTCCACGGGCTGTCCGGATAAGGCCAGAAGCCGCGACAACCGTTCAGAATGAAGAGCGTGTTGTCGGGAAAAGGGTTCGCATTGTGTTCGCGAATGAAGTTCGGTGTGACCCCGAAGTGAGTCGATTTCCGGACAGATTTGTCCGCGTCAACCAGCAGCACCTTCCAGAGGGTCAGCCGTCCGCAGCCGATGTCCGCGGCCCGTTCCACGATGGTCTGTGGATCCGCGACGGAGGAGGTGAGGATCACCATCCGGCTGCCCGGACCGCCGCAGGTGCCCGTGTTGGGGATGCCGAGCTCCGGCGGCAGTTGAATCATCTCGGCCGGGTACTCGGGCTCCCGCACGGTGTTGTGCGCCTCCAGCAGGACGACGCTGTAGTCGGTCAGGGTGACCTTGTGCGGCTGCCCCGGGATGTCGGGCGTGCTCTCGAACAGGTCGACGGTCAGCGGCCCGGGGTCAACGATGTAGCCGCGGGCGTCCAGCATGTCCTCGATCGGTCCGGTGACATCGTTGATGTCCCAATCGCCGTGGAACTCCGCCAGCGCGTTGGCCACCAGGGCCCGATCGTTGCCGGGGAGGCGGCACCACGGCTCGGACGGAATCGCCTGCTGTCGGGGGTCGGCTGTCGCTTTCTGCAACGGACGTGCCCCGGGCTTCCCTTCGAGAACTCTCGAGAGCGCGGAAGGGACGTCGATCTCCTCGAGGTCCGCGACCGATCCTTCGTCCGCGTCGGTCGAACGGTCAATGATCTGGACGATCTGGGTCTCGCCGTTGATGAAGTCGACCCAGAGGATGGGTTCACCGGCCGAATCCACGCCGGCCCCAGCGACGTTCTCATCCGCCTCGAGCACCGCGACCATGGCCGCCAGCACGTCCGTTGCCGACGCGTCCTCGGCAATCCTCTGTTCGGCTTCTCGAACAGCCGCGGCGATGGCCCGGGCGTTCGCCTCCGAACTGGCCGGCGGCAACGTCCCGTCCTCGTCGCCCGACTGGTTCTCGTTCGCATTGTTGTCGTTTGAATTGTCGCCCTCGTTATCGTTGTCTGTGGATTGGTTCGCGTTCGAGGGCCGGCCGGGGCCGCCCGATTGCGCATTGCAGAACGTACCGCCGATCACGATCCACAGAACCAGCGCCATGGCATCCGCGTACGCGCGAACCCGACGAGCACGTTTCATGGAAGCACCTCTGCGGAAGGAACTGAAATCTCCCGACCGACGAAAATGGAGGTGGAATTGTATCCCAGGAGATACCCGCACAACAGGCTGGCATTCCTTATGCCACAGGACCGAAGGGTTGGCAGAAGGGGCAAGCCTGTTATTGTTACATGGGATCGGGTCCTGTCTCGACAGAAGCGCAGGGAGCAGGACGGGCATGCCTGAGGAACCACGCGAGCCGTATGGTTTGCTCGACGAGTCGCACGCCGGTGACGACCCGTTGTCCCTCTTTCGCGCCTGGTTCGAACACGCAAAGCAGGCAGACCTGGTGGAGCCGACGGCCGCGGCCCTGGCCACGGTGGGCACAAACGGCCGGCCATCCGACCGGATGGTCCTTCTCAAAGGCGTCGACGAACGAGGGTTCGTGTTCTTCACCAACTACGAAAGCCGCAAAGGCGCGGAACTCCGGCAGAACCCGGCGGCCGCGCTGACGATCTGGTGGGACCGGCTCACGCGGCAGGTACGCGTGGAAGGACGGGCCAAACCGATCAGCCCCACTGAATCGGACGAGTACTTCCAGACACGTCCGCGAGAAAGCCAACTGAGTGCCTGGGCCTCGGCCCAGAGCGAGGTGATCGCTTCGCGAGAGGCTCTGGACCAGCGCCTGGCGGAGACTTCCGCCCGGTTCGGCCAGGGCCCCGTCCCCCGCCCACCGCACTGGGGAGGCCTGCGCCTGGTGCCTGCCGCCATCGAATTCTGGCAGGGCCGGGCGAATCGCCTGCACGATCGTCTGCTGTACACGCGCCGCTCTGACGGGACCTGGAGCCGGGCCCGCCTCAGTCCCTGAGCCCGTCCCCGTCCGTCAGGATGAGGTACGGAGCGATGCGGGCGATGGTGGTCGGGCCGATGCCGGGGACCGCGTCCAGGTCGGCAGGGCAGCGGAAGACGGCTTCTCCCGCCGGGATCCCGGCATCACATCCGTTCCGGTAGTCGACGATGTTGTGTGCCGTCACGACGCCGACGCCCGGCAGGGCAACGAGCTCCCACCACGGCGCCGTATTCGGATTCACGCCGCAGCGCAGTTCGGCCGCCCGCGCGCCCGGGCCCACGTCCGGTGCGGGCGTTTGGAGCCCCGTGGAGGACAAAGCCCAGATCATCCCTCCAGCCAGCACCAGCGCCAGCGTGCGCTGACTCGCCCCGCTTCCAGCGAGGTCCGGCGGGCGCGGCGGTGGACTCTCAGGCGCGGCGTCTGCCATTCTCGCGGCTCCGGTTTGTGCCTTATCCCTGGGTGGGTCGGCCGGCGGTGGGGACGGTCCGACCGCTGCGGCCGTTGGCCAGCAGTTCCTTTCGCATGGCGACCAGATTCTCGTACGCAGGCTTGGGCGTCAGGTCGGCGCGAAGCAGACCGCCGTTGGGCAGAAAGTGCCCCGGCTGATCCGACAGGCATCGCCAAGTGACGGATTCGATGATCGGCTTGCTGAGCGCCAACTCGTAGAAGCCGCGCAGCCAGCGCGCCTGCAGCTCTTCGCTCCAGTCTTCGCGCCATTGCCCGCCGTCGGCAACTTTCTTCTGCCCGCCCCAGGCGTCGCCTCGGTTGGTTTCCATCGAGGACGGCACCTGCACGGCCGTGATATGGATGGGCTTGCCCAGGGCCGCGAAACGGTCCAGCAGGGCGGAGATCTGGAAGAAGTCGCGGACGTACATGCCGTCCAGGCCCAGTCCCAGGTAGATCTGCAGTCCAAACCCGTCGAAGTTGATGCCGCTCTGGATGGCCATGTCCGCGTAAAGCAGGGGTGGAATCGTCCGCTGGTTGCGCGCGTAATACTCGCCCCAGGGCGCGACCAGGTCGATGTTCACGACCGAGCGAGGGCAGAGCTGCTTGGTGATGGCCACCGCCATCCGCGTCAGCTCCATGAGCTGCTCGAAGTTGAAGGACAGGCAGTTCTCCGCGTGGATGCCGCTGATCACGTCCCACATGGAAATGTGGTTGCTGTACCGTCGCACGACCCGGCGGACGTGCTCGGCGATCAGGTCTCGCAGGGTCTCGAAATCGTGCTCCCAGACGTACACCCACGGCGGCACGTTGCGTTCATCCAGCGAAACCAGCGTGGTGCCGCGGGTCGGAATGCGGTTGCGGCTGAGCCATTCCACCCAGGTGTCCACCGGCTTCCAGTTGAACTGCTGCTCGCTCGGCTGGATGTTCTGCCAGGAGAACGGAATGGCCGCAAAGTCAAATGCACTGGCCAGATGCCGCCGATAGACCTCGCTGCCGTTGCGGATGTCCAGCGTGCAACCGAAAGGACGACGCGGGGCGATCTGCGGCTGGCGGCGGCGGCGGCCGTAGCAGACCTGGGCCAACCGCAAGACCATTTCCTCGCCCACGCGAACCGCGTCGGCCAGCCCCTGTTCGGCGATTACGGACGCGGCGGCCGGGTCATCCTGGTTGAGGGCCTCGACCAGCACCGCGCGGCACTGGCGGATGGCGACCAGATCGTCCATGGCCGCCTCCGGGTCAAACTGCTGCCATTCCTCCACCTTGTTGATCATCCGCATGAGGCGGCCGCGGAGCAGTTCGACCGGCAGGATGTACGGCTTCTGACGCTCGGGCAGGCGTGTGGTTTCCAGGAGGATGCGGCCCATGCCCGGCACGGGCCAGAGCAGGGCCAGCGCAGCCGGACCGGCGGTCCGTTTGCTGCAAACCAGTTGCCCCTTGCGATACTCGATCTCCGCGCGAAGCGGGACATTGTCGCTGCCCACCAGGTAGGCACCGCCCAGATCGACCGAGTCGGCGGGTTTCCCCCCGGAGTAGACGGAAAAACACAGCATTGAAGGTCCTTACGAGCTACGGATGAAACCTATGAGTCAGGCGACTGTTATGGATGTATCCGGGTGTATCGACACAATGCCGTATGGATCGTATGACGGAAGGACCTTCGCCTGTTTCCTGTTCGATCGATCTTTCTCCGCCTTCCCGCTGCCGTCCTTCGCGACCTTGCGAAGGACAAAGCCATTATGGGGTGATCCGCATGGCCCGTCGAGGCCGGCGGGAGTCGGAATTTGTGCGTGGCGTCGCCAAAGCCGTAGTGCGGTGTGGCGCATAAGGTTGGGCACGGTGCCCCTGACGGAAACGCGGGCGGGACGGCCCACACCACGCGAGAGACACCCGCCCCGCCCCCGGGCCAAAACCCGTACGGCGGGTCTCAGAACCCGGGCGCAGGGCCGGTGATCGGAACCGGCCGGGCCGGCTGGGGCTCCGTGAGCGATCGCTGCATCCCGTCGGCCTCCGTCCGTGCGACGATCGTCTCCGTCCTCTCTTGGTCACGAACGGCCACAAACTCCCCGAGGACAAGAACTTGCTGTGTTCCATACCAGCCCAGCAGGATGCTGTATTTCTGGTATCGCGTGCTGATCCGGAATCGCCCGCGGATGCGGTCCGAGCCGTCAAGCCAGACGGCCGCAATGCCCCGGATCGACGCGAAGCGGACGTGCTCGTTCTTGTCGCCGGCCCGGCCGCGCAGGGTCCGTCGGGTGGCGGGGTAGTTGCGGGCGCGGTCGGCCGGCACGCCGTCCAGAACCAGGGACACCTCCAGCGCGCGGTCCGCGTCGGAATCCAGCCAGTTGGCGACACGGTCGCGCAGGCCGATCCGCACCTGGTCGTTCTCGTCGATCCAGAAGTACCCCTCGCGAGCGGACTTCTCGTGGACGAGCGGGCCTTCCGGCTCCAACTGCCGGTACTCGAGCGTCAGGAAGTGCAGCCGGGCGGCGCTGCAACCCACCAGGCCCGGCAGAAGCAGGCCCAGCAGGAGGCGGCCCGGGCGGACCGGCCGAAACGCGGCACGTCGCTTCATGTCGGGCTCCCTCGCCTTCACGGAAGCGGAAACTGCTGGCAAAGCTCCAGCACCTCCGCGCGGACCGTTTCGATCGTCTGGTCGTCGCCGCCCGACCGAAGCACCCGGTCAAACCAGCCGGCAATGGCCTTCATCTCCGCGGTGCCCATGCCGCGCGTGGTCAGCGCCGGCGTCCCGATGCGCAACCCGCTGGTTTCCACCGGCTTACGCTCGTCGAACGGAATCATGTTCTTGTTCGTGATGATGGATGCCCGCTCCAGCCAGCCTTCGGCGTCTCTGCCGGTGACGTCGGGGTAGTTCGGCCGTAGGTCCACCAGCATGAGATGGTTGTCCGTGCCGCCGGAGACCAGCCGGTTGCCCAGCGAGGTCAACGCGGCGCCGAGGGCCTGGGCGTTGTCCAGGATGCGCTGCTGGTACACCTTGAACTCCGGCTTGAGCGCCTCGCCGAACGCAACCGCCTTGGCCGTGATGATGTGCATCAACGGCCCGCCCTGCGTGCCGGGGAAAATGCGGGAATCGATCTTCTTCGCCCAGTCGCCCTTGCACATGACGATGCCGCCCCGCGGGCCGCGCAGCGTCTTGTGGGTGGTGGACGTGACAAACTCGGCCGAGGGCACCGGACTGGGGTGCAGCCCGACGGCCACCATGCCCGCGATATGCGCGATGTCGGCCATGTGGACCGCCCCCACGTCGTGGGCGATCTCGGTAAAGGCGTCGAAATCAATGATGCGGGGGTACGCCGACGCCCCGGAAATGACCAGCTTGGGCCGGTGCTCGCGGGCCAGCGCGCGGATGGCGGCGTAATCGAACTGCTCCGTGGTCCGGTCCACGCCGTACGCCACGATGTTGTACAGCAGGCCGCTCATGTTCACCTTCAGCCCGTGCGACAGGTGCCCGCCGTGGGCCAGGTCCAACGAGAGGATGGTGTCGCCCGGCTGCAGGACGGCCAGGTAAACGGCCGCGTTCGCCTGGCTGCCGGAGTGGGCCTGCACGTTCACGTGCTCGGCGCCGAAGAGCCGCTTGAGCCGGTCCCGGGCGAGGTCTTCCACGCGGTCCATGTTGCCGCAGCCGCCGTAGTAGCGCTTGCCGGGGTAGCCCTCGGCGTATTTGTTCGTGAACACGGAGCCGGCCGCCTCGCGGACCGCCCGGGACACGTGGTTTTCCGACGCGATCAGCTCGATCGTGTTCTGCTGCCGGGTTTCCTCGGCCACCAGGGCCTGGAACACTTCCGGGTCGGTCTTGGCGATGGCGGACGTGGCCGAATCAGTGATTGCACTCATGCACGGGCTCCTCGCTTCGAGCGTCCTCCGGGTTTTCGCAAACACTATCTGGCGAGGGGGGGAAAAGCAAACTGAAAGGCACGGAGGCACGAAGGCACGCAGGGACGCAGGCACGCAGGCACGAAGGGGAGGTCGCCGGCGTGCGCCGGCGGCGATGCTTGGGGGAAACGCAAAGACGCAAAAACAAGAAGGAGCTCTCGGCCGTAGGCCGGGGCGAGGATAGCCCGGCCTTTGAAGGCCGGGTTCGCCGGTGTGCGACCGGCCTCTGGTGTGGGACCGGCCTCTGGTGTGGGACCGGCTTTCCAGCCGGTCTATGGGTCTTCAGAGT
>CAZPHH010000135.1:0-7890 GCA_964586145.1 uncultured Phycisphaeraceae bacterium | reverse complement strand
GCTAAGAATCACTCTGCTTGACGTCGATCCCCCGATCTGGCGCAGAGTGCTCGTCCCGTCGGACGCCACGCTGGGCGACCTGAATTTCGTCCTGCAAGCGACGATGGGCTGGACGAACAGCCACCTTCACCAGTTCACGATCGACGGCGCGGACTATTCCGATCCTCAAACTGAGGTGGATGACACGGAGGATGAGTTTGCCGTGACGCTTGAGGAGGTCGTCCCTGCGGAGCGCGCGCGGTTCACACTGCTCTACGACTTCGGAGACGGCTGGGAGCACGAGGTGGTCGTCGAGAAGATCCTGCCCCGCGAGCCCGGCCAGCGCGTCCCGCGCTGTCTTGCCGGTGAGCGGGCCCGCCCACCCGAGGATTGTGGCGGCCCTTAAGGTTACCAGGACTTCCTGGAAGCGATCGGCGACCCGAAGCATGAGGAACACGACGCCGTGCTGGAGTGGGTCGGCGGCGCCTTCGACCCCGAAGCGTTCGACCTGGCCTCTCTGAACAAGCGCCTGCCCGAGGACATCAAGCTCATGGCAAGCTGGAGATAGGGCCGGCCTGCGCATGCACGATTGCGGGCCTGGAGAGCCGGACGTCGTCACGTCATGCCGCGCGGGTGCCGGCTTGAGGAGCGTCCACCGCCCCAGTCTTCGGGCGCCGGCCGTACGCTCGGCGCTGACCGGGCGGCGACAGGTCTGCAATCAGCCACCTGAACGTGCACGCGGAAACCTATGCGTCTGAACTGAGGCGGACATGGGGCGTTACTGTTGGATGTGCGGTCGCGTGCGGCCGAATGAGAAATTCTCGGGCGGCGGGCACAGACGACACATCTGCCGCCAATGCGCTACGCGGCCGCGTGAGGAGCGAGAGCGGATCCAAGCACTCCGGGACACCGTCGGCTACCTGTCTCAGCGGAACATCTCAGCCAAAAACATGGCACACCTGCAACAACTGTGCGAGTCGCCGGATGACGAGGTCCGGCAAACGGCGGCACTGGTGCTGGAGGTGGGTCGCGTCAAGCCGGGCAGGCGTGGCCGGACGCGTTGGCTTGCGCGGCATCGGCCGGATTTGCTTGAGCGGCTTGCGCGGTTTTGGCTGGTTGGCGGGTTCGTGGAGGAGCCGGACTTCGTTGCCGAAGCGGACTAGGCGCTGGGGGCGGATTTTGCCGCCGAAGCGGACGAGCTGGATTTCGCTGCGGAAATGGACGAGGCGCCGGGGGCGAACGCGGCCGACTGCGAAGTCCCGTTCTGAGGGACGGCGCCGCCACCGGCTCCTGTGCACGGGCGTCAGCGCTGCGGTCACGCGGGTGCCTTGCCGCCGGCATGCTGTTGCAGCTTCGCCAGTGCGGCGAGGGGGCGAGATTGCAGCGTGAGTCGCCCCCGTGTCGCCTCCCAGCGGTACACGCTGGCCGGTGTGACGCCCAGCCGGCGAGCGAACTCGGCCACCGACAACCCCAGTCGCGTGCGAAGCCGGGCCACCGATTTGCCCGTCGGGCGGATCGTGGGCGCTACGGCATCGGCGCGGGCGAGCGGCGCCCGGCCGGGGTTTGCCCCGCGGGTGGGCTTGGTCCGGCCAGCGGGTGTTCGGCGTACGCCCCGGGTGGTTCCGGGCTTGTGTCCGTTCGACGCGTCTGCGCCCGGGGCGGGTTCGCGCAGCGGTTCGGCGAGCCGATCCTCGGTCAACCGGATCGGCGCACGGCGCCCGTTCGTGCGGCCGCGCCGCCTGGGCCTGGATGCCGGGACGGGTTGTTCCCCGCCGTCGTCATCAAGCTCGATGCCGAAGACATCGCTCAGCCGTTCTTCGGCGATCGTATCGGCCGCCGGGGCGGTGCCAACGGGCACGGCCATCTCGGTCGAAATCAGTTCTTCCGCGTCCACGTTACGCAGGAGGAACAGCAGTTCCGGCCGGTCGTCCAGCCGGCTGCCGACGCCGTAGAGCGTGGCGGCGACGTGCTTGCACATCACGGCCCAGTCGGGGCAACTGCACTTCAACTCGATCTCGCCCGGTTGTGGGAAGAGGCCGTGCTTGCGGTTGGTCACCACGGCCATAACCTGGTCGGACAACCGGCCCTGGAGCAGTTCCAGCATGGAGCCGATCCGACCGGCGCATTCCTTCTTGACGGATTTCCAGACGGCGGGTTTGAGCTTCTGGATGTTGATGTGGATCTTGTAGAGCTCGGAGCCGCTGACGATGGCGTCGATCCGCCCCGGCTGGATGTCCAGGTGGCAGACGGAGCCGTTGCGGACGTAGGTGCGCCCGCGCGGCAAGCGGTTCGCGAAGTCGGAAAACGATTCCAGGTGGTCGCACCAGGCCTTGCCCCAGAAGCTCCGCGCGATCGTCCACCCATCGATCTGGATCGGCTGAATGTTCGTGCCGCGTTTGCGGAGCTTTGCCATTTCGCGCGTTGCATTGGCGCGGCGCCGCGCCACGGGAACATAAGGCGCCCATCGCATCCAGGCCATTTTGCCGTCACTCCTTACATCATCGCTCGCGTTACGTCCAAGCGAACAAGCTCCAGCAGTTCGTCGTCAGGCAACTCCGTCAGGTTGACTTCGCCTTCCGCGGCCAGTATCTCCTCGGCCATCTGCCGCTTTTCGGCCATCAGGGCGTCGATCCGTTCCTCGATTGTACCGCGGGTGACGAACTTGTGTACCAGCACGTTGCGTTTCTGGCCGATCCGGAACGCGCGGTCGGTCGCCTGGTTCTCCACGGCCGGGTTCCACCATCGGTCGAAGTGGACGACGTGCGAGGCGGCCGTCAGGTTCAGGCCGGTGCCGCCGGCCTTGAGCGACAGGATGAAGAACGGCGGGCCGTCGTCGCGTTGGAACTGCTCGACGGCGTCCTTGCGTTTCCGGACGGACGTTTCGCCGTGCAGGACCAATCCGGCGCGTCCGAACACGGCCGCGAGATGATCGGCGAGTGCGTCGATGATCTCGCGGAACTGCGTGAACACCAGCACCTTTTCCTGTCGCTGCGCCAGCTCCTCGCAGACCTCGCCGAGCCGGAGGAACTTGCCGCTGGCCGGGGCGCCGTACTCCCCGTCGCCGACAAGCTGGCTGGGGTGGTTGCAGACCTGTTTGAGCCGCATCAGCGTCTGAAGCACCAGCCCGCGCCGGGCCATGCCGTCGGCGTCCTGGAGGGCGGACTCCATTTGCCGGACGACCTGTTCGTAGAAGCGGATCTGCGCCTTTGTGAGGTGGCAGTACCGGATGGTCTCCGTCTTTTCCGGCAGGTCGGCGATGATCGTGCGGTCGGTTTTCAGCCGGCGGAGGATGTACGGCGCCACCAGCTTCCGCAGCGGCGAGAAGCGGTCTTCCTCCCGCGCCTCGAGGGCCTTGATGAACTTCTTGAACACGCCGGCCGAACCCAGCAGGCCGGGATTGAGGAAGTCGAACAGCGACCACAGGTCGCCGAGCCGGTTTTCCACGGGCGTGCCGGTCAGAGCGATCCGCGCCTGGGCGGACAACCGCTTGGCGACCTTGCTCTGGCTTGTGGCCGGGTTCTTGATCGCCTGGGCCTCATCGAGGATGACCCACTGCCACTGCAACCGCGCCAGCCATTCCAGGCGTGTCAACATGGCGTACGTCGTGACGGCGAGGTCCGTTTCGCGCAGGTGCTGCTCGGGGGAATCCTCGATGCGCTGCAGGGTTTGGCGATCCGTCTCGGCCGGGTGCAGGAATGTGAGCTTCAGCGAGGGCGCGAAACGCCGCGCTTCAGCGCGCCAGTTGCCCAGCAGCGAGGCCGGCACGACAAGCAGCGACGGCTTGCGTTGCTGGGCGGGTCCCTCGTTCCGGCGGCACAACAGGAGTGCCAACACCTGGATGGTCTTGCCCAGCCCCATATCGTCGGCGAGGCAGGCCCCCAACCCCAGCGTCGTCAGCAGCCGCATCCAGGCCAGGCCGTCGCGTTGGTAGGGTCTCAGTGTCCCGTGGAACTCGTCGCCGAGCCCGTCGGAGTCCAGCCGTCCCGGTTCACGGAGACCCTCCAGCAGCTCGCGCAGCGCTTCGCCGGCCGACACGTGGACCCACTGCCGTTCCTGCTCGGCTCGTTCTTCCTGCTTCAGATCGACCGACGCTCCGGCCAGCAGACGCATCCCTTCGATGAACGAGATTTCTCCGTCGGCCGCATGCCGTTTCAGGGCCTGCCAGTGTTCGAGCGCCTCGCGCAGCTTTTCGCGATCGACCTCCACCCACTGGCCCTTGAGCAGCACCAGGCCGTCCTCGCCGGCGAGCAACTCGACCAGTTCTTCCGGCGAAAGGGCCTCATCCCCCAGCGCAAGCTCCACGTTGAAGTCCAGCATCGCGGCGGCGCCGATCGTGGATTTCTTCTGCTGGCCGATGGTCACCGACACCTGCGGCCGAGCGCGTTTCTTCCACCAGTCCGGCAGCCGAACGGACAGGCCGCTGTCCTCCAATTCCGGCACGGTTCGCAGCAGCGTGTAGGCGCGCCCGGCCGTCCACGCCAGCGGCTGATAGACTTCGCCCGAATCAACCAGTTTCCTCACCCATTCGCAGCGTTCGGCGGCCTGTTGAACCGGGGCGAGCAGCTTGATGAGAGCGGATCGGTTCTTTGCGCCGGCGTACTGCTCCAACGCCTTGCGCAGCGGCAGGTGCTTCAACCGGCCGCCGGCGCCAAAGCCGGTGGCATACGTCGCCAGGAAAGCGAACGGGCGTTCCGGGTCGGCCTTGTTTTCGGCGAGATGGAAGCAGACCCGGCCCACCAGACGCCACTTCGGCGCCCGGGCGTGCAGAAACGCCTCCAGCCCGCCGGTCGAGGCAATTGCATCGGCGGCCCACTGGTGCAGCGCGCTCCAGATGCTCAGCAAGACCTGTTCGGTCAGATACTCCCCGCCCCGCATGGGCGGCGCCGTAAGCACCCAGGTCGCGCATTGCGACGGCGACGGCGGCTGGACCTCGAGCTTCTCAGCCGATCCGGGAATGTGACACAGCCCGGTGAGATACCGGTCCGCCACGCTTTGCCAGTACCGCAGGGTCAGCGAATCGCCCGTGTCGATCTTCTCGGCGGACAGTGTGAAAAGACCGGCCCGCCAGTCTTCGTCGAAGGTCTTCCGCAGGGCCGCCCGGTGCGCGGGCTCGGCCTGCCCCTCCGGCGTCTCCCAGCACAGATGCCCGTTGGGTGTGAGTCGAATGTCTGCCACGGCCGCGCCTTCGCCGTTCCCGCCTCAGCGCATTCGCCCGATCAGATGGCCCGCTCCAATACCCGCCACAGGTCGGTTCCGCAGCGGAGGAGTGACCCCCTCCTCCGGGCGAGGCCCGCGGCCGCGGCCCGGTGCTGCAGGTGCCCGGGTGTCAGCAGGCGAGTTCGGCGGCCCACCGGCCCTCCTGTTCGGCCTTCCAAGCCCAGCCGGCGGCGCCGATAACGCCGGCGTCGTCGCCGAGAATCGCGATGCGGATCTCCGGGAAGTCGTCGTAGAGGTTCCAGGCCAGCAACTCGAAGTGCTTCTGCACAAGCTGCGTCAGGATGTTGCCGGCCTTGCTCATGCCGCCGGCCATGACAATGCGGGCGGGGTTGTACGCATGCTGAATGTTCACGCACGCGATGGCCAGGTAATAGCACGCCTCGTCCCACATGCGAGAGGCAAGCGGATCACCGTCCTGAACGGCCTGCACCACCTCCCGAGCACCGAACGGCGTGCCCTTCTCCACAAGACCGGCCAGAATGCTCGACTCGCCGTCCCGGATGCTCTCCGTCACCCGCCGGGCTACGTTGCCCGCGGAGGCGTACGCCTCCAGGCATCCGCGCTGCCCGCAGGAACAGCGCCGGCCGTTGGGCACTACGATCCAATGGCCGAGCTCGCCGGCATTCTCGAAGTGCCCGTGAAGCAGCTCGCCCCGGATCACGACGCCGGCCCCGATGCCGGTGCCGAGGGTCAGCATGACCATGTTGTCCACGCCCTTGCCGGCGCCCGCCCAGAACTCCCCGTAGGCCGCCAGGTTCGCATCGTTGTCCATGATGGTGCGCAGGCCCGTGCGTTGGTGCATGGCGCGGGTCAGGGGCACGTTGATCCAGTCGGGAAGGTTGGCCGCCTTGTGGACGATCCCGCGGCTGGGGCTCAGAGGGCCGGGCGAGCCGATGCCGATGCCGATGATTCGCTCTCGCGAGACGCCCGCAGCGACGATGACCTCGCCCACCCAGCGGGCCATGTCGTCAATGACGGGTTCCGGGCCGCGTTCCACCTGAGAGTCGTAACTGCCTTCATGGTGGATGCGGCCCGCACGATCGACCAGGGCGACGCGAACGGTGGTTCCGCCCAGGTCCACCCCCACTGCAAAGGAATCGGTCATGTGCACCTCAAACGATGTCGGCAGCCCGCCGCTAACTGTAGACGATGCCGGCGTACCCAACGGCCCCGCCAAAGCTGCGATCGCCAAGCACCTCCCGGCTGGTGGTATGCACCAGCAGTGCGGCCGCGGTCGCGCCCAGCCGCTCCACGGCAGCCATTGTGGCGGCAATCGCCCCGGGTCCGCAAGCGTTGTGATGTTCGACCGCCTCGGGCACGACCTCTTCGGGCCGGAAGTGAAGCATCGGATCGAGCAATCGGAGATCGTTCACGTCTCGCGCCCAGTTGTACCCTTCATCGGCGGGCCCCCGCGGCACGAACCCGTAGGCCGGCCCGTAATGCGTCAGGTCCGTCGAGCCGATCACGAGGGTCTCTTGTCCATTGGCGACAATCGCATCGCCAATGGACTGGCCGATGGCCACCGCTTCCGACACGGGAGGCATGAGGATAGGCAGGATGCTCGCGTCCGGAAAGAGGTGCTTGATAAAGGGGGTCTGCACTTCAAGCGAATGCTCGTCCTCGTGCGCGACCGGATCGTCGACGACGAGGTCCGTACGCTCCAGGATTTGCTGCGCCAGGGACGAATTCACGTCGAGAGGGCCCAGGGGCGTGGCCCAGCGACCGTCGCCGTGAAGTCGAGCAACGCGGCCCCGCACGCGATGCATGGTTCCCAACAGGACCAAGGTCTGCGGCGAGGCCGTACGCTGCAAGACTGCGAATACGCGACCGGCCACACGCCCACTGCACATCCAGCCGGCGTGGGGAACGATGCCCCCTCGCGCCGGTCGACGGACGGCATCGAGGTCGGCCGGCTCGAGTCGACAGTACTGCTCGACCTCGGCCCGACAGGCCCCCGGAGATCCGGGATAGAATCGGTCAGCCATCACGGGTTCGCGTAGGGTAACCATGATCGCGCCTCCGTTCGCTTGTGGGCAATGGAACCGAGTCGTGGAGCATACCGCGCGGCAGGACGAACGGCCAGACGAACGCCGCATCCGGACCGCCAAACCGTCGGGCAGCCCTTCCCGCCGCGTGGCGGAGCGGCCAAGACGACGTGTCTTCGGAGCGTGACGCGCGCGGGGAGCCGGCCGATGGCAGCTTTCCAGAGGACGCCGCCATCGGCCGGCAAGGCCTGTCACGCGATTTCCGGCCGCGTCAGCGAACGCGGCGACGAGCCGCCTGGTGCCTCAGCCCCATCCAAAGGAGCATCGTCAGGGGCAGCAGGACGATCGCCACGCCGTTGTAGAGGCCGCAGGGCGCCCGGCGGGCCCCACCGACCACCGGCTGGCCCGGTTCCGCCTCATCATTCCCTTCGTCGTCGGGCTCGTCACCGGGTTCGGTGTCGTCCTCGCCGCCGGGCTGGCCGGGTTCCGGTTCTTCACAGGCGTCGCCGATGCCGTTCCCATTCGTATCCGTCTGTTCTGGGTTGGGAACATCGGGGCAGTTGTCGCAGGCGTCGCCCACGCCATCCCCGTCCGCATCCGCCTGATCGGCGTTGGGAACGTCAGGACAGTTGTCGCAGGCGTCACCCACGCCGTCTCCGTCGGAGTCGGCCTGGTCGGCGTTGGGCACGTCGGGGCAGTTGTCGCAGGC
>CAZPHH010000134.1:0-8363 GCA_964586145.1 uncultured Phycisphaeraceae bacterium | reverse complement strand
CTAGGCGATTCTCCGTTTCCTGACACTCTGATGATGTCGTGATTTGCGTGTGCCATCGGTTGACCTCCGTGGTGCAGACACGCCCCCCCCGAAGGGGGGTTCGAGAGTCTGCCCCGTTCGAACCGGTGGATGGCTCCGATACGTATCTACTGGGACCCTATTTGGATTGGCGCCATGACTGAAAATTCACAGAATCCCGCTGTCCTGCTGGACCGCGTGCGACAACTGCTCGACGAGGGGAAGCCGGAGAAGGCCGTGGACGTTCTGCATCGGATCGGGTCTGACTCGCCCGTCATTCGCAACGCGTACGCGGTGTGCCTGATGCGGATGGGTGAAACGGAGAAGGCCGTCAGCGTGTACCGGCGCCTCCTGTTGCCCGATGACGGCGTCGTGCTGCGCGATGACACGCCCGTGCTCTTCAAGACGAACTTCGCGACTGCCCTGCTGATGGAGAACAACCTCTCGGGCTGCATCGGGATTCTGAACGACATGAAAGATGAGCAGGCCCCGTCCGTCAAGCGTCTGCGCAACGCCCTCACGCGATGGAGAAAGTCCGTCGGGTGGTGGCGGTGGTTGCTGGTTGCGCGGTTTGGGATGTCGCCGGCCAGGCCCGTCCCGATGGATTTCGCGCCGGGAGAAGTCTGAGCTGAGAGCCCGCTCAGTCTTTCTGCGCCTGCTCGTGTTCCAGAACACGATGCACAAGGCGACGGTGCGCACTGACCAGGTCGCGGCAGATCAGGTCGATTCGGTCGTTCAGCGCCTGACGTTCCGTCTCCGCCTTGCGAGCGGCTCGCCGCAGGTGGTGATAACGCCGTTGACGCCGCTGACGCCGACGGTGCGCGTGCAGGGCCTTCTCCGCCACCTCCTCGAGGTAGGGAAGCGGATAGGGCTTCGGCAGGTAATCGGTGACGCCAAGCCGCATCGCTTCGATCGCCTGGCCCAGGGTCGGCCGGCCGCTCGTCAGGATCACCGGGCGATCACTGAGCTCCAGCAGGTGACGGGCCAGCTCAATGCCGTCGATGCCGGGCAGGTCCACGTCGGTAATCGCCAGGTCGTGAGGCTCGACGATTTCCACGTCCAGTGCATCCTCGCCGCGCCCGGCACAGGTGATGCGGGCCCCGAATCGCCGGCCCAGGCAGTCCACCAGCATCTCCGTCACCCGAACGTCGGGCTCGATAATCAGGATCTTCAGGGAGCGTGATTCGTCCATGACTCGCCCGGCTCGCGCCTGCCTGACCTCGCATTGCGCGGAATAGCAACCCGCGCGTCGATCCACACGCTCAGCGGAGAGGTTCGGTCGCCCCGGGAATGACCCGCTCGGCAGGCATCCGCGTCACGGCCGGCGGACAGCCGGCAGTTCCACGTATACGGTCGTGCCCTCGCCTTCCGTCGAGTCCAGCCAGAGCCGCCCGCCGTTGATCTGCGCCAGGCGGGCCGCACGGGACAGTCCCAACCCTCGTCCGCGTCCGGCGGTTCGATACGAGAAGAACGGATCCAGGGAGTGCTCCCGCACCTCGGGACTCATGCCCCGGCCGTTGTCTCGCAACGCCAGAACGACCGTATCATCGGACGTTGAAGAGGTGGAGTTGATTTCCAGACGTGCATTGACCCCCGCCACCGCCTCGATCGCATTGGCCAGCAGCGCATCGAAGATTTCAGCCAGTTGACGCGTGTCCACACGCATTTGAAGGCCAGGGTCCGATATGCTCACACGTATCTCATGCGGTTCCAGCGAAGACCGTTCCAGCCAGGTCCGACGAAGCGACGCCGCCCAACTCGACACGGGCACCACTTCGGTCCGCGGCGCGTCCGGTTTGGCGAACGCCATCAGCTCGCTGACGATCTGCGTCGCCCGCTCGCACTGTTCGTGAACGATCTCCAGGGCCCGCCGGTCCGGATCGGCCGTCGCCGCACGGGCCAGCATCTGCACCCGGCCGGAGATGACGGCCAGGGGATTGTTGAGCTCATGGGCCGCACCGGCCGCCATCTGGGCGATCATGGCCAGCGACCGTGCCCGCAACAGCTCATCCTGCGCCCCGTGCAGTTGCCGATTCACTTCGGCCAGTTCTTCCTGCAAGCGGTGCTCCGCCCGACGCACGAGGGCCGTGGCGGCCGCAAGCCCGAAGGCGTGACTCAGGGCGGACACTTCCGCCCGTGGCTGACCACGCCCCTCCGCCAAACCGCCCGCGGGGGCCACGACCACCCCTCCCAGCACCGTGTTCGCGTGAACAAAGGGAACCACCCAGGCCCGCTCGCCGCCGAGGATCGCTTCAACCCGCTCCGCAGCCGCTCGCGAAAGGTCCGCAACGCACATCATTCCCGCCCCGCCCTCGAATCGCCGCTCACGCAGACGCTCCTCCAACTCCGCCGCGTCCACACTGACGCATTCCTCCCCCTGACCCGTCACCGCCACCAGCAAGCCCACCGATTCCGTCTCATGCGCAACGATCGCAATCGCCCGGTTTACGCCGAACAACTCGGCGGTGCAGCAGGCGGCCGCCCGGCAGATGTCAGTCAGGCGATCATCCAGCGACAGTCTTGCGTCAAACGCCGCGATCGCGTCGAAGTACTTCGAGCGAAGCGCCAGCCGCCGGTTCGCGTCGCCCAGCGACTGGTTGAGGCGACCCAGCTCCTCGTTGGCGTCGGCCAGGGCCTGGGCATACAGGTCCGTCGACGTCAGGCGCTCCAGACCCACCAACTGGCAATGCTGTTCCATGGTCTGAGGCAGCCGCGATACCACGTCGGCCAGGGCCTCATCCCTCAGCCCCAGCAGCCGGGCCACCTCATCCACCGAGCCCGCCTCACCGTATCCGGAGAACCCGATTCGCTGCCGCCGCGCCAGATGGTCCGCCAGATGCACGACACGAACCAGTTCCGCCGCCTCGATCGAAGACGGCAGCGCCGCGGGCGGCTGGTGGTGAAGCCACGCGCACTCCAGGAACGCCCGCGGCAGCTTCCATCGCCCCAACAGACGCTTGCCCGCGATGGTGTGGTCCAGCCCCAGAACGTCGCGCTCCACGTCGCTGATACACCGATGCCGCTGCTTCACTTCCCGAACGATCCGGGCGTAGCTCTTGGGCAGGCATGCATCCAGTGCCAGCTTCCCGATGTCGTGCAGCAGCCCGCACACAAACGCCTCCGCCGCCCGCGACTGCCCGTTCCTTCGCGCCTCTGCGATCAACTGGGCGGCGCACGCGACGGCCAGGCTGTGCTTCCAGAACTCCGCACGGTCAAAATCCGTCTCGTCATGCGGCTCCACCGAGGCGAACGTCTCGTAGATCTGCACGGAAAGAACCGCACTGCGAACCGCCTCGAAGCCCAGCAGCACCACCACCCGCTCCAGCGTCATCACGTCGCCGCGCACGCCCAGGTCCGCCCGGCGAACCAGCGAAAGCAGCTTGGCCGTCAACGCCTGGTCGGTCTCCACCACGTCCACAATGTCGCGGGCACTGCTTTGCAAAGAAGTGGTCAGTTCCAGCAGACGAATCGCCACCGCCGGAAGCGTCGGAAGCGCCTCCACCTGTGACAGAATGAGCTCGACCCGATCCCGGGCAACACCCGCGTCCGGGTCCGTGGTCTCTGGAGGGATGGCCATGGGAATGCCCCCAGGGAGTGAACCGCGCCCGCCACTCACCGGGCCGTCCGCGACGACCGCCGGCTACACATTCACCAGCTCGGCCATGCGCCCGATCACCGCGTCGATCTCAAAGGGCTTTTTGATGAATTCGTCCGCCCCGGCGTCCATCAGCTCCTGGACTTCGTCCGGGTCCGCCACTCCGCTGACGGCAATGATCCGGATGTGCTCGAACTCCGGCATCGACCGAATCCGACGACACACCACGTTGCCGTTGATGTCCGGAAGCTTGAAGTCCAGCAGGATGACGTCCGGGCGGAACTGATGCGTGAGCAGACCGGCGTCGTACCCCGTGATGGCCGTGCGCACCTCGAAACGCCCGTCCCGCTCCAGCAGCTCCGTGAACATCTCGACGATCGCCTCGTCGTCATCCACCACCAGCACACGCTTCTTGCCCGACTCGAGCTGGTCCAGCGGAATGTCGTTCTCCTTCATGAAGGAAATCAGGGCGTCCCGCGGAATCCGTCGGAAACGCGAGCCCGGCACCCGAAAACCCTTCAGGCGACCGTTGTCGAAACACCGTATGACCGTCTGCTGGCTGATCTTGCAGATGGCGGCCACCTCGCCCGTGGTGTACACGCTCTTCATGTCGATCATGTCCTTGCCGATCCTACCCCGTTCCTCGATTTCCTCACCCACACAAAAGATTCCCCATATCCCCCAGCTTTACTATACCGTACAATGCCCAGCCTATCGGGTCAAACGCAAAATTCCCCGAAATGCCTCAAAACCCCCGTTTTCAGCACCGAGACCACAACGATTCCAGGACCATAAGGGATGCAACTTACTCAGGAAGGGCCGCCGGACGCGCCTCAATCAGATCGCTGCCGAGCGGCGAGGAGGATCCAGAGTGTTGTGATATCGGACGGGCTGATGCCGCTGATGCGGGATGCCTGGCCAAGGGTTCGCGGGCGAACGCGAGCGAAAGACTCGCGGGCCTCGCGGCGGAGGCCGACGAGGTCGGCGAGGTCCAGGTCCGGGGGGATGAGCATGTCTTCCATGCGGCGGAAGCGTTCGATTTCACGCTGCTGCCGGGCGAGGTAGCCTTCGTACTTGCCGTTCAGCGTGACAGCCTGCACCACGTCGAAAGAGAAGCCGTCGCTGTGCCGGTCCGCCAGAATCCGGGCGAGGTCCGCTGGGCCGAAGGAAGGGCCGCGCAAGTGCTCACGCAGGGGGCGACCCGCGTGAGAGATGCCGTTGACGATCGCCTGGAGGCGCTCCATATCCCGTCGTTTCCGCTCGAACCGAGACCAGCGATCGTCAGAGATGACACCGATTCGCCGGCCGATCGGCGTCAGGCGGTGGTCCGCATTGTCGATGCGGAGTTGCAGCCGATATTCCGCCCGTGATGTGAACATGCGGTACGGTTCAACGGGAGGACGGGTGATCAGGTCATCAATCATCACTCCGATGTACGCCTGGTCTCTGCCCAGGACGAGCGGATCGTCGCCTCGCAACCGGCACACCGCGTTGATCCCGGCCACAATGCCCTGCCCGGCCGCTTCTTCGTAGCCGCTCGTGCCGTTGATCTGGCCGGCCAGGAACAGCCCGCCGACGGCCCGCGTTTCCAGCGACGGTGCGATCTGGTGCGTCGGCACGAAGTCATACTCCACCGCATAGCCGTATTGGAGAATGCGGGCCTCCTCCAGTCCGTGGATGCTGTGAACCATTCCGTCCTGCACATCGCGAGGCAGAGAAGTCGAGATGCCGTTGCAGTACACACGCTCGTTGTCGTACCCCTCCGGCTCCAGGAAGACCTGGTGGCGCGGCTTGTCCGCAAACCGCACCACCTTGTCCTCGATGCTCGGGCAGTAGCGCGGTCCCACGGACTGAATTTGGCCGGAGAACAGCGGGGCGCGGTCCAGATTGGCTCGGATCAACTCGTGCGTCTGCTCGTTGGTGTATGTGATCCAGCAGGGCGCCTGCTGCCGGCTGAGCCTGTCCGTCAGAAACGAAAACGGCACGGGAGGATCGTCACCCGGCTGCATGTCCAGCACGTCGTAGCGAACCGAATCGCGATGCACGCGCGGGGGCGTGCCCGTCTTGAGCCGGCCCAGCTCCAAACCGAGGGCTTGCAGGGCTTGGCTCAGTCCGCTGGCCGCGGGCTCGCCCACCCGGCCGCCCTCCGTTCGGTCCTCGCCCGTATGCATGAGGCCACGAAGGAACGTCCCGGTGGTCACGATCACCGCATCCCCCTTGAGACGCCGTCCGTCGGCCAGCGTCACGCCAGCCACCCGGCCGGCCTGGGCCTCGATGGAGTCGACGAGGCCCTCGACCAGATGCAGGTTGGGCGCCTCGTCCAGGCGTCGTCGCAGTTCGGCCGTGTAGGCTTTCCCGTCCACCTGAGCTCGCGGCGCCCAGACGGCCGGCCCCTTCGTCTTGTTCAACATGCGGAACTGGATGCCCGCGGCGTCCGTCACCAGCCCCATGAGGCCGCCCAGGGCGTCGATTTCCCGAACCATGTGCCCCTTGCCCAGGCCCCCGATGGCCGGGTTGCAGGACATGCGCCCGATAGCGTCGAGCCGCATCGTGACGAGAACGGTGGCCGCCCCGAGGCGCGACGCCGCCCAGGCCGCCTCCGCCCCGGCGTGACCTGCACCAATGACAATGATGTCGCAGCTTGCCGTCACCTGACTGCCAATCTCCCGGCCGACACCGTCCACAGGGCCCCTGCTCCACCGGCACACGCAGGATTATAAACGCTCCGCCGCCAGGCACCTCCTGCCCTGGCGCCCACATCCCCCCCGAAGCATCCGGTCAGGCACAGATCACGCTAACCGGCTGCAATGTATGTTGTTACGGATCGGCCTCGGCGTGCGGAGCGGATGCCACAACCCGCCCTGCCCCGGCCTCCGCAACGGCAATAAACAGGGCCATTCAAGCGTTGGGCTTGTATAAGGGCAGGGACGGGGTTTCCAGGGGGAGCCGAGCCCTTCGGAAAGCTTCGTCCGTGCAGTGTGGTGGGAAGCCGGTGGAAACAAGGGGTCGTATGGGCAAACGGAACGCATTCACGCTGATTGAGCTTCTGGTGGTCGTGTCGATCATCGGGCTGCTTGTCGCGATTCTCGTGCCCGGCATGAGCAAGGCGAGGACGCAGGCCAGCCGGGCCGCGTGCGCCACGCGTCTGCGGCAGATCGGCATCGGGCTTCAGGCGTACTTGGCCGACTCGAGCGACCGCATGCCGGCCGTTTCCTTCATGCCGTCGGTGGGACCGGCGCCGCTGAGTCTGGAGGAGCCGGTCTACATCGCCGACGTGCTGAATCCGTACGTGGGCAAGCAGAGCGATCTGTTTCGTTGTCCGCAGGACCGCACGGGCGTCCAGCGCGCGGAGCCGAATGACGGCAAATCGTATTTCCAATCGGAGCGTTCCAGCTACGAGTTCCGCGTCCAGCTCAACGGACGCATTCTCGAACAGCACGTGAGGGAGCTCCAGGGGCGGTCGAATCGCCCGATCCCCGTAAACGGCTTCTGGATCATGCGCGATTACAACAATTTCCACGGCAAAGCGGGAGCGACGGGCTCCCGGCGTTATCTGTACATCGACAACCACGTGACGGACTTCGAACAGTTCTAGGAGTCGCAGCCATGGCGAAGTCATACCTGCGTTCGCGCACGTTCTGGATTGCCGGCGTCCTTGTCGCTCTGGCCGTTACGGGCACGAGTTGGGGCTTGTGGCGACACTCCACCGCGCAGCCGGCATCCACGCTGCCGCCGGAGCTTTCCGCAGAAGCCCTGCGGGCGCAGCCGATGGACCGTGACCGCATGAGATCGCTGATGGAGGGAGACGCGCTCTCCGAAGAGCAGCGGCGTGAGCTGTGGCGGAACATGGCCGAGGCCCGGCAGGCCGAGTTCTCCGAACGCATGCAGGAGTATTTCAAGGCGTCGAAGGAGGAGCAGGTGGCTGTGCTCGACCGGCACATTGACGAAATGCTCGAGCGCATGCGGCAACGCGCCGCCAACCGTCCGCCGGCGGGCGGCCGGCCGGAAGCGGGTCCGCGTGAGCAGGAGCAAGGCGAGCGGCGCCGCGAGGGAATGCGGTCGTCCACTCCGGCACAGCGCAAGTCGCGATCCGAATCGCGCAACCCGGACGACCAGGCCCAGCGCATGGCGTACATGTCGGCGATGCGGGACCGGATGAAGGAACGCGGCATCCAGCCCCCCGCCGGCGGGCGCGGCGGCCCCGGCGGCGGCTTTGGAGGAGGCGGCGGCTTCGGTGGGGGTGGCGGCTTCGGCGGCGGACCCGGTGGAGGTCCGCCGGATGGCCCGCCCCCCAGGGGACGTGGATAGGCCGCGTGCCGTTCGCCCTTCGCGCTGCGCGCCGTCCACAATCTTCTTTCCGTCCCGCAGGGACAGGCTGAATCTCCCGCCTTGTGTCCAGCCCCGTTCACGGGCCTTCCCCGCCGCAGGGTCGTAGGGTCCGCCTCGCGGACCATCCGTTGTTGCAGTGGGCGTGTGTGCCCCTGCTCTTGAGCAGTGCTTCTCCCGCGCGTGCCGCCGATCTCGAGCACCGCCCATTCTCCGCCTTCGGCCACAAGCCCGTTTACGGCCGGTTGATCGCTTCTCTCTCTTCTGTGCGAGCCGGCTCATTCCGCCCCCAACCGGGGGCGGCGGGAACGGCGCCCTCGTTGTCTTCGTCGTCTGTGTCTCATTCCGCCCCCAACCGGGGGCGGCGGACTGTGGCCACGGGCGAAGCGTAGCACAGCCCGTGGATCGCCGATCCTCCCAGAAA
>CAZPHH010000133.1:0-9355 GCA_964586145.1 uncultured Phycisphaeraceae bacterium | reverse complement strand
ACGCCAACGCGGCCGCGACGGCGAAAATTGTGAAAGTCTGCGAAAGTTGGGCTAGACCGCTGTGCGGTGTCGGCCTTCGTGGAGGGCCTGTACGGCCGCAAGCACGCGCGACAGGGTGTCTGGAGGCGCAGATGCGAGAATGCTCAGAATGTCAGCAGGCATGAGGCTGACAAGCCAATCGCACACCGCCCAGCTTGGGCGGCGCAACCCGGTGCGCACCTTGCCCTCGGCATTCCGAGGTAGCGGGATAGCATTCGCCTGATTAGAGCTCAAGGGAGTCGTGGTTATCGAAACACCAACGATGACCTCTACGTCGGGATATGTCGGGTCAGAAACCACGAGGATTCATCTACAGAGGTGACTTATGCATCGATCACCACGAATACTGGGGTATGGGAGGAACGCCAAAGAATGGATGGAGGTGGTACGCCGTCCTCAACGAAACCACTCCTTCGACACGTATGTGGGAAGCGATCACCGGGTGCGAAGGCCTCGCCCGCCGAATTGGAGGATACAGCTTCGCATCCCGCTTTGGCTCGTCTCTGCGGTGTTCGGCAATGCGTCTCCGCATATTGGACATGCTTTCATTGTTTCTCACCTCCGGACCGGCAGGATCGGCCCTCGAAATTCCGGGGGCGGATCCTGCCCTGGCAGGCGCAACATATAAATAGGAGCGCGTCTTGAATCTTGGTATGAGCAGTTCCAGGGTTCTCGACTACATCTTCTCCGGCGACTGGATGGACACCGTTCTGCCGGACTTCGTCCTCTCATTCACGCTTTTTACTGCCCTGATCTACGCCGTGCTGGGCCGGCGCCTCGGCGAACAACGGCCAGCCATCGCAGCCTCGGCCGCGCTCGGGGCGGCGCTTTCGGCGGGGCTGGTCTGGTGGGAGCAGGCCAACGGCTTGTCCATCAGGGACTTGGGGCCGATTGCCGTCGGATTTGCCATGATTCTCCTGGCGGGCGTCATCCATCAATCGATCCGCCACGTCGGCGGCAACTGGGCGGCGGCGGGCATTGCCCTGGGGGCGTGTATCCTGGCCGGCTGGACGATGGGCGTCGACTGGCCGGTCGAGCCGGAGATCATGCAGACGATCGCCGGGGCTGCCCTGACGCTCGGCATCGCGGCGTTCCTCATCCATCGAAAACCGCCTGCTGCGAGACTACAGGCTCGCCACAGCGAGTTTCCCCAAGGCGAAGGCACGTCCGCAACCATGCTTCACAACCGAACAGGTCCACCGACTGATCGAGTCAGTCGAGGGCGAGGAGAAGCTGGCCTTCGCGTTCATGGCATTCGCCGGGTTGCGCATCGGTGAGGTCGAGCAGCTTCGAGCAGAAGACATTCGCTCCGTCGACGGCAAACCCGGTATGTGCCGCTCAACCGGCTCAGGCCCCGGGCCGTTCTGAGGGCAAATTGAGGGCAACGGGGCAGTCAAGAATCGAGAAAATGCCACAACCTCTTGAAATACAAGAACTTGTGGAGTGCCTGAATTCGGGAACGGAGAGGGCGGGATTCGAACCCGCGGTACGGTTACCCGTACACACGCTTTCCAAGCGTGCTCCTTCGGCCACTCGGACACCTCTCCACGGCGGCCCGGCCGGATGCCGGGGGGCGCCGGCTGACGGGCCGGGGGCTATGGTAGCAGGGGACCGGCCAATGGCAACGGCATCGGAGGGAGCAGAGACCGCGGGACAGGCGGCCGAGAGTCGGACAGGCCCTCTTGGGCGCGGCCGAGGCGGCCATTGCGCGTCGGCAGGCACGACATCATCCCTGGGCTTTCAACCGCTCCTGTTCCTGCTCGTGCAGCTTCTTCTCCAGCCTTTGCTGGACGATCTCCGGCAGCAGGCGGGAGAGGCGGTCCGGCTGGTATCCGCCGATCTCCACGATCTGCTTGATCAGCGTGCTGGAGGTCAGCGCGTGCTGATCGCTGGTCATCAACAGAACCGTCTCCACGTCGCCGACCAGCAGGTTCGTGTTGGCCTGGCGCAGCTCTCCCCGCAGGTCCACGTTGTCGCGGATGCCCCGCAGGATCACGCGGGCGCCTTGCCGCCGCACGTACTCGGCGGTCAGACCCTCGTAGCTGTCCACCCGGACGTTGGGAATGTCACGCGTGCATTCGCGGAGCAACTCCACCCGTTCGGCCGCGGAAAACAGCTCCGTCTTCTCCGGGTTGCGGCCGACGGCCACGATCAGCGTATTGAACAGGCGGCTGCCCCGCCGGATGATGTCCAGGTGCCCGTGCGTGATCGGATCAAACGCCCCGGGAAACACCCCAATAATCGGATCTCGCTCGGCCATGCGTCGGCTCCTTGAAGGCTCGCGAGCATTGTACGGCAGACGGTCAGGAAAACGCAAAAACGCCGAAACGCAGAAACGTAGAAACCAGTCACGGTGGGGCCGCACGGCGTGCAGATGCCCGCACGTTCCGATTACACTGCCGCGGTCTCCCCCTCCATCACGGGCGGAACGGCCGGCGGCACGGGCGAGGCCGGCGTCGAGGGGCCGTCGTGGCAGAAGATATTGATCTTCATCCACTTGCGGCCGTGCCAGCGTCCCCACAGCAGCATGCCCAGCAGGACGATCAGGGCAGTGGCGGCGATCCAGGGCCCCACGCTGCCCCACTGGGGAACGGAGTAGACCATCAGCCATCCGCCGCCGATGACGACCACCCAGTGAGTGATGATGAAAACCATCGACGGCCAGAAGGTGTCGCCCGCACCGCGCAAGGCGCTGTTGTAGCCGACGCACAGGGCGTCGGACACCTGGAAAATGGCCGCACAAATCAGCACCTGGGATCCGATGGTCACGACGGCTGGCGTATCGTTGAACAGGCTGATCAGCTCGCGCCGGCCGAAGAAGAACACCAGGGCACACGTCCCCATGAACCCGACCATGCCGGTCACCGCGATGCGGGTCAACCGCAGGGCCCGCTCCGGGTTGCCCTCGCCGAGGGCGCGGCCCACCAGGGACGTCAGCGCGACGCCGACACCCAGGCACGGCATGAACGAAATCCGAATGTACTGCCAGACCACGTTCGTGGCGATGAGGTGTACCTTGCCGA
This sequence comes from uncultured Phycisphaeraceae bacterium, assembly GCA_964586145.1. GTDB lineage: Bacteria > Planctomycetota > Phycisphaerae > UBA1845 > UBA1845 > JAFGJQ01. The sequence goes on along the minus strand of CAZPHH010000133.1, from coordinate 6,293 downwards.
AGCAGGTGCCGACCAGCACGTTGATGAACACCGCCCAGACAATCACGTCGCTGACGAACTGGACGCCCTGCGGTCCGCCGGTTCGCAGAATGTTGAGCATCTTGCCGCGGTCGGGCCGCCACGAGCTGCGCGTCTGGAACTCGCGGTGATAGGCCGGTCCGCACAGCCGCAGCATCAGCCGCAGCACCTGGTACACGTTGCCGATCAGGGTGCCCCATGCGGCCCCCGCGATCCCCAGCCGGGGCAGCCCGCCGATGCCGAAAATCAGCACGAGGCTCGCCACAGCATTGACCGCAATGCCTTCGATCGTTGCCCACATGGTCACCTGAGGTCGATGCACGCCGTTGAAGAAATTCGACAGGGCCGCCACGGCCAGGGTCGGCGCCACCGTCAGAATCGCCACCCGAATGTACTCGACCTCCAGCCGCTGAACCGCTGGATCGTGGCCGATCCACCCGACCAGGGGCAGCACGAACGGCCGCAGGGCGAGCCCGATCGCCGCAAACCCCAGGGCCAGGTAGACCGCCTGCCAGGCGTACGCGCCGCAGTCCGCCCGCCGGTCCCGGCCGAGGCTCTGCGACACGAAAGTGCTCACAATGGTCACAATCCCCATACCGAGCACGATGTACGACCAGACCAGCACCTGGGCCGGCAGCATGGCCGCCTGCGCGTCGTCGCCCAGGAACGTGATCATCACAAAGTCGCTCACGTCCATGGCCATGCGCGAGCACATGGTGATCACGATGGGCACGGACATGGCGATGACGCTGCGCAGTTCGTCTCGCCGGCCGGGGGAGCCGGACTCGCCGGGGTGGATGGTGCTTTCGGTACTCATGACGCCTATGTTCCGCCATAGAAAACGGCCCCGGGAGCATTGGTACTCCCGGGGCCGAGGGTTGTCAGTCGACTACGATTCCCGTCCTCAGGAGGGCTGTTTCTCCGCAATTTGCGCCGTGCGCGGATCGTCCACCCGCACAAAGCCGCAGAGCAAGGATGTGTCAAACCTCATCCGCATTCAGCCGACCTCCTTCGGAACGTTGCCGAAGCCAGGGCCGCGGAGTGTACGCCGATCCGACACCCCGTGTCAACCCCCGAAAATGCCCGCGCCGCCGGGTGGTGGAATCCGCTCAATCGCGCGTGGCCGTCACGATGAAATCGACCGATCTGCCCGGGTCGAACGGTGTCAGGGCGTAGTCGCCGTAGCGGGCGTCCACATGGAGCCCGGCGCCGGCCAGCCACGTCTCCAGTTGCTGCGGCAAGACGGGGTAAATTCGTCCACCACCTGCGTGATGCCGCCACTGGCCGTCGTTCCAGAGGGTCAGGCTGGTCACCTTGGCCTCGTCCGCACCCACGTGAAACAGGCGGAACGATACGTACTCCACTCCCTCCACGCGGGTGATCCGCGGGCCGCGCAGGCAGGGGTGCTCGTCCCGCATGGGCGCGAAGTTGAGCACCTGGATGAACAGCCGCCCGCCCGGGCGCAGGACGGCCCCGAAGTTGTCGATGGCCGCCCGGACCGCCGCCTCGCTGCCGGCGGCGGCCAGCGAGTTGCCGATGCAGTACAGCCCGTCGAACCGGTGTGTCACCGATTCATTCAGAGCGTCGAAGGCGCAGCCGACCCAGGCGACGTGCATACCGGCGTCCGCAGCGCGTTGCGAGGCCACGCGCAACATTGCCTCGCTGAGGTCCAGGCCGGTCATGCGGTAGCCGGCCCGGGCCAGCGCGACGGTCTGGTGTCCGGTGCCGCAGCCGGCGTCGAGGATGCCCAGCGCTCCCGGCGCTCCCAGAACCTGCTGCAGTACGGGCAGCTCCCGCTTCAGCCGGGCATTCCAGTCCACCGACACGTCGTACCACTGCGGCGAATCGAAAAACGCGGATGTGCCGGATGCGTTCGATGTGTTGTTCATCACGTAGGCGCTCTCGCACCGCCTCGTTCTCAGAACAGCCGCCGCGAGTCCAGGAGCACGCAGATCGGCCCGTCGTTCACCGAGTCCACGTGCATGTGCTCGCGGAAAACACCCTTCTGCACCGCAACGCCGGTGTCTGCCAGCAGCCGGCAGAACCGCTCGTACAGCTCGATTGCCTGCTCGGGCCCCGCCGCGGTGTCAAACGACGGGCGCCGGCCCTTTCGCGCGTCGCACTGCACGGTAAACGCGCTGACCACCAGCACCGCACCGCCCGCCTGCGCCACGTCGAGGTTCATCAGCCCCTTCTGATCGGTGAACACGCGCAGGTGCCGTACCTTGTCGGCCAGGTATCTCGCGTCGGCCTCGCCGTCGTCCGGGGCCACGCCGACGTACACCAGCAGGCCCGACCCGATGGACGCCGCCGTTTGGTCGTCCACCGTGACGGACGCCTGCATGACTCGCTGCACCACTGCTCGCATTCTACGCGTTCTCGCCCGCCGGCCGGGCCGGCGCGCTGCCAAACGAAAACGAACGCCAAAGCCCGGCCGTGCTCGCCGAACGGAGGGTCCTGCCGTCACGTGTTCTGTGGAGGTGCGGAATCGTCTGCCGATTCGCCGCCGGGCTTCCCGTGCCGCCGGCGCCGCCGGGCGATCGCGACAAACAGCACGAAACACGCGCCGAGGCCGAACAGGGGAATGTTGCGGCTGAGCCAGGATTCGGGCATGGGACACAGAACGCCGGGGACCTGCGCCTCGGTGCCGTCCGCGAAACGCACGCGGACCACCGCGGTCTTCTCCACCGCGCCCGCCGGCCCCACCCGCAACCCGAACGTCTCCGAGCGGCCCGGCGCCAGCCCGCGAAAGGGGGCCTCGGCCGTGTACATCAGCTTTCCGACGCGGCCGCCTCCGCCGGCGCCCACCTGCTCCGTCATCTCCGGCTTCCAGCCGCGGACGTCGGTGGGCAGATCGCCGTTGTAATGCGGAAACTCGATGTATGTGATCGCTTGCGCCGCGTTGTTGCGTACGGTCCAGGCGTACGAATGCCCGTCCTCGCCCGATCCGCCTTCGACGGACACGGCAGGTTCCGCGCCGAGACAGACGCACGCTGCAGCCACCCATGCGGAAACGACCGGCATGATTCGCCTCGCAAGATACCCGCGACCCGACGTTGCGTCCGTCGGCCGCCCTATGACACGCCTCATTATGGTTCCGGAGAGAGACTCTGTACAGGGGTGGCGAAGCGGTTGTGGCGGGAGTCAGCAGCCCGCCGGCCGCGAGGGCCGCGTCCACATCCGGATTTCGCGGATGGTCTGGCGAACTCCCTCCATGCGCGGGTGGATTTGCAGGGCTCGATGGTAACACTCCATCGCGTCCTCAAACCGTCCGAGCTGTGCGAAGCAGTGCCCCATGCCGGCCATGGCCCCGAAGTGGTACGGATTCAGCATCAGCGCACGCCGGCAATCGCAGACGGAACGGCAGTAGTCGCCGGCGAAGTAGTGTGCGATGGCGCGTTGGTTCCAGGCTTCCGCGTAGCCCGGCTCCACCGCGAGCACGGCGTCCAGATCCGCCAGCGCTTCCGGCCAGCGTTCCGCCTGCAGATGCAGCATCGCCCGATACAGGTCCGACTGCACCGTTGTCGGGCCCGAGGCGAACCAAAGACGCCACAATGCCTGTTCCGCCGCGTCCACCACGCGTGGATCGTCGTGGTGGAGCAGGCTCGCCAGCAACTCGCATTGGCCGTCGGTCTCCGCGCCCGACAGGTCCCAGAGCGCGACAAGCGAGCGGTTTGGGCTGTCGGCATCGATCTGCCGCTCGCATTCGGCCGTCAGGCTGACTTCGTCAGACCGTTCGGCAGGTTCCGCGCCGATGGCGAACGAACAAGAGGAACGGCGCGGCTCTGCTCTGTAGGTATGGCACGTTTCGGCGGGCATGACGGTCGTGTTGAATCCGGAAACCAGGGGGACAGAAGAAGTCCCGCAAACATGCAGACACTGGAATAACAGTAGGACCGCACATGTCCCCAAGTCAACGCCCGGCACACAAACTTGCGCTGCCGGCCGTCCGGCCGCGGAGGGTCACGCGCAGCCGTAACCCTTCTGGATGCGGAACGTTACGCTTCCGCTGCCGCCGATCCTCCAAGAACTCACCGCTGGGGCACGGCCCGCCGGCGCGACGAACCAACGGAGAGAACGGGGCATGTGCAAGCGAGCCTGCGAGAATCTGCACGGGGCGAGAAGGGCCCGGGCGTGTGCCGTGCGAAGAACGGCCCCTCTCTTCCAGCTCGCCACGTCCTTTCGGCGTCGTGCGCTGTTTCCGCTACTTCCTTCCGCAACACTGCTTGTACTTGCGGCCGCTGCCGCAGGGGCACGCGTCGTTGCGGCCCACGCGCGGCTGGGACCGGCGGATCGTCTCCACCTTCTGCTCGACGTTCTGGGCCCGCATGGCCGCCGCCTGGTCCGCCGCGGCGGCGGCGGCAATGCCCGCGAAGCCGGCGCCCGCAGAGTCCGCATGATGAAACTGAAGCGGCGCGCCGGGCTGTCGCACCGGCACGGCCGGTCCGCCCGTCATCTTCACCTTGAAGATCATGTCCGTCACGCGTTCCTGGACGCGCGACCACATCTGATCGAAGAACTCCCGGCCCTCAATGGCGTACTGGCTCTGCGGGTGCGTCTGGTCCCCGCCCAGCGGGCGCTGCATGATGGCCATCTTGAGCTGGTCCATCTCCAGGAGGTGGTCCTTCCACGCCTGGTCGTAGATCCGCAGCAGCACGAAGTTCTCCAGCCGGGACAGTTCCCAGCGGAGCATCTCGCGGCCTTCCTCCTGCACGGCCCTGGCGAAGCCCAGCGATTCGCGGTTCGTCTCGAAGCGCCGCTCGTCCCAGGCCCGGCCAAACCGCTGATGGGCCCACTGGAGGGCGTCCTCTTCGCTGCGCCCGGCGATGGCCGTTTCGATCTGCCGCTCCATCTCGCCGCCGAGCAGGAACTTTTCATTCAGGTCGCGCAGCTCGCGGAACAGCTCTTCCGCCGATTTGCCCTGGACCCGGTCCACCGTCCAGCCCGCCTGGAACTTTGCATTGGCCCAGGTGACGATGCCTTCGGCCACGTAGGCGCTGTTGCCGGTGCGATCGGCGTCCTGGAAGGCCCGCTCGATGCAGACCTCGACCGGGTACGACACTTCGCGCTGCCGGTACGCCTCATGCACCTTCTCCAGCACCAGCCTGGTAACGTCCTCGTTGCTGCGATCCGCGATGTCGTCGGTGCGGATGTCGATGTTGAACTTCGACTTCAGCCAATCCACCAGTACGGCCCGCGGATAGGCCGGATCGGCGTACACGTGCAGCGCGTCCAGGCTCAGGTTGGCGTAGTACTGCTCGGCGGCGGCGGCCACGGCATCCTGGATGTCGTCCGGGTCCATCTGCCGCAGTTTGTTCTGCGTTTCATTGAACTGGTACGCCCGCTGGGCCCATTGCAGCAGGCCGCCCACGTCCCATTCCCGCGGGTCTTCCTCCTCGTCGATGTACTCGCCGATGGACGTGCGGATCTTGTCCTGGGCTTCGGCCGCCGCCGCCCGCCGCACGGTGTCCTCGACGCCCGGCAGATCGTCCAGGTCCAGGCGGTGAGCCGGCAGGTCAATGTTTCCGTCAATGTTGTTGCGACACCACTCCAGCGCGCAGTTCTGCCGGTACTCCGGGGCCAGGAAGCGGGCCACCGCCTCCCGCGTGGATTGCTCGATGGTCTCGAAGATCAGTTCGCGCAGGTTGCGGCCTTCCAGGATGCGCTGCCGCTTCGCGTAGAAGGCCTTCCGCTGGTAGTCCACCGGCTCGTCCCACTCGAGCAGGTTCTTTCGTGACGAGAAGTTCCGCTCCTCCACTTTGGCCTGGGCCTTCTCGATGGCCCGGGTCAGCCGCTTGTCTTCCAGGCTGACTCCCTGCTCCAGTCCCAACCATTCCATCAGCTTGATCATGCTGTCCGGCATGAACAGCTTCATCAGGTCGTCTTCCACGGACAGGAAGAAACGCGACGAGCCGGGGTCGCCCTGCCGGCCGGACCGCCCCTTGAGCTGGTTGTCGATCCGGCGGGCCTCGTGCCGCTCCGTGCCCACGATGTGCAACCCGCACGGCACGTTCAGCGGGCAGACCTTCCGGCCCAGCGCCGGAAAACGCGGATCCAGTTTCGGCTTGAAGCAGTGTGCGCAGTTGGTGGCCGGGTCGTACTCCGCGCATCGGATGCAGCACTTGGTCGACCCCGCCGGGTACAGCGCATCCTCCCCCGCGCCGTCCCCATTCCCCCCTTCGTCCCTCCGTCCCTTCGTCCCTTCGTCCCTCCGTCCCTCCGTCCCTTCGTCCCTCCGTCCCTCCGTCCCTTCGTCCCTCCGTCCCTTCGTCCCT
>CAZPHH010000132.1:0-9473 GCA_964586145.1 uncultured Phycisphaeraceae bacterium | reverse complement strand
CCGGCTTGTCTTTGTGGGACCGGCTTTCCAGCCGGTCTTGGGAGGCTGTGGGCTGCAGGTCGCCCCGGGTCCCGGCGCGCCGGGATGGCGAGCTTTGGGCTGCAGGATTGGTCCGCACGGCGGACCCTACTCCTGTTTTGTGCGACCGGCTTTCCAGCCAGTCATTTTCCTGAGGGGCGTTTCTCGGCGTTCCGAGAACCCTTGAGCTTCCTGGCCATTGGATTGGAGCCTGGATGCGGCGGCGTCTAGGCACGGGCCGTTCCGGGTTTTATGGGACCTCGCCCGGACGCGAATAACCCGGCGCCGGGGTTGATTCGGGCCCCAGGAATCGCATATACTGTCTGTCGGTTTGAACGAGGGAATCGGGAGAGAGAGCCTTCGTGCAGCCACCAGGTGGCCACCCGCTCTTGCAGCCGGCTCAGGTGCAGACCGGCGGATTCCCCGAACGATGGTAAGGACAAGGGAAGGTTAGCCGACATGGCTGCATAGCCTGTCGGTGGCGGCGTGTTCCATCGCATTTCGGATTTGTGCGAGCGGACGCGATCGTCACACTACGTGGGCGGGAGGAGAGCGCACATGAAATCCATCTCTGGGTGGGCCCTGCTTCGCGCAGGCAAGGGGTTGTTGGTCGTTGCGATGGGTCTGGGTCTGGCGGGGACCGCCGTGGCGGCGGAGATTCCGCTGCAGGAGGCGTGGTCCGCGTCCGGCCCCTACGCCGTCGTGAACACCGGGGTCGGTGTGCGCGACACGGGCGGTACGGGCACCATGTCCGACGTGACGGTCACCGGCCAGGTGCAGAAGGCGTGGCTGTACTGGGTCGGCTCGAACGTGCCACACAGTGACATCCTGAAAGACCCGGTGGTCACGCTCACGCGAAGCGGATCGCCCGGCCAGAGCGTCACGGCCGACGTCACGGCGATCGTTCAGTTCGAGGTCCCGTGGCAGCCGGGTAACTACTACTGGGACGCCAACCACATCGCCTACTGGGCGGACGTGACGGACCTCGTCGCGACGGGCACGTGGGACTACACGATTTCCGATTTCGTGATGGACAAGACCCACGGCGCGGGCCTGCAGATCGTATACGCGGATGACAGCCTGCCGTCGCAGAACGTGAGCATCTTCCAGGGCCACGACTATGCGTTCGCCGGGTGGCAGAACGCCGGTGAACTGAACCGGACCTGGGTGACCAGCTACACGTTCGCCCCGGCTGCCTACGACCGCGTGCTTGATGCGGCGTTCCTGGTTGCCGGCGGAGAGGGCACCGATCGGCCCGATCAGCTTTGGTACGACGTGGGCATGCACGACACGGAAGCCGACCTGCCCGTCGAGCTCATCACGAACAACACGGGAACGGTGCTGGATACGAACCCGCTCGAAGGCCTGGACGGAAACGAGTGGGACACGGTCATCAAGCAAGTGCTCATCCCGGCCGGCGCCACGTACGCCGCCTTCCAGTTCCAGTCCGGCGGCGGGACCGGCACCGGTCACCCGAGTGAGAGTTTCAGTTGGGTCGCCAGTTCCTTCTCGCTGATCCCCGAGCCGGCCTCACTGGTTCTGCTGGCCTTCGGCGCGATGGTGGTCGCCCGTCGTTCGCGGCGGTAGAGCACGCGGCGGACATTTCGTGTGACATTCCCGGGGCCGCCCACAACGGGCGGCCCCGTTGCATTGGCCTGAATGCAAAACCGCCGTCGGTCAATTCACGATGAAAGCCGAACTTCTGTTCCAGGCGACCGTACCAGAAGAGCGGCTCCCAAGGCCCCGGCCGGTCAGACCGGATGCGATTTGCCGCGCGGATGCAACTGGATCGGGCAGAAAGGCAAAGAAGACCAGGCATGAAACAAAGAGGATGGCACTGGCTTCTGCGTGCGGCCTTGGCCGTGGTCGTCACCTTTGGGCTGGATGTCGTTATCCGGGCTTTTCTCGCGCGGTGCCTCTCAACCGCCGCCTATGCGAACCCGGCGCTCCATGTCTCGCTGAGCCTTGCGACGCTGAGTGTGCCCGTAGCCATCTACGCGTTGCTGACCTGGCGCTTCGGCCCCCGCCCCGATGACGAAACGCGCTGCCGCCGCTGCCGGTACATCCTGCGCGGCATCAGCGAATCCCGCTGCCCCGAGTGTGGCGAACGGATATGAACCCCCGGTCCGATAAGCGACCGCCTGACGTGTGAACCTCTTGCGAACTGAAGAAAAACACCCGCCGGCGCGGCCGCGCCGACGGGCGTTTTTCAACTGGCCTGCCAGGACTCGAACCTGGAACCTTCTGATCCAGAGTCAGACGTGCTGCCAGTTGCACCACAGGCCAATAGACCCAAAGTCTAGCCCACAAACCGCGGGCCCGCAACCCGCCGCAACCCTTGACCCAACGTCGGAAAAACGAGACCATGGGTTCAGCCGTTTCCTGACTCCCGCGGCCGGCCGCGCCGATGGGCCTGGACCGTCGTCCCCGCCCGCCCCGAGACGCCCCGCCGCCCGGGAGTCGGTAGTCCTCCAGGGAGGGGCTACAAGCACATTTGCGGCCATTCCAGGGCAGCCTCGGCCATGCCGCAACCGGAGTCCGATTCATGACCGACGATCGCTCGTACGCCCCGGAAACACTGGCCGTCCACGCCGGCATCGGCGAATACCCGTATCGCCCCGTCGTTCCCCCCATTTACCAGGTCTCGACGTTCGCGTTCGAGAACGCCGACCAGGGAGCCGCCCTTTTTGCCGGCCGCGAGCAGGGCTACATCTACAGCCGGATGGGCAACCCCACAGTCGCGGCCCTGGAAAGCTGCATCGCCACCCTGGAAGGCGGGTACGCCGCCCTGGCCTGCGGCAGCGGCATGGCCGCCATCCACACCGCCCTGGCCGCCCTGCTGAAGTCCGGCGACCACATCATCTGCGGCGACACCGTCTACGGCCCGACCTGCACCCTCGTGGAGGGCTTCCTGCCCCGCTGGGGCATCGAGGCCACCATGCTGGACCCGTCGGACCTGGAGGCCGTGGAGAAGGCCTTCCGGCCCAACACCCGCGTGGTGTACGTGGAGACGCCGGGCAACCCCACCCTGGTCCTCGCCGACCTGGAAGCGATCTGCCGTCTGGCCCACCAGCACGGGGCGGTTGTGGTCGTAGACAACACCTTCATGAGCCCGATCCTCCAGCAGCCGTTCAAATGGGGCGCCGACGTGGTGGTACACAGCCTCACAAAAGCCCTGAACGGCCACGCGGACGTGGTGGGCGGGGCCATCGTGGTCAAGGACGAGGCGGACAACCGGTCGTTCCGCAAGGTGCTCAACCATCTGGGCGGGGTGCTTTCGCCGCTGGAGTCGTTCCTGGTGCATCGCGGCATCAAGACTCTGCCGCTGCGCATGAAACAGCAATCCGAGAGCGCGCTGAAAGTGGCGGAGTTCCTGGAGGAGCATCCGGCCGTCGACTGGGTGCGGTTCCCCTGGCTCAAAAGCCACCCGCAGCATGAGTTGGCCCGCAAGCAGATGACCGGCGGGGGCCCGGTGATCAGTTTCGAGTTGAAGGGCGGTCTGGAAGCGGGTCGCACCATGATGAACTCCGTGAAGCTCTGCGCTCTGGCGGTCAGTCTGGGCGGCGTGGAGTCGCTCATCCAGCACCCGGCCGGCATGACCCACGCCACGATGGGCCCGGAGGCCCGCTGCCGGGCGAGGATCACGGACGGGCTGGTTCGGCTGTCGGTCGGCATTGAGAACGTGGACGACATCATCGCGGATCTGGACCAGGCCCTGGAGACCGCCAGCTCACGCTGCACGCATCGCGCCCAGGTCGGCGCGGGCTGATTCGCCATCGGCAAACGGAACATCTCCAACTTGCGGACTGCCGCACGGCCGTGCCCATCGGCCGCTTGAGCAACCGGCTGCGTTTGCCCCGTTCACGGGGCACAGCAGCTGTCGACCGCACGCTGCATGCCGTATGAGTGCAGCAGGCAAACGCAGCAAACAGACGGGGCATCTTTGACATTGCTGACCCCGGTAATGGCCCGCGGCGCGCCGGCCGCAGGCGTCACGGATTTCCGGCGACTGGTGCCGCCACGCGCGGGGCGGCGGCGGGGTGGCCGGAGCGGAAGGCGAAATCCGCGTTGATGAAAAGCTGGTCCAGCGCGGCGGCGACGGAGTTCGGGAAATCCTCGAACCACTCGAAGCCCAGCGACAGTCCGCCGCCGGCGTTGTTGAAACGCTGGACGGAGCCATCGCGATACAGTACCTGCGCGCGCCGGGCCTTGTGGTTCGACCGCCGCATCCCGAACTGCATGTGCCCGAAGGTGTTGCGGTCCAGCGCCAGCGCCTCCACCGGCACACGCGTTCCGTCGACCACGTTGACGCCGAGCCGGCCCAGCCGGCCCGACGCGGCGGACTCGAGCAGCATGTCCAGGTGGCGATAGAAGTACGAGCTGTAGGCATCGAATTCCGTGTTGACGCGCGGCAGCTCTTTCACCTGGTCCGGTGAGTCGTCGCCGGGGCAGAAGAAAACCTGCGGCACGGGCGCAACCGTCTTGAGCAGCAATCCCAGGCCGGTGTGTTGTCGCGGATGACTGGACGGAACCGCCTCCCCGATCCAGATCTGGTTCGTCCCGAACGGCGCCGCGGCAAAGTCGAACGGATGGTCCGCATCCGGCCCCCGCGGGATGAAGTCGTCGTGGTCCTCCGCGTACAGGTGGACGCCCGCGCCCAGTTGCCGGAGATTGCCCGCACAGACGGCGAACTTCGCGGCGTCGCGCGCCCGCCCCAGCGAACCGGCCAGGATGCTCAACAGCAGCGCGACCACCGACACCACGATCAGAAGCTCGATCAGCGAGAAGGCCGGGGATGCCGTCGGACTCCGTTCTCGCATCGCGATCGCTCCGTCTTGCCGCCTGGGTGGCCTCCGCTCGGCTTGTCAGCATGGGGTGCGGACGGCCGGAAGGCAAGCCCGTCCGCCTACCGTGCCGATCCGCACGCGGGTAGAATCGCAACGAACTGCCGGCGTGAGGGGTCAGGCTTTGGGTGAACCCGGTGCGGCGGCCGGAGCGAATGAAGAGCAACCAGCATGACATCGCCGCCAACAGGTCCATCGCCTTCGACCCGCGCGCTACGGGACGCCGTCTCGCTGTGCCCCGAGAAGATTCTCAACCCGCCGAGCCTGGCCCTCCACGGCGGCATCACCACGGAATCGCCGGTGCTGGTGATTCTGGCTGCCGGCAAAGGGACGCGCTTCGGCAAGGACCCCAAGTGCATTCAGCCCGTCCACGGCACGCCGCTGGCGCGGCACTCGATTGACGCATTTCGCCGCGTGAGTCCGTCCCCTGTCGTCTGCCTGGTCGGCTACCGCCACGAGGACGTGTCGGCCGCCCTGGGGCCGGACAACGTGTACGTCCGCTCGGAGGACCCGACCGGCGGGACGGCGTTTGCCGCGTACGAGGCGTTCAGCGTGGCGGGGCTGCGAGCGGCTGACCCGCTGCTGATCATCACCATGGGGGATCGCATCGTGCCGCCGTCCGTGTTCCGCCGATTGTGGGACACGCACCGCGCCGGAGGGGCGGAGGCGGACCTCACGTTCCTCAGCGCCCGCTACGAGCCGCCGAAGAACCGCGGCAAGGGCCGCGTTTTGCGAGGCGAGAACGGGCGCGTGCTGCGCATCCTGGAAGAGCGGGACATCGCGGCGGAAGCGGACGGATCGGCCCGTCAGGCCCTGCTGGACCTGACGGAGGGGAACTGTCCGCTTTATGCGATCCGGGCGACCCGCCTGCTGCGACGCCTTCAGAACCTCACGAACGACAACGCCCAGGGCCAGTACTACCTGACCGACGTCGTCGAGGCGATCAGCCGGGACGGAGGGGACATCCGCACCATCACCACCACGCCGGCCGACCCGGAATACGACCTGCTCTGTTCCGACGTGACCCAGCCGATGGACCTGGCCCTGCTGGAAGGCATGCTGGCGTCGGCTCGCGGCCTGCTGTTCCCCGAGGAGCTGGAGGCAGACGCGGCGGCCCGCGCCATCGCGGCGGACCGGCCGGCGGGCCAGGTCGCGTCCATCACGCGCCAGTTGCAGGAGCTGGCGGCGGCCGTCTCGAAGGAACAACTCGCCTTCAAGCCCGATCAAACCGTCGGGATCGGGATCGCCGGCGGCCGGCTGCGGATCGCGTTCATGCATCCGGACATGGTGCGGTTCTTCGGTCCGGCCTGGCAGATGCCCATCGGGGCGGGCGACGCCGCGGGCCACGAGCAGATCGTGGTGCTGGCGCAGGAGGCGGACGACCGGCGAATTCACCTGTATCCGATGACGCCGGAGTACCGCGAGAGCATCAACTACATCCCGTCCGACGACGATGTCATGTATCCCGGCGAGGGCATTTCCGACCTGCACGCCTACGAGGTCTTCGGCACGCATATGAGCGAAAGCGTGCTCCTTTCGCTCGGCTACTTCAGCGATGAGGAGCTGGAGCAGCGTCGGAAGAAGGGCCTGCCCCTGCCGCCGCCGTCGCTCTGGGTGAGCAGCAACATGCGGCGCCCGTTCGCACTGGTCGGTAACGCCATCGCGTCCATGCGGACGTTGCGGACCGGCAACCTGGGTGCGAAAGTGCAGGAATGCCTGGGCCGCGACCGTTTCCGCGGCCTGCGGCTGGTCTCCACGGGGAACATCCCGCAGGGCGGTTTCTCGAGCTCGTCGGCGGTGACGGTGGCCGTCAAGAACGCGATGAACGGGCTGTTCGAGCTTGGTGTGCCGCCGGACCTGCTCGTGCATCTGGCCTGTCAGGCGGAGTACGGCACCGGCGTGCGGGCCGGCTCGCTGGACCAGGCCACCATTCAGAAGGGCCGCGCCGGGCAGGGTGCGCTCATCTCCTCCAACCCCCGGGACAACTACCGGATCCTGGGCGCCTACCCCGTGCCGACCGATCGCTTCCGCATTCTGTTTCCCTACAGCGTGGAGCGCGACCGGGCGGCCTGGCGATGGTCGTGGGGTGCGTACGGCGAGGGAACGGGCTCCGGCCCGCTGACGGCCGGCGAAATGCGAAAGATGACCGGCAAGGCCGCGGAGCTGGCGGCCATCCTACTGAAGTTGCCGCTGGACACGGATCTGTTCCGTCCCATCGAGGACGATCTGCTTGACGACGGTCTATTGAGCCCCGACAGCCGTGCCTGGATTGGCTCGGTCCTGCGACGACTGCCGCTGTTGGCTTCGCAGGAGGACCTGCGACGGCAGGTGGAAGCCCATCGCGAATGGTACGTCGCGCAGCTCGCCGAGGTCTTGCGGCTGGACCTGCCGGAAGCCCGTGCCAAGGCGGACGCTGCGCTGGAATCGCTTTTCGCCGGCTGGCGCGATCCGGTGCTGCGGCGGACGACCGCCTCCGGCGCGGTGGTGGAGGAGCAGGGCGTTCCGCTTCGGGCGATGGTGGCCTACCTGTTCGGCGAAATGGCCAAGAACTTCCATTTGCTTCATCATCCGGATGAGTGGATCGACTGCGTCACGCGATCCCAGTGCGGCGACCGCTGCGCGGATATCGAGCCCGATCGGCTCCCGAGCCGCGCGGAGATGGAGTCGGAGCTGGAATGGGAGCGCGGCAGCGCGGGGCCGACTCGCCTGAACCGCTGGTTGGAACGATTCGGCGCGTCGCCGGTTGACTACAACCGCGGCCTGGATGACGAGTCGCTGTCGAAGCAGGACCCGCCCGCGTTCGAGCGGCTGGACGGGTCGAGCTTCTTCCGCGGCCTGGCCCTGATCGACCTGGCCGAGGCCATGCTGAAGCGAGCCTTCGGGCGAGATGCGGTGGCGGTTCGCGTGAATGCGGCCGGGCAGGGCAACTACTTCCAGGTACACGTGGACGCGCGGCGCGCGGACCCGGACGACGTGAAGCAGTTCATCCGCGCCGCGTTCTACCGCCGGTTCGGCCTGGCGCCGGTCCCGGAGTTTGTCGAACTCCATTCCGGCGGAGGCGCCGTGGGCCTACGCCTCAGCCGCTACGACGTTCTTCCTCAGTTGATCCGCCGCCTCCAGGCGCCTACGGCCTGACGACTTCGACTGCCGCTGTGCGCTGCGGAGATTTCATCGATCCGCGACCAGCAGCGTCATGAGCTCGGCGGAGTTCTTCAGCGAGTCCAGCCCCATGATGGTGTCGCGAATCCGGCGGCAACGGGCCTCGGAGAACTTCCCACCGGCCAGGGCGTTGAACTTCACCTCGATGTCCTCCATCGAGCCCGGGTCGCGGTAGTCGCCCTTGGGCACGTCCACCCGCTCGCTGAACGACTGACCGTTCCTGAGCGTAATGGTCACTCGCGACGGCTGCTTGGCGGGGAACAGGGACTCAAACTCGGGGTTCGCCACGGCCTTCACCGCATCCATCAGCGGATGCAGGGCCGGGTCCTGGATGCGGGCGTTCTCGAACTGCCGCGGCGTGACCTGCCGATCCGCGACGGCGACGGCCAGGCAATAGGGCAGGCTGTGGTCGGCCGTCTCCTTCGACTTCGGCCGGTACTTGGCGGGGTCCGACAGGATGTCCGCCGCCCGGGCGATGGTCTCGACCCGAATCTCTTTGACGTCGACGGGCTGGATGTCGTGCTCGTGTACCAGCTTCAGCGTGGCCGTCGTCGGCGCGTGCGACAGGGCCTCGATCGGGTAGAACTTCATGCCGCACTCGACGATTTTGAAGCCCTTGCCGAGTCCGTCCGTCAAACGGTTCAAATGCCACTTCGGTCCGAAGCAATGGGTCAGGCCCTCCTTGCCGTCCACAACGTGCTCCGGGCCGGTGTAGCCCTTCTCCGCGAGCAGGGCGGCCTGCACGCCGGCCTGGGTGGCCAGGGGGTCCACCGTGTTCTTCATCATGGTCAGCTTGCCGGCGGTCACGGCCCCCAGCGTGCAGGAGTGCGACGCGCTGATGCCGATGGCGTGCTGCATTCGGGCCGCGTCCAGTTTCAACATGCGGGCCGCGACCATCGGTGAGACGAACGCGGTGAGCGTGGCGTGGTGCCAGCCCTTCTCCCGAATGCCCGGCTCGCCCGCTTCGCAGTAGCGCATCTCCATTTCATAAGCCAGCACAATGCCGACGATCAGCTCCTTGCCGGACAGGCCCTTCCATTCCGCGATGCTCGTGGCCGCGGGGATGATGTCCGACGGATGGCACGGATCGGCCTTCCAGTAGATGTCGTTGTAGTCCATGGCGCGGATGGCCAGGGCGTTGAACAGGGCCGCGTTCAGTACCGACGTGCGGTGTCCGCCGCCGATGCAGGTGCAGTGATCGGCCCCGCCCATCTCCATCAGGTGGTGCAGCAGCCATTCGCAGTCTTCCTGCCGGTACCCTCCCAGGGCACAGCCGATGGAGTCGTACAGGAACCGCTTGGCCGCTTCGATGGCCGGCGCGTCCAGGTCCTCAAATCGAAGCCCGCAGGCCCACTCGGAAAGCGTTTGCGTGATGGTCATGGTGGTGTTCTTCCGCTCACGGTCTTATTCCGGCCACCCCGGTGCCCCGGGCACGGTCGGGTGGCGAAGCGT
>CAZPHH010000131.1:0-9491 GCA_964586145.1 uncultured Phycisphaeraceae bacterium | reverse complement strand
CACGAAGAGAAGGTCGCCGGCGTGTGGCGGCGGCGATGCTTGGGGGAAACGCAAAAACGCAGAAACGCGGAGACAGCGGACCTTGGCCGGCGCGAGGATAGCCCGGCCGTTCAAGCCGGGTTCGCCGCACAACACCCCCAATCTTCTTTCCGTCCCGCAGGGACAGGATGAATGCCGCCGCCGCAGACCGAGCGGATTTCGCGTGTGCAGCGGCGCGTGACCGCCCTGGGCCACCCGGGCTGATAACCTCGTCGCCATATGCCTCACGCGCTCGGTCACATAAAGCGTCGACGTCTGAAGGCGTTTACGTCCGCAGCATCGAGGTCGAACCACTCGCCCGCCTTGCGCTTCTTTGCGAAACGATGGTGCCAGTACGCTTCGATTCCGCTCGGGTCATCGGTTCGAATCACATGAACAGTTCTCACGGGCTCCGGGAGCTGTAGCGATAGTTCGTACTGGCGCCGACCGAAGGCGTTGGATTTCCCGATTTTGTAATAGCGCCCGGATTTCACTAGATAGACAAAGCCCAATTCGACTGAGTCTTGCTGAGATTTCTCTCGGCACTCCGCGTGTTCACGCGTGTATGCCTCGCACCACGAGACGACATCCTCCATCCCATTATGTGCGCGGCAGTAATCAAGTAGCTGTGCGACCAACTCGGTTTTCGTGCCGAGGCGCCGAAAGGGGCGGTCGTGGGGAAAATCGTCGTCGGTCCGCGCCTTTAAGCGCATATCCGCATTAGTTGGGAGCCGTCCAAGCTGCAGCGCATAGTTCGCGTATTTGTCCAGTAGTTGCTCGCGTGAATACGCCGGCGTCAGCGTGTTGGGCACAAGCCCGGCAGCACGCACGACGTCGCTCCATCGTGCCCAATGGCCCCCCCAGTCGCCCTTTGTTACCCCTGTTGTGCGGGAAAAGGCTCTGGAACCAAGGGGCCGTCCACCGTTCGCTTCAGCCGTTCGTCTGACTTCCGCCAAGATAAACGCCCGATCCATCTGTGCGCACTCCGGGATCCGCAGGAAAGCCGCGCTCTCGCCTACTACAGACCCTATCGAACAACTCTCGGTTCGTCCACTGGTCCTTCTCAGTCGAGATGGCGTGGACGAACGGGACGGAGCCAGGCGAGAGAGCACGGCCGGGTGGTCTGGGGCGGTTGCCCGCCCCACGCCGGGATGCGCGATTCACGCGTGCGGTTCCTGGAGCGCAGAACCCTGTTGAAACGGGGTATCGGGCAGAAAAGAGGGGGGTGCGGGGCGATCGATCGACCGGTCGTAAACGGCCGGCCTACAAGCCCGCCTGCGGCGGGGAAGGCCCGTGAACGGGCTTGGGGGGAGCGGAGATTCATCCGGTCCCTACAGGACCGGCGGGTTGAGATGGGGCGACACGAACCCGCCGTTGAAACGGCGGGCTGGCCTCGGGCGGGCCTACGGCCCTGATGGGGGGGCGATGAACGGGACATCTGATATTGCGACTGTTGTGAGCATACGAATGGGGTTCGAGGAGGAGGAAGCAGGGTGCGCGCGTGCCACGGAGTGGCGCTCCGGTGGGGCTCCTATTCTCCGGGGACACGGAATTCCAGGGGCTCGCGTTCCCGGCGCGCCGGGACTACAAACCTTCACCCCGTTGGGGTGCCGATCGGCCTGAACCGGGGGGGGTTTGGGTGGGGCGGCGCGGACCCGCGGTTGAAACGGGCGGGCCTTATGCGGGCCTCCGGCCCGTATGGGGCGGATCGGTCCACTGGGGCGGCGAGTTGGGTCAGGCCGCAACGTGCGGGAGGCCGTTGGGAAAGCCAGCGACGGAGGACGGATGGGATGCAGAGGAATGAGGAAGGATGTTGAGGCGGGACTGCCGTTGGCGAAAGGACGGCAACGGCGTTCGGACGTGCCGCGAAACGGCAAGCCACGGACACGCCGGTGGAAGGGGGGACGGGCACTGCTCAAGAAGCAGTGGCACCGGGGGGAGAAGCACGGCCCAAGAGCAGTGGCACGCACACTCATCCGGGCCTGCGGCCCTTATGGGGTGGGTCGGGGCGCCGCGGCGCAGGAAAAAGGGCCTGTCGGTCAGGCGACAAGCCCTCAGAAGAAGTTTGAAGAACCACCGTGCCGATGGGTGTGTATTCGGCGAACCCTTGCAAAAAGTGGGCGGCCGTCGGTTGCCAGGAAGTCCCGCTCTTTGTGTCGGGCTTGTCCGCGAGCGCGCCGAATGCTGGCCTCCCGGGGTTCGCTTATCGGTTCAGCCAAATAAGTCCCTGTCGCACACGGCAGTGACCTTCAAACGTCTTGTCGTACTATATCATCGTCCGGCCTCCGGGAGAAGCATGAGCGGTCGTTTGTGAGCAAGTTTTTCGCGCCAGCAATCTTCGTGCCGCGGACGCGCCGTGCAGGCCCTTTTCTTGTACGGGCATTACGGCTAGAATTCGCGGGAGGTCGCGGCTTTGCCTGCTGTGAACTTGAGCAGTGCGACCGGCTGGGCCGGCGCGGGCCCATCGCGTGCCAAACTTCACGAGACGGACGGCGCCGGCCTGCAACGCCGGTGAAACGCATGACGCAGAATCGAATCGACGCGAATTTCCAGGCGATCCAGGCACGCGGCGGCAAAGCGCTGGTTCCCTACGTGACGGCCGGTTATCCGGACCTCGCCACGACCGGTCTGCTGCTGCGCCGACTGGACGCACTGGGGATTCCCCTTATCGAGATCGGCATTCCGTTTTCCGATTCCATCGCCGACGGGCCGGTCATCCAGGGCTCATTCCATCGCGTGCTGGCCGGTGGGTTTCACCTGGCGGACCTGTTCGCGACCGTTCGGGCGGCGCGGCCCGGCCTGTCGGCGGCGCTGGTGGCGATGGTGTCGATGTCGCTCGTGCGTCGGCCCGGCGTGACCGAGTTTGCGAAGCGGTGTGCCGAGAACGGCTTCGACGGCCTGATTGTGCCGGACGTCCCGCTGGAGGAGTCGTCGGAGGTTCTGGGCGCCGCCCACGAGGCGGGGCTGCGCTGCATTTTGCTGGTTGCCCCGACGACGCCGGCCGCTCGACGCGAGCAGATCGCCCGCGCCTCGGAGGGTTTCATCTACCAGGTGGCGGTCCGGGGAATCACCGGTGAGCGGGACGAACTTCCCTCGGATATCGCCGAGTTCGTGCGGGCGTTGCGTGCGGTCAGTCGGCTCCCGGTGTGCGTGGGGTTCGGCATCGGCACGCCCCGGCAGGTGCGGGCCGTCTGTGACGTGGCGGACGGCGCCATCGTGGGCAGCGCGGTGGTGCGGCGGATCAGCGAGGGGGTTGATGCCGGGCACTCTTCCGACGCGATTGCGGAGAGCGTGACCCGCTTCGTGCATGAACTCTGGAAGGAGGTCGCCGTCGCATGAGTGACGTGTCGTCCGGCCAGCCGGCGCCGCCGGCGCCGAAGCGATCGTCCCTGCCGATCGCCATCGTCGTTCTGTGCCTTCTGATGATGGGGGCGTGGTGGGTCAACCAGCGCGGCTCGGGCCCGCTGGAGGGGTGGGGGCGCGACCTTGACCAGGCGCTGGAGCAGGGTCAGCGGCTGGGCAAGCCGGTGCTGGTCTACTTCTCGGCACCTGGGTGAGGGCCATGCACCCTGATGAAGCGGCAGGTCCTGTCGCTGGAACGTGTTCGAGAGGCGTTGGCGCCGTTCATCCCCGTGGAGGTCAACCTCGCCCGGGATGACACATACGCCCGCCGGTATCGCATCGAGGGCGCCCCGACGTTCGTTCTTCTGGACGCCGCAGGAAGGGTGAGGGACGCGCGGGTGGGCCCCCTCTCCGCCGATGAGTTCATCCGGTTCTTGCAGGGGACTTCCGCGTCTTCCCGTTCCCCCGGTTCGGAATCCGGATCACCTGGTTCCGGCCGTTGAGGCGCTTCTTCAGGAAACTGCCGGTGTGGCTTCGGGAACACCGGGCCACGTCTTCCGGCGTGCCTTCCACCACGACCTCGCCCCCGGCGTCGCCGCCCTCCGGCCCGAGGTCGATCACCCAGTCGGACACCTTGATCACGTCCAGGTTGTGTTCAATGCAGAGCACGGTGTGGCCCATGGCGACCAGCCGGTTCAGCACGTTCAGCAGCTTGTGGATGTCGGCGAAGTGCAGGCCGGTGGTCGGCTCATCGAGGATGTACATGGTGTGTCCCGTGGGCGACTTGCCGAGTTCGCCTGCCAGCTTGACCCGCTGGGCCTCGCCGCCGGACAGCGTGGTGGAGGCCTGGCCGAGCCGCATGTAGCCCAGGCCCACGTCTTGCAGGGCGCGCAGCAATTGTCTGATCTTGGGGAAGTTCTCGAAGAACGAGCCGGCCTCTTCCACCCGCATGTCCAGCACGTCGGCAATGTTGCGGCCGCGATAGCGCACTTCCAGCGTTTCGCGATTGTAGCGGGTGCCCTTGCAGGTGCCGCACTCGACGAACACGTCCGGCAGGAAGTGCATTTCGATGCGCTTGATTCCCTGGCCCTGGCAGTCCTCGCAGCGCCCGCCGCGCACGTTGAAGCTGAAGCGCCCGGGCGAGTAGCCGCGGATCTTCGCCTCGCGCGTCTGGGCGTAGAGCTGGCGAATCAGGTCGAACACGCCCACGTAGGTGGCCGGGTTGCTGCGCGGCGTGCGGCCGATGGGCGACTGGTCGATCTCGATGACGCGGTCGACGCGTGACGCTCCGACCAGCCGTTCCAACTCGCCCGGCCGAGGGCCCGTGCCGTGGATGGCTCGGTGCAGGGCCCGGTGTAGAATCTCCGTGATCAGCGTGCTCTTGCCGCTGCCGGAGACGCCCGTCACGCACACAAAGCAGCCCAGGGGGAAGCGGACGTCGATGTTCTTGAGGTTGTTCTGCCGGGCGCCTCGCACCTCCACCGCGTTGGCGAGGTCCACCGGGCGGCGCTCGTCGGGCACGGGGATCGCGTACTTGCCCGTCAGATACCTGGCAGTGATGGACTCTTCGCAGGCCAGAATCCGGTCCAGCGGTCCTTCCGCTACGACGCGGCCGCCTTCGGCGCCCGCGCCGGGTCCGATGTCCACGATGTGGTCGGCGGCGCTGATGCACTCTTCGTCGTGCTCCACCACGATCACCGTATTGCCCATGTCGGCCAGCCGCCGCAACGTGCCCACCAGCCGCTGCGTGTCGCGCTGGTGCAGGCCGATGGTTGGTTCGTCCAGCACGTAGCAGACGCCGACCAGCCCGCTGCCGATCTGCGTGGCCAGGCGGATACGCTGGGCCTCGCCGCCGGACAGCGTGGCCGAGCCGCGGCTCAGGGCCAGGTAGTCCACGCCCACGTCGCAGAGGAACTGGAGGCGCTGGCGAATTTCCCGCAGAATCGGGTCCGCAATCGTCTGATGCTCACCCTCGAACGTGAGGCCCTGGAAGAACGTGTGCGCCGCGTCCACGCTCAGGGCGCTGATGTCTGCGATGTCACGGTCGGCCACCTTCACGCACAGCGCCTCGGAACGCAGGCGCGTGCCGTGGCACGTTTCGCAGGGCGCTTCGCTGAGGAAGCCGTGCATCCGCTGCTTGACCGACTCGGAATCCGTGGTTTCCCAGCGGCGCCGCAGGTTGGGGATGACGCCTTCGAAGGAAACGCCCCGTTCCGCGGCCTCGGCGGTCGTGGTGCCGTGTAGCAGAATCCGCGCGAGGGCCTCGGGGATGTTGCGGAACGGGATCTCGGGCGACACGTCAAACGCCTGGCAGAAGTCGCGGACCATCGCACCGTACACCGCGTTCATCCGCTTGCCCCCGTGCCGCCACGCCAGGATGGCGCCGCCCGACAGGGAGAGCTCCTTGTCCGGCACGATCAGCTCGGGATCAAACTCCAGGATGGTTCCCAGGCCGTTGCACGTTTCGCACGCGCCGTGTGGCGAGTTGAAGCTGAACAACCGCGGCGACAACTCCGGCAGGTTCACGTCGGCATGGCGAGGGCACGCGAAGTGCGAACTGAACACGTGGTCCTCGAATTGCCCGTCACCATTCTCCAGGCAAACCGTCACACGCCCGTCCGAGAGGGCCAGCGACAAATCTACGCTGTCGGCCAGTCGAGCCTGGATGTGCTCCTTGACCACCAGCCGATCCACCACCACTTCAATCGTGTGCTTCTTCTGCGTCGCCAGAGAAGGCGCGTCTTCCAGCTTGACCATCCGGCCATCGATGCGGGCCCGGACGAACCCCTCCTTCACCACGCGAGCGAGCAGGTCCGCGTGGGCGCCGCGCTTGTCCGCGACCATTGGTGCGAGCACCTGGATGCGCGCGCCCCCCGGCATGGCCAGCACCGCATCCACGATCTGCGACGTGGACTGCCTGCCGATCGGCCGGCCGCATTCCCAGCAGCGCGGCTCTCCGACCCGGGCGAAGAGCACACGGAGGTAGTCGTAGATTTCCGTGACGGTGGCCACCGTCGAGCGGGGATTCATGCTGGCCGACCGCTGCTCGATGGCGATGGTGGGCGTGGTCCCCTCGATCCGGTCGACGTCCGGCTTCTGCATCTGCTCCAGGAACTGGCGCGCGTACGCGGACAGCGACTCGACGTACTTCCGCTGCCCCTCCGCATAGATGGTGTCAAACGCCAGGGAGCTCTTGCCCGAGCCGGAGAGTCCGGTAATCACGGTCAGCCGTTCCCGGGGGATCTCCAGCGTGATGTTCTTGAGGTTGTGCTGCCTGGCCCCGACGATCCGTATGGACTTCTGTTCCGCCACCTCAGCCCCCCAGTGCCCCGGACTGCCGTCCGGAGTCGAAATCATCCCGGCGGGTCAATCGCCAAACTGTTTAGATTACTTGGTTTACATTCGGAATGCAATGCGGTTGCGACGTGTGTGCGCAACTCCTTGGCTGACAGTGACTCCCATGCCAGTCTCACAGCCTCGGCCGCGGGGCCGGGCGACTGGCCGTTCGGCCACCTCAGCGCACTCCAGCGTTTGACGCAGCCAGACCGATAACCTAGATAAGACCGCAGCGGTCTTGTTTTCAGTACTGAAAGCCCCCGGATGCTCGGCGCGGATTCCGGTTCGCCGGGGGTGACATGGGGGTTATGCTCTGTGGGAGCTACGAAGAAACCCGACCCTCGCCGTCGGATTACAGTGCCACTGTTGATGCTGATGGCCTGTGCGTTCGTCTGGGCGGCACTTCTGACATTCGATGTGGGTGATTGGCCAAGCTCCGCCCAGTACCCGCACAACGATCCGACGCGCAACGGCTGCGGACCGGCCGGCTCACTGGTTGCATATTTCCTGCTTCGTTTCCTCGGGGACGGCGTGTACCCGCTGGCGCTGTTCGCCACGATGGGCTCGTTTCTCTGGCTGGTTCACGGATACGTGCAGAACCTGCTGCAGCGGGTGTTTGGACTGACTCTTCTCACCGCAGGTACGGCCGCGGCGGTCCACCTGATCGCTGCGCCCGGGCCGAACACGCTTCCCATCGGCAGCGGGGGGGTCGTGGGCTGCGCCCTGGGCGACCTGCTGGCGGAGAACTTTTCGGGTCTGGGCACCGGGCTGATTCTGATCTGGGGCCTCATCGTCGGGCTGCTGTTCACCGCGGAGGGATGGGTGCTGCGGCTGCCGGAGATCGTGCGGAAGGTGGGTCAGGCGTCCGGCGAGGCGGTTGCGGCAGCTCGGGCGGCGGCATCGGCCGCGGCGCCACGTCTGGCGCCCGCCCCGGCGGGAGCGCGGACCACCGCGCAACCGGAGGAGCCGCGGGCGTTCCGGGGCGAGCCACCCGCAGAGCCCCGGATCAACGTACATCGGCCACGGCCGAAACCGGGCAAGGACTCTGCCGATGCGAAACAGGGCAAATTGTTCGGTATTCCCGTGACGGACGACGGTCCCCCGGAAGAAGAGGCACGACCGGCCACCAAGCCGGCTCCCGCGCCGCGGGCAGAGCCGGAAGCCAAGGCCAAACCGGCGTCGCCGGAGCCGGAGCCGCCGAAAGACCCCATCGTGCGGATCATGGAGCTCCGCAAGCCCGTAGTCCCCAAGGAGGCCTACCCCCGCCAACTGGACGATTGGGTCTTCCCGCCGCTCTCGCTGCTGGGTGACCCGGAATACGCGTTTACCGCCCAGCACGAGGCCCAGGTTCGGGCCAAGGGTAAGGTGCTGGAGCAGACGCTCGAGGAGTTCCGGCTGGACGCACGGGTCGTGGAGATCGACACCGGCCCGGTCATCACGATGTTCGAGCTGCAACTGGCCCCGGGCATCAAGGTGTCGCAGGTGGCCGCCCTCGCCAACGACATCGCCCGGGCGCTCAAGGCGCCGTCGGTGCGGGTGGTCGCGCCGCTGCCGGGCAAGAACACCATCGGCATCGAGGTGCCGAACCTGGACAAGGAGATCGTTCGGCTGAAGGAGCTGATGGCGGTGGCCGGCCCCAAGGCGGAGAAGATGGGCCTGCCGCTGTTTTTGGGCAAGGACGTTTCCGGGGCGGCCCTGATCGCCGACCTGACGTCCATGCCGCACATGCTGATTGCGGGCACCACCGGCTCCGGCAAAAGCGTGTGCATTAACTCGATCATCGCCAGCATTCTTATGACCAAGCGGCCGGACCACGTGAAGCTGATTCTCGTGGACCCGAAGATGGTCGAGATGAGCCAGTTCAAGGAAGTGCCGCACCTGATGTGCCCGATCGTGACGGACATGGGCCGGGCGGAGTCGATCCTGGAGTGGGCCGTCACGAAGATGGACGAGCGATACGAGCTTCTCGCGGAGGCACGGGTGCGCAACATCACGGCCTACAACCGCCTGACGGAGGAGGAGATCAACGAGCGGTTCCAGCCCACGTCGGACGACGAGCGGGCCCAGATTCCCAAGCGACTGCCCTACATCGTCATCGTCATCGACGAGCTGGCGGACCTGATGATGACCTCGGCGAAGGAGGTGGAGCATCACCTCTCGCGGTTGGCGCAGAAGTCGCGGGCGGTGGGCGTCCACATCGTGGTGGCCACGCAGCGGCCGGAAGTGAAGGTCGTTACCGGTCTCATCAAGTCGAACCTGCCGTGCCGGGTGGCGTTCCGGGTGTCGTCGCGGATGGACTCGCGCATCGTGCTCGACCAGAACGGGGCGGAGGTGCTCATGGGGCAGGGCGACATGCTCTTCCTGCCGCCGGGCAGCTCGAAGCTGTTGCGATGCCAGGGCACGTACATGGACGACGTGGAGCTGCACAACGTTATCCAGTGGCTGCGCGACCGGGCGGAGCCGCAGTTCCATCCGGAATTGATGCAGATGCGGGCCAAAAACGTAGGCTCGCTGGAAGACCGCGACCCCATGTTTGACGACGCGGTCCGCGTCGTTCTGGAGAGCCAGCGCGGCAGCGTCAGCCTGCTTCAGCGCCGGTTGGGGGTTGGGTACGCCCGGGCCTCGCGCCTGATCGAGCAGATGGCCGCCGCCGGTGTGGTGGGTGACTACAAGGGCTCCCAGGCCCGCGAGGTCGCCATGACGCTGGATGAGTGGGAGCAGTTCTCTCAGGCCCAGGCCGCCGCCGCCGAAGCCGCTGCCGACGACGAGGACGACGAACCCGACGAGGACGATTC
>CAZPHH010000130.1:0-9660 GCA_964586145.1 uncultured Phycisphaeraceae bacterium | reverse complement strand
ATGAAATCCGTCCGCAGGAACTTCGAGTGGCGGCCGGACACGATGCCGGAAATCAACTCCTCGTTGATGTCCGTGGTCTTCGCCGCTACCAGGCTGCGGATGCTGAACACGCGCAGGGCGTCCGAAACGCTCAGCGTGTTCTCGGCCGAGTCCTTGCGGCCGGTGAAGGGGAACACGTCCGGGCCGCGCTGGCACTGGCTGTTGATGTTCAGCCGGCAGAACTGGTTCACCAGCGGGTCAATCAGCCGGCTCAGCGACTGCGGCTCCGTCCCGAACAGCGCCGCCTGCTGCCCGTGTGGCGAGTTCAGCACCCACTGGATCACCTCGGACTCGTCCTCGTACGGCAGAATGGGCACCACCGGACCGAACTGCTCCACCTGGCAGATCGGCATCTCCGGGCGGCACGGATACAGAACGGCCGGGTAGAACAGCGTGTGGTCGATCGTGCCGCCGCCGGCGTTCACGATCGTCGCCCCGCCGAACAACGCCTCATCCACCAGGCCGCGCAGCCACTTCGGCTTGCCCGACTCCGGCAACGGCGTGATCTGCACGCCGTCCTCCCACGGCATTCCCACCACGCGATTGCCCACGGCCTCCGCAAACCGCTCCACAAACGCATCCGCCACGGACCGGTGGACAAAGATGATCTTAATGGCCGTGCAGCGCTGCCCGTTGTACGACAGGGCCCCGGTCACGCACTCGCGGACGGCCAGGTCCAGATCGGCGTGGGGCAGCACAACGCCCGGGTTCTTGGCCTCCAGCCCGAACACGCAGCGCAGCCGGTTCGGCCGCGGATGCTGATGCTTGAGAATGCCGGCCACGCGGGCCGAGCCGATGAACGCCAGCACGCTGACCATGCCGCCGGTCATGAGCGGGCCGACCACCGTCGCCCCGTCTCCGTAAACCGTGTTCACCACGCCCGGCGGGAACGACCGGGCAAACGCCTCCAGCAGCGGCGCATGCAACAGCACGCCGTGCTTGGGCGGTTTGAAGATGACCGGGTTGCCCATGATGATGGCCGGGATGAGCGTGGTGAACGTCTCGTTGAGCGGGTAGTTGAAGGGGCCCATGCAAAGCGTGACGCCCAGCGGGCTGCGGCGAATCTGGGCCAGGAAGCCGCTCTCCAGTGCGAAGCGCGAGCCCGCCCGGTCCAGCTCCTTCAGCGCCTGGATGGTCGCCACGATGTACTCGACGGTGCGGTCGAACTCGTTGCGGGCGTCGGGCAGGGTCTTGCCGATCTCCCACATGAGCAGCCGAACCACCTCGTCGCGCACGGCCTGCATACGGGGAATGAAGGCCTCGACGCAGCGGATGCGGTCCGCCACGGACATCGTGGGCCACTCGCCGCAACCGTGGTCCCAGGCCTGCACCGCCGCTTCTTCCGCCTGGCGGCTCTCGTCTGCGGTCATGAGCGGGTAGTGTCCCAGGGCGTACGGGGCCGCCTGCCCGTCGTCCCGGACGCAGACCGGCGAGAGCACTTCCTCGCACGGCCCGTCCCAGGTCCGGACCTTCCCGTCAATCAGATACCGGGCCCCTTCCGTGTAGTACCTCACACGATGGGCGCCCGGTACTTCATTTGCGGTCGGAAACACCGGCGCCGGAGCGGCAACGCGCGTAGACATGCGAGGACCTCCCTGAAAAGCGCCCACGATGGTAGCGCCGGACTGCCCCGGCGGCAAGGGCGCACCAATGACATGTCGTGCGATCGCGGAAGCGTTGCGGAAGACGGGCGCGGCGGTCGGCGAGATTGTCAATCGCCGACAGGTCGCCCCTGCGTTCGCCAACAGGTTACTCGGGTCGTGGATCGAGCGGTCTTGCGGTCAGCGACGCTGTCGGCGGGGCGGCGGCGTCCTCGGCGGTCACGGCGGAAGGGTCGGCGCCGCCGTTCCGCCGGCGGGCCTTCGCCTCGTACATTTGCGCGACCGCCTGCCAGAAGTACGGCTCCAGCGCGGCCACGTTCGGGACGTGTCGGTTCCCTACGAATACGCCGGGGGTGCTGGTCACGCCCAGGGCGTGGCCCAGATCCACGTCCTCCTGAATGCGGCGAGCGACCTCATCCGATTCCATGTCCGCGACAAACCGCTCGGGATCCAGCTCCAACTCGCCGGCCAGCTCCCGATAGTCGGTCTGGCGAAGCCGCCTCTGCCTGGCCCTGGAGAACAGCAGGTCATGGGCCTTCCAGAAGGCGTCGTTGCCGCCTTGCATGCGGGCCGCCTCGGCGGCGCGGGCCGCCCGGCACGCGTCCGGGTCGCCTTCTTCAGGGAACCAGGGGTTGCACTCGCTGCACAGGGGGAAGTGCTTGAACACGACCTCCAGATGGTTGTCGAACAACGGGCTGAACTGCCCGTCCACGGATTCAGCGAACTGCCGGCAGTGCAGGCACGTAAAGTTGCTGAACACCACCGCCCGCAGACGCTCGCCATCGTCACCGGCGAACTTCACCGGGTCGTCCGGACGCGTCCGAATTCGGTCCCGGAGGTCGTCCTGGTATATCTCGTACATGACTCGCGTGATGGCCTTCAGCATCTCCATCTTTGTCAGAACGGACGCCCCCACCACCACCTGGCCGAAACACACGCCCGTCAGAACCACCGTCAGCGAAACCGCCAGCACCAGCCGGACCGACGGGTGCGGCCGCGCCGGCCGTCGGACGGTTGCCGGGGCGGCAGCGGCGATGCGTTCTCGCTCTGCCGTGCGGCGCCGGGGCCACAGCAGCAGCGTCAGGATCAGGATCAGGAAGCCGGCCACGTGCGAGACCATGCACCAGAAGCACCACTGCTGAAGCTGCGCGTACATGATCACGATGAAGAAGACCGAGGCGGACGCCCCCATCAGAACGCCCAGCGTCGGGATGATGTGCCAATACCGCCGGTCGAACGAAGGCCGGCCGATGAACAGGAACCACAACGTCAGCGCGGAGTAGTACAGGGACCCCCAGAACGCGGTGGGCATCCACAGGATTTTGCCCCACCGGCTGTGCATTACCTGCTCGCAGTTGCTGACGCCTCCTTCCGAGCCCTCCCCGCAGGCGGCGGCCTGCCACGAGTGCCCGGGGCTGGCGAACAGGTGTTCGTACAGCAACACGCCGGACGCGAACATGCCCGTCAGACTGAGAATAACCAGCGCTACGATGTGCAGAATGCGAATCATGGGAAATGATGTTTCCACGGTTGTGGGGGCAACAAGACGGGTGGAATCCCGCGCGACTCTCCTGTTCGCCGGGGTTCCCGCTGACGCGGTTCCGGCCCCCGGCATTATCCGGCCAATGCCCTGCGCGTCAAACGCTTGCCGTTTGCTTTGCCGCGGCGGGTCCGGGCCGCGGAACATTCGATGCTTTCAGTACGCCTTGAACCGGGTCGGCCTCTGCGGCTGCCTGGGGTGTCGGCCCAAAGCCGTGCGCCCGTTGGCGAGACCGTCGCTGCCTCTGCCCGTTACAAACCGGACAGGTGACCTGTGGGTGGAGCGCGCATTCTTTTGCATGGACGGAAGTTGAGTTCTCCTGTGGGGCGCGGCGCCGCCGGGTCAATCGGCCGCCGGCCCTGCGAAGCGAATCCACTCCTTGAATTGGTCCAACGCCGTGTCGTTCCTCAGCACGTACCGATTCAATCGCAACACGTTGTCGTTGCGCCGTGCATGGGCGTTCCGGCAGATCGTGGCCGTCACGAAGCCAAGTTCGCGTATGACCTCGCACACCATGTCGTTTTCCGCGCCGCTCGGATACGCATGATGCCGGGCGGCCTTGCCGAACAAGTGGCGGGCGATGGATTCGTTACAGCCCCGGAGCTGATGGACCACCTCATCCCGCGGAACTTTCGACAGCGACGGATGGTTCATGCTGTGGTTCTGAATGTCCATCACGCCCGCGGCCTCCATCTCGCGCAGCTCGTGCCAGTCTGCGTGGTTGGCGGTGCCGATCCAATCCGTCGTGATGTAGGAAACGGCGAACAGCCCGCGCTCCTGCAGAATCTTGAAGGCGTGCTCGTGGTGGCCGCTGTACGGCCCGTCGAACGTGATGCAGATCGGCCGCCGGGGCAGGTTCGTCCTGCCGGCCATCCAGTCGGCCACCTGATCAAGCGTGACGCAGTGGTACCCGCCGCGCACCAGCAGGTCCATGTGGGCGCGGAAGTCGTCCACGGATGTCGCATAGAGGTACTTCGCGACCGGCAGCACGTCGTGGTAGAGCAGGATCGGCACCTCCGCCACCGGCTCAGCCGCCGGCGGCGCCTCCTTCAACGGCTTGAATCGATGGCCCGTCGCCACGGGCCTCGACGGGGGCGAAGGCTGCTCTGGGGACGGGCCCGGCTGGATCGGCAGCACCGCGACCGTTCCATCCAGGCAGGCCACGGCGATTGCATCGACCCCGTTGCCCGCGATCTTCGGAAGGGTGAGCATGGCCCGCACGACGTCCGGCCCTTGCCATTGCCAGACCCGCCTGCCGTCTTTGCCGGACAACGCGGCGACGATTCCGTTCTCAGCCCCCACAACGACGTCGGTCACGTCATCTCCGTCCACGTCGCCGGGGCAGGCGAGCGTCCGGCAGACGTCCCCGATGTTGGCCGTCCAGAGCACCTTGGCCTCCGGCCCCACGCCGCCTGCGATGCAGGCCACCGTCCCCGCCGCCGTCACGGCGAAGAAATCGCGCGTACCGTCGCCGTTGAGGTCGTTCACCTCTCGCACGTCGCGAACTGTTCGGTCGAGGGTGGCCGTCCAGAGGACGGACCCGTCGGCGCCCGAGCACAACCGGACCGTCGCGTCGTTTCCGCCGACGACGAAATCGTGCCTTCCGTCGCCGTTGGCGTCAGAAGCGATGCTCATCGCGTCCACGAAGCCGCCGTTGACCCGGGCTCGCCAGAGGATCGTGCCGTCCTTTCCGGCCAGCGCCACGAGCTCCCCGCGCCAGGTCCAGACAACGAGATCCCACATGCCGTCCCCATTCAGATCGCCGGCCGGCGCGATCCGATGCACATAACCGGTCCCGCCGCTCGTTCCCAGGTCCCGTTTCCAGATCACCTGTCCCGTTCGCCCGCTCAGCAGGGTGACCTCCTGGCCTGCCCCGCCCATCGCCACGTCATCGATTTCGTCTTCATCTGTGTCGGGCAAGGCCTGGATGGCGTTCACTCCACACGACGTCCGATGCCGCCAGAGGACGCGCGGTTTGCCCTCGACGGCGACCTGAACGCATACCACTTCGCCTCGTTCCGTGCCGGCCGGGATGGCGTTGCCCTCGTCGCGGAGCTGGAGCGTGCTGAACGCCAGCACCGATCCGTCGGCATCGAACAGGCGCCGGGGTGTCTGCTCGCGATCAGCGAGAAACACGCCGCCGGCCTCCGTGCCGATGAGGAACAGACCGGTCTCGCCGCTGCCCGGGGCCAGCGTCAGCGGAACGTCGACTTCCAGTCTGTGCTCCCAGACCGGGTGAACGGTTGGATTGGCTGCCGCCGTTGCTGTTGCGATCAGAAGAACGGCCATTGCGGGTTTCATGGTGGTTCTCCCCTGTGCCCGACAAACGGAGCATTGAAGGGCGTCCGCATCGGCCACGACGCCCATTTTCTTCGTGTGACAGAATCGGGCAAGGCCGGATCGTGCGTTCGCCATTATGCACTCGGCTTTCGCCATTTGCCATTCGCTCATCCTCCTCCTTGTGGGACCCCCGCACGCCGGGGCCGCCAGGATCCAGCCGGTGTCCGTGGATCAGGTGTTGGGCCGCTGATGCGCCGGATCGCGCGGGCGGTTGACCGCACACTTCTGGCAACGACAAGTCGACGCCCGAGAGGAGGCTTCCAAAAGGACCCAGAGCCGCCGGGACTGGATCCGAATCCGTCCTTGACTGATTTGCATATTGCATTATTCCACCTCTGATATAACTGCATTATGCAATGATCGAACCGCGCCTGGCCGCCCGGTGGCGATTCATAACTGACTGTAGCACAACAAATTTAGCTCTTCTGTCACACCTGTACCCGTGCGGCATGAGCCGTGCTCGTCATATTGCCAGGCGGCCGGGAATCGCCACGCGAATGTGGCACGGATCGCGTCTGATTGCTGTCGTATACCACGAGGAAGCCCATGAAAATCGCCGTAACCGCTGCAGAGCCGCATCTGGATGCGCAGGTAGATCCGCGTTTTGGCCGCTGTCCTTCCTTCGTGATTGTCGAAACGGACGATCTGAGCTTCGAAGCGATTGACAACGAAAACCAGACCCTGGGACACGGAGCGGGGATCCAGTCCGCGCGTTTGCTGGGCGAACGAGGCGTGACGTACGTTCTGACGGGCAGTTGCGGGCCGAACGCATATGCGACACTGACCGCCGCCAACATCAAGGTCATTGTCGACTGTGCGGGAACGGTTCGTAGCGTGGTCGACCAGTTTATCGCCGGCCGGCTGCACTCCGTCGACGCGCCGAACGTTCCGGGACATACGGGCTTGGGCTCAGGTGCCGATCCGGTTCCGCCGCAGGCACCGACTCCGCCGACGACCCAGCCCGGAGCCGGCCCCGGAGGTGGTCAAGGAATGGGCCGCGGGATGGGACGTGGGATGGGACGTGGCCAAGGACGCGGGATGGGCCGGCGGGGCGGAGGGGGTGGCATGGGCGGTGGAGGGGGGCGCGGCGGCGGTCGATGACGGTGACCCGCTCCGGCGAGGCGCCCGTAACCCGAATACCTCCGGCGACCACACGGCGGTGCCGCCTCGCCCCTGCCAGGATCGCGGCCCTCACCGGCGCTGCCGCGTGGATTCCCTATGCGGAAAAACACACCCGAGAGACGCAATCCCCCTGGACAACCATCGTATCAGCGCGCACCTTGGCCACGACTTGGCGTTTGGGCCGCACGCATCGACGAAGGCGGCACCTTCGAGAGCGATACGAGGTCTCGGAAGGAAATGGGCGCTTGGTTTGCCCGGGAGCACAAGACGAATGACCACGTTCGATGAGGCGACCATATCGAGGGCCATCCTGGACACCTACCACCAGGAGCTCACGAATCGACTTGTGGGCGACGTACTGATTGCCGGGGCGGGACCCTCGGGACTGATGGCCGCCTGCCACCTGGCCCGACAGGGACTGAAAGTCGCCGTGCTGGAGAAACGGCTCGCGCCCGGTGGCGGCATCTGGGGCGGGGGCATCGGAATGAGTCAGATCGTCGTGCCGGACGAGGCGCTGCCTTTGCTGGACGAGATGGGCATTCAGCATGTTGCATACCGGGACGGGCTCCACACCGCCAACGCGATCGAGTTGGCCGCAGGTCTTTGCGTGCGTGCCATTGAAGCGGGCGCCGCCGTCCTGAACCTGCTGACCGTCGAGGACCTGTGCGTACACGATGGCCGCGTCGTCGGCCTCGTGGTGAACCGTTCCCTTGTGGGCGATTCGCTCCCCGTCGACCCCATCACCTTCTCCGCGAAGGCCGTGCTGGATGCCACCGGGCACGAGGCCGTGGTCGCAGCGGCGCTGCAACGCCGCGGCCTGCTGGCCTCGGACGGACCGGAAGGCAAACGCGGGGAAGGCCCCATGAACGCCACCGAGGGCGAGGCCTTCGTGGTGGATAACGTGTCCGAGGTCTATCCGGGCCTCTGGGTGGCCGGCATGAGTGTCTGCGCCGTGCTCGGCGGGCCGCGAATGGGTCCCATCTTCGGAGGGATGCTTCTTTCAGGACGACATGCGGCCCAGCGGATCGCCGCGGCGCTCACGAATGCTTCCGCGACCGGAGGGGCCCGGGCCTGAGAAGCGTCTGGTGCGCCTGGAAGCCATGCATGCACCGGATCTGGCAACGTTCCACGAGACGAGCGGGAAGCTGGACTTCCTGACTCCCCTGACGTCCTTGCTGGGGGCCTTTCGCGAGAGTCCCATCGCGGACCGTCGTCGCATTCAGGAGGAGTCGGCCCTGCGGACTTCCCTGGGCGAACACCACAAGGCGTGGGACCGCGTGTTCCCCCCATTTCCCCCGTGTCCGTGGAAACGCCGAACGCTCACCTGGGAATTGCACCGCGGGCGACGAGACGCGTATCTCCGGCTTCTCATCGCGACGTTCGTACCGATGGACGACACCGACCGTCGGCTCATTGTGAATCCGGCCGCCGTGCTGGGCCGGCACGCCCGGCTGCTGGCCCGTGCGTTGCCCGCCCACGAAATCGTCGGCACGGACATCGACCCCTGGGCGGACCGGCTTTACCGGCTCGTCAGCATCTGGAAGTTCCGGAAACTGAAAAACTACCGGTTCGTGCGTGAGAGCGTCTTCGCGCCGGACCTGGACCGCCGCCCGGCGGCCGTGGTGTTCTTCGGGGCCTGCGGCGGCGTGACGGACGGCTGCATGGACTATGCCCTGGCCGTGGGGGCTCCCTTCCTGCTCTGCCGATCCTGCTGTCACGAGAACATCGGCGGCAACACGAGGATCGTGCATCGACTGCGACCGATCAACGGGTTTTTTGCCCTGAAAAACTGGTGGTTCGCCCGCATCCGCCGCAAACGCAGTGGTTTCTATTTCTCGGATCGCTACGCGCTGGACGCCTATCCGAGAAGCCGGGCGGCCCGCGCGCATATGGACTCCGAAACGCTGCTGGCCGTCGCCCGCCATTCGGTGAACAGCGACATCTGCCGGACCCTCATCGATCTGGACCGTTGCCTGTACCTGCGGGAAAACGGGTACGATGTTCTATACCGCGAGGAGTTGTTCTTCGCCCACAGACGGCCGGACGCCTCCGGTCCGCGCGGCCCCGGACCCGATGGAGGGTCGTTGCGCACCACAGTCGAACGCCGTGTGCAAGCATAGGATGGATCATGGGAGACCAGCCACAGCCGGCGGAGGTGATCTGCCGTTCGGACACCCGGAGGGACTGCCTCGCCCTCGCGCTGGTGCTTGAGGCTGCGGGCATTCGCTACGAAATGCACGAGGACAAGGGCGAGTTCGTGCTGGTCGTGGCGGCGCCGGATGCAGATCGGGCCCGGGCGGAGATCGACGCGTATGCCCGAGAGAATCGGGGCCGGCTGGCCCAGGACGCCGCCCCTTCTCAACGAGCCGACGGCTGGACAGGCGTGGCGGGCTATGCCGCGATCCTGTTGATCGTCTCCATTCTCACGCAGCGGAACCTCTTCGGCTTTGATTGGGTTGCGGCCGGCAAAACACATGCCGGCCTGATACGACAGGGGGAGTGGTGGCGAGCCATGACCGCGCTGACCCTGCACCTCGACTCGGCCCATCTGGTGGCCAACGTGGTCTTCGGCGGTCTGCTCGGCTTGTTCGCCGGCCAACTGCTCGGCTGCGGGCTCGCGTGGATCAGCATCCTGTTTGCAGGAACGGCGGGCAATCTCCTTAACGCCTGGGTCCGCGAGCCGAACCACACATCCATCGGGGCTTCCACCGCGGTCTTCGCGGCGCTCGGCATCGTGGCGGCCTATGCGTGGAAGCGACGGCGCCGGACGGAAGAGTCCAGACTAGCGCGCTGGGCCCCTCTCGTAGGGGGTGTCGTCCTGCTCGGATACCTCGGAACCGGCGGAGCGCGAACAGACGTGTTCGCCCACGTGGCCGGCTTTGTTTCGGGTCTGGGGCTTGGTACGTTCTACGGCATGCGAGGCGACCGCAGGATGCTCTCCGAGCGAACCCAGGCCTTGCTCGGCGTGTGCGCTCTGGCGGCTCTCACCCTGGCGTGGATACTGGCCTTGGCAGCATA
>CAZPHH010000129.1:0-9840 GCA_964586145.1 uncultured Phycisphaeraceae bacterium | reverse complement strand
CGGTCTCCGCCGGCCGGAGTTACGTCAACCATCGTGGTCCGCGGGGCGGACCCTACCTGGGGCGGCCGTAGTAATTCACGTCCAGCGCATTCAGGCGCTGGAGATGGGTCTCCAGTCGGCGGGAGAAGTCCTCCCAGCTCTTCTGGTCCGCCGGCGTCCAGCCCACTTCCGCCAGGGCACACGCGCGGGGATACGCCATGAGTTCCACGGTTGCCCCGTCCTTGATGTACTCCGTCCACACGTTCGCCTGCACACCCAGGATGTGCTTCGCCTCCTGCGGGGACAGTTCTTCCGGGGTCGGTTCGTATCCGTACGCCTTCTCCAGCGTAATGACCCGCCCGGTGATGTGGCCGGGGTCGTCCTTCTTCTCCGTATTCCAGAAATTCAGGTAGCAATGCGACGACGGCGTCATGACGGCGTCGTGGTTCGCCCTGGCCGCCGCGATGCCGCCCTTGGTACCCCGCCACGACATCACGGTGGCACCGGGCGCCAGGCCGCCCTCCAGGATCTCGTCCCAGCCCACCAACCGCCGGCCCTTGCTCTCCAGGAAGCGCGACATCCGCGTGATGAACCAACTCTGCAGTTCGTCTTCGTCCTTGAGCCCTTCCGCCTGGATCCGGGCCTGGCACTTGGAGCAGGCTTTCCAGCGGACCTTGGGACACTCGTCCCCGCCCACGTGGATGAACTCGGATGGGAACAGGGCGAGCGTTTCCGTCAGAATGTCCTCCAGGAACGTGAACGTCGCATCGTTCCCCGGGCAGTACACGTCCTCGAAAATGCCCCACGTCGTGGCCACCTCAAAAGGCCCGCCCGTGCAGGAGTATTCGGGGTACGCCGCCAGGGCTGCCAGGGAGTGGCCGGGCATCTCGATCTCCGGCACCACGGTGATGAACCGGTCGGCCGCGTAGGCCACCACGTCGCGGATTTTGTCTTGCGTATAGAACCCGCCGTAGCGCTTGCCGTCCTGCGTGCGCCAGGCCGCGACCTCCGTCAGCTTTGGATACTTCTTGATTTCGATCCGCCAGCCCTGGTCCTCGGTGAGGTGCCAGTGAAAGATGTTCATCTTGTGCAGCGCCATCAGGTCGATGTACCGTTTCACGTAATCGACCGGTATGAAATGCCGGCACACGTCCAGGTGCATGCCGCGCCAGGAGTACCGGGGGCGGTCCTGGATTTTCAGGCACGGAATGCTCACCGGACCGGTGTCCGCCGGCCTGGCGGCCAGTCGGTCCGGCGGCAGCAGTTGCCGCAGGGTCTGCACGCCCCAGAAAAGCCCGCGACCGGTCGCCGCCCGAATCTCGACGCCCTTGGGCCCGACCAGCATCGTGTATCCTTCGTCCCCCAAGGCGTCCGCCCCGGGCAGCAGCAGAAGGGAAACACGCGGCTGGTCGTCTGGCGCTGACGCGACGATCGGGGGCCGACGCCCGACGGCCCGCTCCAGCTCGCCGGCCAGGTACGCAGCCACCCTCTGAAGGTCCTTGTCGGACCCGTCAGCGACGACCGGCGCCGTGCCATCCAGCGTGAACGTGCCGTCCAGCACTTCCATCTTCACCGGCTTGGGCACGATGGCCGGCCCGGCCGCGGCGATTGTTGTCGTGCAGTACGCACCCATTCCGACGGCCAGCAGGCCGCCAACGAAACGTCGATTCATGATCGTTCCTTTCCGTATCCGAGGTTCTCCGGGGCGGACCCTGCCGGCCGCCCGCGCAACAGTCAAATCAGCGCCACAAAGCAGATCACGGCCCAGGCCGGCCACTCGATCCCGGCGACCCGATTGCCCGGGATCTGCTCGCCGGTGGAACATGTTCAAAGCTGGAGCCCGGCACGTCAATCCGTCCGCCGCGACCATTACGTTTCCGGCGAATCCCCGCCGTCGGGTCCGGGCCGATGCAACGGTGTGCCCTGGCCGCGAAGTCCGGATCGATGCACCGTTCCCGCCGACCGGACGTTCGAGTAGAATGGCCGGCCCGCGATTTGAGGCCGCACGGAGTCGGTTTGGCCGGTGCGCCTTCGCTGGATATGGATATGTGAGACCCTGGAATGCCAACCCCGGCTTCGTCGCCCGTGCGATATGCGGTTCAACGGCTGACAGCTCCCCTCGAACTGGACGGCAACTGGAACGCCGTGCCCTGGCGGGATGTGCCCACGCTCCACCTGGCCCACCACATGGGCCCTCCACCCGCTCATCGCCCCCGTGTCGAAGCTCGCCTCCTGTATGACGACGATGCAATATACGCGTTCTGGCGGGTTGAAGACGCCTTTGTCCGAGCGGTGGCCCGCCGGATGCACGATGCCGTCTCCCGCGACAGTTGTGTCGAGTTCTTCTTCAGCCCCTCCGCACAGGTCGGGCACAGCTACTTCGCCCTGGAAACGAACTGCGGAGGAACTCTGCTTTTCGCCCGGCACAACCTGCCGCGGTCGGACAGCCTGCTGATCGACCCCGCCGACTGCGCCCAGATCCAGATCCGTGCCTCGCTGCCCCCGCGGATCGAACCGGAACAGCCCGGCCCCCTCACCTGGCTTCTCCAGTACCGCCTGCCCATCCGCATCCTGACCCGGTACCTCCCCGTCGAGGCCCCGGCGCCCGGCGTCACCTGGCGGGCGAACTTCTTCAAGTGTGCCGACGATTCCTCGCATCCCCACTGGCTGACGTGGGCCCCGGTACACCAGACGCAGCCGGATTTTCACCGCCCCGACGCCTTTGGCGCCATCCGCTTTGTCTGAGCATTTTGCGTCGCCTGGGCCGTTGGGCGGTCCCGCGCAGATCGGACCAGGCCCTGTCCGGCCGGACGACGCACTCGGGCACTGCGTTGTCTTGTCGTCCGGATCGCGCTTGATCCCGCGGCGGCATCACCTCGGCAGTCTGTTGTCGAGGTCGTCCAGGCTCGCGATGGTCACGGACGGCTCGCCGCCGGGCGGGGCCGTGGCGTCGGCGTACACGCCGCCGGGGCGGAGGATCCGGATCGTCCGCCAGCCAAGAGCGTTTGGGGCGACGAAATCCTTGGCCGGGTTGTCGGAGATGTACGCGCAGGCCGGTGCGGACACGGCAAACTGCTGCATGACCGCCTCAAATGCACGCGGATGAGGTTTCCAGTACTCCCGGCCCCACTCGTCCGTCAGGTATACCGCCTCGAAGATCGGCCGGATGCCCAGCGCGTCGAGCTTCGCATTCTGCGAGACGAGGTATCCATCGGAAATCAGCGCCAAGCGGTAGCGGCCGCGCAGACGGGCCAGGGCGGCCGCGGCATCCGGGAACAGCGTGATGCGCGGCATGTGCCGGCGGTAGGTGTCCACCATTTCCGCGGCCAGCCCGTCCGGGTCAGGCGCGCGGGCCTCCGCACAGACCACGTTGAACACGCGCCGACGGTCGGACGAAGCGGCCAGGGCTTTCATCCGCTCCAGCAGGTCAAAAGACGCGGCCAGTCGGTCCGCGAACGCGCGCGCCACGGCCGCGAACCCGCTCTCCACGTACGCGCGCTCCGGGTACAGCGTGTCATCCAGATCGAACACGATGACGCTCACGGGCATGGCCGGCTCCCCAACGCGAGTCCGTCCGCCGCGGGAGGGGCTGCGGTCCCCTGCCGCGTCGCTTCCCGCGGTGTGGCCAGAATGATACCCTCTTGGGCCATGGATGCCGACATCCTCAGTATCGGAACGGAGGTATCGACCGGGGCGGTCGTCAACACGAACACGGCCTGGCTGGCCCGGGCCCTGATGGCGGTGGGCATAGTGCCGCGGCGGCACGTCACGGTGGGGGACCGGCTGGATGCCGTCCGGGATGAGATCACGCGGGCCGCCCGGGAGGTGGAGGTCGTGATCGTTACGGGCGGCCTGGGCCCGACCCTGGACGACATGACCCGCGACGCCCTGGCCGCCGCCCTGGGCCGGCCGCTCGAGCGCGACGAAGCGTCTGTTGAGCACATCCGCAACCTGTTCCGCAAAATGAACCGGCCCATGCACGAGAGCAATCTGCAGCAGGCCCTGGTGCCGCGGGGCGCCCGAACGCTGGAAAACCCCTGGGGCACCGCGCCCGGCCTGCGGGCTGAGTTGCATCGGGCGGTCGTGTTCTGCCTGCCCGGCGTGCCGCGCGAGATGGAGCGGATGTTCGAGCGGCACGTGGTCCCGGAGCTGCGCGAGCGGTGCGGGGCGGCGGTGGCCGTCCGGGTGTTACGGACGTTCGGGCAGGGTGAGTCGTTCATCGGGCAGCAGATCGCCGCGTTCATGGACCCGGCCCGCAACCCGTCGGTGGGCACGCAGGCGTCGGAGGGGCTGATCAGCGTGCGGATCATCGGCCGGGCGGATTCGGGGCCGGAGGCGCAGCGGCTTGTTTACGCGGATGCGGAGGCGATTCGGGCGGTGCTGGGCGAGATCGTGTTCGGCGAGGATGATGACACGCTGCCCGGCGTGGTGGGCCGGATGCTCGCGGAGCGCGGGCTGACGTTGGCCACTGCGGAAAGCTGCACGGGCGGGATGATCGCGGCGTCGATCACGGACGTGTCCGGCAGCAGTCGGTATTTTCTGCGCGGCTACGTGACGTATTCCAACGAGTCAAAGTCCGAGTTGCTGGGTGTGCCGCTGGAGTTGATCGCCGCGCATGGGGCGGTCAGCGAGCCGGTGGCGGAGGCGATGGCCGTCGGGTGCCTGCAGCGGGCGGGCGCGGATTACGCGTTGTCGGTGACGGGCGTGGCGGGTCCGACCGGCGGCACGGCGGACAAGCCGGTGGGCCTGGTGTTCGTGGGGCTGGCGGACCGGAGCGAGTGCCGCGTTCACCGGCTGCAGTTCAGCGATCACCTGAATCGATGGGCCATCCGCGACCGGACGTGCAAGACGGCGCTGAACCTGCTGCGCCTGCGGCTTCTGGCGTGAGGACCGGTTCAGCGTTACAGCGCGGGGGATGGCTGGCGAACCCGGCGGGTGGTAAGATCGTACCCGTCTTCAGGAGGCCTCGATGGCGAGGAATTCGCGGCCGACATTTGGAATGGACCTCTCGAAGCGGTTTCCGCATCTGGACCGTGCGCCGATTGTTGAGGCGGTTATCCACTGGCGTGCCCGAAGCGCGACGATGCCTCAGCGCGAAATGCTGCGGGAGCGACTGACGGGCAGACTGCCCGACTACCCAACCCTGCAATCGCAGCAGGAGGTGGAATTCGAGGGGCAGGTCCGCCCCGATGGAGCGGCTCACGCCCAGCGTACGCATTGGCTGGGTTTTCGCCTTGAATCGGCCGACGGGCTGTACATCGCGCAGTTCACGCGCAACGGCTTTGTCTTCAGTCGGCTGGCGCCGTACGAAGACTGGGGCCGATTTGCGAAGGAAGCAAAGCGGTTGTGGCAGATTCACGCAGAGCTTACGGAGCCTTCAGAGATTGAGCGGCTGGGGGTGCGGTTCATCAACCGGATCACGCCGGTCGACCTGGACGAACTTGGCGAGATTCTCACGCTGCCGCCGCGATGTCCCAGCCCACTGCAATTGCCGCTCGACGAGTTTCTTCATCGGAGCCGGTTCGACGTGCCGGGTCGGCCGTACCGGCTGAACATCATTCAGACGGCCCAGTTGCCGACGCCGCCTGGGACAGATGCGTTGGGTCTCATTCTGGACATCGATGTCTTCACCACGGCCACTGTTCCGCTGGACGAAGAGACACTGGACCATCACCTGGCAGAAATGCGGTGGCTGAAGAACGAAGCATTCTATTCGCTTCTGACTCCGCAGGCGGTCAAGCGATTCGGGGAGGCCCAAGGATGAGGGGTGCGATGCCTTGCTGCGGGTTCAGCGACGCCGCTCGGTACATAGAGGAAGAGGAGCAGCGCGCTCGTCGGCACCTGCACGGGTCGGCTGCGTTCGGCCACGAAAGTGTGCTGCGCGAGGAACTTGCCGAAGCGTGGGAGGAATGTCAGGGACCCAACTGGGACGGTTACGACGCGATTCCCGTTTCACGAGAGGCGTTGCGGAACACGTACCTGTTCCTGGAGGCGCTGCCGCTTGGGTGTCGTCATCCATCGATTGGAGCGGACCCGCACGGCCATCTCTCCGTGGAATGGTACAGAAGCCCGCGTCGTGTCCTCTCCATCAGTGTGACCGCCGACGGGCTGCTGCACTATGCGGCACTGCTGGGACCCAACAAGACCTGCGGAACCGAAACCTTCTTCGGCGAGGTCCCGGACACCATTCTTGCCCTCGTGCGCCGAGTCTACTCATGATCGACCTGCGAAACGTGCCCGAAGTCGGGTCAGAAGAAACGCTGGCGAGATTCATTCTCTCCAGCAGGCACATCCGTCACAGCGACAACACCATCAGGCCAGACGCATTTGTTCCTCACCCCTACAACGACCTGTCCGTCACGCGGCATCGCGAGGCAACGGAGGAGGAGTTGTGGGCCGTCGGCAGGGCCGTAGCGAGCCTGCGGGAGAAGCAGCAACTGCAGGGGCGCGGTGATGTGGCCGCAATGGCGTTCGTCAAGCAGGGCCTTGAACTGCACGCGGATCCCGTCCGGGACGAAGCCGGCCGGCTCGACAACCCGAATCACGCCGTCGTGACCGGCTGGCCCAATGAGAAGGACCGGCAGAAGTTGTTCGCACTGGAGATCGCAGCGGAGGCGAAGCTGGTGCATCCGCCTCCCTGAGCCCTTGCTGCATGCAACGGTCTGGCGAGCGGCAAACGGTCCGGTCTCAGGTCGTGACCCCAGCGGCGGTGCGGCCTGCCTGACATACGCATCCCCAGGGGGCCGGGAGTGGCGGACGGATGAATGCAGGAGGGCCTGGTTCTCTTCTCACCCACTGAGTGGTGTTGCCATGAGCCTTCGCTTCAGCCTGAATCCGGTGCCGCTTCTGCTGGCGTGGGTGATCGCCGTGATCGCGGGAGGCGCCGCCATAGCGCTCGCCTGCAGAGCACCTCGTTCCGATACTCCGACCTGTAAGGGCCCCTCGAAGCCGGGAGGCACAAGCTCGCGCGGCCGGGACCCGCTCGGCCATGTCGCGCGGCGTCTGCCTGTGCCGGAGCGGCGGTTTC
This sequence comes from uncultured Phycisphaeraceae bacterium, assembly GCA_964586145.1. Taxonomy (GTDB): domain Bacteria; phylum Planctomycetota; class Phycisphaerae; order UBA1845; family UBA1845; genus JAFGJQ01. The sequence goes on along the minus strand of CAZPHH010000129.1, from coordinate 2,834 downwards.
GTGGCGTCCGCCGGAATCCACCCGTCCGCCGAACATTGCCCTCGTCACGCTCTGCGGTTAGCTTGCCGGTGTGGGCGCCGTGGTTGCGTTCCGGATGCAGCCGGGCGAGAGATTGCCGGTTGAGAGAATGCCGAACGGGTGGTGCATTTCGCGCCCGCGATACGGACGCCGCGGCATTCGGCAACCGCCACCCTGCATGAGCGAGGAGCCTCCATGGCCCATCCACCATCCGATGACTCGACCCAGGCCGCCTCACGCCCTGTGCCGTTCGTCCAGCGCTTGCTCGACCGCCTGGAACGTCTCGGGAACCTGCTGCCCGACCCGGCCGTGCTCTTCGTCCTGGGCCTGTTCGCGACCTGGCTTCTGTCGTTTCTGCTGGCGGGGGTGGAGTTCTCCGATGTGGATCCCCGGACGGGCGAGCCGATTCGGGTGGTGAGCCAGCTCACCGGATCGGCCCTCGCACGGTTCCTCGCGAGCATGGTGACAAGTTTTACGTCGTTCCCGCCGCTCGGGGTCGTGCTCGTCGCGCTTCTGGGCGTGGGGGTGGCGGAGCATTCCGGGTTTATCAACGCCTGCCTCAAGGGGCTGCTGCGCTTTACGCCGCAGGCGCTGCTCACGCCGATGCTGATCTTCGTTGCGATCGTCAGCCACACCGCGGCGGACGCCGGGTACGTTCTGGTGATTCCGCTGGGGGGGGTGATCTTCTACGCGGCCGGCCGGCACCCGCTGGCCGGCATCGGCGCGGCGTTCGCGGGGGTGTCGGGCGGGTTCAGCGCCAACTTCATTCCCTCCGGCATCGACCCCCTCCTGGCCGGCCTGACCGAAAGCGGCGTCAGCGTGCTCGACCTGGAGCGGACCGTGAACCCGCTGTGCAACATCTATTTCACGGCCGCCTCCTGCCTGGTCATCATTCTCCTCGGCTGGTTTCTGACGGATCGGGTCATCGAGCCGCGCCTGCGCCGCACGGCCATCGACGGCGACCCGGCGGAGATGCCGAAGATGGAGGACCTGTCACCGCGTGAGTACGCGGGGATGGCGGCCGGGCTTGCGGTAATGGTCGTCGGAGGGATCGGGCTGGCGCTCTGGTGCCTGCCGGCCGACTCGTCGATGCGGTCGCCGGACGGTTCGCTCACGTCGATGCGGCCGGCGGCGCCGCTGATGGACGCCATCGTGCCGCTGATTTTCCTGTTGTTCCTGCTGCCGGGCATCGTACACGGCTACGTGTCCGGCCGGTTCAAGAGCCATCGGGACATCGTGCAGGGAATGTCGAAATCCATGGGCACGATGGCCTATTACCTTGTGCTCGTGTTCTTCGCGGCGTTGTTCATCGCGGCCTTTCGGGATTCCAACCTGGGCGCGCTCATTGCGCTGAGGGGTGCGGCGTTTCTCCGGAATCTCGGCGCACCGGAGGCCGTGACGATCGTCGGGATCATCCTGCTCAGCGCGGGCGTGAACCTGCTGGTCGGCTCGGCGTCCGCCAAATGGGCGCTGTTGGCCCCGATCTTCGTTCCGATGCTCATGACGCTCGGGATCTCGCCGGAGCTGACGCAAGCGGCGTACCGCGTCGGGGATTCCACGACGAACATCATCACGCCGATGATGCCGTATTTCCCGCTCGTGGTCGTCTTCAGTCGGCGTTACGTGCGCAGTTCGGGAATCGGCACGCTGGTGTCGCTCATGCTCCCGTACTCGGTGGTGTTCATCGTGGCCTGGACGGTGTTCCTGCTGGGGTACTGGCAGTTGGGCATACCGCTGGGGCTCCAGGCGCCGTACACGTATCCGTAGCCGGCGGGGAAGACGCCCGATCGGTATTCGCCGCAAACACCCGGGCCGGCGCGTGCGGGAGCTCGATGGCGGGCACGGCGGTCCATCCACCGGGTTATCCACGAGAGTCCACCGCGGCCCGGAGGGCGGCGATGTGCGCGGGCGTGGTGCCGCAGCAACCCCCGATGATGCCGACGCCCGCATCCAGCAGTGCCGGGACCTGATCGGCCATGTCCTGCGGCGTCTCCCGGAACACCGTATGGCCGTCCACCAGTTCCGGCATGCCGGCGTTCGCGTGGATGAGGATCGGACGATCGGTGAACCGGCGGAACTCACGGGCAATGTCCACCATGTTGCGGACGCCGTTGCCGCAGTTGGAGCCCACCACGTCCGCGCCGGCCTCGACGAGGGCCGAGGCGGCCTGCTCCGGCCCGATCCCCATCATTGTGCGGTAGCCGCCGGGGGTCTTGTCGAACGTCATCGTCGCGATGACCTCGACGGCGCGGTCCAGCCGCTTGGCGGCCCGGATGGCGCAGGCGGCTTCCTCCAGCGCGGTCATGGTCTCGACGCAGATGACACGCAGGCCGGCGCCGATCAGGGCGGCAATCTGCTCGGCGAACATCGCCTCCATGTCCGACTCGGACAGCGTGCCCAGCGGCTCGACAAACTCGCCCGTCGGTCCGACGGAACCGGCGACGATGGCGCCGGGCGCGCCGTCCAGGCTTAGCCGGGCGCCGGCCGCGTTCAACTCCGCGACCCGGCCACCCAGTCCGCGCTTGTCCAGCTTCGCCCTCGATCCCCCGAACGTGTTGGTCAGCACCAGGTCGCTGCCGGCGGCCGCGTAGGCAGCGGCCACCGCCCGCACGTCGTCCGGGTGGGTCACGTTCCACTCTTCCGGGCACTCGCGGGTGGTCAGGCCCCTGGCCTGCAGCATGGTGCCCCACGCCCCGTCGGAGACCAGCACCTTCTTCTCCGCCAATTGCTGCAACAGGCTCATGGGAAGTCCTCCGTACTTCAAACGTGCGATTTCTTCTCGGCCCGCGCAGATTTCCACGAAGGCACTGGCGCAA
>CAZPHH010000128.1:0-9976 GCA_964586145.1 uncultured Phycisphaeraceae bacterium | reverse complement strand
GTTTTGCGATTCTTGCGAGCAGGTGGATGGAGTTCGAGGAGAAGGCCCCAAGTCTCAAGTGCCAGGATGTGGCGCTGTAGGTAGGGCTTGCTTCCCGGGGCGGGGCGGGTGAAGAGCAACATCACCTTGCCCGATCCGCCCTCGGCGGAAACGGGCACGGCACCCCAAACAAGAAACCGGAGACCCGAGCCTGGAACGGATGGTCCGCGAGGCGGAGCCTACAAGCCTGTGGCGGGGGAAGGCGCGTGACGGAGCCTGGGGCCGAGAACGGAGAACAGGGACCGCTCAAGGGCAATAGCACACACACTCATCCGGTCCCTACAGGACCGGGGGGTTGCGATGGGGCGGCGCGGACCCGCCGTTGAAGCGAACGGGCTTTCCTCGGTCGGGCCTCCAGCCCTTCGGGGGCAGGTCGGGCCGCAGGGGCGAGGAGTTGGGTCAGGGCGCGGCACGCGGGAGTTGCAAGAGGGAATCGCTGAACACAGAGGGGATGGTGCGAACGCGAGAGGGGATCGGCCCCGCCGGGCGCATGCGGCGAGCATCGTCCGGATCCACTCGCATTACCAAGCTCTGCGCGGACGGGCCGGCCGTCGTCATCGCGGACATCGCCGTCATTCGACCTGGCCACGCGCCGCCGGCAGCGCGGTCGCTTCGCGTTCCACCGGATGCTCGGGTACTTGCCTTGCGGATACGGCGCCGTGGCACAAGAGGGCTTATCCTGCCGGACATGCGGTCGTCGCTGAGAACTCCGGCGCCCACTGCGGCGCCACGTCTCCGCGGAAGACGGCAAGGAGGCGGGCAACCCAGCACCTGGCGGCGCGACAGGGCGCGCACTGCTGCGTGGTCCACGACGCAGACCCTCTCCCGGCGAGCAGAACGCGCGAGCGCGCAGCGGGATATTGCGGCAGTCGACGAGGCATACGACTCTGCCGACTCAGTATCGCCGCACCACGCCGATAACGACGCCCTGAAGGTCGAGCCGGCCGGCGTCGACGTAGATGGGGGCGAAGTCCGGGTTCGCGGGCTGCAAGCGGACGCGGTTGCGCGTCTCGCGGTAGAATCGCTTGAGCGTGGCCTCCCCCGTGTCCAGCAGAGCGACGACGGTTTCTCCATCCCGGACGCGCGTTCGTTTCTCCACCACAACGTAATCGCCGTCGCGGATGTGGTCGTCCACCATGCTGTCGCCGGAGACCTTGAGCACGAACGTGTCGGTGCGGGAGGCGAAGACCTCCTCCAGGTCCAGCGTCTCGGCGTTTTCAATGGCCTCGATGGGGTGGCCCGCGGCGATCCGGCCCAGCAGGGGCAACGCCGAGGGCCGGCTTTCAGGGAACGTCACATGCGAGGTCAGTTCCAAAGAGCGAGCCTTGTACGGCAAGCGTCGCAGCAGCCCTTTCCTGACCAGCGCCCCGACGTGCTCGAACACGGTGACCTTGGTGACGCCCAGCTCGTCCGCGACCTCCTGCATGGTCGGAGAATAGCCGTGGCTGCGCTTGTAGTCGCGGATGAACCGCAGAATCGCCAGTTGTCGCGGCGTGAGCGTCCGCCCCTCGTGGCCCAGTCTCGATCCGGCCATCTGCATGCTCCTTTGTCAATCCCGGCCCCAGCCGCCCCCAGGCAACCAGGGGATACTCGATCTGTTGTGCCGACCAACTCCGAAACGCGACCTCCCCCGAATACTGTCCTGGAGCGCTACCGCCCAAACCCCGCGCCAACGGCACCGCCCGCAGGCTCGTGTGTCGCCACCGCCAGAAGCTCAGCGCGACCCGATGGGCGATCGCTTCCACAACCCGGGCCAATGCCCTGGCCGTACCTGGCTGACGCGACGGCCGATCTCCCCTGGCAATCAGGGCCTCCGCCAAAACGCTCCCCGCGCGGAGGCGTTGCGGCACGTGCAAGGAGCGACTTCCGTCTGGATTCAGCGGTCCGGGCCTGGAACTGGCCGGGCCGGGACCGGTTGGGCCGGTCGTTCTGCCGGGCCCAGTGCCCAGGCGCGCTGCCAGCCGGGTAGGGTCCGGGATCCAGGCGGTTCGATAATCGCCACCGGGACCGAGCACGCACAAGGGCTCCGCCGCGGGATTGGGTTGCCTGCTGCCCATGGTTTCGTCCGTCCTTGGCCGTCTCTCTGGCGGGCCCCTGCTGGCGCGGCGAGCAGGCCTCGCTCTTGCGTTTGCATTATGTTAGGTATCCCAAACTTATCCTAACAACATCCAAACGTCAAGCAGAAAATTCAGAAAAATCGTGCGGGGGCGGGCAGGCGACTGCGGGATACGGGCAGGAGTCGGGCGGCCGGGCAAAGCTGTGTTCCGCCAAAGACCGCGTGGAGCTGCGGTTTTTTGGGGGGGGGATTCGCGCCATCGCAGGGACCGCCTTCGGCGGGATCCTGGGCGGAGTTTGTGGCGGCGTCGGCGATGCGAGGCGGGAATCCGTCGGGGCGCCCGCAGCGGGCGACGAGGCTACTGGAGGATCTTGTGGGTGATGATTACGGTCTTCGATTGACCAGCCGAGTCCTGGAATCCGGCGAAGTCGAGCAGGTCCGTCCGTCCGTCGCCGTTGAGGTCCGCGCACTGGCACTCCGGCGAGACGGACTGCAAAGGCCCGGCCAGGCAACCTTCAAAAATCAGGTAATCCGCCTCGTCCACGAATCCGTCGCCCGTACAATCGCCGGGCCGGTCGCAGCCCGGCGGGGGCCCGGTGGGGGTGCCGATTCGGAGCTCCCAGGCGTTGAGCTTTCCGACGCAGCCCTGAATCGGATCCACGAGCGTGATGGTCCACGGTCCGTGCGCGTCCAGCCCGTTGAACACGGAGAGGGAGTCCGGATGGGGGCGGTACGTCCCCGTTACGGGGCCGAATCCTCCGGATGTGGCATACTCGATGGATTGGTCGGTCCAGTCATCAAGCACGACGTCGAAGCCTTTGTCGTTGTATCCAAAGTAGGGGTTGGGAAGCGGACAGCCGGGCCGATGGATGACGGTCGCGGTGACGCCTGCATGGGCCAGTTGTACGATCAGGTCGCCGTTCCACTCGTGCTCAATCTGCAGTGCCAGATCCACGTCCGCAACGACGTAGTAATCGTCGACGAACAGCGTCTGTGAGTCCTGGAAGGGGGGTGATTCCGGGATGACATTGCCCGGCGGCCCGGCATACGGGAAGACGCCCAATGGCACCTGGCATTCGTCCGGAATGCCGTCCGGCTGGCAATCGGCGCTGGAAAGGTGGAGCACGTCGCACGTGTCCGGAATCCCGTTGTAGTTGCAGTCGGGCAGGTCTTCGCACTCGTCCGGGATCCCGTTGTTGTTGCAGTCGAGGGCGGGCTCACACAAATCGGGGATTCCGTTCCCGTTGCAGTCCGGCAGGTCTTCGCATTCGTCCGGAATGCCGTTGCTGTTGCAGTCGGTCAGCGATTCGCATTCGTCCGGGATGCCGTTCGTCTGGCAGTCTGCGCTGAAGCCCGTGGCGATGTCCGTGGAATCGAGAACACCATTCCCGTTGCAATCCGGAAAGACCACCGGATCAACCACCGCGTCTCCGGAGATCACCAGGGCGAACCCCTGGGGCCCCGCGAACGTCTCCCCGCCGTGGATGGTCACGCCGTACGCGCCGGGCGCCGGGCTCAGCAGCAGGATCTGCTGGACGTTGTTCTGCGTGTCAGGGGTCCCACCGGAGACAGACTGCCCACCACTGAACCAGTTGCCGTGATACGTGGCGCTGCCGGTCCCCTGGGGCCCGGTCAGTTCCAGGTTCAGGTTGTTCACGACGGGATTGGAGGCCATCGGTGCGCCGGGCGGCTCGGTGAACACCAGCGTGATGCGCAACGGGGTGCCGCCGGACTGTACATGCACCGGCGGCGAGGACCATTGTTCGCCCGTCTGCAGGCCAGCGGCGTTCCGTCGCTCGTACACCCAGAGCTTTCGGGTGTCTCCGGGGAACTCCAGAGCGTGGTCCAGCACAAGCCGCCCCCAGCCTTCCTCGTCGCTGGGGTACTGGTTGCCGCCGGCCGGCGCTCCGGTCATGTCCACGGCCCCGTTCAGCAGGACGGCCTTCACCAGCGCGGCAGAGGGAAGAAACGGTTGGGGAGGTCCGCCGGCCGGGTAGCGACCTTCCACGAAGTACTGCCGGACGAGAAGACCCGCGCCGGCGATCGCGGGCGCCGCCACCGACGTTCCGAACCACGGGCTGAACTCGCAGTCGTGGATGCCGTCGTATCGGGCGGACCAGGTGCCGTATCCGGGCGCGAAGATCTCCGGCTTGCGCCTCCCGTCGGGCGTGGGGCCGGTCCCACCGCTGTAAAACAGGTGTTGGTTGGGGTCGTCCATGGAGGCCCCGACGGCCAGCACGTTTTTGGCGTTCTCAGGCGAACGGAGGGTGGGCAGGTTGGTTGCCGCGAAGATGAGCAGGCTGTCCTCGTGATCGTGCGCGAAGGCGTCGACCATGCTGCACAGCGCCGTGTACGCGGCGTTGCTGTCGTCGCCCCAACTGTTGCTGTGTACGCGAGCCCCGTCGGCGTGTGCGTCCGCGAACCAATCATACACGCTCATTGGTTGCGTCTGGACCAGGGCGAAATCCGTGAAGCTGATCCGGGCCCGCGGGGCCATGCCGTCGTATCCGTCCGGCTGTCCGACAACGTCCGCGTCGCCCGCCAGCGTGCCGGCCACGTACGTGCCGTGCGCGTCGGGCAGGGCCTCTCCGCGGATCGCTACGATCTTGCGGTTCTGGCGGCCGACGGGTGTCGGATCGCGGAACGCACAATGGTCGCGGTCGATGCCGGAGTCGATCAGCCCCGCGATCTGACCTTGTCCGAGCAACCCCCGCTCCCAGGCCGGTCGGCTGCCCGGCACGTTGCTCTGGAGAATCCAGGCGTTCGAGTCGTTTCGGGGCGCCAATACCGGCGCAACCTCAACAAACTGCACGCCGGGCAGCTCCACCACGGCCGGCACGGCCGACGGCGACACCGTCGCGCCGACGAACCGCCGGCCTCCGGCGCCGTACGAGGCTACGCTCTGCGCGGCGTGCGTGTGCAGCACCTGCAGAATCCCGGAATCACCTTCGCCCAGGAAGGTGGATATCACGAGGGGGATCGGGGCCGGGTTGCCCGGCGGATCATCGCCCGCAAGCATGTCCTGGAGGGTCGGGGCGATCTTCCATTCGGGGTGGATCGGGCCCAACCACGTTACGAAGTCGAGGGCGGCCAGTGACGCAACGCTTTGCCCGCTGAGCTTCACGACAAATCCGTCGGGCGGGATGAAGTCGCAAACCACGGCGCCGGCGCCGGCCAGTGCGGTTCGGCGCTGGGGCGTGATCGCGCCGTCCAGCCTCAGGAGGTACGGCACCGTGGTGTTCACCGGACTGTGCGGCTGTGCGAGGAGGTTGTCGCCCGGCAGAAGCAAGACCGATCCGACGCGGAGTTCCAGCGGCACGATCTCACCCGCATGGACGGGGGGTGTGAACATGGCTCCCGCGCACAACAGCAGCAGGCCGGCCCACCTGCAGCGCATGGTGGCCGGGCGGATCGCAATCGGTCTTCCTGAGACGATGGCCAAAATCCTGGTCCCCCGGCTGAAGAAACACACCGGTCCCTCACCGGTGAATGCCTGTGCTGGGCTCATGTCTAACGCCGGAGTCTCCCCCCCCAGCAGCGCCCTTCTGGCGGTAGGTCGATGTGCCGGCCGAATCGCGCAACGCCCGGCCGGGCTGGCGGCACTCCGGAGCCGATGGAGGCACTGAGCCCATCCCAACCATCTTCAGTGTACCCGAGATTGCCGGGGTTTTCCATATCCCGTGCGCTTCTCCCGCGTGCCGGGCGCAGGTTGCGGCTTTCTGGTATTGGCCGTGATCTGCCCGATCGCACGATTTGCGGACTCCGGCGCGGCAACACCCCCCGAAAGGGTGTTTTCCCGGGTGGTCAACGGCCGGTCAGTTCTGCGATCAGCCGGACGGCCTGGACCGTTTCCCGAACGTCATGCGCACGGATGATCCGGGCGCCGAAGAGTGCGGCGGCCGCCGCACAGGCGAGGGAACCGGCCAGTCGGCTCCGTGGGTCAGACAGGTCCAGGATTTTGCCAATAAAGGCTTTACGCGATACGCCCAAGAGCACGGGAAATCCGATGCGGACGATTTCCGGCAGGCGGCGGAGCAGTTCGAGGTTGTGATCGACGGTCTTCCCGAACCCGATGCCGGGGTCGAGGATGATCCGGTGGGGCTCGATTCCGACCGAGACGGCCACGGCTGCGCGATTTCGAAGAAATGCGGTAACTTCGGCGGTGACATCGCAATACGTCGGGTCGCGTTGCATCGTGGCGGGCGTGCCCTGCATATGCATCAGAATGACGACAGCGCGCCGATCCGCGACGACACCGGCCATGTCGGGATCGTGGCGCAGCGCAGAGATGTCGTTTACGGCATCGGCGCCGGCCTCCAAGGCCGCCCGTGCCACGACGGCCGACTGCGTGTCGATGGACAAGCCGACGTGCGGGTGCCTGCGGCGGATTTGGCGGATTACCGGGATGGAGCGGCGTATCTGCTCCGGCGGGTCGACGGGATGGGCGCCGGGGCGTGTGGACTCGGGTCCCACGTCGATGATGGCCACCCCGTCCGCGACCATGCGATCGGCATACGCTACGGCGGTATCCGCATCCGCGAACGCGCCGCCGTCGCTGAATGAGTCCGGCGTGACGTTCAGAATGCCCATCACGACGGGTCGTGAGAGGTCGTCCCAGACGGAGTGCGTGTTCGGTTGTGAAACCATGCACGGCGCAGCATACCGTGATGGCCGTGGTGGAGTCGATAGGCGAATCCGCCGGGGGTCACTCGCCTCCCTGGGACACCCGCGGGCAGCATTTTCGTCAGCCCTGCGGGGCGACGGAGCTATAACAAGCGGAGCATTCGGAAGCGACGCCTGAACCTTCCGCATGGGTCTGCAGCCCTTCCAGGGATGGAGGATTGATGCGGCACGATTCCCAGCGGCTTGCACCTATGGCTATCCATACCTTCACTCCTGCTATGTAGCGGAAAGTCAATCGCTTCGTCAGCACGATGAGCCGGCGTGTGTGTCACTGCTCTTGAGCAGCGCCCTGTCGCAAGAACATGTCAGGCGGACGGGAAAACGCAAGAACGCAGAAACAGCGGCCGCAGGCCAGCGCGAGGGTAGAACGGGCTTTCGCCCTGCCGGTCGCGCCGGCGCTGGCCGACGAGGACGGCCAGAGGTGAGGGGGAGTGTCGTAGCGGGAAGAACGAAAACTAGCTGCGTCCCCGTTTCGACTCCCGTCCCCGTTTCGATTTCTTTTCTTGCGCCGCGGGGCCCCTCACGGCACACCTGAGAGTCCCATCCCTCGCAGCCGGCCGGCAAACGGGATTCTGCACCCGCCCCATTGCAGTCTTTCGCATCACGTCGTGTAATCAGGCAGTCGTAACGGGCGGTTCTCACACCGACGGGAGGCACCTATGCAAGATTACGAGAAGCTCGGGGCTTTCTATCTCGGCCGGCTGTGCGACGAGCAGCAGGGCAAACCAACGGACGATCTGCTCCTGTACGACGCCAAGGACCTGACCACGCACGCCGTGTGCGTAGGCATGACCGGCAGCGGAAAGACCGGACTTTGCCTGGCCCTCCTCGAAGAGGCGGCCATCGACGGCATTCCCGCAATCGCCATCGACCCCAAGGGCGACCTCGGCAACCTCATGCTGACGTTCCCCGAACTGCGGCCCGAGGATTTCCGTCCCTGGATCGATGAAGGTGAGGCGGCACGCAAGGGGCTTACTCCCGACGCCTACGCGGCCGACCGCGCCCGTCTGTGGCGTGAGGGCCTGGCGCAATGGGCCCAGGACGGCACGCGCATCGCCCGCTTCCGCGACGCCGCCGACGTGGCCATCTATACGCCGGGCTCTAACGCGGGGCTGCCGCTGATGGTCCTGCGATCGCTGGCCGCGCCGCCCGCCGACCTCGTCGCCGACACCGACGCCATGCGGGAGCGCGTCTCGGCGATGGTGTCCGGGCTCCTGGCGCTGCTGGGCATCGAGGCCGACCCCGTCCAGAGCCGCGAACACATCCTGCTGAGCAGCGTGCTGGATCGCGCCTGGCGTGCCGGGCGGAACCTCGACATTGCCGCGCTCATCCACCAGATCCAGTCGCCGCCGTTCGACAAGATGGGGGTGATGGACCTCGAATCGTTCTTCCCCGCCAAGGACCGCTTCAAGCTGGCCATGTCGCTGAACAGCCTGCTCGCTTCACCGGGATTTGCCGCGTGGATGGAGGGCGAGCCGCTGGAAATCCCTCGCCTGCTCCACACCGCGCAGGGCAAGCCGCGCATCTCCATCCTCTCCATCGCGCACCTGTCCGACGCGGAGCGCATGTTCTTCGTCACGCTGCTGCTCAACGAGATCATCGCCTGGATGCGGATGCAGCCGGGCACGGGCAGCCTTCGCGCGGTCCTCTACATGGACGAGATCTTCGGATACTTCCCGCCGACGGCCAATCCACCGGCCAAGACGCCCATGCTTACGCTTTTGAAACAGGCCCGGGCGTACGGACTCGGCGTAGTGCTGGCCACACAGAACCCCGTGGACCTGGACTACAAGGGCCTGGCAAACACCGGCACGTGGTTCATCGGCCGGCTGCAGACCGAACGCGACAAGGCCCGGCTGCTCGACGGCCTTCAGGGCGCCGCGGCCGGCTCGGCGTTTGACCGCGGACGAACGGAGGCACTTCTGTCCGGCCTGGGCAGCCGGGTGTTTCTCATGAACAACGTGCACGAGGACGCACCCGTCCTCTTTCATACCCGATGGACGCTGTCGTATCTGCGCGGCCCGCTCACGCGAAGCCAGATTCAGAACCTGACGGCCTCAAGGAAGGAAGCGGTGCCGGGTGCGCCCGCGGCGCCGGCACCGGCTCCCGCGGCGCCGCCGACCATCGCCGCCGCGTCTGTGCCCGATTCGGCCCTGGCGACGACTCCCCCGCCGCTGCCGCCCGGCATCACCCAGGGGTTTCTGGCCGTCACCCGGTCGACCCCGGCCGGCGCGTACATCCGGTACGAGCCGTCTCTGGTCGGCGTGGGCAAGGTTCACTGGGAAAGCAAGCCGGCCGGCGTGGACGAATGGAAGGACGTGGCGCTGTGCGTGTTGCTGGATGACCAGGTGGGTCTCGATCCCTGGAGCGATGCGGAGCCGATCTCGATCGCGTCGCCCGACGTTGAATCACAGGCGGCCCCCGGCGGACGGTTCGCCGCCCTGCCGGCCCGGGCGGCCCGGGAGGCGAGCTACGCGGAATGGAGCAAGGCGTTTTCGAACCATCTCTATCGGAATCATGCCGCCACGCTCCTCAAAGCGAGCGAGTTGAAGCAGTTCTCGAAGCCCACCGAGAGCGAAGCGGACTTTCGCGGGCGATTGCGCCATCTTCTGCACGAGAAGCGCGACGCGCAGATCGAGGTGCTGCGCAAGCGTTACGCGCCGAAGCTCGCCGCCATCGAGGACCGCATCCGCCGCGCGGAGGAACGGGTCGACCGCGAGAAGTCCCAGGCGCGACAGCACGGGCTTCAGACCGCCATCTCCTTCGGCACGACCATCCTGGGCGCGTTGTTCGGGCGCAAGAAAGCGAGCGTCGGCAACGTCGGCCGGGCGGCATCCACGCTGCGCAGTGCCGGCCGGACCGCCCGCGAGCGCGGTGACGTCTCTCGCGCGGAGGAGAACGTGGAAGCTCTCCAGCAGCAGCTTGTCGATCTGAACGCGGAATTCGAGAGTGAGGTTGCGCAGATCCAAGGCAGCGCCGACGTGGAATCGCCGGCCCTGGAAGAGGTCACCGTGCGGCCGAAGAAGTCCGACATCACCGTCGCGAGCTGCGCCCTCATCTGGCGGCCGTACGTCGTCACCCGCGACGGCCAGGCGAACCCCGCGTACGATCTGTGATCCAGGCGTCCAGTTTCTTGCCTCTAGCTTGTGGTCGGCTTCAGCCGACCGGCCAGTGCCGCCACCTTCAGGTGGGGGTGGC
>CAZPHH010000127.1:0-10195 GCA_964586145.1 uncultured Phycisphaeraceae bacterium | reverse complement strand
CCGGTCCCACAAAGACAAGCCGGTCCCACAAAGACAAGCCGGTCCCACAGCAGAAAGCGGGTCCCGTGGCAATGGGCCGGTCCTGCAAGAGGAGCGGGCGGGGCGGACCGGCGTAACGGGTCCGCACCGCCCGAGTGCTTTTCGCGATTCGCAATTCGCGATTCGTAATTCCTGATTCGCTATTCGCGATTCATCCAGGCCAGCATGCCGGCGGGGGACAGGTCAAAGCCATCGGCGGCCGCCAGCATGTTCTCCTTCTTGACGACGAAGATCTCGACCCGGCGGTTTTTCGCCCGCCCGGCCTCCGAGCTGTTGTCCGCGGCCGGACGGTACTCGCCGAATCCCATCACGCCGATGCGGGCGGCGGCGAGCCCGTCCGTCTGGAGCTCGTCGCTGACCGAGATCGCGCGATGCACGGACAGGTGCCAGTTGGTCGGATGGTTTTTCAGGGTTTCGGCGCGTTTGATGGGGATGTTGTCGGTGTGCCCGACGATGGCCACGTCAAACCCGGTGGCGGCCGGGGAGTTGATGATGCCGGTGAACTTTTTGAGAGACTCCTTGGCCGCGTCCTTGATGACCACGCTGCCCAGGGCGAAGACCAGGTCCGATTGCCACTTCACGACGCCCTTTTTCGCATCGTACTCGATCATGCCGGGATACTGGGCGGCGAAATCCTTGATCGCGGTGTCCAGGGCCGGCGGCAGCGCCCGTTCGATGATGAGCGGCTGCGACAGGTCCTTTCCCCCGGCGATCTTGTCGACGATGGCCGTCAACTCGTCACAGCGGCGAGAGAGGCGGTCGTTCTCGGTCTTGTAGCTGTCCGCCAGTTGCTCGGCGGCGGCGAGCTGGCTCTCCAGGGCCTCGATCTGCGTGCGCAGCGTGCCCGTCGACATGCGACAATCGCGCAGCTCTTCCGCGCAGGCGTCCTTCTCTGCCTGGAGCGACCGGTTGTGCATCTGCAGTTGCCGCTTTTCCTCCAGCGTGGCGCACCCACTGCTGACCAGCAGGAGCAGTCCGCCCGCCATCCAAACGCCCGTCATCCGCGTCCGCGCCATCATGATCCTGCCTCCTCTGCGCATGGGGTTGGTTTCCGGATTCAACGTTCGCGCGTCCGCCCCGCGCCGGCGGACCCCGCGCGTCCTGAAGCGTCTGCTTCGTCTCTTGCCCCGGGCGGGCAATGCCGGAATGCGTGATACGCTATTCCTGCTCGGCCTTCTTGCCCAGGAAGAAGCCCACGCCCGTAGCCGCGCCCGCCACCACCACCGCCGCCAGGCCGAAGATCCAAAGCTTCTGATGCAGCAGGCCCAGAAGGCCCGGCACGGCATCGTGCAGCATGGCGGCCACGGTCAGGCCGGTAAGGCACATGATCAGCACGGCAACGGCCATCAGCCCGGTCAGACCCGTGGACAGCGGGTCGGGGGCATACTCGACGACCGTCACCACGGCGCCGCGCGTTACCGGGGCTTCCGCGGCAACCGGCTCGGCCAGCTCGGCGGCGGCGGCCGGCTCGGTAACCATGTCGTCGAGGCCGGCCCGCGTGGCATCGCCCATTTCGGCCATTTCGTCCGACGGCAGCATCTCGTCCAGAAGCTCAGCGCCCAGGGAGGTGTCGTCGCTCTCCCGGGTCAGGTCGAGCAGGCCCGAGCCGCTGCCCACGCCTTCAATGCCCAGGCCGCCGTCGCTTACCACGGTTTCGGCCACCGGGTCGGAGACCAAGTCGGCCTCGTCGTCCTCAAAAACGCTGACGCCCACGGACGTGATGACCGTATCGTCCTTCTTCTTCTTGTCCGCCGTGGCGCCGCCGACGGCGGTTGCGTCGCTGTCCGTCTCGGCCAGGCTGATGACGTCGCTGCCGGTGCTGGCCAGGTCGATGCCCGTTTCGGACCCCGTCGACGCCAGGTCGATCCCCGTGTCGTCCGCCGGCTCCAGCACCAGTTCGCCGCTGCCGCCGGATGCGCTTTGCGCCGGGCGAATGCCCGACGCGGCGGCCAGCTTCTGTATGTCGTCGGCCTTGTAGTTGACCTTTCCCCCGTCGCGGAACTCGCGCAGCTTGCCCCTGCGGACGAGGTCCTTGATCTGGCTTTCGGTCATGCTCAAGGCGTCGCACGCCTCCTGGACTGACAGGTACGTTTTGGCCATCAGGGCACCTATGCGATACGAAGCTTCCGTTTGGTCAGCCTATGACAACGATCTTCCCGGTCGGCCGTCCCCGCCCCCGTTGTCGCGGGCCGGCCGGCGGGGTCAGGGAGTCGAACCGGAAGTCCGCAGCTTCCTCTGTTCGCGTTCCTGCTCCACCATTCTCTCCACCGCTTCCGGCTCGACATCCTCGAGGTTGTGGTTCTCCAGATACCGGTCAAACCGCCACGAACGGGCAGCCGCCAGCCGCAGCTTCCGTTGACCCGTAAACTCATAGCACCAGATCGTACCGGTATCCACGTCCACCATGAACACTCCGTACGTCGTCTTGGTCATCTGGGCCGGAAACGCGAAGACCCCCCTCGCCCCGGCACCCGCCTGGATCTGGGCCGCTGCCTGCGGCACCACCAGGCCGTCCACCCGCAGCACCATGCAGACGGCAATGACGGCCAGGCTGATGGCGGTCAACCACCAGACCGCCCGCGACGGCCTCGCGTGCGTCGAGACGGCTGGACCCGGCGGGGATGGAAGGTCAGGACTCATGGAACGCGAATCTCAATCCCGGAAAGCCATCATGCGGGGGTTCGCGAAACCGCGGGCACGCGGTCCCGACCGTCTGTCCGTCCCGCGGCGTGGCATCGCCTTCGGCCGGCCCTGACAAGCGTATCCGGGCCGCCGTCGGCGGACAAGGCGGCATTATAGCCCACCCCGCAGAAAGCGTACAGCCCTGTCGACCCCAACGCCGCGGGCCGACGGCCGACGGAACCCGTCGACCCGCCGGCCCGCACCGGTGTCACTGCAGCTCCTTCGCCCCCGGGATGGCCGTCACTGCGAATCCGGTGGCGTGTACCCCGACGGCTCCGCGGGCGGAGCCTTCGCCTGCTCCAGGAGCTGATTCAGACGGGACCGGTCCAGGGTCTTGGCGTGCCCATCCGCAAAAAGCACGTGGACGAGCCCCGCACGGCCAGCGCTCACGTACACTATGACGGTCTGCGACGGAGCCCGTAACTCGTGCAGGGATCCCGGCCGAATGTAGACGACCTCCCCGCCCCCGGGTTGTGACAGCATCCCGTCCGGAATGCCGTATTTCGCAAGATCATCCAGGGACACAGGGAACTCGCCGTTGTTCTCAACCGCATACATCTGGCACGCCACGCCGATTTGCCGGAGGTTCGAGAGGCTTTGAGCGCTCATCGCCTGGTGCTTCGCCTTGACGGCGGTCGGCATCGCGACGGCGGCAGCCGCACCGGCGGCAGCCAGGATCGCCCCCGGTGTCCCCTGCCCCCCACCCGTCAGGATGCAGAACAGGCCGTCCTCGCCTCGGCCCCCCGTCATGACCAAAGAGTGGACCCCCGCGACGGACTCGTCGAACGTCGGGTAGGTGGACAGGTCCAGGGTCATGCCACCCGCGGCAAGCTGGGAAACGCCGGCAGTCTGGAGAAGAAGTTGGAGGGGGTAGATCAGCCGGTAGAGTCCCTTGGCATCCAGGTAGGCAACCGCATGGGCGTTGGGGGCCGCCACCTTCTGCGCTGCCGCGAAGTCGGGGCTGTCCAGCAGGCTCGACGTGCGGGTGGCGGGGTCAAGCTGCTTCATCGCGGCGGCAACCGTCTGCGGGAACAGGCCGATCACGCACCGGTCGCCGACGAAGCCCCACGCCGGGGCGACGGGACACGGCACGCCGCCGCCCAGCAGGTAGTGGATTTCGTGATCGCCGCTGGTCGTCTTGTGGGCGGTGACGTTCACCTTGTCCTTGGCCACCAGGTTGATCAGCGTCCGCGCGTTTTCTGTGATGCCGGTGAAGCTCTCCCTGTTCCGGACCTCCGCGACGAACACGGTGCCCAGGCCGATGAAGCCGCCCTGGTTCGGTGCGTCGTACAAGATCCAGGTGTCCCCGACCATTTCGTATAGCTGCTCGGGCGAAGTGAAGTTCATCGCTCCAAGGATGGCGCCCATGCCGACGTTGATCATGGCGAGGCCGGCCGGGTGGACCTCACGCACCGTCCGCGCGAGGTTCAGATAGAACTTCTTGAGGTCCAGGTTAAACGCGACGGCCCAGTACGCGTCGGCCGGGATGAGCTTCAGGTCGTCATCCGTCAGCGGCTGCTGGTCGAAGAGGGCCAGGACGCCTTCGGCCGGGCCGGTGGTATGCACGAACAGGCTTGCTCGCGGCAGGCCGTTCACCTCGGCCGAATGAGTGTATAGCGACTGAATTGCGTTGATTCGCAGGCCCTGGAGGGCGCGATCCACCTCCGGCGGAAGCGGTCCATGTGCCGCCTCGATGGCGGCCTTGAGCTTCGTGATGAACGCGGGCACGTCTGTAAAGGACTCCGCGCGGATGCTGCCGGGCTGGTAACCGACCCGGGCGCGATCGAGCTTCAGCTCTTCGCTGTCTGCCAGAGACGGCCCCTGGCTCTTCCATTGGGTGAGGATCCGGGCGGCCGCCGTCTCGCCGAAGGCCACGAAAAACCGTTCCCCGGAAGCGCCCCAGAGGAACTCCCAATGTTCCTCCGGCGACCCGATTCGCCACGTCGGGACGCCGTCGATGGGCTCTCCCGCCGTCGCCTGTAACTCCGCCTCGCCCGTCATCGCGAGCAGGTCTGCCAGCCTCTGAGGCAAATCCTTCGCGGCGGCTCCGGCCTCCACGACGAGCACGGCCTGCACATCCGGCCGGTGGTCCGCCATCGCGAAGTCCAGCAGCCCGATGCAGCCCGGGCCCTGCAGGACCACGGGAAGCAGTTCCATAAGCTGGTTCGCCAACGCAGCTTCCTTCTCGCCCAGCTTCAGGGCCGCGAGGCCCTGCCGGACCTGATCAAGCTGAGCCTGCTCGCGCGGGTTCATCAGGTTCGTCCAGCCGACGTACAGCACGGTGTCGGGCGGCAGCAGCGATGCGGGGTCCGTTGTGGCTGCGCTGGCCGGCAGAATCACCGCGCAAACCACGATCATGACACTGAGAAGACGATGGCTGACTGGCATGAGATTCCTCCTGTCGACTTGAGGTACGGGTTCCGGATTTAGATGGCGTCCCGGGGGACCGAACGGTGCTCCGCCGCCCGGCACGCACCCGCGGCCACGCTCACCGATACCGGATTCGCCGGAGTTGAACAACTATTCGCGGCGGGCGGGGGGTGCCCTGCGTCGTTGACAGGGCGTGTGCCCCTACTAGAATCTTTCACCATGCAACCGTCACGTGTAGCGCTGTCCGGGGCTGTGGCTCTGTCCGTTCTGGTCATCGGGGCGGGGGTCTGGGCCGCCCCGAAACCGAGCCTGCTGGCCAAGAGCTGGGAGTTGGACTTCACATTCCGCGATCCGGAGCGGATCATCGTGACCCTCCCCGGTGATGACCACCCCACGACGTTCTGGTTTATGGCCTACACGGTTACGAACAATTCCGGACAGGATCAGGGATTCTACCCGTCATTCGCCCTCGTTACAGACACACTTCAAGTCGTTACGGGTGGTGACCACGTGCATCCGGCTGTCGTGGAGGCCATCCGGGCCCGGTACAAGAAGCTGTACCCGTTCTTTGTCGATCCTCTGAAGGTCAGCGGGACGCTTCTGCAGGGGACGGACAACGCCCGAACGTCGGCGGTGGTGTTCCAGAATTTCGACCCGACGGCCAACCAGTTCACCATCTACGCCGGGGGGCTGTCGGGCGAAGTCCAGCGATTGCAGAACTTTGCGTTCGATTCCGAGAAGCCGGAGTCGGATGAGAATCCCCGGTTTTTCGTGCTTCGCAAAACGCTGGGGATTTCGTATGATCTGCCCGGCGACGAGAAGTCACGCCCGCAGGCCAAGCCGGTCCGCGTCAAACGGGAATGGGTGATGCGCTGACCCGGCGGGGTGTTGATTCCTGAGGCGAAACCGCGTAAACTTCGCTGCTTCGGCGGCTTGGAGTGTGATGTATGGCACATAAGAAGGGTCAAGGTTCAACCCGTAACGGCCGGGACAGCAGCCCGCAGTTTCGCGGCGTGAAGCGGTTTGGCGGGCAACTGGTCACGTGCGGCACGATTCTGGTCCGGCAGTGCGGAACGCCGTTTCTCCCCGGGCATGGCGTCAAGAGAGGCCGGGATGACACACTGTACGCCATCGTCGATGGCATCGTGCGTTACCGCGGTCGGAAGATCGACGTGGAGCCGGTCCAGAACTGACCGGTCGGCGGCAGCGGTCACCGTTGCCCATCGGGAACCAGCCTTACGAAAACCGGGTGGCCATTTCGGCCACCCTTTATTTATGCAGGCACAGTTCGCGGGGTGAGTGAGGCAGCGATGCTCGTTGATCGCGCA
This sequence comes from uncultured Phycisphaeraceae bacterium, assembly GCA_964586145.1. GTDB lineage: Bacteria > Planctomycetota > Phycisphaerae > UBA1845 > UBA1845 > JAFGJQ01. The sequence continues at coordinate 3,776 of CAZPHH010000127.1, read as the reverse complement.
GAAATCTACGTACGGGCCGGTAAAGGCGGGCACGGGGCGGTCAGCTTCCGGCGCGAGAAGTTCATCCCGAAGGGCGGGCCGGACGGCGGCAACGGCGGCAACGGCGGGGACGTGATCATCGAGGCGGTGGCCGGCGTGGACACGCTGCTGGACTTCGCCGGGCGGCACCACTGGATCGCTCAGAACGGCCGGCCGGGTGAGGGAAAACAGATGACCGGTCGGGGCGGCGAGGATCTGGTCATCAAGCTGCCGCCGGGCACGCTGGTGTACGACAAGGACACGGGCATTCTGATCAAGGACCTGGCGGAGCCGGGCGAGCGGGCGTGCGTGGCCCGGGGCGGCAGAGGCGGGCGGGGGAACAAGTCCTTCGCGACGCCCACGGACCAGACGCCGCGGATTGCCGAGCCAGGCGGCGAGCCGGAAGAGCGGTGGCTTCGGCTGGAACTCAAGCTGATCGCGGACGTGGGCGTAGTGGGGTTGCCCAACGCGGGCAAGAGCACACTGCTTTCGCGGTTGTCGCGGGCGCGGCCGAAGATCGCCGATTACCCGTTCACCACGCTGGAGCCGCAGCTTGGCATCGTGGAACTGCCGGGCGGGCGGCGGTTCGTGATGGCGGACATTCCTGGGTTGATCGAGGGCGCGCACAAAGGCGCCGGGCTGGGGCATGAGTTTTTGCGTCACATCGAGCGGACGCACGTGTTGCTTCACCTGATCGACGTGGGCGCGGAGGATGATGCGGAGGTTCCGGCCCGGGCGTACCACACGATTCGTGAAGAGCTGCGGCAGTACAGCGACGTGCTGGCGCAGAAGCCGGAACTGGTGGCTGCGAACAAGATTGATCTGACTGGCGGGCCGGAGTCGGCTCACGCGTTGGCGCAGGCGTTGGGGTGCGAGGTGCTGGCCGTCAGTGCGGCCACGGGCGCGGGGCTGCGCGAGATGCAGGAGCGTCTGTGGACGCTGGTGGCGGCGGCTCGGGCGCCGCAGGTGGAGGCGGAGGAAACCGGCCCTGCGATGCCGGAGCCGCCGCACAGGAGGAACGTGTCATGATCGCGGATCCGGACGCGGGCGGGCCGTCACCGCAGTTGATCGTGATTGACATCGGCAACACGCGGACGGCCTTGGGATCGTGGGCGGACGGCGAGGTCTCGCGGGTGTCGCGCGTGCCGACGGAGGATGCGACGGCGTTTGCCGCGGCCCTGACGAGTCTCGGGGCCTTCTTCGTCGGCGGGCGGGCGCCGGCGGTGGCCATCGGATCGGTCGTCCCGACGGTCCTGGATCGGGCGGTGGAGCAGATCGGAGCGGCGTTGCACGTGGAGGCGGGCGTCGTGGGACAGAGTCTGCCCCTGCCCATGACGGTGGACCTTCCGGCGCCGCAGGCGGTGGGGGTGGATCGGGTTTGTTGCGCGGCGGCGGCGTTCGAGCGGATTCAGAGTGCGTGCATGGTGGTGGATTTCGGAACGGCCATCACCGCGGACCTGGTGGGTGACGACGGTCGGTTTCTGGGCGGGGCGATTCTGCCCGGGGCACGCTTGCAGTTGCGGGCGCTGCACAACTATACGGCCAAGCTGCCGGACGTGGAGATTGCGTTTCCGAGCGAGCCCATCGGGCGCGACACGGTCAGCGCGATCCAGACCGGCGTGTGCCGGGGTATCGCCGGCGCGGTGCGGGGGATTGTGGAGGGCATCGCGACGCACCTGGGCAAGTGGCCGCAGGTGGTGGGCACCGGCGGCGACCTGGACCTGTTTCTGCCGCACTGCGACTTTTTGGACTCGGCCGTGGCGAACCTGAGCCTGATGGGCATCGGGCTGGCGTGGGCGAAGGGCCGGAAGCAGCGGCGAAGCGACCCCGGCGCGCCGGGGCAGGCTCCGCGACGAAGCGACGAAGCGACATAGCGACGAAGGCCCGAAGCGACGAAGGCACTGCTGCGGCAGCGGCAGATCTGGTGTGAGACCGATTTCCGTTCCGCGGAACCGGCTTGTCTTTGTGGGACCGGCCTCTTCTGTGGGATCGGCCTCTTCTGTGGGATCGGCCTCTTCTGTGGGACCGGCTTTCCAGCCGGTCTCTGGAGTCTGGCCATTCCACCCGATCATCCCTCCTTCTGGTCTCCAGTCCCGAGTTTCCAGTTCTCCAGCGTCTGTGGGACCGGCATCTTCTGTGGAACCGGTCACACCTGTAGCCCCGGGCTCTTCTGTGGGATCCCGGCGTGCCGGGGTCTCCCGCGGGGGTGAGATCGACCGGCTGGAAGAAGACCGACTGGAAAGTCGGTCCCACACGTTTGCACCGGATCCTCACGACCTGGCCCCCGACTTTCATACCCTGACCCCTGCGCCCCGCGCCCAGACCCCCGAATTCCACCTCGCCAGCTACACCCCGGGCATCCAGCCGGTCTTCCTGGCCGCCCTGGGCCAAACCATCGGAACCAACGGCCTGCCGAACGACACCGGCACCGAGAATCAGGGCCCCTGGGCACAGGCCCAATCACAAGGGCAGGACGCCGACGGCGCGGCGGATTCCCCGGAGGCCGGTGCCCTCGGCGACGAGTCCTTCGGCCCGCTGGGCGGCGGCGTCCTCCTGGGCTACACCCAGAACTGTTGCCCGGACAACAAGACGGACAACGCCTACCACGTCGTAACGGCCGGTCCGGGCGTCGGCCCCACGGCCATTCTGGACGGCGTCACGGTTACGGGCGGCTACGCGAATCTCGCGAACAATGACCCATTTTTGCGGCACGCCGGCGGCGGCATCCTCTGCAACGAGGCCAGCCCCACCATCCGCAATTGCATCATCGAATGCAACTACGCGACCAACGGCGGCGGCGTGGGCGCGTGGGTTGGCTCGGCCCCGACGCTGTCGGGCTGCACCATCCGGCACAACTGGTCGGCCGGAGTGGGCGGCATGCTGACCTGGCAGGCGCCGTCCGTGCTTACGGACTGCACGTTCCAGGAGAACGCGGGGCTGGGTACCGGGCCCGGCGGCTTGGTGATCGGTCAGTGCAACGCCACCCTCACCCGCTGCGCGTTCGACGGGAATACGTCAGCCAGCGGCACCGGTGGCATCAACATCTGGGGAGGCGCGTCCGTCAGCATGACAGGTTGCACGTTGACGGGTAACGAGGGCGGTTCCTCCGGAGCTGGCGGCGTCTCTGTGGGTTCCACCAGTGAGTTGGCGGTGCGTCACTGCACGTTTTCGGACAACACAACCACGGGCAAGGGCGGAGGGGTGCATGTCTCGAATGCGAATGCCTCGCTCGTTCAATGCACGTTCGTGAACAATCGGGCCGAACGCGGCGGTGGACTTTGCCTGTGGTACACCGGGGTCGTTTCGGTGGTCAACTCGCGATTCCTGGGAAACCAGGCCGCCGGCCCCAGCGCCGATCCGAAACGGGGCGCCGGCGCCTTCGTCTGTGGAGCGAACGCGTCCCTCGATCTCACCAACTGCGTGTTCAGTGGAAACACGGCCATCAGCCCGTCCGGCTCGGTGTCCTCGTACGGCGGGGGCCTCGGCGTGACGGTCCCCGATCCCGCCGTGACCGTCACGAACTGCACGTTCTACGGCAACTCGGTGATCGGTCCCTACCGATACTACGGCGGCGGCATTTGGCTGCACGACGACACGTCAGCCACGGTTTCCAACTCGATCTTCTGGGCGAATTTGGATCGCACCGGGTCGGGCCAGCTTGCCCAGATCTACAAGACGGCGTACTCCAGCGTCACTCTGTCCCACAGTTGCGTCCAGAACTGGACGTCCGGCGGTCTGGGGGGCGTGGGCAATATCAG
>CAZPHH010000126.1:2907-10262 GCA_964586145.1 uncultured Phycisphaeraceae bacterium | reverse complement strand
GGTTTATCGTAACAGCCACCGGTCGGATTCGAACCGACGACCTGCGGTTTACAAAACCGCTGCTCTGCCGACTGAGCTACGGTGGCAACCACTGCGTCTGCCAAGACGGTACTGCGCTTCGAGGAACCTTTCAACAGGCATTGACTGTAATTGCCCTCGTCAGGCGTCACGCCTCGACACGTCCCGGGGAGATCGCGGCCGAGTCCGGCGACAAGCGAAAGCCGTTTTTCCTTGAGTTACAGCACCCCCATCGCCTCATCCGGCGCCGACCGCGCTCTCGCCAGCCCCTCGCTCGGGTCTGCTGGGAACTGGCCGCTGCCAGCCCCATACCCATGCGCATGGTTCAAGCTCTCGTTCAGAAGCTCAGCTGCATCCGGAGTCCGTAGACAATGGACACATCCTGTTTCGACGAGCCGCCCGGATCGACGATCACCTGCAGATCGGGCGAAACATGGCACCACGGCGTGACTTCAAAGTTGTAGTACACCTCCACCCCCTGCTCGGAGTGCAGGCCGAAGATGGGGTTGATGTCGTCGTTGATGTTGGCGAGGTAGTAGCCGATGCCCCAGGTATCGCGATCGCGTGTGGGAATCGAGCCCTTGCCGCTCAGGCCGAAGCTGTAGAACTGCTCGAAGATGTTCGGCTCGGCCCCGAAACCGAACCGCCCGAAGACGCCCACGCCCTGCTCGGGATCCTCCGCCTCCGTGTATAGCATCTGGTCGAAGTTGTAGTAGAAGCCCCAGGTGTCCGCAGACCGGTCCAGGTCGGTGAGGCCGTACACCTGACCGCCGAACCGAAGAACACGCGCCCAGCGGGGCAGCAGTCCTCGCGGAATCAGTCTCGGCCCGACGACCCGCGGAAACTGAATCCGGCCATCGCCGCCGAGCTCCAGAAAGTCGCGCGAGGTCCAGAACCACCCGAATCGCTGGTGCCCGACCTTCTCGAAGGGCTTCCAGGTGACGTCGAACTCCTGCAGAACCGTGTACCAGTGGCGGCCGTGGAAGGCCGTGTTGAAGCCAGTCTTGGTGGCAGCTCCGTCCGGGTCGTTGTCCGCCACGGCGGTCGTCACCGTCAGCCACTTCGTCGGCATCCAGACCGCGCCGGCCGCCATGCACGTGTACGGCGTCCCGTAGAACAGGACCGGGTTGATCCGAAGACCCGTGTTCATGAACTGGGTTCGCTGATTGCCGGCAAACGCGTTTTGATCAACCAGGGCCGTTCCATCGACCTTGCCGGCCATGATCACGAACTGCTCCGAAAGCGCCTGCATGAAGTAGAATTCCGAGAGCGTCGTAGTACCTGGATCATTCGGGACAGGCAGGTTTCCCTGGTAATTGGGAGACAACAGCGATCCAACTTTCGGGTTGATGTTGTCGCCGATCTGCGTCTCGCCATGGAGGACGAACAGTCCGCCCGGCCACAGGCCCATCCGGGCCGTGTCCAGCTTGAAGGTGTAGTCTACGGAGCCCGAGTAACGAAATGCATTGTTGGTGTCCCTGCCTCCGTGGGCGTTGCCCTGCAGGAGCTGCGTGATGTCGAGGTCGAATAGAATGCCCTTTTCGGCCAGTTGCGTGCGGGCACCGCCCCAGTCACCGGTCATGTACTTGCGATGGGCCAGGTCGCCGGTGTAGTCGGGCAGCTTCTGGATGAGAGACTGCACGGCGGGTTCTTCGGCCACAGGCTCTGCGGGCTGCGTCGTCGCAGGCGAACCCGCTTCCTGGCCGATCGCGGCTGATGCCAGCCCCAAGACAGCGCACACGATGCGAATCGTCATGGTACACCTTTCGGCCGCCAGTCTTGCACCCGGGTCGTCCGTAAGCGCCAATCACTTCGGGAACGGGAAGGTCATCGTGAACCGAATACCGCATCCAAGCATCACGCAGACAAGCGTGTCCGGCACAGTTATACGCCGTTGTGTTCTCAATCGGAATCCTCCAGCATTCTGACCGCTGCCGGCGGGTTCCACCGGCTCATTGCACTTCCTCGATCTCCCCGGGACGCCGGGTCTTGTCGAACCAGGGCTCGAGCGGGCTGTAGAGGCGCAGAATGGTGTTCCACCCCTTGCCGGGCACGGTCTGAATCCAGTTCGCCTGGTGCCCGGGGGCCTTGGGGCCAAAGTGGATGTCCACAGAGCCATCCGCATTGACCACGAGGTCATCCTGCTGACTGCTGGGGCTCGGGAAGTGCTGGTCGGTCTGGACCATCGAACGCGCCTGGCTGTCGTATAGGATCTCCACCTTGTCCGGCGACGCAATACCGGGTGGCATCGTCGTAGTCATCTTCATCTGGGGCGGATCCGCCCGACCCGACACGGCGAGGCTGACGACCATCACGGTCACAAGAACCGCATTACGGATGCGTTTCGTCCACATGTTGTCTTGTCCTATGCTCTGCTTCGATTCGCCCTTGAAATCGCGGGCCGTCCTTTTCAGATCGGCCCGCGCGTCATCACTTCGCTACTTGACCTCTTTCGCCTCGACCGTGACCCTTGGAATCTTCCCCGTGAAGCGCGACTTGGCCTCGGACCCGATCGATTCGACCACCGGTGTGGCCAGGTCGATGCCGACGTCGGCGGTCTCGTCCGCGGAGAAGATCATCGGCTGGGTGCGTTCGATGCGGCCCTCGGCGACCTTCTCGTCGTTCACGTAGAGCGTGCCGGTGCCGCCCTTGCCAACACCGCCGCCGTCATAGGCGAACTCGAACCGGATGGTCGCTTTGCCGGGCTCGAGCCGGTCCTTGCCGGCGATGGTGAACCGCTCCAGGCCGAGAAAGTTGTAATCGTAGGCCGGTACGCCGTCCTTGACGTACAGCCCCCAGCCGCCGAACCGCCCGCCCTGCACCAGAATGACCCCATTTGTCTTGCCTTCGGGCACCTCGATGTCGGCGGTGATGGTCTTGGACTTGTTTTTGATGTTCAGGAAAACGTTCTCGGTCATGCCGGTCATGCCTTCGGCGAGCGTGATCGATGTGCGACCGCCCATCAGGTCCGGCCGGCCGGCCAACTCCGCGTTCACGCGCTCCACCACGCGGTCATCGATCGGCAGCGCATGGTTCTTCTCGGCTTCCTTCATGAACAGGGCCTGCAACTCGGCAAGCTTCTGCGGGTTTTCCTCCGCCAGATCGTTCACCAGGCTGAAGTCGGACCGCGTGTCGTACAGCTCCCAGATGTCCTCCGCGAGCGGCCGGCGCGGCTTCATCTCCCAGGGGGCGCGGTGAATGGTCCTGGCGAACCAGCCGTCGTGGTAGATGGCGCGGTTGCCGAACATCTCGAAGTACTGCGTGGTGTGCCGGCCCTTGGCCTTGGCATCATCAAAGGTGTAAACCATGCTCACCCCGTCCATGGGGCGCTGCGGCGTGCCGTTGACCACCTTGGGCTCGGGCAGGCCCGCCGCTTCGAGAATGGTCGGAGCCACATCGATCACATGGTGGAACTGGGTCCGGAGTTCGCCTTTGGACTTGAAGCCCCTGGGCCAGTGGATCACGGTGCCGACTTTCGTTCCGCCGTGGTCCGACGCGACCTGCTTGGTCCACTGATAAGGTGTGTCCAACATAACCGCCCAGCCCGCGGCCATGTGCGGGTAGGTCTCGGGCCCGCCCCACTGGTCGATGTGCTTGAGCATGTCGGACACCTGCTCCTGCACACCGTTGAAGTAGGTCATCTCGCTGAACATGCCGCTTCGGCCGCCCTCGGCGCTGGTGCCGTTGTCACCGTAGACCAGGATGACCAGGGTGTTGTCGAGCTGACCAACCTGTTCGATGGCGTCGACAACCCGGCCGATCTCGTAGTCGGTCATCGCGAGAAAAGCGGCGAACACCTCGACCTGGCGTAGGAAGAGGCGTTTTTCATCCCCGGAGAGTTCATCCCAGTCCGGGATTGCCTCAGGCTTTGGGGCCAGTTTCGTGCCCGCGGGCACCGTGCCGTCTTCAATCTGGCGCGCCAGAATTTCCTCCCGCATCCTGTCCCAGCCCTGGTCAAACTTGCCTTCAAACTTCGTGATCCACTCCTTCGGCACGTGGTGCGGAGCGTGGGTTGCACCCGGTGCGAAGTATATGAAGAACGGCTTGTCCGGCGTCAGTGCCTTTTGATACCCGATCCACGCGACCGTCTGATTGGTCATGTCGGTCATGAAGTGGTAGTTCGGATCGTCCGGCAGCTCGACCGGGTGGACGCCGTCGTAGATGAACGGTGCCCATTGGTTGGTTTCGCCACCAAGAAATCCGTAGAACTTGTCGAAACCCTGGCGGGTCGGCCAGCGGTCGTGCGGGCCGGAGATGCTCGCTTCCCACGCGGCCGTCTCATGCCACTTGCCGAAGGCGGCGGTGCTGTAGCCGTTGAGACGCAGCATCTCGGCCACCGGGGCGACGTTGTTGGGAATCTGGCCGGTGTTGCCCGGGAACGCCGTGCCGGTTTCGATGATCCCCCCCATGTTGCAGACGTGGTGGTTGCGGCCGCTCTTGAGCGCTGCACGCGTCGGAGAGCAGACCGCCGTGGTGTGGAAGTTGTTGTAGCGAACTCCCGCGTTCGCCAGACGGTCGAAGGTGGGGGTCGGAACCGGCCCGCCGAACGAACTGGTTCCCGCGAATCCAAGGTCGTCGATCAGCACCAGCAGCACGTTCGGCGCACCCTTGGGCGGCTTGACTTCGAAGCGCGGCGGCGGCTTCGCATTGCGAACGTCAAGCTCGCTGTGAGCGGGTGGTTTCGGCTCGGCGATCGGGAGAACCGTTCGATCGAGCGGGTCGGCTGCCGTCGCATTGAGAGTTATGGCTAGCGCGGCCAGTGCAGCCAGTGCAACCGTAGCCGTATGCAGCATCACCCGTTCGTCGTTTCGTCTATCCAGTTTCATTTGCAGCCCCATTTCCTGGCATCCTACACGACCGAACTGGGCCGGAGCGTGTTCGGCATCGAAAGATGAGACCGTTGCGTGCACTCGCTCGCGGGCTCCTGGGCAAGTGCGGGCAAGGCCGCTGCGAGAACGGCCAGTCTGACTGAACATGCCGCACCGGAAAGCGCGTGGGGCAGGTTTCATGAGATTATCTCCGGGGCTGAAATGTCGCCTTCGTCAAGAGTGCGCCGAAGCGACAGATTCTTCATGACGCCGCAGCGAACACCGCTCCGGCGTGGCACTCCTGATCGGGAACGTCCTGCCATGATCGACACGACACAACAATACAGCAATTGGCCGACGAAACAGACTTGGGAATCGAAGTACTTATTCAGGCGCTTCATGGTCGAACGCATGGCTGCTTACTTCCCATGCCCTGACAGAACTGGCGCATGAAGTCTCGCCCTCTGCCGGCGCCGGCCATGCCGGCCGGACCCGCCGCTCACTACACCGCAATGGCCAGAATAGACACGTCGTACGCCAGGTGATTCTTGCCGCGCCGGCAAACAACCTTTCGGACCCGCGAATCTGCGATTTCGCTCAGGACGAGGTTCCGGCCATCTGCAACCGCGCTAGTTGACCCCTCATCGCCGAACAGGTCGCCCTCCGCATTGACCAGAGTTGGTCGGCCCGTCGGACTGCAAGTATAGGCGGTGGCCGGACGGCCGGGCAAGCACCCAATCCTCCTCCCCGGCCTTTTCCACGATCCCGATGAGCAAGCCGGGCACCTTCAGACACTGGCCTGGCCACCCGGCCGAAGCCGGCATCGGTTCCAGACGCGCGGCTTCCGGGCGGATCGCAGGAGCGTCGTCGGCAGGGCGACGGAGCGGCACTCTCATCCCAATCGAATCTCAGAAACTCGCTTCTTGGCTCACTTACGCCAAGCACTTAGGCACATTGCGTGTGATGCGCACCAGGAAAGAACCTGCCGCGTCCTTCCGAACCGGTGCCATCCAGCCGGTTCAGCCCGGCAGGCGGAGCCCCACACTATGTCGACGCACGGCGACGACCCGGCAAGGCGCCGATTCGCGCATCTGTCTGCGGCCCGATACTCGAGTTCGTGCATCCGCTTTCGCAGCCCGAGCGGCGGGACGGGACGATGCAAAGACCACCAACGGAGCGGGAACACACCCGCGGCCGGCCGCAGCACCGTTGTCCCAATCGCCATCACGGAGCGGATGGCGACGCCAGGGGAAGCGTGATCCGCTTGACTCCGCGGGCGGGTTGCCAGGCCCGCGGGCCGCCCGGCGTCCACTCGATCGGATCGAGGCACATCTGGCGCTTGGTGTGGTCTGCGTTCCAGGAGTGATAGACGATGAACCAGGTAACGCCGTCCGGCCCGAGGACCACGCTGTTGTGCCCCGGTCCGATCAGGCTCCCGGGAATGGTTTTGAGCACCGTCGCACCCTCGATGTTCGCTGTGTCCGCGTACGGCCCCAGAACGGAATCGGACGTCGCGAATCCCACGCCGTAGCCGGGCGTCTGCCAGTTGCCGCCGGAGTAGAAGCAGTAGTAGCGGTTCTCGCGGAAGACGACTGCGGGACCTTCCACCGTATGCCAGGCATCGAAAGTCCGACCATACATCCGGCGATTGCGCTCGAAGATCTGCCAGTCACCCACGGCTCGCAGCACGGTCTGGACCGGGCCGACAGTGGAGATCATGTCGTCCGCCAGTTGCGCAACCGCCAGCGCGGTGCCCACCCGCTGATCGAGAAAGTCCTTCGCGAAAAACAGAGACCACTTGCCGGTCCGCGGGTCCTGAAAGGGATGACCATCAATCGAGAACGGTTCGTCGGGAAAGAGAGTTCTGCCGACATCCTTGAACGGACCGGCCGGATGATCGGAAACGGCCACCCGCATCTTGCCGTCGCCCGCGTAGTACAGGTAGTACCGGCCGTCGCGTTCGGCCACCTCGGGCGCCCAGTAGTCCCTGATTCTCGGATCGGCCACGGTCTCCAGCGCATTGCCGACGTACGTCCAGTGGGCGAGGTCCTTCGAGTGCAACACGGGAAACTGCCGACCCCCGGACTCCGCGCCGGTGCCATAGGCGTAATACTCCCCCCGGGTCTTCAGCACGTGCGGGTCGGCCAGGTAGCCGTCCCAGACCGGGTTGTGGTACTCCATCGTCATCGACCGGCCGGCGTGGCCCGATGCGGCGGGGTCTGTCGTCTTGCAGCCGGACACGGTGAGGAAGACCGCGGACAGCACGAGCCAAAAACGGGAATTCTGCGAAGCGAAGAGGCAGCGGGTCATTGATTCATCCTCCATGAGTCCAGTCGGCGGCCCCGCTTGCGAGGGGCGGAGCCAGAATCGGTCCCATTGTAGCCGGAGGCGGCCCGAGGGTGCAGAAGGCAGAGCCTGAGTCCGGAAGGCGCCCGGCAGGCCCTCATCCACGCCGTCCGAAGGCACCTGCCCGACAGGGCCGGACAACCCCTTCTATCCCCGCGGTGACCGCCCGCGGCGGCGGCCCCC
>CAZPHH010000126.1:0-2807 GCA_964586145.1 uncultured Phycisphaeraceae bacterium | reverse complement strand
TTCTCCTGTGCATCGCGAACCCGGCTTCGTTGCCGGGAGAGAGTCCATCCGGCTCGATGCCGACCACGCTGCCCTCGACAACTGCCACGACGCAGCCCACCTGTGCAGACCTGTGTGAACAGGGGCGTGACGCCCTCCGCGCCGGCCGGTTCGCCGAGGCCGTCGCGCTGCTGGAGTCGGCCGTCGCAAGCGACCCGACGAGCCTCGCCGCCCGCACGCTTCTGGTCGACGCGTTCCGAAAGGCCGCCCGGCCCGAGCAGGCCGCCGAGCAGCTTGCGCGGATCGGCGAATGGCAGGCCAAAGCCGGACGGCACGCGCTGGCCGCTCAGACCTACCGGGAATCCCTCGCAATGCACAGCAACCCCGCCGTCCATTGTGCCCTTGCGGAGACGTATTGCCTTCTCGATCGGGCCCTGGGGCCCGTGACCGCTCGCGTCATGCCCAATGCGGAACCCGGACGCCGCATGGACGGGCACTACGTGCTCCAGCCGGATCAACAACGCGCCGGCTGGTTCCTCACCTGCTCGGACGAGTCGGCCGTCTACCAGGTGCAGGCCGCTCTGGACGCGGGGCTCGACACGCCCGAGGTCCATCGGTTGCATGCGCGCGTGTGGCTGCAGGCCGGGCGCCCCGAACGGGCTGTGGCCATCCTGCATGACCGGGAAGACCGGCTGCCGGAGCGCGAAAGCGGCGAGTTCTGGCACTGGTACGGCCAGGCGGCATTGGCCGCAGATGATCTGGAGACCAGCGCTCGCTGCCTGAAGCAGGCGGTGATGTGGAATCCCGCTCGGTTCCAGCCCACGTTGGCGGAGGCTTATCAGACGTTGGCCGACCGATACAGTCGCCGGGGCGACCTGCCCGCGTACGTCGGGTGCCTGGAACAAGCCGGCGCCCTCGCCCCCCGCGATGCCGACCTCCGCTATCGGCTGGGCAATGCGTACTGGGAGGCCGGCCGCCTCGCGGACGCCGCCCGGCAATGGCAGGTCACGCTGGAACTCGATCCTGATCACCCGCAGCGACTCCGCCTGCTGGAGCAACTCCGGCAGGCCGCCTCCGCGGGAGAGGGGACGGCCGGCCCCCCGCCTGGCGAAGCCCGCGACTGAGGGCCGAGGGGGGCGTCGACTGGTCATCGCATGCCAACGGTCTCCCGGGGCGGCGGATCGCGCTGAGTTTACACTCCGTTCGCTCTCCCCTATACTTACGCTCGAATGGTCCGTCTTGGCGACCGCTTCGAGGTTCAATGCACCGATTTGTGAACAAGCCCGCCGCCTTCGCGGCGCTCGGAATTCTGCCGCAGTTCAACAAGGCCCTGGACAAGATGGGCTTCGAGCAGCCCACCGACATCCAGCGGGAGATGATCCCTTTGCTGCTGGAGGGCCGCGACGTCGCCGGCCAGGCCCGGACCGGCACGGGCAAGACCGCCGCCTTCGGCCTGCCTGCGCTGCAACGGCTCGACCCGGCCGGCCGGCTCCAGGCGATCGCCCTGGTACCCACCCGGGAGCTGGCCGTCCAGGTGGCGGGGGAAATCGTGCGACTGGCCGAGTTCTCCGGGCTGAACTGCATACCGATCTACGGCGGGCAGCGCATCCGGCACCAGATGCACGCACTGGGCAGGAAGCCGCATTTCGTGGTGGGCACGCCGGGCCGGGTGCAGGACTTCATGCGGCGGGGCAACCTGCCGCTGGACGGCATCAAGGTGGCCATTCTCGACGAGGTGGACCGGATGCTGGACATCGGGTTCCGCGACGACATCCGGGCGATCCTGGGAAGGATCAAACACCCGCACCAGACCGTCTTCGTCTCGGCCACGCTGGACGACGAAATCAAGCGGCTGGTCAGGACCTTCACCACCGACCCGGTGGAGGTGAACGTCTCGTGCGACCACCTGACCGTGGAGCACACGGACCAGTTCTATTGCAGCGTGGAGTCGCCGGACAAGTTCCGCCTGCTGATGTCGCTGCTGAACCAGGAAGCGCCGCAACTGGTCATCATCTTCTGCAACACCAAGGCCATGGCCCGCAAACTGGCCAAGAAGATGTTCCAGGCCGGCATCGAAGCCAAGGAGATCCACGGCGACCTGGTGCAGGAGCGGCGCGACAAGGTGATGTCCCGCTTCCGCAAGCACCACATCAAGGTGTTGGTGGCCACGGACCTGGCCGCCCGCGGCATCGACGTGAGCGCCATCAGCCACATCATCAACTACGACACGCCGCAGGACATCGAGTCGTACGTGCATCGCGTGGGCCGAACCGGCCGGATGGGCGCGCGGGGCCGGGCGTTCACGTTCGTGACGCACGAGGAAGGCAGCCAACTGACGGACATCGAGAAGCTGATCAACCGGGAGATCCACCAGTACAAGGTGGAGGGCTTCGTGCCGTCGGTGCAGCCGCGCCAGCGGCAGACAGAGCCGCCGGCGGAGGACGTCCCGATCATCTCGTCGCGTTTTCTCGAGCAGGTCGCTTCCACCGGCATCCCCGCGCCGCCCCGCACCCTCGGCGGCCGGTTCAAACCGGCCAGACGCAGGCGGTAGGTTGAACCGGCTGTAGGCCATAGGCTGTCGGCTGTGGGCTGGCGGACACAGGCCCCATGCGCGACCGGCCTCTCCTATGGAACCGGCTTATCTTTGTGGGACCGGCTTCTTTTGTGGGGCCGGCTTTTTTTGTGGGACCGGCTTGTCTTTTGTGGGACCGGCTTGTCTTTTGTGGGACCGGCTTTCCAGCCGGTCTTGGGAGGCTGTGGGTTGTATGTAGACTTAGCCCAACTTTCGCAGATCGGGGACTCGGGCGGGGCTGGCGAGGGCGCCAGCC
>CAZPHH010000125.1:0-10572 GCA_964586145.1 uncultured Phycisphaeraceae bacterium | reverse complement strand
TACAGGACTCGAACCTGTGACCTTACGGGTGTGATCCGTACGCTCTAGCCAACTGAGCTAATCGCCCGTGCCCACGCCGGAGCCGGGTCGGCCTCGCCGGGAGACACACGGGTATCGTACCGCGATTGCGGAGCAAGGCAAGGGTCCGCCCACTTGCCACCCATGCGGCCACTCCAGGGGGCCGTACGCCGCCCGAGCACCACCCGGGCGCAACAAAAAAGCCGGCGGCCCCTTCCGATTTCGCGCCTTGGCTCTGGCACGCGATAACCGGTCCATGATCCGGAAGGTGGCCGCCGGCGGTACGAGGGAACGCCCCTCGCCGCAACGCTCCAGTTTCAGTGCCCGGCCCCGCCGGCGACTCGCGCCGCACGCCGACCCGGACGTCCTGCCGTGTCAGTCGTCACAATCATCGCAGTCAAACAGACGCAGCACGTCCCTCAACAGGTAGGGGTTCGTCGAAAACACGTCGTAGCCGAACGAGGTGCCGGTGTTGTAGCACGCGCCCATGGTCACCAGCGGCATCGCGCCCGTCACAACCAACAGCACCAGGGACAAGAGTCGTCGCCGTTTCATGGCTCATTCTCCCCGCGATCAGACCGAATCCGGCGTCCAACGCACGCCGGCCGCACGCCACACGCCCGGATCACGACTACCACCACCAGCCGTCCCAGTAGCAGCCGTCCCAGAACGAGCAGTCGTTGTAGTAATAGTCCTCCACCCAGTACTCTTCCTCGTAGTACTCCTCTTCCACCACGATCACGCCGCCCGGATACCCGCCGCGGTAGCCGCCACGGCCGCCTTGGTCGTAATAGAAACTCCCGATCCCGTCCGAGTAATCGCAGGTAGACGCAGTCCCCAACGGCAGACCGCCCAGAGCCAGCACCATCAGAAGGTTTCGCGCTTTTCGCAGGTTCATTGCTCGTCCTCCTTATGCCCGGGGTTCCCTAAAACTATCTTACCCCACATATTTGACACTAGGCAAATATCAAAAGTGAGAAAAGGAATCGGAATTTTCGTAACCAACAGCGAGAAAACGGGTTACAGACAAGTTTCAAAAACCGGATCACCCGTCCCCGCCCAACTCAGCCCGCACGAGTCTGCCCCCCCGGGCCGCCGAACGCGCGGAATTGAACATAATCCTTTTTAGGCAAATGAGTTACAGATAGTGAATGGATCTGCGAGCGGCTAGCGGCGCAGCAGGCCGACCAGGGCGGTGGCCGTTCGCTTGGTGGCGCCCTGGTTGTCCAGAACAACCTGGCGGGCAGCGGCGCCCACGCGCTGTGCGACGACCGCATCGCTCACCAGCGCCATCAGCTCCCGGCAGAGCAGCGATGCGGCGTTCCCATCGGCCGGCCGCACAATCCGAATCGCGCCGGCTCGCTCCAGGCACGCGACGGGAAGGGAGAAGTTCTCCATGTGCGGCCCGACGACGATCGGCTTGGCCAGGGCGGCTACCTCCATCGGATCGGAACCCCCCATCGGCACGAGCGACCGGCCCACGAAGACGACCGTCGCCAGAGTGTAGAACTTTCGCAGCTCCCCCAGTGTGTCCCCGAGCCAGACGCGGGGCCGATCGCCGCGTCCAGGCGCGGGACTGCCATCCGGAAGCTCGCTGCGGCGAATGCAGTCGTAGCCGGCGGCGCGGATCAGGTCCGCCACCTCCTCGAAGCGTTCCGGCTTGCGAGGAACGATGACCAGGTCAACCTCCGGCCGCTGCCGGCGGAGCCCGTCGTACGCCTCCAGGATGATGCGTTCCTCTCCCGGCCCCGTGCTTCCGCACACCCACAAGCGACGCGTCCGATCGAGGCCGAGCGCTTCCGCCAGTTCCTCCGCGCCGTCGATCCGGTCGGACACATGGGCCGTATCCCATTTCACCGAGCCGGTGATTTCGAGCTGTTCGGCCGCTGTCCCCACGGCCTCGAATCGCTTCGCGATCGTTTCGTCCTGCGCCCCCACCCAGGCCAGCCGCCGGAACATCGGCCGCCCCAGCGGTCCCAGGCGGGCAAGCCGCCGGCAGGACCGTTCCGTCAGCCGGCCGTTCACGACCGCCACGGGTACGCCGCGCCGGCTCGCCAAAGCAACGAGGTTGTACCAGACCTCCAGTTCCACAAGCACGATGAGGCAGGGGCGCACGCGGTCCAGAACCCGGCGAATGATCCAACTGAAGTCCAGCGGATACCGGAACACGCGATCCTGGCCGTACAGGGCGCACGCTCTTGCGTACCCTGTGTCGGTCGTCGTGGATATCACAACGTCGACTTCCGGCACGCGTTCCCGCAGGGCCGCCACAAGTTTCGGTGTTGCGTTGACTTCGCCGAGGGACACCGCGTGCATCCAGACGCGAGGCCGGCTCGGGTCGAATGGTCGGATGTGTCCAAACCGCTGCTTCCAGCCCTGCCGGTTCTTCTTCTGCGCGACCATCTGGTAGACCAGCACGGGTAGATAGACCAGCGCGGCGAAGGCGTAAACGAGGTTGGCCAGCCAGGTCATGGCCGAGCATGGTAGGCGGGTGCGGGGCGGCGGGCAATCGCCCCGGTGGCTCCGAACGACGGCAGCCGTCCCCACGAGCAACCGATTTAAGCGATTCCCCCTCCGCAAGCCGTTGACAATTCGCCCGGCCCGGATTCTAATCGGTCGTTGTCTGTTCTATCCGCCCATTTCGGCGCGCCCGAACGCGAGCCGGGCGAACCCCGAGACGAGTTTCGGCAGAGATTCTGTTTTACGAGGTGATCGGTCCATGTCCACCACAGAGACGCTGCAGACAGACCCGCTGGTCCAGCCGACCGCATACCGGGTGGCCCAGTTGAGCCGGGATGACCGCCTGTTTCACATTATCCTCGCCCAGCAGTTTGACAGCGAGCTGATCGAGACGCTCTGCCGGCTGGCCGAGATGATCCGCAACATCGCCGACACCAAGCGTGGGAACCAGTTCCTGCGCTCGCTGCTGGCGCACAAGCGGGCCATGCTGTATTTTATCCAGCCGTCCACCCGCACGTTTCTGTCGTTTTCGGCCGCCTGCCAGATTCTGGGCATTCCGTACAACGAGGTGCGCAACCCGTCCACGTCGTCGGAAATCAAGGGCGAGACGGAGGACGACACCGTTCACGTGCTCAGCCAGTACTTTGACCTGATCATCATGCGGCACCCCATGGAGGGCTTCGCGGAGCGGATGGCATACAAGCTGAACGCGTCGCCCCGGCCCATCCCGATCATCAACGGCGGGTCCGGCAAGGACCAGCACCCCACCCAGGCCATGCTGGACATCTACACGCTGCTCCGCAGCTTCGAGCCGCGCCTGGCCGATCGCGTCCGGCCGATGCTCAGCGGCAATCCGTTCCAGGGGCGGACCATTGCGTTCGTGGGCGATCTGAAGCGAGGCCGTACCGTGCGGTCATTGTGCTACCTGCTGTGCCGGTACTCGGGAATGCGCTTGGTCTTCGTGTCGCCGCCGGAGCTGAGCATGGGCGACGACATTGTCGAGTACCTCGACCGCAACGGCATTCACCACGAAGAGTGCGACGACCTGAACGCGATTATCCGCGAGTGCGACGCGGTCTACATGACGCGGCTTCAGGACGAGTACGACAAGGCGGGCGAGTCCAGGGCCATTGATTACTACAAGTACAGCCTGACGCTGGAGATGGTCGAGCGGGCCAAGCCCGACCTGGTCATCATGCACCCCCTGCCCCGCCGGGCGGAACTGGACGTGCAGATCGACGACGACCCGCGTGCGAAGTACTGGGCCCAGGTCCGCAACGGCATGTGGATGCGGGCCGCGATGATCGCGTACATCTTCAACACGGACGCCACCATCATCGACCACTACCAAACGCATTACACCACCTGACCGCCGATTCAACCGGCGAGCGTTCCTGGCGATGCTATGAGCGGGACGGACCCGCTTCCTGCAGCTTCGTGAGCACCAGGTCCTCCGTCAGCGTAACGGGAAGCGTGAGCGGTGCGTCCGTCCGTCCGGCCGGGTAGATCAGGTTCAGCGGCACGCCCAGACGGTTATGTCGCGCCAGGATGTCCCGAATGCGCGGATCGCCGTCGGTGTAATCGCCCTGGAACGGCACCACGCCCAGCTCCTGCATCTTCCGGCGGCTGTTCGGAGTGTCGATGGCCAGCACCTTGTTCTGCTTGCACGTCGTGCAATACGCCGCGGTGAAGTCCACGAAAACCGTCTTGCCGCTCCGCACGGCCTGCTCCACCGCCTCCGGCGACCACGGCCGCCACGTGATGCGGTCGGCCGTCACCGCAGCGCTGCCGCCCATTCCCGAACGCAATGCGTCGATCTCGGCCCGGATCGCCCTCTGCTCCGCCCGCGCGTCGTCGATGGGATACGCCCAGCCGTAGATGACCGCCGCGGCCAGTGCCGCGATGCTCGCCGCCATCAGCCGGTAACCCCATCGCCGCGCATCCGACATGCTCAGGTCAACGCGCCCCAGAACCCAGCACGCCAGGGCCAGGGCGATATAGAACGCCAGCGTCCAGAGCAGGCCGGTCGCCCCGATCTGGTGAACCAGCGGATAGATCAGCCACAGCACCATCCCCAGCAGCAGGAAGCCCATGAGCCGCTCGAACGTGATCATCCAGTTGCCCGGCTTGGGAAGGAACCGCATCCACTTCGGATTCGCCCCTAGCAGCACGTAGGGACTGGCCATGCCCACGCCGGCAAACAGAAACGCCAGGAACGCCAGCCACGCTTCCTGCCGGGCCGCCCAGCCGAACATCCCCGCCATGAACGGCCCGGTGCAGGCAAAGCCCAGCACCGGCGCCAGGGCGCCCTTGCCGAACGACGCCGCCATGCCCTCCTGCCGGATGGATCCCTCAAGCTTTGCCGCAGCCGACGGCGCCTGCAGCGTGTACACGCTGAACAGGCTCAGCGCCAGCACCACTACTGCCGCGCCCAATGCGATCACCGCGACGGGGTTCTGAAGAATGTTCACCCCCTGCGCCGCCAGGAAGCCCAGGATCACGAAGAACAGCAGCACTCCCGCCGCAAACGCCGTCGCCAGCAGCAGCGCTCGCCCCCGCGACTCTTGCGCCTGCTGCACGAAGCCGATGACCTTGATGGACAGCAGCGGAAACACGCACGGCGTCGCGTTCAGGCCAAGCCCGTACAGGAAACATCCAATCAGCAGCCCGACAACACCGAATCGCCCCAGCAACTGCTCCACCGACCCCCCGCCTTCATACGCGGCCGGCTCCGGCGCCGCGTCCTCCGTGGACGCCGGCAGCCCCACCCCCACCGCTAGCTCATCCCGTGCCGCGGAATCTGCCCCGGCGGCATCCGCCTCCGCCGGCGCGGCGCCTGCGCCTTCCACGCGGGCCCGGGCCTCCCATGCTACGTACTCCGGCGGGAAGCACTGGTTGGTTCTGCTGTTGCACGCCTGAGAGAGAACCACGCCGGCCAGTTTCACCTCATCACCGGTGAAGTCGCTCTGGACCGTAATCGGTATTTGCACCGTCACGCCGCCGGCAAACTCGCTCAGCGTGCCCAGTATCCTGTCCTGCCGCTCGAGCGGATCGGGGTACGCCGTATCCCCCACCTTCACCCGGTCCGGGGCGTCCACGAAAACGTCCGTCGCGATCAACCCGGGCACCTTCGGCCGATCGGACTGAATATGAATGGCGTCATCCATCCGCAGCCGGACCAGAAGGTCGGCCGGCTCGCCCACGCGCACGACGGGGGGTCGAACCTCCGCCGATACCGTCACGTATGTCCCCTTCCCGTCGGGCTTTGGATGCGACCGGGCGGCCCGCGCGAACACCGCTTCGTTGGCCGGCTGCGCTTCCTGGACCACCGGCAGCGTCAGGCTCACCGTGGCCTTCTCGCGGACGCACAGTTCCCGGCAGATCAACCACACCACGTCGGCCTCCAGCGTGACCTCGCTCGCATCAAGCGGCGACGGAGTGGTGAGTTGTGTCGTGAGGATCGGAGAGCCTTCGAGGATGTTCGTGGACAGGCGAATGCCGCCCACGTCATCCACCTGCCGCTTCGGTCCCGGGAAACCCAGTGGCCCGACGGAGAATCCGTCCGGCAGCTTCCAGGTCACCGTCGGCGGCCCGCCGCTGTCGCCGGGGTTCTTCCAGTAAATGTGCCAGCCCTCGGCCAACTCGAAGGCCAGGGCCAGATCCAACGTCTGGCCCGGCACCACCCCCGACCGGGCGGACAAGAGCTTCACCGTGCCCTTTGCGTCCGCGGCCAAGACCGGCGCCGCCGCGGAGACCGCAACGGCCACCGACCAGGCGATGCAACACGCGATGCGGTTTCTGGTCATGCCTGCATATGCCTCCAGCTACAGGATGCTCGCGGGGCCGTCGTCGTTTCCGCGCCCCGCGGACGGGTATTGTACGGCCGCGAGTGTATTTCGATCGCGCGGCCGGACAAGTCCCGACAGCATTCTGTGATGCTGACGCAATTACAGCGGGACGGTAATGCAGTCTCAGTAAAACCGGCCGAGCGGCGTGGACTCGCCTTGACACGGCCTTCGGGCCGATATACTCTCCAGCGGGCCAGGTTGTGGCCCATCGGTTAAGTTGTTGTGGTGTAATAGCCTACGGAGCCGATCGTTCGTCTTCACGGGACATCGCGAGAAGGCGGTTTTTCGGGTTCGTCTGGCACGGTGTTTGTTGGAGAGCGAATCGCTTTAACGCCACCCGATTGAGCGGGATTCAGGCGAATGCATCCGAGAAGGACGTCATGCAGCCGGCGACCCGCGCTGGGATGATCATGGGTCGTGCGGAGGGATCGTCGAGGATGCCATCCGCCGGATAGCTGGAACAACATCGGTTCAAGTTGCTGTTTTGTGCGACGGGTCACGGTGAGTATGAGCGCTGCAAGCGTAACCAGAGAGCAACGGCCATGATCGGGCCACGCGCCACCCCTCCCCGGGAGTGTGGTGACGTCCGGAGTCTCATTGCGCAGACACTGACCCACTGACCCGCCGCGCACAGCAAGCCCCCCCTCGGGCGTGCATCTCGAGCGATCCGCAAGCCGAGGCCGGCGCGTAGCAGCCGGAGTGCACGCTATTCCACGGAAAGCCGCACGCACGCCGACGCGCGCCGAGACCCGGACAGACACGGGTTGCGGACCATCAGGCGGATGACATGAACATGCTGACTATTCCATTGCCGGCCCTTGCGATGACCGCCCTGACCGCGACGGTCGCGGGCTTGCTGATCGGCGCAGGTGCAGTCGCACTGGCCGTTTTCGTATTCGACCGGATTCGAGCGGGGCACCGTCGCCAGCAGGCCGACCAGGTTCTCACCGAAGCACGGAAAGAGGCGGATGACGTCATCAAGGCCGCCCAGGTCGAGGCAAAGGCCGAATACATCAAACGGCAGGAGCAGTTCGAGCAGGAAACGGCGGAGATCCGGACCGAGCACCGGGAAACGGAGAAACGGCTTGCCAAGCGCGAGGACAACATCGAGAAGAAGCTCGACACTCTCAGCACGAAGGAGCGGGCGCTCGATCAGCGGGACAGGCAGCTCGGCGAGCGCGAGCAGGAGCTGACGGCCAAGAACGAGCGGCTGGATGACATCATCCGCGAGCAGCGTCAACACCTCCTGCGCATCAGCGGCCTGTCGGCGGAGGACGCCAAACAGATGCTCCTGCGGAACCTCGAGACCGAGGTCGAGCAGGAGGCGGCCGTTCTCGTCTCCAACATCCTGACCGAAGCAAAGGAAGACGCACACAACAAGTCCCGGGAGATCATCCTGACCGCCATCCAGCGATACGCGGCAGAGCACACGTGCGAGTCCACCGTCTCCACCGTGGACATCCCCTCGGACGACATGAAGGGTCGGGTGATCGGCCGCGAAGGCCGGAACATCCGGGCCTTTGAGAAGGCCACGGGCGTGGACGTGATCGTAGACGACACGCCCGGCGTGGTGGTGGTCAGCGCCTTCGACCCGGTCCGGAAGGAGATCGCCCGGGCGTCCCTCGAGCGGCTGATTCAGGACGGCCGGATTCACCCCGGACGGATCGAGGAAATCGTGGAGGAAACCCGGAAGGCCATCGAGAAAGACATCCTGGAGGCCGGCAAGAAGGCTTCCGTCGAATCCAACGTCGGCGGGCTGCACCGAAAGCAGATCGAGCTGCTCGGCCGCCTGAAATACCGGACCAGCTACGGCCAGAACGTGCTGCGGCACAGCATCGAAGTGGCCTACGTCTGCCAGATCATGGCCGAGGAACTGGGCCTGGACGGGCGTCTGGCCCGGCGCTGCGGCCTCCTGCACGACATCGGCAAGGCCGTCGATCACGAAGTGGAGGGCGGACACCCGCAGATCGGGGCCGATTTCTGCAGGAAGTTCAACGAGCGCCCGGAGGTGCTCAACGCGATCGCCGGCCACCACGGCGACGTCGACCCGATCAGCCCGTACACCCCGCTGGTCATGGCGGCCGACGCGATCAGCGCCTCGCGTCCGGGCAGCCGGCGAGAGTCGCTGGAGCGGTACATCAAGCGACTGGAACAGTTGGAGGAAATGGCCTCCGCCCACTTCGGCGTGCAGCAGGCCTACGCGATCCAGGCGGGCCGGGAGGTCCGCGTCATCGTGGATGCAAACAAGGTCGACGACGCGATCGCCGTGAAGATCGCTCGCGACATCGCCAAGCAGGTGGAGCAGGAAATGACGTATCCGGGCGAAGTGAAAGTGACGGTGCTCCGCGAGGTGCGGGCCACCGAATACGCCCGGTAGAACGGTGACGTCCGGTTCCCGAAGCCGGCTTCCATCCGACACAGCCCGGTGGAAGCCCACCCGCGCCGCGGGAGAATTCCCGCGCAACGGGTCTGACGGCGGCCGTTGGGCCGCCCTGGAAAGGTCGGCTGACCTTGATCATCAATCTGCTTTGCGTGGGCGACGTCGTGGGCAGCCCCGGACGCACGATTCTGGCCCGCGCGCTGCCGCGCCTCGTGCATGAGCACGACCTGCACTGCACCATCGTCAATGCGGAAAACGTGGCCTCCGGGTCCGGTCTCACGCCCTCGCTCTACCAGAAGCTCATCGACTCGGGCGTTGATCTGATGACCATGGGCGATCACGTGTTTCGCCGCACGGCCATCATCGAGACCATGGAATCGTCCGGCCGGATCGTGCGACCGGCCAACCTGTCCCCTGCGGCGCCCGGACGCGAGTACGTTATTTTCCAGACGGCCAGCGGACACCAGGTCGCCCTGCTGTCGCTGCTGGGACGAATGTACATGCGTTTGCCCAGCGACTGCCCCTTCCGGGCGGCCGATCGCGTGCTCAGCGCCCTGCCGAAGGACGTGAAGATCGTGGTCGTGGACCTGCACGCAGAGGCCACCAGCGAGAAGGTGGCCATGGGCTGGTATCTCGACGGGCGGGTCAGCGTGCTGTTCGGTTCGCACACCCACGTACCCACCGCCGATGAACGAATCCTGCCGCGCGGCACCGCGTACATCACCGACGTCGGCATGACCGGCCCGCACGATTCCGTGCTCGGCCGAAACAAGGAACCGGTCATCCGGTCCATGACGACCAACGTGCCCTCGCCGTTTGACGTCGCCACCGGCGACTTGCGCCTGAACGGCATCGTGGTCAGTGTGGATTCCATCACGGGGAAAGCCACTTCCATCCGGCGCGTCGCGGTCAGCGAGGACAACGTGCCCGAGGACGCCGCGAAGGGATGAACGCTTCGGCCGACAACGGTCCGACGCATACCAAACCGTCGAGCCCCCGATCGATTCTGTGGACGATCGCCCTTCTGCCGTTTCTGGTCGCTCCGTACCGCTGGCTCTGGCTGCCGTGCGCCGCCGGGGCCGTGCTGACGCTCGCCCGGCCGAGACAGACGTTGCGCCTCCGACTCCGCAACGATCACACGATCATTCTCGGCGCGCCCGTCCTGCTCATCGTCCGAACCGCACTCGATCCGCTGTTCTGGACGCCCTGGGTCGGACTTGCGGCCGCGTTGCTGCTCATCCGCAATCGAATCCACTGGACACCGACCCGCGCACGGGTTGCCGCCCTTGCCGCAATCCTCGCCGCCCTCCTGCTGATCGGCCGGCCGTCGCTCGTGCCGTGGCTTGCGGGCAGCGGCCCGGCAGACCCGGCCACCGTGCTGGTCTGCGCCGGCGACAGCCTCACCTCCGGCGTCGACCTGGACGACGACCGCCAGACCTACGTGGCCCGCCTGCGCGCCGCCCTGGGCTGCACCGTCATCAACGCCGGGTTTCCGGGCGATACGACCGCCGATCTGCTGGCCCGGCTGGACCGCGACGTTCTCTCGCACCGGCCGACGGCCGTTCTGCTGTGCATCGGCGGCAATGACTACCTGAACGGTGTGTCTCGATCCGAGTTCGCGCGCAACCTGGAGAGCATCGTATCGCGCATCTGCGCGGTCACGCCGCGGTGCGTGCTGGTGGAAGTGCCGAGCGGCATCGTCTGGGACCCATACGCCGGCGTATACCGTCGCGTTGCTCGCCGCCACGGCTGCGTGCTGGCGCCGGAATCCAACCTGCGCCGGTGGCTGGCGCCGGAAATGCTCGCCCCCGGATGGATGCCACGCCCCATGACCCTGGACGGCGTCCACCTCTCACCCCGCGGCGC
>CAZPHH010000124.1:0-10829 GCA_964586145.1 uncultured Phycisphaeraceae bacterium | reverse complement strand
ACACGATCAACTACGGAACCGAACTGCCGCTGGCCCAGGGCATCAAGTTCGGCGAGTGAGCGCCCGGGTCGGCCTTCTGCGGTTACCTTTGTAGGGTCCGCCGTGCGGACCGGTGGCCGAATGCGTCACGAGCGCGCCAAACGCGTGGTATCGCCGTCCGTTGCATTGCCGCGACTGAAGCGATTTGCCGAGAGACTCGGCTGGCGCGGTGTTTGCGCAAACCGGCACGTCATCGACAGAACGGCTGAACTCGCGCGCTGCGGGCAGGTCATTCGGTGGTACGACTGCGGCTCCTACGATGACATCCTCCTCCAGATCAACGAAGGGCCGACCTGGTACGCGTGCGTGTACGCCATCCCGTACCGGCTCTGTTCCGGCTGGCATGCGTTTCGACTCTTTCCTGGTTCCGCGCGGTTGGACAACGAGGCCGATCGACTCTGGGATTTCCTCGCCCGTGACTGGTTCAGTTCGCGCGACGGCCGGCGTCTCTACCGCGACCTGCACCCGGAATGCACCGGCTACACGTGGCGCCGCTTCCGCAACGAGGGCACGCCGCACAAATGCTGACATACATTTCCGGGTTTGCTCCGCAATGCATCAATCCCTCTCCCGGAACGGCGGCAGCATCATCAGGACGCTGTCGCCGCGGGCCAGGGGGCCGATGCGGCGGGCCTGCGGGTCCAGCACCATGATCCAGCCGCCGCAGCGGAAGAGGACCAGGTCGGTTTCCTCGACGATCACCGGATCGCGGCAGGGCAGCACGTGCAGGCCGGTCTTGACGCCCCAGCGCAACGTCTCCCCCGACTGCTTGTCGCGGACCGTGACGCCCCACGCACTCCATCCCAGAAACCACGAGAAGCTCGTATACACCTCGTACCGCGCCGATTCGGCGTGCGTACCCAACCAGTCCTGCGTGCCCGTGAAGTACACCGCGGGCTCGGATTGCGGATCGTCACGGGCAGGGATTCCGAGCTCCACCAGGGCCTTCTGAAGCGAACCCCACGTTGCGTAGCGCATGGGATATACATCGTCGGTGGTTGCCTGGAGCGTCTCGTGCATACCGTTACGCCACGTGTGCCAGTGCCCGTCTTCTCCCGTGAAGAGGGTGGTATCCTCCGCGGGCACCCACGCGTATGTCGAATACGACTCGAGATACCAGCCCCCGCGCTGAACGGAGCACGACACCTCCGTACGCGGGGCGTCACCGTCCAGACCGACCGAACAGACGCGGAAACCCTGTGGTTCGACAAACCAGACGCGCCCGGCATCCTTGGGCGCCCACGTCGTATCGGGCTGGAAAGCCAGAGAGTCGGAATGCGGCGGCAGCCAGACGATGAAAGCACAGAGCGCGACGTAGCTGACGACGTTTGCCGCGGTCGCACCGGCCAGAAGCCGCCGGGGCGTGAGGCCGCACGTCTTCCACGTCAGAAGGATCAGAACCCCCAGTTCGATGAGGAACGTCAGCAGAAGCAGGTATCCGGCCTTTGCTGCCAGCGTCCACCACCATGCATGCGCTGCAATCCAGGGGTCAGCATCATGCCCGGGCATGGGCCACGTGAGGTCTTTGATCGCGGGCACCAGGGCAAACAAGGCGGAGGCAGCGTTCGCCGCCACGACCCACACCACAAGGCGTACCGACCAGCGCCGCCAGGCCAACGCCAGAATCGGAATCTCGACCACGACGGCCAACAGAAGGGCCAGGATGCCGAGAGAGAGACTTGCGCCCAGCAGATAGCCGCCCAGACCGTCCGCAAGCATGGCAGGACTCCTTCCGTGCGAGAGTCCGTACCGCGGAGCCGCAATGCCTGGGCCGTCCTGACCTATCATATCCTCGCGGGCAGACGCCGGAGCAACGTCTTTACAAGAACGGACGACAGCGTTGTTCTTTTCGACGAACGCCGGCCGGTGTGCGGGATGCCGGCGCAAGTGGAACGGCACGCGCCCCGTGGTCCGGCGGTTGCGTTGTCAGCGGACGGTGTGTATGACGTCTGCGGGAGCACTGAGCACCTCGCGCACGCGGGCCAGCAGCTTGGCGCGGCTGAACGGCTTCTCCAGGAACTGGACGTCTGCATCCAGCACGCCGTGGTGCGCGATTACGCCGGACGTGTAGCCCGACATGAACAATGTTCGGATATTCGGGCAGCGGGCGACCAACGCGTCGGCCAGCTTCCGGCCGTTCATGTCCGGCATGATCACGTCGCTGACGAGCAGGTCGATGGGCCGGGATTGGGTCGCGGCGAGTTTCAGGGCCTGGGTCGCACTCTCGGCGGCCAGCACGGTGTATCCGGCGTCCCGCAGCACGAATTCGGCCAGTTGTCGCACCGGACGGTTGTCTTCACAGAGGAGAATCGTCTCCGTGCCCCCGGTCGGGGTTGTCCCGGACTTGTCGTCCGTTGCCTTCCCCGCCTCTCGCTTCGCCGCCGGCCAATGGACGCGAAACGTGGCGCCGTGCCCGGGCTCACTGTAGACGCTGATGTGGCCGTTGGCCTGCTTCACGATGCCGTACACCGTGGCCAGGCCCAGGCCCGTGCCTTGCCCGAGCGGCTTGGTCGTGAAGAAGGGTTCGAACACACGATCGCGGACGTCCGCAGCCATCCCGGTGCCCGTGTCGCTGACGGTCAGTCGCACACACGGGCCGCTGAGCCCCGCCAGTTCCGCGGAGTCCTGCAATCCATCCAACGTGACGTGCTGCGTCGCAAACGTCAGAATCCCGCCGTCCGGCATGGCATCGCGGGCATTGACGGCCAGGTTTACCACCACCTGCTCCAACTGGCCCGCGTCCGCCAGAATGACGGCCGGCCCGGGTGAATGCTCATAGCGCAACTGGATGTTTTCCGCGATGAGCCGGCGAAGCATCTTCTGCAGACCCCGCAGGCACTCGTTCAGATCGATCGCCTCCGGACGCGTGATCTGGCGGCGGCTGAACGTGAGAAGCTGGCGGGTCAGCTCGGAAGCCCGCCGGGCGCCGCTTCCGATTTCCCGCACGTTTTCGCGAATAACGTCGACGGACGGGCCGGACTCGTCAAGCTCGTCGTTGATCAGCTCCACGTGCCCCAGGACCGCCGTCAGAATGTTGTTGAAATCGTGGGCGACGCCGCCGGCGAGCTGGCCGACGGCCTCCATCTTCTGGGCCTGGCGGAGTTGGGACTCCAGCCGCTTGCGCTCGGTGAGGTCGGAGTACATGACCATGCCGCCGATCGGTTCGCCGTCGTCATCGAAGATGGGGGTCGCGTTGCACAGGATCGCGTGCTCCACCCCGTCGGCACGGCGAACCAGCATCTCCTCGTTGCGGGTCACCCGGCCCTTCATCATGGCCATGGGAAGCGGCGCGTCCGACGCGGGCCAGGGCGTGCCGTCCGGATGGAACATCTTCCAGGTCAGCTTCTCGGGGTTCTTGATCTGACCGTCCGCGAGCCCCAGACCCTGATGCTGCTCCTGCGTCGCGCCGATGATCCGTTGCGCTTCTCGGTTAATCGTCGTCAGTTCCCAGTGGTCGCGGCGGCCTTCGCAGATCTGGATTCCGAACGGGGCCTGCTCAATCACCGCCTTCAGAAACACGCTGACCCGCCTCAGTTCGTTCTCCGTCTGCTTGCGCGAGGTAATGTCCGTGGCGATGCCGCAGACGGCGCAGACATCACTGCCCGGCTCGCCCAGCGGGAACCGGACCGACACGTACGTGTGCATCTCACCGTCGTGCGGGACCTGTTCTTCAAACTCCGTCGGAACGCCCGCTTCCATCGCCTTTCGGTCGTTCTCCCGGATGCGTCGAGCCACGTCGGCAGGCAACACGTCCGACACGGAGCGGCCCACGACGTTCTCCCGCGTTACATGGAACAGTCGTTCAAACTGCCGATTCACCGCGATGTACCGGCCGCTCGCATCCTTCATGGCGAAAACGCACGACGTGTTGTCGAGAATGGATTGCAGCCGCTCTCGGCTCTGCAGGAGCTCGCGGTTGAGCTGCTCCAGGGAAACCGTTCGCTCGCGCACGCGTTCTTCGAGTTCCTGGTTCTGCCGCGCAAGCTGGGCCTGCAGGCGCGAGAGCCTCAGGTGCGCACTGACTCTGGCCAGCACTTCCTCGGGCTGAAACGGCTTGGTGATGTAGTCGACGCCGCCGGCGGTGAACCCCTTGACCTTGTCCACCGGCTCATCCATGGCACTGACAAAGATCACCGGAATGGCCCGGCTCCGCGCGTTTGCTTTGAGCCGGCGGCACACCTCAAAGCCGTCCATGATCGGCATGAGCACGTCCAGCAGGATCAGCTCGGGCGGGCTCGCATCGACGGCCCGAAGCGCCGTGGGCCCGTCGGCGGCCGGTCGGGTGCGGTGCCCGGCCTCGGACAGAATCTGCGCGAGCACGCGCAGATTGGCCGTCAGATCGTCCACGACCAGGATGTCTCCGGCGGTACCACGGTCCTCATCGTTCATGCGACACCCCCAACGCGACCTACGAGTACGCATCCACCAGGTCGATGATCCGGGCGAACTCAAAGTCGTCCACCAGGGCACGCAGCTCGCGGGCCAGCTCGGCATCCTTGCCGGCGACCCCTTCCACGGTGGCCAGCAGGGCGTCCGGCCGCAGTTCCACCGCCGCCTGCCGCAGCGCCTCGCGCTGCGCGGTCGTCAACGTGCCCATTCGCCGACCCAGAGCGGCCGTGTCCAGCCGTTCCGCGAGTCGGGTTGTGGAGGCTGTCGCTTCCTCCTCATATTCGTACCGTACGGCAAGGTGCCCGCGGATCGCATCCAGGATCTGATCCTCGCGGACCGGTTTTCGTAGGAACCCGTCGCATCCGGCGCCGAGCACGGCCGCGCGATCTTCCTCGAACACGCTGGCCGAAACGGCCACCACCGGCGTCTGTCGGCCGCGCGGCGTGGCCTTGATCCGACCGGTGGCCTCGAAACCGTCCATGACGGGCATTCGCATGTCCATGAGCACCAGGTCGGGTGACCATTCCTCGAAGAGCCGAACGGCCGCCGCCCCGTCGCCGGCCTCCCGAACCTGGAAGCCAATTCCGGAGAGCATTCGCGCCAGGATGAACCGGTTCTCCTGGTGATCGTCCACAACAAGAACGCGGCGTGCAGCCTCGCCCGGCGCCAGCCCGATCACCCGACGGGTCGGAACCGGCTTCGCCGCATCCCGTGGTTGCGCTTTCTCGATGGCAATGTCCACGCGGAACGTGCTCCCTTCACCCAACCGGCTGCGGACCGTGATCGTCCCGCCCATGAGCCGGACGTACTCACGGCAGATGGTCAGTCCCAGCCCCGTGCCCTCACGAACGCCGTGTACCGCAGACGCCTGACCGAATGCCTGGAAGATCCGCTCGAAATCCTCTTCTGCAATGCCCGAGCCGGTGTCCTCCACCTCCACAAGCAGCCGCAGGCCCGCGTCGGCCGCCCGTCCGACGGCCGTGCGTAGCACGATGCCGCCGCGTTCCGTGAATTTCACGGCGTTGCCGAGCAGGTTGATCAGTACCTGCCGGAGCTTGCTCTCGTCCGTGACCACGTACTGCGGAACATCCGGCCGGCGTTCCACGCAGAGTTGCAAACCGCGATCCTGCGTGCGCAGCCGGAACATCGTCCCGACGTCATCCAGCAGGGCGTGCAGGTCGAACACGGCTCGATGCAGCGTCACCCGTCCCGCCTCGATTTTCGACATCTCGAGAACGTCGTTGATCAGGGACAGAAGATGTTCCCCGCTTCGATTGATGGTCTCGAGATCACGCCGCTGGTCGGCCGTCAGCGAGGAGTCCCGCCGCATGAACTCGGAAAAGCCGAGAATCGCGTTCATGGGCGTGCGAATCTCGTGCGACATGTTCGCCAGAAACAGGCTTTTCGCCCGGTTCGCAGCCTCCGCCGCCTCCTTGGCCACGCGCAGATCGGCGACGGCCTTCTCCAGATCGGCCGTTCGTTGCTGTACACGTGCTTCCAACTCCTCATTCAGCCGTCGTACGGCATCCTCGGCCCGGCGGCGATCCTCGATTTCGCAGTTCAGTTGCAGGTTCTTGTAGGCAATCTGTGAAAGCTGGTTCGCGAACATGAACAGCGACTGGCAGATCTGCCGGAACTGCTCCGTCGGCATCCGCGTGACCTCGGCCAGCGCCTCGCGGAACGCGTCCTCGTCCGCGCCGATCGACCGTGCGTACGCCAGCATGACGGCGTCATCCTGCGCCTCGTTGCGAACCTGACCGATCAGCCAGTTGGCGATGTGCCGGTCGCCCGCGTAGATGCTCGCCCCGCCGTCCCACAGCCCGCAACTCAAGCAGGGCTGCATGATCGGACCGTCCGGATTCGGCCGGCCCAGCACCGCGTCCGAACGCATGCAATTGGCCAGACCCTTCTCCGTACTGCGGATTACGTCTTGGCACAATCGACTGAAATTGCTGGGCCGCGTCAGCGGACGACCGTCCGGGGCGGTGATGATGGAGGCCACACCCGTGGCCGCGGAAAACGCGTCCTGAATCCGCTGGATCTCATCCAGGTCGAGAATGTCGCCGAAGGTGAAATCCACGCCGCCCGATGGGGCATCGGTCGACATATCACGCAGGTCACGGCTCGCGTGCTTCGCCGGTTCTCGTTTCCCCTCCTGTGCGTCCGGCGGCGCAGCGCGGCAAGCCGGCTGCATCTGTGATGAGTCCGTGCGCGTCATCGGGGTCCTTCCGTGAATCCCAACGGTGCGAACAGGGACGGTGACAGGTCAGACGTCTCCCGGGCACACCGGGATGGCGGGTCAAACGCGATGCCCGGGTTCGCGCCGACTCCGCCAAGGGATTATGTCGGCTTACGCCTGCGTTGACAAGCAGAAAAGGCCAACGACAACCACGGGACGTTCGACATCGACGCTGCTGGTCCGCGGTGTTGTCGGCTCTCTGACGCCGGCGCGGTCCGTCCGCTTCTGATTCGCTCGGCCATGATTGCAGCACCGTCCTTGAGCTAACCACGTACATGGAAGCCCGCCCTGCGTGCGCACCGGCTAAACACGACAAAGTCACACTGAGACGACGGAGTGATATCAGTATTGGCGGGCGGACCGATGGCACGGCCGCACCATACCGCCTGAGTGCATGACCGATCGTCACGATGACGGACTATCATTTTCCGTGCCACGGACAACGCCGGTGTGCCCCGGCCAATGAGCCCACCGCTCGTTCGCTCGGACGGATTCCTGTGCCGCGGAACCGGACACGCCGTCCGTTGGCCGGGCATTGTGTGATCTCAGCCACCATTCCGTCGTTGCCGCCGTTTCGGGTCGCTCGCGTCTGCACTCGCGTGGACGCGTTTCAGTTCACACGGAGAATTCAGGGGAGGGAGGCACCACGGGGAGAGCAATGAAGATTGCCACTGGCCGACGCGCGCAAAGATTCCGTCCCTGCGTCATTCCGTGTGTCCGTCGCCGCTTCCGGGTGTTTGCTCCGCATGGGTTTCCTGCGAACGCAGCAGTTCCTTCACGTTGGCCGCGAACCGAGTCCGGTAGGCTTCCTCTAACTCGTCCTGGAGTTCTGCCTCCGCCGAGATGAAGACCAGCCGTGTCACCTCCACCGTGCCCAGGTCGAGTGTCACCTGGTTGCCGGAGGCCGTCCACGGCACGATCCGCGTCCCTGCGTACGTAACCTCGAATGCCGCCTTCGGCACAAGCCAGGCCGGTAGCCCCACCGTCACGGACGCCTTCTCGACCGGATAAATAACCGTGCCGCTGCGATCCACGGCGAAGTTGTCATTGACCACGACGACTACCAGCGTGTCCAGTCCTGCCAGCAGCGTTCGGACCCACAGACGCGGAGGCGCCTTCACGGGCACGGTGGCCGGACAGCTTCGGGTGATGACCGACCCCGCCGTCCGCACCTCGGCGCCGAGCAGCCCGATCTCTCTCCAGAGAGCGGCAGCCTCGGGTCCCGATCCGCCCACGCCGTAGTACTGGTCATATGGCGCGTACCACCAATAGGAGAATCCCCGTGCCCCGCCGGCCAGCGCATAGTACAGCTCGATTCGCTTCTCCGCAGGCGTGGCGAACCGGAACGGCTGCTCAGAGTGGTCGTGCCGGACGGCGTTGAGAATGACATGGACCGGCCTCGGCTCAGCCGCCGAACGACACACGACGGCCGTGGCGTAGACGAACGTCGGCTTCACGAACGAGGCCAGCCACCCGGGTCGCTCGCCGTACACCTTCGCGAGCTGCTCCTGGTAGTACGGATCCGTGGCCAGGACGTCGGGAAGTTGGCCGTAGGTGTACCAGTTCTCCGGCTTGTACGTGTTGTTGACGTTCAGCAGGTGCGGGGTGGCCGGGTCGCGTTGGCGCAGGGCGGCGCTGTGCCGTACGAGTGCCTGGGCGAGGGTCCCCAGGCGCTGCGGCGCCGGCAGTTGACTGGCGAAGTAGTCATTCGCGTCCGGCTCGTCCATCAGGAAGCAGTAGACGGGCTTGCGGGTGCTGCCGGGCTCTTTCACCACCATCCGCATGCCGAGCGTCTCAAGAAAATCCTGTCCGGCCTGGCTGTCAATGAACGGTCCCCAGTCGCCGCCCATGCCCATGTGGACGTTGATGGTGTGGCGGCTCAGGTCCGTCAGGCAGGTTTTCGCGTTCTCCTCGGGCGTGCGGCCGGCGTTGGTGTAGCCCCACATGCCGTAGACCAGTTCGTCCGCCCAGGCCCGGATGCCCGCCTGCGCTGTTGAGCCGTCCCCATACTCCACTTGGAAGAAATGGAAAGCCCCGGTCTCCAACGGGCGGGGTGGCCGGACGATGATGGGCAGCGTGTCGCTGTGGCCTCCCGGCCGCAAGGTCACATGTTCAGTGACGTCCGTGCCGTCCATCCGGCAGCGGGTTGGGGGTGTGGCTTCCTGGCGTGGATGGCGCAGGTAGAGCGTCACGGCGTCGAGTGCGGGCGAGAAAGCCGCACCGGCAATTCGTGGATTCGATTTGCCCACATTCACGCGGGCTTCTGTCTTTGTCGTCCCCGCGCACACCTGGATGGCAACGGCGGCCGCTCGCGGGTTCCGGCGCAGTCGAATGACAACCTCGGCAAACCCCTTCGGCGGGACGGGCTGCGGGTCCACTTTCCACCAGACCGGCTCGCCGGCCTCGATCAGTCGGTTTCGCTCTGCGTCGGGCAACTCTGAGAAGTGAATGCTCGCCGCATGAAGCCCGCGGTGCCCAGCCTCCCTGGAAAACGCGATGCCCCGCGCCAGGCTGACGCCGTCCATCGCCAGATCGGACACGTCCAGCGGGTGATCTGACGGGTTCCGCAGGTACAGGTGTACGTTACCCCCCAGCGGGTTCTTGTTCTGGATGGACTCGAGGCTTTCGCCCGCCGCGTGCAATCGCGCCCACCCTTCGAGCCACAGCGGCAAGAACTCCGGAAACGGCGTGTCCGCCCGGTATTCCGCTGCAACTACCTCGACGGCCTCCGCCGGCTGTCCACCACCGGCCAATCCCAGCCCAAGCAGCACCCACGCGACAAACATGGCCACCCCCTTTATCGCCCTGCCTCAAACGGCGTGCCCCGGACACTCTACAGCCCGCCCACTCATTTGTCTCGCCGCTGTCTCCACCAAGACGGATTGTGTTTTACCCAAGGAGCGGATCGTACCGCTGGGCCGGCGGTTGGAAGGCGTGGGGTGGACCCAACGGAGCGTGGCCGAAGCTGTGGGGGATCGGTTTCGACTCAGAGACCAAGGCTGGAGACAAAGGACGATGCCGTCGTCGGGATCCACATCATCGCCCGACGCCTCTCAATCCCCTGATCTTTGGTAGCCTGGAAGGTTCTCGAGCAGGGCACGTGTTTGGGTGTCCTCGGGCACGCATTCGACGGCAGCGCGATACGATACCTCCATTTGGGCCAGTCGGTCAGCGTTCTCATCCATAAGCCAGGCGAACCCCTCCATCAGATGACGGGCCGCCGCGTACCAGCGATTCCATTTCCCGATCGCCTCCTCCGGGGGAGTGTCGTCCGGCCAGCGGGAGACGAATTCGGCGGCGTTGCTGCGCTGCTGCAGCATCTCACGAAGGTTTACGGACAATGTGTTCTTGTACGGACTCGCGTGCGTCATGTAGTCGAGGATGGGACGATCATCCGTGTGGATCGGGCCGTCCCCCGCGTATCGTCGGAGGTCATCGGCGAGTCTCCGGCGGTGGGGCCCCTGAATCTGCTGGCCCAAGCGTATCAGTCGGCGGGTGGTGGAAGCGATGTTCTCTTGTAAGGCGCTGCCGGTTAACTGAGCGACCAGTCCTGTCAGGGCAAGACCTTGCGTGCGGATGACATCTTGTAAGGCGCGCGGCGGTAAGGTGGACTTATCTCCTTCCGGGACCAGGACTTGCGGCGGGCAGTGATCTTGTAAGGCGCGAGTCCCGGCGCGCCGGGACTGACGCCGCTTCCGCCAGTAGCCCGGATGGGCCCGTTGCCAGGCCTTCACCCGCTGGCGGTTGGCCGGCCCGCGGAAGTAGTTTTTGCCCTTGGGCGACGTCCGCCAACGGCGCTGGCTGGCTGATTTGCTGGCCCGGCGGCAAGCCGGCTGGCGGCAGTACCTTTGGTGGTAACGGTTGCGCGGGTCGGGATCGTACAACTGCGCGCAGTGGCGGCACTTGCATCGTCGGGTTCGGGTCATGGGCGGCTCCAAAACGGACCGCCCATGTTGCCGTCCGAACCGCCAGGACCCCAGTCATGTGTAGCGGGAAGAAAACCCAGGTGAAGAAGACAGGTGCGCGCCTGGAGGGAAGAAGACCAAGAGGAAGAAGACTACATCTTCAGACCGGCTGATTCACTGCACTTTCAGAACGGCGCCGAGAGGCAGTGGCGGGCCTGTACTACGCAACAGTCGACTCATCGGCTATGCTGCGTGGG
>CAZPHH010000123.1:0-10916 GCA_964586145.1 uncultured Phycisphaeraceae bacterium | reverse complement strand
AGGGAGGAAGAGACCGGCTGGAAAGCCGGTCCCACAAAGGGAGCCGGTCCCACAGGGAGGAAGAGACCGGCTGGAAAGCCGGTCCTTATGGTTTGGCCGTCTGGTCGGTCATCTCGTTCAGGAGCGTCCAGCAGAGCCATAGGGCGCGCGGGATGTGGAAGGGGCCTTTCCACATGTTGCCCTTGAGATCGGTGACTGTGCTGCCGTCGCGACGCAGATAGCCGAACCACTCGCCGTACTCGGGGTCGGGGAAGTGGGCGAACGTGTACTCGTGGACCTTGTTGAACCAGTCGAAGTACTTCTGCTCGCCGCTGAGGCGCCAGGCCAGCAGCGCGGCGTACAGGGCCTCGCTGTGCGGCCACCACAGCTTCATGTCGTGTTCCAGGTAGGGCGAGGGCTTGCCCGCGACGTCGAGGAAGTAGAGCAGCCCGCCGTGCCGGGGGTCCCAGCCGCGTTCGAACGACCAGTCGAGCACGGGCAGGGTGCGCCGGATCAGGTCCTGGTCGCCGCGGCGCCGGGCCACCTCCAGGATGAACCACGCGGTTTCAATGGCGTGCCCGGGGTTCATGACGCGGCCCGCGGGGGTGTCGAGGCGACGGCCATCCGGGTCGACCGTCTCCAGCACGACGGCGTCTTCCGGCCGGATGAAGTCACGGAACAGCTCCTCGATTGCCCCGTCGATCAGGATTTCGTATCGCGCGTCATCATCCACGCGCAGCAGGGCGTCGGCCATGTTGATGAGGCACATCAGTGGAGACAGTGATTTGGCGGGGCGGGTCTGCGGGTCGATTTTCGGCGGCAACAGGCCGGGGGTGGTCTGGTATCGGCGAAAGGAGTTGAACACGTCCACCGCGCGGCTGCGGATGGCGTCTTCGCCGGTGGCCTCCGCCAGGGCCGCGTAGGCGAGGGTGGCGAAGACTTCGCTGTACACGTGGCGCCGCATCTGCAGGGGCTTTCCCTCTCGCGTGACGCTGAAGTACATCTTGCCGTCCGGTGCGAAGCAGTGTTTTTCCGAGAACGCGAAGCCGTGGCGGGCCAAGTCGAGCCATTCCGGCCGGCGCTCGACACGATGGTACAGGGTGGCGTAGAGCCAGGTGCCCCGACCCGCGAACCACACCGGCTTGTCCGTGGAAAAGACCGAGCCGTTGCGTTCCAGGCACGTGAAGAACCCTCCGCACTCCCGGTCGACGCCGTGCTTCATCCAGAACGGCACCACGTCATCCAGGAGGGCGGTGTGGTATTGGTCGCGCAGCTTCACTATCCGATCGGGTTGCATGACGCTTCCTTTCGCGGGCCGTTCACCGGGGTGCGCCGGCGAGCGGCCCCTGCCGTTTCCCGAACCCTCCGCGAAGGCAAACCCCGGCCCGCCATCGTTCAGACAGTATACGACGAGGAGGCGGTTTCGCCGCCTCGGCCGGTCCAATTGGTGTGGAAGAACTGTCCGCGGGGCCGGTCCACCCGTTCGTACGTATGGGCGCCGAAATAATCGCGCTGGGCCTGGAGCAGATTGGCGGGCAGTCGTTCGCAGCGATAGCCGTCGTAGTAGGCCAGGGCGGCGCTGGTGGCCGGCATGGGGATGCCCAGGTTGACGGCCGTCACCAGCGTCCGGCGCCAGGCCGGCAGGGCCTTGCTGGCCGCGTCGCGGAAGAACGGGTCGAGCAGCAGGTTCACCAGCTTCGGGTCGCGATCATACGCTTTCTTAATGTCGCCCAGGAACACGGACCGGATGATGCATCCGCCGCGCCAGATCAGGGCGATGCCACCGTAGTTCAGGTTCCATCCCTGCACGTTCGCCACCGCGCGCATGAGCTGGTAGCCCTGGGCGTAACTGACAATCTTGGATGCGTACAGGGCCTGTCGGACGTCGTCGATGAACGCGGCCCGGTCGCCCTGGAAGCGGTCGGTCGGTCCGGGCAGTGCCTTCGAGGCCGCGACGCGCTCCTCCTTCAGCGCGGACAGGCATCGGGCGAAGACGGCCTCGCCGATGAGGGTCAGGGGCTGGCCGACGTCCAGGGCGGCTTCGGCCGTCCACTTGCCGGTGCCTTTCTGGCCGGCGGCGTCGAGGATCAGGTCCAGGACGGCCTGTCCGTCTTCGCGGTAGCCGAGGATGTCGCGGGTGATTTCGATGAGGTAGGAGTCCAGCTCTCCGCGGTTCCACTGATCGAACACGTCGCGCAGCTCATCCAGCGAAAGCCCCGCGCCTTCCCGCAGCAGGTGGTACGCCTCGCAGATCATCTGCATATCGCCGTACTCGATGCCATTGTGCACCATCTTCACGAAGTGCCCGGCCCCGGCCTCGCCGACCCAATCGCAGCAGGGGGTGCCGTCCTCCGTGCGGGCGGCGATGGCCTGGAAGATCGGGCGCACGTGCGGCCAGGCCTTGGGCGACCCGCCGGGCATGATGGACGGTCCGCGGAGGGCGCCTTCCTCACCGCCGGACACGCCGGTGCCGATGAAGAGCTTGCCGTCGCTCTCGACGTATTCGGTGCGGCGGTTGGTGTCGGGATAGTGCGAGTTGCCCCCGTCGATCAGGATGTCGCCTTCCTCCAGCAGGGGCAGGAGCTGCTCGATGAACTGGTCGACGGGTGTGCCCGCCTTGACCATCAGCATGACCTTCCGCGGGCGCTTCAGGGCGGCGCAGAGTTCGGCAAGCGAATGCGTGCCGATGATCTTCAGGCCCTTGCCGCGGCCGTTCACGAAATCATCCACCTTAGCCGTGGTGCGATTGAAGACCGCGACGGTGCATCCGCGGCTTTCCATGTTCAGCACCAGGTTCTCACCCATCACCGCCAGGCCGATCAGGCCGATATCTGCGTTGGACATGTAATCGTTCCTTCTGCCGGATGTTCGTTCACTTGCGCAATGCCTGCGGCACGTAGGCCGCGCAGACCTGTTCGGCGAAAACAGGTTTCAGCCGGGCGAACCGCTGCAGCCCGTTCTCCAGGGGGACGTCCGGCCAGTCGTCGCCGATCAGCGGCCGGGCGTATCGTACAAAATCGTCCGTCACATCGCACGCGTCCGGCGTGATCCATTTCGCCGGGAACGTGCGCTCTGAATTCGCCACCTGCTCCAGCGGAACCTTGTCGTACCGGACGCGATACGTCTCGCCCGGCTCGCGGAGAATCGTGCCCATCCAGCCGTTGCCGTCCTGCCGGGCGATGGTGACGCATTGGCGACCCACCTGGTAGGCCTCCTCCAGGTCCACGACGGATGCATAGATTGCGGCGTTTCGCTGGTCGGTGCCGGGAATCTGGCAGCGGGCCTTGCCGGGCACGGGCAGGGTGCGGGCGTTCATGGCGTTCGTCACGATTTGGGCCACGGACGACTGCGACGATCCGAACGACGTGTGCCCAAAAGCGTCTTTCACCTCGCCCAGCGAGCCCACGTTGAAACCTTCGCTCACCACCACAATGCACCGGCCGTGCTTCTTCAGCGTCTCCACCACGCGGTCGACGAGGCCCGGGAGACTCAGGTTCGACTCGGCCAGGCAGATCAGAAGCGGCAACTGCCGATCGGGGTCGGCCAGTCGGGCCGCGGCCGGGATGAAGCCGATCTTCCGGCCCATGGCCTGGATGACCAGCACGGGGTCGGCGGGGCAGGAGCCGGCGTTCTCCTCATTCGCATTGAGAATGTACTGGGCCAGGTAGCGGGCGGTGCTGCCGTAGCCGGGCGTGTGGTCAATGAGCCGGAACTCCGAATCGCCCACGTCATTGTCGATGGTCTTCGGGCCGCCGACGGCCACGAGGTCCAGGCCGCGCTGCTCGGCGAGCCGGCTGACCTTCAGCGCGGTGTCCATCGAGTCGTTGCCACCGATGTAGAAAAACCAGCGGATGTCGTGGGCGCGGAAGACCTGGAGCACGCGGTCGAAGTCCTCGCCTTGTGACTTTTTGAGCTTGTAGCGGCACGTGCCGATCGATCCCGCGGCGGGCGTGCAGCGAAGCAGGGCGATTTCCCGCGGGTCTTGTGCGGAGAGATCCAGCAACTCCTCTTTCAGCACGCCCTCGATGCCGTGCCATCCGCCATAGACGCGGCCGAACGTGTCCGGGTGATCGCGGCATGCGTCAAAGATGCCGCGAAGCGTGTTGTTGATGACGGCGGACGGGCCGCCGGATTGGGCGATGAGAACATTTCCAGGCATCAGGCCGATCCTTCAAACTGGCTTCGAAGCCCCCACAGCCCGAGGGCGGGGTTTGAGACAAAAAACACTTCTTCTCCGTCCGGCAGCGTGTTGAACCCGTCACGCAGCTCGCGTGGATTGTAGCGCCGGCCCAGGACGTAGATGTCTTCAAAGGCAAAGCCGACGCCCTCGATCTGATCTCGAGTCAGTCCGCCCGGGCAATAGGTGATGCGGAACCGGCCTTCCGACGAGCCGTGGATCAGGTGAGCGGCGGCGGACAGGTTTGCGGCCAGTTCCGGGTGCTCGGCCACCATTCGCAGGGTGTGCGGCGTGCCGTGGTAGCCGAATTGCCGGATCAGCCGGTCGATGGTGGCGTCTTCGCCGAATTCCCGGACCCCGGGTGCGAGAATGATCAACTCGCCGCCGTCGGCCAGGGCCATGCGCGTGCGGTAGATCGCCTTGTTGCCGAGCCAGGTGGAGCGGTATTCCAGCGGGTCGAGCCAGACCACCACGCGGTGCAACGGTGCCGCAAGCCG
Source organism: uncultured Phycisphaeraceae bacterium (assembly GCA_964586145.1). Lineage (GTDB taxonomy): Bacteria > Planctomycetota > Phycisphaerae > UBA1845 > UBA1845 > JAFGJQ01. The sequence goes on along the minus strand of CAZPHH010000123.1, from coordinate 6,263 downwards.
TTCGATGTTGACGCGGCGGCACAGGTCGGCGGCGGCGAGGAAACACGACTCGTCGTCACCTGCGTACAGCCCGCGGGTGACCAGTCCGCCGGCGGGGTCCTGCGCACGGACGGTCAGAACATACGTGATGGGCCAATCGCGGAGGAACCGCCGGGTCATGTCGTTCAACACGTCGCGCACGGGCGAAGCAGTGCGGCCCATCATGCGTTCCATGCCGTACACCGCGCCGAGGAAGTGCGTTTTGTGAATCGTGTCCGGGCCGCCGAGGCCGATCAGGATGTTCTTGTTGTGATTGGCAATGCCCACGACTTCGTGCGGCACGACCTGGCCGATCGAGACGATGGCGTCCCAGCGGCCCTCCACCAGGCAGCGATTGACTTCGCAGAAGACGGGGTAGTCGACGCGGCCCTCGCTCACCTGCCGGATGAACGAAGCGGGCACCTCGCCGAGTCGGACGAGATCGTTCCGCCAATCGTGCGTTCGGAAGGCGTCCGCGGGCAGGCCGGGGAACATGAGGGCCTGCTGCTCTGCGGTCATCGGGGCGTGCGTGCCCAGGGCCGGCAGAATCTCCACCTCCGCCGTGTCGGCCAAGCGGTGGTAGAGCAGGGTCGTGAGCGTGCCGGCCCCGGAGTGCAGCCGTGTGATGTCGGGCGGGACGATCAGCACGCGACGCGGCCGGCCGAGCCGGTCCGGCATCCCGTGCAGCAGCGTAGCGGCACGGCTCTCGTCGATGACGGCGTTTGGCGATCCTTCGGCGAAGTAGTCCATGGCGCGGTCCGGCGAGGGTGGTCAGCGGCTCCAGGGCGGCGTATCGGGCAGCAGGGCTTCGAACTCCTTGATTCGCTCTGCCTCGTACGCGCCGGCATAACGCCCGGCAAAGAAGGATTCAAGACCTTCGCGGCGGAAGCGGTCCCAGGATTCGGCTTCCGAGCCGGGGTTGACCGGGAAGAACAGGAACCCGTTCACACGGGCGGCCTTCAGGTCGCCCGGCGCGTCGCCTACCATCAGCACGTTCTGCGGTGCATACTTGCCGGCAGCGGCGATTCGCAGGTGGTCGGCCTTCGTGCCCATCTCCTGTCCGGCGATGACTGCCGCAAAACGGGCGATGTTGTGCTCGGACCATTCCTGCTCCAGCGCCGCGGTGGGGGTGGCGGAAACGACCACGATGTCGGCCTGCGGTGCAGCGGCTTCCAAGCACTCGCGCACATGGGGAAACGGCGGCACGCCGCGGACCATGTCGCGAATGCTGTCATTGACGGCCACGCTCCAGGCGAGCACGGCTTTCAACTCCTTCGCGGGGCCGTTGCGGGCGGCGCCGGCGGCGGCCTCCAGCGAGGGATTGGCCGGCTTCGGTTCGGTGGTCAGCCATTCACGCAGGGCGGCCAGCCGCGGGATCGTGACGCCGCGCTCCCGCACCGCCGGGTGTTCTTCCAGCAGGTCCAGGGTCCGGGTCAACGCGGGGAACCGGTTCACGCCCCGCCAGATGGAATAGAGGTTCACGAACTCCGCGGCGTCTCGGGCGAACTTGGAGACGGCCTGAAGCCCGAAATGCCTGATGATGTTCGGGATGAAGCACTCCTTGTGCTTGATCTCCATGGTGTCGAAGACACAACCGTCCGAGTCGATCCCGACAAAGAACTCGTGCGCCTTGCGAAACGAGGCGAGACGTTGTGCATATGCGTCAGACATCGCTTCTCCTGATTCCCGGCCGCCCCGCGCGGCGCTCACACGCCGCTGAATGCGGAAAACCCTCCGTCTACCGGCACCACGATTCCCGTCACGAACGCCGAGGCGTCAGAGCACAGCCACAGCGTGACACCCGCCAGATCCTCCGGCCGCCCGAACCGCCGCATGGGCGTGTGGTCCAGGACGGCCTTGCCGCGAGGCGTCAGCGCCCCGCCCTCGGTCTCGGTCAGCAGGTACCGGTTTTGCTCCGTCAGAAAGAACCCCGGGGCTACCGCGTTGACGCGGACCCGCGGGTTGTATTCCTGTGCCATGTGAACGGCCAGCCACTGCGTGAAGTTGCTGACAGCCGCCTTGGCGACCGAGTAGCCCGCGACGCGGGTGAGGGGCCGGATGGCGCTCATGGACGAGACGTTCAGAATCACCCCGCCGTCCGCCTTGCCGACCATGGCCCGCCCGAATACCTGCGTGGGCAGCAGGGCGCCGCCGAAGAGGTTTAAGGCGAGGACCTTCTGCATGGCGTCCAGGGGGATGTCGAAAAAGGGCTGCTCCGGGGACGTGGTGGCGCCGGGCAGGTTGCCGCCGGCCGCGTTGACCAGGATGTCCACCGGACCCGTTTCGGCCAGCGCGGCCTCCAGGGCCTCGCGATCCAGAACGTCCGTGGCCCGGGCGTGCGCGTCGAGGCCCTCATTTCGCAGGCGGTCGGCAACGTTCCGGGCGGCCTCCTCACGCAGGTCCGTCACCCAGACGCGGGCACCAGCCTCGGCGAGGGCTCGCGCGAACACCGCGCCCAACACGCCGCCGGCCCCGGTGAGCAGGGCGGTCCTGCCGCGCACACAAAATGCATCGAGGTTGCTCATGATGCAGCCCCTTCACCGTCCCCCACCACAGCGCCGCGCAGCGCAGCTCCAGCGGCGGAGGACGCACGGTCAGTCGTCCAAGCCATTCCCGGTGAGCCGGCCATTGTAGAAGGCTTGCCACGCGCACGCAAGATGATGGCGGATCACGGCCGCCTGCGGTATGAAAGGGGCACCGGGATCCGGCGCGTGCCCGGCCGTAGCAGGTTCTACCCGGGAGGTTTCCGTCGTGTCCAATCCCGAACACCTCGCACCGCGACTGACCGGACCGCGCGTTTTCGGCGTGCGCCCGGGGTCGCCGGTGCTGCACAATCTCCGTGCCGTCGGGGCGGCGCCTCGCCAGTTCCATGCGGAAGGCCTGCCGTCCGGTGTTCTGCTGAATCCCAGAACGGGATTGCTGATCGGGTGCGTGACGGAGCCGGGCTCGTACCGGGTTCGCGTGGCTGTCTCGAACGAAGCTGGCACCGCTGAGGGCGAGTTGCGGCTTGAGGCGGGTGAGACGATTGCCCTGACGCCTCCGCTGGGCTGGAACAGTTGGAACTGCTGGGCGGATTCCGTGGACGACGTGAAGGTCCGGCAGGCGGCCCAGGCGATGGTGACGTCCGGGCTGGCGGATCACGGCTGGACGTACATCAACATCGATGACGGGTGGCAGGGCGTGCGCGGCGGGCCGCGCCGGGCTCTGCAACCCAACGAGAAATTCCCCGACATGAAGGGACTGGCCGACTACGTACACGGCCTGGGCCTCAAGCTCGGCATCTACTCGACGCCGTGGGTGCGGTCGTACGCGGGCTATGCCGGCGGGGCGGAGGGCGGGCCGGTCGGCCCCGTCACGGAGGAGGCCCGGCAGCGCGGCCACCATCACGGCGACACGACGTTCGAGGTGGCGGACGCCCGGCAATGGGCGGAGTGGGGCATCGATTATCTCAAGTACGACTGGGCGCCGTGGGACGTGCCGGCGGCCACGCGGATGCGAGACGCCCTGTGGCAGTGCGGGCGAGACATCGTGTACAGCCTGTCGAACACCGCGCCGTTTGAGCAGGCGGCCGAATGGTCCCGCCTCGCAAACTGCTGGCGGACGACGGGCGACATTCGCGACACCTGGCGACTGCGGGACAGCGGGTTCCTGGGGGTGGCGGACATCGGCTTCTCGCAGGACCGCTGGCGGCCGTTTGCGGGGCCGGGTCATTGGAACGATCCGGACATGCTGGTTGTGGGGTACCTGGGCTGGGGACCGGAGTTGCGCCCCACGGGGTTGACGCCGGACGAGCAGATCACGCACATTACGCTGTGGTGTCTGCTGGCGGCGCCGCTTCTGCTGGGCTGCGACCTGACGCGGCTGGATGACTTTACGCGGGGCCTGCTCACGAATGACGAGGTGCTGGCGGTGCATCAGGACTCGCTCGGGCGGCAGGCGGCGCAGGTGGCGGCGGGTTTGGCCGAGGTCTGGGCGCGGCCACTGGAGGACGGGTCGCTGGCCGTCGGGCTGTTCAATCGGGATGATCACGGATCGCAGCGGGTTCGCGCGGACTGGTCGGCCCTGGGGCTGCCGTCGCGCTGCGCGGTGCGCGATCTGTGGCGGCACGCGGATTGCGGCGTTCATGACGAGTGTTTCGAGGCGCAGGTGCCGCCGCACGGGGCGGTGATGATTCGCGTGAGTCCCCGCGCGGATTGATTCGTTCCCGGGTATGCTGCGTTCATTCCGTCCGCCGCAGGCGGAGTGGGCGGGTCCGAGCGCAAGCGCTCTCGTCGAGAGGTGCGAATGCACTGGTTTGACTGGCTGATTGTTGTCGCATTGCTGGTGCTTTTGACCGTCATGGCTCTGGCGGCCCGGCGGTTGAATCGCAGCGTGACGGATTTTCTCGCCGCGGGGCGGTCGGCGGGGCGCTACGTGCTGACCGTGGCGGAGGGGGTCGCCATGCTCGGGGCGATCACCATTGTGGCGTTCTTCGAACAGAGCTACGAGGCGGGGTTTGCCCAGCGCTGGTGGGACCTTCCCGGGGCGGGCATCATGTTCATTCTCGCGCTGACCGGTTGGGTGCTGTATCGTTTCCGGCAGACGCGGGCCATGACCATGGCCCAGTTCTTCGAGATGCGGTACAGCCGGCGGTTCCGGGTGTTCGCGGGCGCGCTGGCGTTTGCGGCGGGTATCATCAATTTCGGCATCTTTCCGGCCGTCGGGGCGAACTTCTTCGTGTATTACTGCGGACTTCCGCTGACGGTGGACGTCTTCGGCTGGACGGTGGCCACCACGGCGCCGATCATGGTCGTGCTGCTGGGCATCGCGCTGTTCTTCACGTTCATCGGCGGGCAGATTGCGGTGATCGTGACGGACTTCATTCAGGGCACGTTTCTCATCGGCATGCTGGCGATCCTCTTTCTCGTGCTGTCCGCGCGGGTGCCGTGGGAGCAGATTTCGGATACGATGCTGGCCATTCCCGCGGGGTATTCGCGCATCAACCCGTTGGATACGAGCCAGATCAAGGGGTTCGACAAGTACTTCTTTCTCATCGGCCTGTTCGTCAACTTCTACGCGTACATGAGCTGGCTGGGCACGCAGGGGTACAACTGCTCGGCCCGCAACCCGCATGAGGCCCGCATGGGCAAGGTGCTGGGAACCTGGCGGCAGAGCATCCAGGTAATGCTCATTCTGTTCATCCCCATCTGCGCGTTCACGTACATGAACCACCCGGACTTCGCGGCGGGGGCGGCCCGGGTGCAGGAGGAGCTCGGTGCGATCGCCGACCCGACGATCCGCAAGCAGGTCACGGTGCCGCTGGTCATGCGGCACCTGCTGCCCGTGGGCGCCCTGGGCGGACTGGCCGCGGTGATGCTGGCGGCGTTCATCAGCACGCACGACACGTACCTTCACTCGTGGGGCAGCATGTTCATCCAGGACGTGGTCGTGCCGTTCCGGCGGCGGCCCTTCACCGCGCGGCAGCAGATGCGGCTGCTGCGGGTATCCATCTGCGGGGTCGCGATCTTCATCTTCCTGTTCAGCCTGCTGTATCGACAGTCGCAGTACATTCTGATGTTTTTCGCCCTGACCGGGGCAATCTACATGGGCGGCGCCGGCGCGGTGATGATCGGCGGGCTCTACTGGCGGCGGGGCAGCACGCTCGGGGCGTGGGCGGCGATGATCAGCAGCGCCACGCTGGCCACCGCCGGTCTCATCGTGCATTACGTGTTCACCCAGCACCTGGACCGGGAGTTTCCGCTGGACGGGCAGCGCATTCTGTTCTTCACCATCGTGATCTCTGCAACGCTGTACGTGGTGTTCTCATGGCTGGACCCGCGCTCGCGTCCGGAGTTGGAGCGGATTCTGCATCGTGGCAAGTACGCGATCGCCGCCGACACTGCGGATGCCGCCCACCGCGCGGCGCCGCCCCCGCGTTCCCTGTTTCACCTCGGCCCGGACTTCAGTCGCTGGGACCGGGCGCTGTACACGGCGTTCATCATCTGGGTCTTCTTCTGGTTCGCCGTCTTCCTGGTCGGCACCCTGGTCCAGGCGACTGTGGGCATCCCGCCAGAGACGTGGCTGTGGTTCTGGCGATTCAACCTGTGGCTGGGGTTCGGGCTGGGGACGATCACGGTGGTGTGGTTTGGCATCGGCGGCACCCGCGACATCCGCGACATGTTCCGCCGCCTGGGCACCGCCGACCGAGATTACACCGACGACGGCCGCGTGACCGACCCCGATTCGTAGGGTCCGCCGTGCGGACC
>CAZPHH010000122.1:2532-11022 GCA_964586145.1 uncultured Phycisphaeraceae bacterium | reverse complement strand
CCCCGCGGATCCGCCCCGCCCGCCGCGCTGTCACATAGATCAGGATTACCTTCGACGCCTGCCGTACAGCGCGATGGCCCCGAGGCCCAGGAGGAGCATCGTGGCCGGCTCCGGCACCAGCGACAGGTTGTCGATCTCGAAATCGGCCCACCAGTTGTTGGCCTTGTTGTCGATCGTGGAGATGTGGAAGAAGTCGTAGATGGCGCCTTCCGGCACGTTGATCGCCACGTCCGGACCGGCCAGTTCGTTCGCATCCACGTCGAACACGCTCAGGTAGCCCTGGTCGGCGCTGCGCCCGAAGGTCACCCGGTACAGATTTCCGTCATTCAGGCCGGCGTAGCTGACATCCCAATCGTACTGGACCCCTTCCTGCGTGGCCGTCAACTGAATGGCGCCGCCCTCTGCCGAGGAGATGTTCAGCCAGACCCCGCTGGCGGGCGTGCCGTCCGAGCTGTGCATGTGCCACCCGTACAGGTCCTGCATCGTGTCGTGATCCTGAACCGAACCATACTCGTCGATGTTCATCCACCCGACGTACACTCGGCCGTTGCCGCTGTAGTCGTGCACGCGCAGATCAAACGACGCCTCAAAGTCGCCCGTCCCCGTCGTCTGGGCATGCGTGATGCGGGCGGCCGGACTGAAGTCCCGAGCCCCGTGTGCGTAGACCGCTCCCGGGTAGGTCTGATTCACGTCAATGTTCGTCCCGCCATGCTGTGTCCAGTCCGGGTTCGGCCAGATGTTGAAGTCCTCCGTAAAGCCCGCGGCTCCCGCACTGGCCGCCCCCAGCGCTCCCAGGACGCCCCAAACCAGGCCCAAACGAATCCGAGTCATTGCATTTCCTCCTTCCAGGATCCGTGCGAATCGATGGCGGCCCGCTACACAGGGCCGACGTCCGACGAATCCTTCACCGTGTGCGCGCACCGCGCCTCACTGGCTGTTGGACAGCCGGACCACCGAACATTCACGCCGTCTGACGTCGATTTCCCGTCCCGCGAGGTCTGCCGCGCCGACTGAAGGAACCGCCTGGGCCGCGTGGGCCTTGCCACACCAGGCGTTCCTGGGACGTCTGTCTGTTCACAGATACGCCGTACGCCCCGACCCTCTCACGCGGCAGCACGCAAAAAAGGAAAGAAGACCACTGGCCGGCGAACGGCCTTCAGGGTTGGCTGGGTGTGTGTACCGTGGTGACATGTCCCGGGGATGCGGTCTCACCCGCTGAGAGAATACCGACTGATGAACGTCAGGCTGTCGCGCAGGGCCTTGAGGCCGCGGTGGAAGAGCATGTAGACCGCGCTTTCCGATTTGCCCAGCCGGCCGGCGATCTCCGCCACGGGCCGGCCTTCCAGGAAACGCATGCGGATCGCGCTGCGCTGTTCGTCCGTCAGCCGGGCCAGGCTCGTCAACATGGCGGCCGTCGCTTCCGCGCGGGCCAGTCGCCGGCTGGGGGTCGTGTCCGAGCCCGTGAGTTGTTCAACCAGGGCCGGGTACGGGGTGCGGTCGGCACCGGGCAGGGGCTGCTCTCGGGCGATATCACGCTTCTTCTGGCGCAGCGCGCGAAGCCGGCTCTTGAGCTGGTTCTGGGCGATGGTCCGCAGCCAGCGGAAGAAATGCTCACCGCTCTGGAGGTCGGCGGCCCGCGCGTTGCGAAACGCCAGCACGTAGGCGTCCTGCAAGACGTCCTCCGCATCCAGGTATCGCTGTACGGCCGGGCCGATCCCCCGCGCCACCTCGCGCCGCAGCGATGCGTGATGCCGGACGATCAGGCATTGAAGCGCGTCGCGGTCTCCCTGCGCCGCTCGCGCGACCAGCTTTTCCCGCTCCGTTTTCTCCAACGTGCCGCCTACCTTCCCCCGCGACGTGTCGCTCGGTCCATTTCCCGCTTCTGTTCGCGTTTCTGCATGTCCTGGCGTTTGTCCCCGTGCGTTTTGCCCCGGGCCAGACCCAGCGTACACTTGGCCAGCCCGCGCTCGTTGAAGTAAATCCGCAGGGGAACCACCGTCAGACCCGCCTGGGTCAGCTTGGGCGTCAGCTTGCGGATTTCCCGGCCATGCAGCAGTAGCTTGCGGGCCCGGCGCGGCTCGTGATTCATCACGTTCCCGTACTCATACGGGGGAATATGGCAGCCGATCAGCCACATTTCCCCGTCCCGCAGGCGGGCGTACGATTCGTCCAGCGAGGCCTGCCCCGCCCGCAGGCTCTTGACCTCCGTCCCCCGAAGCACGAGCCCGCACTCCAGCTTCTCCAGAATCTCAAACTTGAAGTGAGCCTTCTTGTTGCGGATGCTGGGGGCTTGCTTGGACGGGGTCTTTCCCATAACCTCTTGCTCAGAATATGGTTACATCAGGTCTTCGTGGAGGCCGCCGGCGTCGACCCGTCCTTTTCGCCAAACGGCGTGCCGGGACACGACCCGATGGTAGAATAAAGCACGGCCCGGTTCGGGGCAAACGGGGGCGGAGGGTCCGACGGTCAAGGCGTCGGCCACGCCCCATCCGCCTCCCGGGTGGTACGCAACCCTCGCCGAAAGGAGCGGGTACAATCTTTCAGGAGCCCATGCACGTCGGCCAGTCCAGTGGGGAAGGGTCTCTGGACCGTCGCGCGGAGCATCGCTTGGTTGACCAGGCGAAGCGCGGCGACAGCCAGGCTCTGCGCGAACTGATTGACGCCCACAAGGACCGGCTCTTCGCCTTTCTCTGGCGCATTATCCGGAACCACCACGATGCCGAGGAGTTGTGCCAGGAGGCGTTCCTCAAGGCCTTTTCGTCGCTGGACTCGTTCTCGTCCGAGTATCGCTTCAGCACGTGGTTGTTCACCATCGGGTATCGCCTCTGCCTCAACGCGATGCGGCGGAAGAAGGCCCTCAGCGGCGAGGTGGATTTCAGCATATTCTCGGCCGCGGAGCCGGGGGCGGACGAGGAGACCGCCCAATCGGAGGAGGCCCGGCGGCTCAAGGAAATGGTCTGGGGTCAGGTGGATCGGCTCAGTCCGCCCCAAAGGGCGGCCGTCGTGCTGTTTTATCGGCACGACCAGAGCTGCCACGAGATTGCCCAGGTACTCCAGTTGCCGGTGGCCACTGTAAAGAGCCACTTGCATCGGGCGCGAGCCCGGCTCAAAGAGATGCTGGAACCGCTCATGGCGGACGACGCCCGGCGGGACCGCATCCTGGGAGAGTTGGCCGGGTAGAAGGGATCGGACCGGCAGACGGGGCGGTCGGGGCCGTGCGGCCCTTGCCGATCCCGCCTGCGGCTTTCAAGGAATGTCGCGTATGTCGGGTCTGACTTGCCCACAGGCACGCAATCTGTTTGACGCGCATCTGAATCGCGAGTTGAGCGACGATCTGTCGACGGAGATCACGGCGCACTGCCTGCGCTGCCCCTCGTGTCGCCAAGAGCTGGCCCTGCTGGAGGTGGCCGGCCAGGTCATCCGCGCCGAGCACGACGAACCGTCCCTGCCTGAAGACTTCACCGACCGGCTGGTCGCCTGCATCCGGCAGCAGCCGGCCGCCCCCATTCCGTTCCATCGCCGTTCCCGCGTACTGTGGACGGCGGGTCCGGCGCTGGCGGCCGCGTGTCTGCTGCTGGTCGTCGGGTTCTGGCCCGAGCCGCGGGAGACACGCGTGTTGGGCGAGAAGGAAACGCGAGAGCAGACCGAGGCGCGGATGCAGCCCATGCCGCCCGAGGTCGGCCTGGACGACGCCGCTCTGGCGTTGCAGGAACGGTTCCAGAGGGGCGCATCGGCCGCCCGGGACACCTTGCACTCGCTCGGCGAAGCGAGCAAACGCACGCTTCGCGCGACGCTGCAGGCCATCTGGTCGGAGGCCGGCGGCGCCGGGCCCATGATGGAGGGCCTGCCTCGACCGCCCGACGATCCGCCGCCGAACGGGTCGGCCGCGGGCGACGTGGAAGACCTGTAGTCCGCCCAGGCCACCGACCGCGGCGGATTCCGCAATCGAATGACCGCGGCTCGATCGCATCTCATCGCTCGGTGCGTCTCCAGTGCGCTGACGGTTGCCCTGGGTGCGGTTGCTCGGGCCGACGCTCCACGCGGAGAACCTCACGCATCGCTGTCTCGATTCATCCCCGCCGACGCCGGCGTCTTCGTCGAGTTCCGCCGACTGGATCGCCTCCAGGAGCAGCTTCGCAACCTGAACGCCTGGCGGCTGATCGAACTCTTCACGACCGACGCCGGCGGCGCCGACCGCGCCGAGGCGGACCGCACGCTGGACTGGGCCGACGTCGTCTCCTCCAACCTCGGACTCCCCGCGGAGGAAGTGTTCACAAGTCTGTTTGCCGGCCAGGCGGCCCTGGCCGCACCGGACTGGCAGCGCCTTCGGTACGGAGTCATCCTGCTGCGCCCGCCCGACCCGTCCGTCATCGACCGGCTGACGGCCCCTGCGCAGGTGATCACCACGGAGCCGCACGGCGAGCGTGTGAGGCTCTGCCGGACCCGGCGCGGGCTGTGGCTGGCCACCGACGGCCGCGTGGTGGCGATCTCGCAGCAGGACGAGACGACGGAGTTCTACCGAAAGGTCATCACGCTTCTGGACGGTGGGAAGGAGCCGAACCTCGCCGGCTCGAGGAGCTACGTCGGACAGGTTCGGCAGCTTGGCGCGGACTGGGCCGGCCACGTCTACTTCACCGTTCCCACGGGGACCGGCGGCGGCGACTACTGGCCGTCGTTGCGCTGGGGCGTGATCGGCATCCACGTGCGTGATCAGCGCGTGGACTTCGTCATTCGGGCGCGCCTGGACCAGGTGCGTGAGCGGATCTACCGACCGCCCGTGGAGGTCGATCGTCTCCTGCGGCTTCCGTTGTCCACGCTGTGGACCTGGGGCACGTCGGTGAACTGGTCCGTCGTTCGCGGCGCGTTGACCCGTGAGGCCGGCCTGTTCGCGGCACTGTCCGGCGCCCTGCCGGTTTCGCAGGCAGCCCTGTCCGAATGGTTGGCCCGGCTGGGACCGCGTGTGATCGTGGTCTGGGGCCACGGCGGCAGCGAAGCGGGCGACCTTCCGCAGGTGGCGGTGCTGCTCGAATCGCGTGAAGCGTCGGGCACGGCACGGGCCCTGGATGACGCCATTGCCGCGTTTCTGAGGGACCGCGTTCCGGAGGAACCGGGCCGGCGCCTCCCGCATCTTTCGCGAGAGGAGCACGGGGGCACGATGCTCTCGCGGCTGGTCTTCCCGACGAGCCGGCCGGCGGACGACGAATCCCTCGCGGCGACGCGGCGGCACCGCATTCAACCGGCGTACGCACCACTGGACGGCTGGCTCGTGATGGGGCTCCACGCGGATCACGTGCAGACGATCATTGATGCGGACCGCGGACTGGTCCCGCGGCTGCGGGACGCTCCCGAGGTCGTCTCGGCCGTTCGTCAGCGGGTCCGCTCCACGGCGCTGACCATCTGTCAGCCCGCCCTGTGCTCGCAGATCATCCGGCGCTGGCTGGGCGACGTCGCGGGTAATCCGGATTCGTTCTGGCGGCTCGTGCTCTCCGGCGATGCCTCATATCCCATGCGGCCGAAGCGATCCCTGGGCATCGGGATGAGCATCCAGCAGAAGCCCGGACGCGTCTGCGTGTCTCGCGTCTATGCGGACACACCGGCCGACGGAGCGCTCCAGGCGGGCGACGAAATTCTGGCTGTGGATGGCCGGGTGCTCTCGATGGATCACCCCAACGCCGACCTGCGGCAGCACGTGCAGGCGCAGAAAGAAGGTCGGCCGTTCGTGCTGCGCATCCAGCGGCAGGATGCGTTGACGGACGTGGAACTGACCCTGCCCCTGCCGCCGCCGTCGCAGCCGGGCCTTGCGGAGATTCTGGAGCGGCTCGCCCAACTCGGCGACGATGTGCACTGCGCGACGTTCGCCGTCTCCGCCAGCCGTCCGGACCACTACATCGCCCGTCTGACGCTCGGGTTCTCCGCCGCGCCGCCGCCGGCCGCCTCGCAGCCGACCGCGGCGCCTGCTGCGCAGCCGTGACGCAGAATTGGGCGTGAAAGAAACGGAGCCGAACCCGCGCGAGGCGGCGCGGACCCGGCTCCGAATGCCTGTCCCATCAGAGAAGGGGGCGACTTCAATCGCCCTTCTTCTCGCCCTTGGCCTCCTTCAGGGCCTCGTCGATCATGGCCTTGTACGCCTCCAGCGACCGCTGGCCCTGGAGCCGCTTGCCGTTGATGAATATGGCCGGTGTGCCCCGAACGCCAAAGCCGCGGGCCGGGGTCGCGTCCACGTCCGCCAGCGCCGCGACCTGCGCGTCATCCGCCATGACGGCGTCAAACGCGGCCAGGTCCATGCCCAGCTCCTCCGCGTACTGGCGAAGGTGGGCCTTCTCCAGCTTCCTCGCCCCGCCCTCGACAATCTTGTCGTACATCTTCCAGAAGCCGTCGTTGCCCATCTGCTTCATCGCGAGTGCGGTAGCGGCATGGGCCGGCTTGGCCCGGTCCCACATGGGGAAGTGCTTGAAGACCCACCGAACGTCGTTGGGGTACTCCTTCAGCACCGACTTGAGCATGGGATCCTCGCGGATGCAGAAGCCGCATGCGAGCGAGACGTATTCCACCAGGGTGACCGGAGCGTCCTTCGGACCGCGCACCGGTGCGTCCGCCGTCGGGATGTTGTGAACGGTGTTGTCCGGCGGCGGCGGCGTGGGCGGCGTCACCGGCTTCTGTGCGGCCTGCGACGCGCGCAACTGCGCCGCCACCTGCCGCAGCTCGGTGCGAAGGGCCGCCAGTTCCTGCCGAATGGCCTTGAGCTCCTCCTGGATCTTCGCCATCTCCGGGTCAGACGCGGTCATCGGCTGGTCCTGGGCGAGGGCCATGCCGCTGCTCAGCACACCACACGCCACGGCGATCAGTGTCAACCGGGGCATCCACTGTCTCATGGTCTTCTCTCCGTTCTGAAAGTTCGCTTCTCAGGTCGGACCGGCGGGGCTCCCCCTCAGGTCGGCTCCGAACCCCGCGCCTCTCACGCCCATGCGTGGGGGTCACAATCGCATTATGCTACCCGCTTCCCGGCCGGGAGTAAAATCACAAGCCCTCCGATCCGGCCGGGAAGCGGCAGAAACGCGCGCCCGGGTACCCCGCATCACCCCGGCACCCAGAGAATCCCGGCGATGGTGGCCGTCATCCAGGTGGCCAGGGCCCCGCCCAGCATCGCCCGCAGGCCCAGGGCGGCCAGGTCTCGCCGGCGGTCCGGGGCGATCCCGCCGATCCCGCCGATCTGGATGGCGATCGAGCCGAAGTTCGCGAACCCGCAAAGGGCGTAGCTGGCCATCACCTTGCTGCGGTAGCTCATCGGGTCGTCCGACAGCATGATGGTGTGGAGAGAGTTGAAGGCGATCAGCTCCGTGGCCACGATCTTCTCACCCAGCAGCCCGCCGAACTGCCCCGCATCCTCCCACGGCACGCCCATCAGCCACGCCAGCGGCGAGAAGAGCCACCCCAGCAGCACGCTGAGGGTCAGCTTTTCCACTCCTCGGTCGGCGAGGAACTCGTGGACCGGCCCCCACTGGCCCAACTGCTCCAGCGGGTAATTCACCAGGGCGATCAGGGCGATGAAGGCCAGCAGCATGGCCGCCACGTTGAGGGCCAGCTTCAGGCCGTCCGCCGCGCCGCTGGAGGCCGCATCAATCACGTTGATGGTGGTCCGCTCGAACCGCACCTTCACAAAGCCGGCCGTTTGGGACTCCTCGGTCTCCGGGATCATGATCTTGGCGATCACGAACGCAGCCGGGGCGGACATGAGCGAGGCCGTCAGCAGGTGCTTGGCGAACTCCGCCTGCTGCTGCGGGTCGTCGCCGCCCAGCAGGCTGACGTAGAAGCCGAACACGCTGCCGGCAATCGTGGCGAACCCGCCGGTCATCAGGGCCATCAGCTCCGAGCGGGTCATGACGGAGATGTACGGCTTGATGACCAGCGGGGCCTCCGTCTGGCCGACGAAGACGTTGGCGCTCATGGCGAGGCTTTCCGCGCCGCTGACGCGCAGGGTGCGGGTCATCAGCCAGGCCATCCCTTCCACCAGCCGCTGCATGACGCCCAGGTGGTACAGCACGCCCATCAGCGAGGCAAAGAAGATGATGACGGGAAGCACCTTGAACGCGAAGATGAAGGCCAGTCCGGCGTTCGGCTCGCCATACAGCGCCTGGCCCAACGCCTGGTTGTCCGTGAGGGCCCCGAAGATGAACTCCGTGCCCTGGTCGGTGAAGCGGAGCACCCGGGTGATGACGACGGCGACAGAGTCAAACACCCGCCGCACCGCGTCCACCCGCAGAACCAGCACCGCCAGCACGAACTGCAGCCCCAGCCCCCCGATCACCGTCCGCCATTGAATGCGCCGGCGATGCGCGGAGACCGCCCAGGCCAGGCCCATGAGCCCGAACAGCCCGCCGACTCCGATCCACCGCTCCATGGGGAAGGGTTCTACCGGCCGGGCGGCGGATGTCAATCGACCGCCACAGGCACGGAGGGAGGCTGTGGGCCGAAGGCTGTAGTGTAGGCTGT
>CAZPHH010000122.1:0-2432 GCA_964586145.1 uncultured Phycisphaeraceae bacterium | reverse complement strand
TGTGGGCCGTAGGGTGTGGGCGGACCCGTCGGACTCGCTCCCTCACCGGCTCTCATGGTCTGCTGCTGTCCCGTCCTGGCCGGAGGCCGCCGGCTCCGGCCGGCTCACAATTCTCCCTTGAACGCCCGGTCCAGAATGGCCGGCAGCAGGGCGTCGCGTTCGGCGGCGGTCTGGGCCTGGAGGGCCTTGAGGCGGTCCACCCTGGCCTGGCGTTTCGGGACGACGAATTGCCGGCATGTGTCCGCTTCGTTTGCCATGTCCACACCGTGATCGGTCGTAGGGCGACTGGGCTCGACCGGCCAAAAGGAAACCGCTGGGGACAGTATCGCAGAAGGGGGGAAACGCAAGAACGAAGAGGAAGGCACGAAGGCACATGGGCACGATGGCACGAAGAGAATGACGCCGGCAGTGGCCGGCGATGACTGCTTGAGGCGCGGGCTGCGCCCGCAACCCAAGCGACATAGCGACGAAGCGACGGAGTCGGGTAGGGTGCGCCTCGCGGACCACCCGTTCGGGTCTTCAGTTTCTTTTGTCTGGCCGGCCCTTCGAGGGCCGGTCGATCGGCCGTAGGCCGGCGCGAGGATAGGCCGGCCTTTGAAGGCCGGTTTGGCTCGGCCCCCCCAGGCCCCAGTCCCGCAAGGGACGACTGAACGCTGCGGAGATGATTCAGGGGATATTCGTTGGTTTGGATCGCCGTGGGGCGCGTCGCTTGCGGGCGGGGGTTGTGGAGGTAGCATTCCGGATGAAGGGAGCGCCGAAGTCGTGGCTGGCGAACGCAGAGCTTGGACGCGGGACGAGCTACTCGTTGCGTTCGGCCTGTATTGCCGGACGCCGTTCGGACGGCTTCATCGGAACAACCCGGACATCATCGCGTTGGCCGGAGCGCTGAGTCGGACGCCGAGTTCTCTGGCGATGAAGCTGTGCAACTTCGCGAGCCTCGATCCGCTGCACCAGGCACGCGACGTGTCCGGGTTGAGCAACGCTTCGGCGGCGGATCGCACGGTGTTCGCCGAATTCGACGAGGATTGGGAAGGGCTCGCCGCGGAAAGCGAAGAGGCGCGGCAGCGGCTGGGGCTGCGGGCGACGGCGGACGCGGAGGAAGCTGAGGAAGCTGAGGAAGCTGCGGAGGCCATCGCTCATTCAGGACCGACGGAAGACCAGCGGGTCGTGCGGACACGGCGAGCGCAAGGGCTGTTCCGCGCCGCCGTGCTGGCGAGCTATGACTACACGTGCGCGATTTCGGGAATAAGCGTTCCTGCGCTGATCCAGGCGAGCCACATCATCCCGTGGTCGGTGTCGGAAGGACGGCGGCTGGACCCGCGCAACGGCATCGCGCTGTCTACGTTGCACGATCGGGCGTTCGACCGTGGGCTGATCACGCTGGATGAGGACCTGCGGGTCGTCATTTCCGGGCGGCTTCGGACCGGGAACCCGTCGCCCATTCACCGGGAGGCGCTGCTGGCGATCGAGGGCCGGCCGATCCGGCTTCCGACGCGGTATCGGCCGGATGCGGAGGCCATGGCATATCACCGGGAACGGGTGTTTGTGGGGTGAGGGAATTGGGCTCCGATCGTCGGGGCCACACGGTACTACCGGCTCCATCCCACGGGGACGGGGGGCTGCGGGACGTATATAGGGGAAAGCCCTTGGTTGGCTCGTCGGGTGGGGCGGGGTTTCGACTTTGTGTCTCCGGGGCGCGTGCCAAACGGGACATCTCATATTGCGATCGAGCGGGGATGGGACGGCCCAGGAGTGCCACAGGGTGTCGCCCCGATGGGGCACGGGTGGTTGGGGGATGGGATCCCTCCCAGGGGCTCGCGCCGCCTGGCTACAGACCTCCACCCCGTTGGGGCGCCGATCGGCCTGAACCGGGGGGTTGGGGTGGGGCGGCGCGGACCCGCCGTTGAAACGGGCGGGCTGGTCTCGGGCGGGCCTGCGGCGCTGAAGTGGGGACGGGCACTGCTCTGGAGCAGGGGCACGCACGCCCACCGCAACAACGGATGGTCCGCGAAGCGGACCCCACGCGACGACTGGAAAAGATGGTCCGCACGGCGGACCCTACAGGCCTGCGACGGGGAAGGTCCGCGAACCGGGCTGGGGCCGAGGGCGGAGAATGTGCACTGCTCAAGAAGCAGTGGCGCAGGCTTACGGCCCTTGGGGGCGGGTCGGGCGACATGCGTTCACAGTCCCCCCCGCTTGCCATTCGCGATTCACCATTCGCCATTCGCAATTCGTTTCGCCCCCGTTTGGTCAGCAGGGGGAGTTGCGGGGTGGGAATCCCAGCCAAAGAGCCGGGCGGTTGCGCGATCGGCGTATCTCGCGGGCGTGACCGCCGTGCCGGGGGCGCTCATCAGGAAACTGGGCCCGGAGGGACTTGAACCCCCGACCAATCGATTATGAGTCGTCGACGCGGCTCGTAAGGGGTTATCTCA
>CAZPHH010000121.1:4644-11277 GCA_964586145.1 uncultured Phycisphaeraceae bacterium | reverse complement strand
TCGCCCTGCACGGCGGCATGGTGGACGTGCTGACCAGTGGCCGGTCGGGCCCGGACGGCGCGTTGTCGCTCCAATACTCCCGCGCGAGGTATTTCGACCTCAAGCACGGCCGCTTCCTCCAACGCGACCCCAAAGGCTACATCGACGGCGGGAACCTCTACGAAGCCTTCGGAAGCAACCCGGCGCGGTTCCGCGACCCGATGGGGACGCAGTACGAAGATGATGGCTTGCTGGCGGCAATCCGTAGGTACCTGACCGGTGACGGCTGGATGGAGCAGGTCAGCGACCGAATGGGGATCACCGCAGATCCGAATCCGATGCGCCAGTTGGTCTATGAGCAGGTGGATCAGCGATTGATCTATCCGCTCGCCGAGACGGCCAACAGGGCGGAGCCTGTCGTCACGCGAGTCGCCGGCGGGATGCGTGCGGCGGAAGGCGGGGCCGAGTTCACGGTCGGCGTGATCATCATCGTGAAAACGGGCGGGGTTGCCGGTGTAGCGGGGGGCGGAGCTCTCTCGCTGCACGGGGTCGATTCGTTCCAGGCGGGTACACGGCAAATGATCTGGGGCGAGGTGACACCGACCGAGACGTACTCACTGTTCGCGGACGCCGGCTATCCTACCCTCGCCTTTGCTGTGGATACGGCCCCCTCCGTTGTGGCCGCCGTCGGCATACCAGCGCTGGCGCTGGAACGCGCTTCCGCGGCGCCCGCGCTGACGGTCTCCCATGTAGCGGGGCAATCTGCCCGGCCAGTGTCCGTGAGCTCGAGAGTGCTCGCGGCAGTCGAACGTGGCTATCAGCGCGTGGTGGTGGTCGTGTTTGACGCGGAGCCGGGCGACGTTATTCTGGGAAGCGGCCTGTCGCCGGGAAGAATCTCGGCCACGCGGAGGGAAGAGCAACTGCTGTTCTCGTTCATGAAGCCCGCGCAGCAAACGTCTGGCAGCGGGAACATTGTCGTGTCGAGGGGCGGCCATGTTCTTGATCTTGCAGGCACCACATGGCGGCAAGCCGCGTTCGAGGATGGGGGCTTGGTGTACTTGCTCCGTGACGCAAATACGGAGCAGATACTTAAGGTTGGGCAAACAACTCCACAAACTTTCACCGGTCGGTTCAAGGCATATGTCTCGGCCAGCCAGAAGACAGGAAGGGTCCTGGAAGTGGAGGTGTTTGAGGTGCCAGCGGAGATGCGGGGGCTTATTGAAGGGCAGTTTCGCCAGCATTTGGGAGCGACGCCTGGAGGCCTGCCGTGGGACAACACGGGCGGACGTCTAGGCCGTACGGGTCAAGGGATACCCCCCGGACCCGTGTCCACGGAATGGCATGTCAGATAGTCAACGGGAACGTGCAACGTGCAAGCGAAACAATACGCGATCAAACACTCGTCTGTGTATTTTGCCGCGGGCCGGAACCCATCGATCGGTCTTCAGGTTCTCCTCGGGAGACAAGGACGCGACATCCTGTGCGTCTTCTTTGACGATTCAGGAGAGTACTTGCGTTATGAAACAAGGGCAATGCCCGCTGGGTCTTCTAAGGAGGCTACTGCCGCTTTGATGCGAGCATGGATGCGCGAACTCGGTGTAGCTCCGAGCACGATACATGTTCGGGAGTTCTGCATCAAAGAGCAAACGATAGGGATTCGTGATGCACCGGAGTACCTCCAGAATCTTGGGAACGACCCATCTTCAGAGTCGTCTGAAGAAGTGGAATTGACAGAGGAGTATGTTGCCTGTTGGAAAGCGCAGGGGAGATTCGTTCTGGTTTGGGATGAGGAATACGAGATGACCGCCGACGGCGACGTGGATTCAACTTGATCGCGAAAATGAGATGACCGCGAGAGACCCGTACAAGCCATTCGGTGACTTCCTCAGGGCCTTTCCGAAGGAGGATCGGAGTTGGCAGCCTATTGACGCGGCCTATCTGGAGGCGCAGGTTCAGGACGCGTTTGCGGTCACGGTGCCTTCAGCTCTGGTGGAGTTCTGGGAAAGAGTCGGGGCAGGCTACTTTGCTGATCGCGAACTGTATGTATTTGGGGATGGCAAGGTCCCCATGGACCGCGATTGTCTGGTCGAGTGGAACCGGAAGGACCTCTGGCTTGAGATCTACCCACGTCCCAACCAAGGGGGTCCGGTGTTTTTCGCCGAGACGTGCTTTGGTGACCAGATTGGGTTCCGATGGGAGGGAGAACAGTGTCGTGCAGTCCTTTACGCGCCTGAGACCTTCGAAGCGTTCGTCTTGGCAGACAGCCCTCGAAGTTTGTTCGCATCAGTGCTCGACGAAAGATATGCATGCACAGACCCGGATCGCCTGAGACGCGTAGCCGCGCGTCTTGGTCCATTGCCGGAAGGAATGCACTACGTCCCAATTGTCTCTCCACTGGTCGGCGGGTCAGATAACGCGGACAACTTCACGGTCGAAACTCCGAACGCTCACATGCGTACTGCTTTGGCGTTGTACAAGTCCCTTCATGGGTAGCATGGAGAAGATGACCGAGTGACCCACCGGCCTGCGGGCGGGCGAGACCTCGTACTACCTGCTCGGCGGGAACTTCTCTGTCGTCGGCGTGGGCAACGCGGACGGCAGCGAGGTCGCCCGGCTGGAATACTCGCCGGCCGGCGACCCCGTGGGGCCGGGGGGCGGGCCTTTTGACCGGCCACGGATGGTCGTGTTAGGATGGGTAGGCTCATGCGGGCCGGCGGGGCGAGACGATAGTGGTCAAGAGCGGGCCGGGCGGCGGTCCGCCCCGGCCGCGCACAACCTTGGGAATGGACGAATGATACGAACACTGACCGTCGCTGCCGTTGTTCTGGCGGGGGCGCTGTGCGCCTCGTGCAACCCGCAGCTTCTGGAGAACCCTCGTCCGCCCTCCGTGGACGCCGGTTCGGACCGCTGCGTGGGACAGGGGGATATGGTGACGCTGCGGGCAGTCGGGTCGGGTGGGGGGGTTCTGGCCTACCGCTGGTCGCTGTCGAGCAAGCCGGAGGCCGCGGGGGACGTGGACGTTCAGAACGCAGACCAGCGGGTGGCGACGGCCGGCCCGCTGGATGTGCAAGGACAGTACAAGTTTCGGGTGGTGGCCACAGACCCCCACCTGCGGAGTCGCCAGTCCTTCGTGACGGTGACGGTGGGAGCGCCGGGGGCATCGGGTGACTTCTGCGTCGCTGCCGACGGCCCGCAGAACCTCAACGTCGGAGACCAGGGCACGTTCACCGCGACGGCCTCCCGGACCGGGGAGCTTGAGTACGCGTGGTCGGCCCTGCAGAAGGATGAAGACGGTGAAGAAACCCCGGCTGAAAGCGTGACACTGGGCGCGCCGGATGCTTCCGAAACGACCGCGACATTCCCGGATGCGGGCACGTTTGTTCTGCGCGTGGACGTGACAGATCCCCAGACCGGCGAGGTCGGCACCGGCCGGACCGAAGTGATCGTGTCGGAACTGGAAGACCTGACCGTGTCCATCGACGGACCCGGCACGGCGGTGCTGGATCAACCGTTCAATCTGACGGCCGTGGTCGCGAACGGCGTTGGGGCGATCACGTATGTCTGGTCGATCGTGACGGGCGAAGCCGACCTCGACGGCAGCGATCAGGCCACGGTCACCGTCACACCGTCGGCGGGCGGGACCCTGCAACTGCGCGTGCAGGCGACGGACACGGCCAACGACCGAACGGCCCAGGCCACGCGTGCGGTGACCGTGGAGATTCCCACGACCGTTGACGTCACCGGTACGGCCTCGTCGCCCGTGCTCCGAGTGGGCGAGGAGGTGACGCTGACCGCGTCGTTCGACGGCGAGTTTGACTCGGTGACGTATGACTGGCAGATGGTGGACGGGCCGGGTACCATTGCGGATCCCACTGCGGCGGAGACGACCCTCACCGCTACGGCCGCCGGCACCATTCACATCGTGCTGACTGTGCGGACTGAGGACGAGCACGGCCCGCGCGTGGGCACGGCGGATGTGTTCGTGGCCTCGTATGAGGCCCCGGAAGGCACGCGCCCGCGAGTCGTGATCGACGTGGAGGAGTTCGGCGAGATCACGCTGGCGCTGGAGGTGGAGGCGGCGCCGAAGACGGTGGCCAACTTCCTGCGCTACGTCGACGGGGGCTTCTATGAAGGCGTGCTGTTCCACCGCGTGGTGGACGGCTTCGTGATCCAGGGCGGCGGGTTCATACCGGACCCGGACGACCCGGACGAGATCATCGAGATCGACGCCGAGCTGATTCGCGACCCGGTGGAAAGCGAGGCGCCGAACGGGCTCAGCAACATCCGGACCACCATGGCGATGGCCCTGCGCGGACAAGACGCCAACTCGGGCACCACGCAGTTCTTCATCAATCTGGACGACAACTCGAACCTGGACGAGGGCCCGCCCCCGTTCACGGTTTTCGCGGAAGTGGTGGACGGCATGAACGTGGTGGACGATATTGCCGACGTGGAGACGGACACCCGCAGCGGGTTGGAGAACGTTCCCGTGGAGAACGTGGTGATCGGCGAAATCCGCCGCGTTCCGGGCAGCGAGATCGCGCCGGAGTAGACATCGCCCGACACCGAGATGTCAGGCCGCAGGCCCGGTCGCCGCGGCAACGCGCAGGGGAAGAGCCAGGAGACGATTCATGTACGAAGACCCGCGCAGCACATTCGAAGACCTATCGGCCCGGATCGTCGCGCTCCGGGACTCTCTTTGACCTCTTCGCCAAGAAGAAGGAACTGAGCAAACTGGAACTGCGCATGGGCCGGCCGGGCTTTTGGGACGACCCGGAGTCCGCGCGACAGGTCGTGGGCCGGCTGCGCAGCCTCAAGGCCATCGTGGAGCCGCTGCAGGCCCTGCTCGACCGCAGCGGCGATGCGGCCACCGCCCTGGAACTGCTGGACGAAGAGGAAGACGCCGCCACCCGCGACGAGTTGAACAAGACGCTCCAGCGGCTGGAATCCGGCGTGGACCAGGCGGAACTGCTCGCCCTGCTCTCCGGCCCGAACGACGCTCGCGACTGCTACTTCTCCATCCAGGCCGGCACCGGCGGCGCCGACGCCCAGGACTGGGCGGAGATGATGATGCGCATGTACCTGCGCTACTTCGAGCGAAACGACTTTTCCGCGGAGCAACTGGCCCTGAAAGACGGGGAGGAGGCAGGCATCCAGTCCGTGGACTTCCTGGTGCGCGGCCCCTACGCATACGGGCTGCTCTCGTGTGAGATGGGGGTGCATCGCATGGAGCGGATCAGCCCGTTCAACGCGCAGGGCAAGCGCCAGACCAGCTTCGCGGCCGTCAACGTGGAGCCGGAGGTGGACGACATTCTCATCGAGATCGACTGGGACAAGGACGTGCGGGAAGACACGTACCGCGCCGGCGGCAAGGGCGGTCAGCACGTGAACAAAACGTCGTCCGCCGTTCGGCTGACCCATCTGGCCACCGGCGTCGTGGCCCAGTGCCAGAACGAGCGCTCGCAGCACAAGAACCGGGCCAGCGCCCGCAAGATGCTCGCCTCGCGCCTGTACCAGATCGAAGAGGCCAAGCGGAACGCGGAGCTGGCCAAGGCGTACAGCGAGAAGGGTCAGATCGGCTGGGGCTACCGCATCCGCACGTACACCCTGCAGCCGTACCAACTGGTCAAGGACGAGCGGACGGGGCACAAGAACTCGGACGTGCAGGGCGTGCTGGACGGCGACCTGCAGGGCTTCATCGACGCCGAGTTGCGCCGCCGCCTCGCCCGGCGAAGCCAGGACAAGCCCGCGGCGTCCGCAACCGCGAACCGCGGCAAGGACGCGTCCGGCTAGGCGCCCGGTGGAATCGTCGGGGCGGATTCGGGTAGGATGGAAGCCGCGCGCGGCGCCGGTCCGACGCGTCGCGCCGCGCCGCTGCGAATCGGACGGTTTCGGCCATCGCGCCCCCAGGGGCGCGACGTCAACGGACGCCCCCGTTTGGAGGAAACAGGACCGCATGTCTCCGAAAACCCAGATGCTCGAGCAGATCTCCGTGTTCCTGGAGAACCGGCCCGGCGTGATCGCCGAAGTGTGCAACGCCCTGATCGACCAGGACATCAACATCGCCGCGCTCACCGTGCTGGACACCTTCGACATCGCCACCATGCGGCTGGTCGTCGACCGCCCGGACGCCGCCAAGGAGGCCCTGCGAACGGCCGGCGCCGCCTACGTGGCCGTGCCCGTGCTCGGCGTCACCATGCCGAACGTGCCGGGCGCCCTGGGCCTCTTCGGCGAGCGGATCGCCAGTGCGGGCGTGAACGTCGAGTACATGTACGCATCGAGCATCCCGGACACGGGCAGCGTCTTTGCGATCGTGCGCGTGCGGGACACGGACATGGAGAAGGTGCTGGAGTTGGACTTCGACTTCCAGCCGTCCACCGCCGAATAGACACCAGAAGCCGGAAGCACAGACTCCGACGGCCAGTGTCCGCACCGTTGGACGAAATGGCGGTGTTACGGTGAGAGTGTGATGCAGCACTGGCACGCTCGCGGCGCAGACCCGTCGTTCATAGGCTTGCAAAAGGCTCCGGACTTCGACGAGTTTATGTCGCAGCACCCCGAATTCGTGGAGCGGATGCGGAACTCGCTGCGACGCAACGAGCCGATCTTCGACTGGCTCTTCGACGAGTACGAGGAGTGGACGTGGTCGCGCGA
>CAZPHH010000121.1:0-4544 GCA_964586145.1 uncultured Phycisphaeraceae bacterium | reverse complement strand
AGCCGATCTTCGACTGGCTCTTCGACGAGTACGAGGAGTGGACGTGGTCGCGCGAGCAGGATGCGGAGAACTTGCCGGAGACGCCTCCGCCATGACGGACGAGAACGGAGCCAATGCGCCGTCGCCGGTTCCCGATTCGGCCACCTGCCTCGAATGCGGGTACTCGTTGCGGGGGCTGCCCGAACCCGTCTGGCCGGAGTGATGACCCGGAAGCCCCGAGAGACCGGCTGGAAAGCCGGTCCCACAAGGGAAAGCCGGTCCCACAGAAGATGGAGCCGGTCCCATACGAGCGGACAGGCAATGCGCGAGCGCGCATCGTGCCGTCCCCGCACCCTGACCCCCGCGCCCTCGATCCCTTCCTCCCTTGATCCCCCGCGCCCTCGATCCCTTCCTCCCTTGATCCCTCGCGCCCTCGATCCCTTCCTCCCTTGATCCCTCGCGCCCTCGATCCCTTGGCCCCTTGATCCCTTCAAAACTCATTCTTCGGCCGGCCGGACTGGATGTACTCCTTCCGGGCCGTCGCGTATTCCTCCGGCGTCAACGCCACGTCGACGCGATCCGGGTCGGCGGCAATCTTCACCAGGAACGGAATGCACCAGCCGCAGCCGGTGCCGGCGCCCAGACACTCCGTCATCTGCGACGGGCGTTGCGGGCGCTCACGCCGGGCGTGGTTGGCCAGCTTGCGCAGGGTAACGTGGTAGCAATAGCAGATCTCGTCGTCCGGCTTCATCCAGACAATTGTACGGCAAACGGCCGATAATTCCGCACCGCCGCCACGGCGGCAAAACGGTCGCGGCGACGCAACCCGCCGCGCCTTGCGTTCGTCCGGCCGGCCGGGGATGATGCCTTCATGCTCTGGACAAAATACTTCATTCCGACGGTCAAAGAAGTCCCCGCGGACGCCATCGCGATTTCTCATAAGCTCATGCTGCGGGCGGGTTTAATCCGCCAGGTGGCGGCCGGTGCGTATACGTACCTGCCCCTGGGCTACCGCGTGCTGCAGAACGTCACGAACATCGTCCGGCAGGAGATGAACCGGGCGGGGGCCATCGAGCTTCACATGCCCGCCATGCAGCCGGTGGAATGGTGGGAGGAGACGGGCCGGGTCGAGGCCATGGGCGAGACGCTCATCCACCTGCCCGACAAGATCTTCCGCCGCGGCACCGTGCTGGGCCCGACGCACGAGGAGGTGATTACGGAGATCGCGCGGGCGTATCTCAAGAGCCACAAGCAGCTCCCGATCACCCTCTACCAGATCCAGACCAAGTTCCGCGACGAGGCCCGGCCCAAAAGCGGCGTGCTGCGCACCCGCGAGTTCCTCATGAAGGATGCGTATTCCTTCCACGTGGACAAGGCCAGCCTCGATGAAACGTACCAGGTGATGTACGACACGTACTGCCGCATCTACCAGCGGTGCGGCCTGCCGTACCAGCCGGTCGAGGCCGACTCCGGCCCCATCGGCGGCGACGCGTCGCACGAGTTCATGGTCATCTGCGAGGCCGGCGAGGACTACCTCGTGCGGTCGAACGACGGCTCCGTCTGCGCCAGCCTGGAGCGGGCGGTCGTCGGCCCCGTGGCGGACGCCGGGTGCAACGGCCAGCAGCCGTTGCAGGAAGTGCATACGCCCGGGCTGAGCACCATCGACCAGGTTTCACAGTTTCTGAAGTGCCGGCCGCAGGACATGATCAAAACGCTGGTCTATAACGCGGACGGCTCCAACGTGGTGGCCCTGGTCCGGGGGGACCATGAGGTCAACGAGGCGAAGCTCCGGCGGTACCTGGGCGCCAGGTCGCTGGCACTGGCGACGCCGCGCGAGATCGAGGCGGTGACCGGGGCGCCGGTGGGCTTTGCGGGCCCGGTGGGGCTCAAGGCCCGCATCGTCGCGGACCAGGCCGTCACCGTCATGCACAACGCGGTGACCGGGGCGAACAAGGCCGACTACCACGTGACCGGCGTGAATCCGGACCGCGATTTCGAGATCACGGAGTCGGGCGACATTCGCTATGCCACGTTGGAGGACCATTCGCCCAGCGGGTCCGCGCTGTCGTTCCACAAGTGCATCGAGGTGGGGCATGTCTTCAAGCTCGGTACGAAGTACTCCGCCGCGATGGGGGCGACCTACGCCGACGAAAAGGGCGAGGTCCGGCCACTTATCATGGGCTGCTACGGCATCGGCGTGAACCGCATCATGGCGGCGGCCGTCGAATCGTTCCATGATGAGGCCGGCATCTGCTGGCCCATGGGGATCGCTCCGTTCCGCGTGCTGGTGGTGGCCCTGGACGTGCGCGACGAGCAGGTGATGCAGACGGCCCGCACGATGCACGACCGGCTCGAGAGCGAGGGCGTGGAGACGCTGCTGGACGATCGTGACGCCCGGGCGGGCTTCAAGTTCAAGGACGCCGACCTCATCGGCATTCCCATCCGGATCACCGTCGGGCGCAAGAGCCTGACGGAGGGCGTCGTGGAATACAAGCGCCGCAACAGCGATGAGATCCAGCGGATCAGCCCGGACAACGTGATCTCGCTGGTTCTGGACGAAGTCGGCCGCGGGTAGAGACCGGAGACCGGCTGGAAAGCCGGTCCCACAGCAGAGCTTTGTAGGGTCCGCCCCGCGGACCAGGGGCTTTGCGGGCTCCGCCTCGCGGACCAGACGAGCGGCGTCGCCGTTGCTTGATTCCCGGGATTGATTCCGGTAGATGGCTGCACATGGCCGACAGCCCGTACAACTGGCCCGGGACTTCGGAGTATCCTCCCGCCTCGACGTATGCGCAGCCGCCCGGGCCGATTCGCACGTCGGGGATGGCCATTGCCGGGTTTGTGTGCTCGTTGCTGGGCCTCGTCACCTGCTGTGGGTTCATTTTGAGCCTTCTGGGCATCGTGTTTGGCGGTGTGGCGCTCGGGCCGACTCGCCGGGGTGAGCAGGCGGGCGCGGGCCTGGCCATTGCCGCCGTCGTTCTGGGCGTCGTGGGCATCCTGCTCGGCGTGGCCGGCTGGGTGATTGTCGCCACTCTCCCAGAGAATGTTCCGGTACCCGGGGAGCAAATCAGCGAGTCGGACCGCCAGTGGCTTGAGTCCATCGGGGCCGTAGACAAGGACGAAACCGTCCAGTGGTTCTTCTCCAACGGCACGTTCTCGAGGAAGGAGGACGGAGTCGTCTTGACGGACCGTCGGGTCAGCGTGTACCACGGCCCCAAAGTGCAGTCCTGCGAGTGGAGCGGCATCCGGGCCATTGAGTTGGCTGCCGGGAATAGCTGGTATGAAGAGTCCGTCATCCTGATCGAGACGGACGACGACCGAGTGCTGCACATCAGCGTCAATCCGTATAACAACACCGACAGGACCCTGTGTGAGCTGCTGGAGCACGCGGCCACCCGCGCCCGACACGAGGCGGGCAAGCCGGCACCGGCTTCCACCGTGTCACCCGACGCCAAGGTCCCCGCGGAAGCGCAATCCGAATGGTAACGGCTTGCCGACCTGAACGGCTATGCCCGTAATCCGCAGGCCGGGCAGTACCCCGTTCCCTGTGCGATCGCCTTGCACTTGCCTGCGCGGAGTCCGCTAGTCAAACACGACCGTCTTGTTGTTGCTGACCAGAATCTTGTCGGCCACGTGCAAATGGACGGCCCGGGCCAGCACCAGGCGCTCCAGGTCCCGACCGTTGCGGACCATGTCGTCGATCGTGTCTCGATGGCTCGTGGATACGGTGTCCTGAGCGATGATGGGGCCGGCGTCCAGGTCGTCCGTCACGTAGTGGCTGGTCGCCCCGATCATCTTCACGCCGCGGGCGTAGGCGGCCTTGTAGGGCGAGCCGCCGGCGAAGGCGGGCAGAAAGCTGTGATGGATGTTAATGATGCGATTGGGCATCTGGCGTACGAAGTCCGGCGTCAGAATCTGCATGTACCGCGCGAGCACCAGGAAATCGGCCTTCGCGTCGGCCAGCAGGCCGAGCACCTGCTGCTCCTGCCGCGCCTTGTCGCCGGGCCGGACCGGGCAGTACTCGAACGGGACGCGGGCATCGCGGGCCACGTCGGCACAGTCCGGGTGGTTGCCGAGGATCAGCGGCAGCTCCACGTCCAGCTCCCCCGACTTCCACCGCCAGAGCAGGTCGATCAGGCAATGCGACTGCCGGCTGACCAGAATGGCCATCCGCTTGAGCGGCTGCCCCCAGAAGATGCTCCACTGCATGTGGTATCGGCGGGCCAGCGGCTCCCAGGCCGCCGCGAACGTGTTGCGGTTTAGGCCGAACCCCTCCCGCTCGATGGCGGCCCGCATGAAGAACTCGCCGTGGTCCTTGTCCGTGTGCTGGTCGGCGTCGAGCAGGTTGCCGCCGTGCTCGGCAATGAAGCCGGCCACCGCAGCCACGATCCCGCGTCCGTCCGGGCAGGCAATCAGCAATCGGGCGGTGTTGCGCATAACGTGATTCTATCGGCACAGCCGGACGGCTGCCAAGACTTCCGTTTGGGGAAGCTCAAACCGTAGTTACTTCCCGATGCCCAGGTCCGACGAGGTGTACAACGAGGCAAACGCGAAGCCGGCGCCTTCGA
>CAZPHH010000120.1:0-11475 GCA_964586145.1 uncultured Phycisphaeraceae bacterium | reverse complement strand
ATCCCTTGATCCCTCGATCCCTTGATCCCTCGATCCCTCGATCCCTCACACATTGAACCGGATCAGAATCACATCCCCCTCCTGCACGACGTACGTCTTGCCTTCCTGACGCACTTTCCCGGCCGCCTTGGCCGCTTTGTAGTCGCCGATGGCCAGCAGATCGTCGAACGCGACCGTCTCCGCCCGGATGAACCCGCGAGCCAGGTCGGTGTGGATTCGTCCGGCCGCCTCCACCGCGGTGAAGCCCTTCGGGATGCTCCACGCGCGGGCCTCGGTGGGACCGGCCGTCAGGAACGTAATGTATCCCAGCGCGTCGTGGCAGGCGTGGATCAGTCGCTCCCGCGCCGGGGCCTCCAGGCCGAGGTCCGCCAGGAAGGCTGCTCGGTCCGCCTCCTCCAACCGGGCCATCTCCGCCTCCAGTTCCGCGCACAGACTGACGACCGCCCGGGCGTGTGCGGGCGCCGGCGGATCGACGTCCGCCGCGCGATCTTCCGACACGTTATAGACGACGATGAGCGGCTTTTCCGTAAGGAAAGGGAAGTGGCTCAGCAGCCCCGCCGCATCCGTGATCTCATCCAGCACGGTGGAAATCGGTCGCTCGTTCTCGAGTGCCTCCTGGCAACGCTGAAGTACCGCCAGTTCTCGCTTCTCATCGTCGTGCCGGGTGGGCTTCTTCAGCCCCGCCTCCAGCTTCTCGACGCGGTGGGTCACCGTCTCCAGGTCGCCGAACACCAACTCCTCCCAGACGTCATCCAGGTCGGCCGAGGGGTCCACCCGATTGCGATAAGTCGGCACCTCGTCGCTCTCAAAGGCTCGAACCACGACAACCAGGCAGTCCGTGCTGCGGATGTCCGGGAGATACCTGCGGAACTGGTCCCGCCCGTGTGCATCCGCCAGAGAGAACCCCGGAAAGTCGGTAAACTCGATGTTCGCGTGGGTGATCTTCTTGGAGGCAAAGACCTTCGCCAGCGGCTTCAGCCGGCAGTCGGGCACGGGGACGGCCGCCCGCCTGACCTGCGGCATCTGGCCCGGCGCGGGCGCCAGCCCGGTTGCGGCGGCAAAAAGCGTGCTTTTTCCCGATTGGGGCAGCCCAATGATCGCACAGTTCATGGTGTTCTGAATCCCTGGCCGGGCGATTGTAGGCGGCCCCGTCCCCCGGTCAAGGCAACGCATGTGTGCTGACGCCGGTCGCTTCCGCAAGCGCTCACCCGCACGCCGCCAATTCCGCGAACCGACAGGTCCGGCCGGTTGTTTGGACGGCCTGCGGCCGATACTATTCAGGTGGGGCCGTCGGGTACGGCCGCCCCCCGCACGGTGCGAGGCCTATGAACGACTGGTACGACGCAGAGCAGCGGATCGAACGGGCCCAGCAGTTGTCGGAATCCCGGCAGTGGGAAGACGCACTGGTGGAGGTGGATGCCGCGCTCCAGATCAACCCCCACAATCCGCTGTGGCACGCGCACCGCGGGTTCCTGCTCGACCAGTTGGAGCGATTCGAGGACGCCATCACCGCGTACCAGAACGCTCTGGACTTAGAGCCGGAAGAGCCCGAGCTGGCCATCTCCCTGGGCATCGACCTCGCCCGCGTCGGCCGCTTCACCGAGGGGCTGGCGGTTCTGTCGGACCTGGCCAGGCGCCAGCCCGACTGCGAGCAGGCCTACGCGCACCAGATCATGATGTACGCCGAGCTGGGCGAGCATCAGCGGGCCGAGGAGATGTTCTACCTCGCCCAGCAGATCGACGATGAGTCACCCTACGCGTTTTTCCACATGGGCGCTTCCCTGGCCATGCGGGGTGAGTATGACCGGGCCGTCTACTGCTGGCGACGCGTTCTGGAGCTGGCCCCGGATTTCCCTGGCGTGAACCAGCGGATCGGCCGGGCCTGCCGGGCCAAGGGCCAACTGGACGAAGCCCGCTCGTATTACCTGACCGAGCTTCGCGAGGATCCGGGGGACATTGAGGTCCTCCTGGAGCTGGGCGAGCTGGAAGTCCAGGCCCAGAACTTCACGCAGGCCCTCGGCAAATTTACCCAGGTTACCGAGCTGGAGCCCACGAACGTGGCAGCGCATTTCGCCGCGGGCGAGCTTCTCCTGCGCTGCGGCCAGCCCAAACAGGCCGAGCCCTGGCTCGAGAAGGCACGAGAGCTCGAACCGCAATACCCGGACCTGGCCCTGCAAATGGGCCAGATGTACCTCCTGCAGGGGCGGTACGAGGAGGCCCGCACGGAGCTGGCCCTGGCCCTGAAGGCCGATTCGAACAGCCCCGTGGCGACCATGGCCATGGGCAACTGCCTGCTCCAGCTCGGCAAGCCCGAGCAGGCCGAGTGGATGTTCCGCCAGGTCATTGCCCACGACGCGAACTCCGCGTACGCCCACCACCACTTGGGCGTATGCTACTTCATGCAGGGCAAATGCGACGCCGGACTCGCCCAATGCCAGCAGGCCATCGAACTCAAGCCCGACTACGTGATGGCCATGCACCGGGCGGCCCTGGCCTGCGTGGAGCTGGGGCGGTGGTCGGAGGCCCGCGCCCTGCTGGACAAGGCGCTGGCCATTGAACCGGATCACAGCGCCCTGTCCCAACTGCGAAGCCGCCTCTGGCGCAAACGTATGCGGAAAACTATGCATCGCCTCCTCGACTGCTTCCGCCCCGGCCGTCCCCGCTGACCCCCCCCGGATCTCCTCCGGGGCTGTGGCTGCGGGTTCCCGGCCGGTTCTTCCGCTCCCACTTGACAAAAAACATGCAACCCGGACAGTACCTGACCCGTACAATGAGGCCGATGGTGGGTGTCTACGCACCCCCTGGCTCGCAAAAGGAGTAGCGACAACGATGACCATGCGTATTTGGACGGTGTTGGGCGTGGTGGCCGGGATGGCGGTGATGGTGGTGCCGGCCGGCGCGCAGAGCGAAGGCAACAATGACGCGGAGAAAGCCCGGGAGTTCGTGTACCGGTCCTGGCCCGTGGATGACATGATCCGCCAGGCCGCGGAGAACGTGGCTCGGCGCTACAACCTGAACCCGGAACAGACGGCCTTCACCCGTGACATGATGGCCAAGCGGGTGAACGCGTTTCTGCGGGACAACGAGGACCAGATCTGGCCCGTGCTGCGGGACATGATGCGGTATCAGAACCCGAACCGGAAGATGGATGCGCGCACCGCGCAGCGCCTGGGCCGGGCGATCCGGCCGATCTTCGAGGAGGCGCAGAAGGAGATTCTGGCGGCCAACTCCGAGTGGCGTGACATTCTGAGCGACGAGCAGAAGAAGCTGCACGACTACGATCGCAAGGAGATGGAGAAGACCTTCCAGGACATGGACGGTCGGTTCGCCGGCTGGGCGAGCGGCAAGGTCGGGAACGAGCAGGGAATCTTCCCGGAGGAACGCCCGGACACCCCGCCGGTGAACCCCAGACAGCCGAAGCCGACGGAGATCCCCACGGCGAAGGTGCTGGGGACCAGTCTGGAATGGTGGGACGGGTACGTACAGGCTTTCATCGACGACTACGAGTTGGAGGAGGGCCAGATCAACGCGGCCAGGTCCATCCTGAAGGAGTTGAAGGAACGGGCGTCCGCCTACGAGAAGAGCCACGCAGCCGAGCTGAAGGCCGTGGAAGAGAAAATCCAGGCAGCCCGCCGGGCGAAGGACGTGAAAAAGCTGGATGCCGCCATGGCCGAGAAGCGCCAGGCCAGCCAGTACAAGGTTCAGCTCTTTGAGGAGTTGAAGACTCGGCTGGACACGATCCCACGACTGGCCCAGAAGCAGAAGTACGCGGAGAAGATCAAGGAATTCCGTTGGAAGAATCGACCGGGCTTCCCCGATGAACCGGTCGCCGAGTCGGCGTCGCCTCCCCCCACCACGGCGCCCGCGGCGGCGGACAAGCCTGTGCCGACGACTCAACCGGCGGCAGAGGCGGAGAAGGACGCGAAGAAGGAGTAACGCCTCTGCCGGTTGCGGGGTGACCCCCTCCGGGGCGGTGGTGCCTCCGTGATTCGAATGGGAGTCCAAACGGCGAAGCCCGCGCGATCACAGGCGCGCGGCTAACGTCGTGCGCGGCGGCGTGTCAGGCGGGTGAAACGGCGGCGAGCGGGAGTCGGGAGATCCGCCACGGGCTGCGTCAGATCGCTCAGACCCGCCTGCGGCAGTGATTCATCGGCATCGACCTGCCCGAACAGGTGCTCGTCAAAGAACCGGACCGTCCGGCGGGCGTACTCCTGCGGGGCCTGGATCACGCACTGGTTGTGCTTGGCCTGGGGAACGATCCACAGGTACCTCTTCTCCCCCGCCCGCTCATACAGCAACTGCGATTGCGCCACCGGGATGTAGCTGTCGCGCTGCCCGTGGATGAAAAAGATCGGCGTGGCGGGAATTCGGCCGATGGCCTTTCGAACCGACGGATAGCGGCAGTTGAAACGGCGACGGCACTCCCGGAAGGTCAACCAGCGGAGAAATCTCCAGAAGGCCGGTGGGTGGTTCTCGTAGATCAGCCGCACCTTCGCGAAGATGCTGACCCACCGCTGCATGAGGTACTCCAGCGTGCTGTCGCTGCTGAACGCACCGTCTGTCAGAATGGCCTTCACGCTTCCCACGTCCACGGACGCCAGGATGGCGGCCGCACCGCCCCGGGAAATCCCGAAAAGGCCGATCTCCCGCGGGTAGTCATGCCGCTCCAGGTAGTCCTCCACAAACGCGATCGCGCCCAACATGTCGGCCAGCTCGCGGTCACTGGCCCATTGGCGGGGCTTGTACCCCTCCTCGCCTCCGGACTGCCCGTGTCCGCGGAAATCGAAGGTGAATACGTCATAGCCCGCCGCCAGCAGCGGACGACAGTAGCGGGAACAACTGTACGCGTTGCTTCCGTATTCATGGGCAAAGACGATTATTCCTTTCCGGGCCTGGTCCGGATTGCCGTGCAACAGCATGCCCTGCAGCGCGTGTCCGTCGAACGCGCGGAAGACCACGGCCTTGCCCTCCAACCGGTCGTAGTCCCGCAGGTCCATGGACAGCGGCGGCGGCGTGTCGTCAAAGATGTTGATGATGAGGTTGACGTAGCGCCGCAGCACGACCGCGGGAACCACGATCAGCAGGGCAACCGTGCAGAAGATGCTCAGCAGGGCCCAGTTACGAACCAAGCTGTCCGTGAGCCAGCCGGCACCGATCTGCAAATGAAAAGTCGACGCGAACAAACCCCGGATGCTCTCCGAAACACCGACAGGGGGTATCCCCGACTGCGGCCTGCAGGGCCCACCCCCGGTACCGGTCCTGCGCTGCAGACGGACGCGAAGCCCCCTCGAACGGCCCATCAGACACGACGCCGACCGCGCCCGACACGCGCGCTTCCCCCGATCTGCGCGCCTACGGCTGAGGAAACGGGTCCGTCTCCCGATGCCCCAGAAACCGCAGGAAGACCGGCGGCGTCAGAACGGGGACGGACAGGGAATGTGCCGTCTCCAACTGCCGAGTGTACTCCTCAAACTGCCGGGCGATCTCCCGATTTCGCTCCACAATCTCCGCGGTGGCTTCCCCGATCACCCGTGGCTCACGCGGCGGCAATCCGACCACGACGAAATCAAGCCGCGCGGAGATCGTGTCGGTCGTCCGGCCGCCCCAGTTCTCGATCAGCGCCTTGATCCTGGCCGCGCCGTCGCGATCCACCCGGTCGTCATGGTTCAGGTCGAACTCGCCGAGAACCAGGAAGGTCAACGGCCGGGAACGATCGTAGATCGGATTGGCGATCAGATCGCCCTCCAAAATCATCTCGTTGGGCGACTTCTCCACGATTTTGCAGGCCGCCGTACGCTCGTAGATGGACACCACCTCCACCCGCGCCTTGGACCGGCCGTCCGCCGGGATGCCCGTGTCGGGCGAATACACCGCGAACTGGAGTCCCAGCGTAAGCTGGGCGTCCTGCCCGAGGTTGATATACACCACGTCCTCGCCCGGCTTGGCGGTCAGCACCACTCCGTCCGGCTGGCGAAGCGTCTGCAGCGGGACGGGCGTGATCTGAAGCTCGCCGAGCTTCTTGCGAAGGTCGGAGTACTTCTGCTGAATGTCGGTCAGGTCCTTCTCGAAACTGTCGCGCTCCAACTGCAGCTCCCCCATGCCTCGCGACGCGTCTTGCCGGAAGTCCTCCAGGCTCTTCTGAAACGCGGCCATATGCTCGCGGTGGTCCTGCTGGAGCCGCTCCCACTCCCGCGATATCTCATCGAGCTTCTGCGCCACGGCGGCCGATTGCGCGTCAAACTCATTGCGACGGGTCGCCGAAGCGTCGGCCAGGTCCCTGACCTGGTCGGTCAAACGCTTCACCTCGTCTTCCGCACGCGTGTTGCGGCCGTGAAGATTTGTGAACTCGCCGTACAGAGATCGCAACGCCCCAATGGCCGACGCACCGTGAAATCCGCCCGGATCCGACACCAGTCTCTCTGACTGAATCCGATCCACGATGGCATCCAGGTCGCTCTTCACCGCGGCGGGAGTGTTCTCCGGCTGCCCGGTCGCCAGTTCTGCCGTCCGGGCCCGGTCCTGGTCCAGCAGCCCGACCACGGTGACTCCTCCACTCTGCCCCCTGCTATACTGCGGCAGCGACATCTTCTCGCTGGAGCTGATCAGCTTCGTGTTCTCCCGACGAAGCTCGTCGTTCTCCGCCACCACCTTCTCCTGGTCCGTGTAGACCCAGACCAGCAGGCCGGTCGCGACCAGCCAAAGTACGGCAAACGAGATCATCCAGATATGGGCGGTGGAGAATCCCGGTTGAGTGGCCCCTCGGGCAGCGGGCATAAACAGTTCCTCCGGTGCAGGCTGGTCATCAACTGGGGGTCGCCCCGACGGTCTCTAGCTCCGGGGGCGATCATACGGCGGGATCCCGTCGCGTGGGATCCGGTGGGGCCCCATGAAACCGCTTCGCCCCACGCGCCGGGGCGGGTCGGTCCCCAGGACCACCCGTACTTCGCGGTGATTGTGGGGGTTGCACTCCACGATGTCAAGCATCGAGCGCAACGGGCAATGCAGACCGGCAGCAAGACCCACGCCGGCCAAACAGGCCTGTGTGGGCCGGCTTCCCGAACCCCCCGCCCCGCCGCGCGAACCCTGGGCTCAGCCAGTGAAGATCGACAGAAGCAGCAACAAGCCCACCCCGGGGATCGCCGCCGCCAGGAAACCGGTCAGCAAGGCACGCCAGCGAAAGCCTGCACGCCGGGATCGCACACGCATCGCCACCCCGGCAATCGCCGGATTTGCCCCCGGCGTGCGGGGGGTGACGATCGCCGGGCACTCGCAGACCGGATCCCACCCGACCTCCTCCAGCGGCTCGATCACCCGAACCGCCGCACCCGGAACCCGCCTCACCACCCGAGTGTCTGCTACGCCATGAATGATGGGGCTGTCCTCCTCCGCAGCCCGCTCACTCAGGAAATCGGCAATCAGAAGCTGCTCGTACATCCGGTCGTCTCGACGTCGCTCGTGTGAGGACCTCGCTTTGCCCATGTGTGACTTGAGGCGGTGTGAACGGTTCATACGTTCCTCCTGTCCGAAGTGAGAAGCTCCTTCTCCCTGCGGGGACGGCCGCACGGAACGCCGACCGAACGTGCGGGACCCGCTCGCTCGGTTCGGCATTCCGCGGGCATCCGCGGGGCTACTCCTGTACGCGTGGTCCGGCAACCCCGCCTGCTGGTTAACACATCGTCTCGCCCGCCCCAATCGCGTGAACGGCATGCACGCCTATGCGACTGGGAACCCCATCGGGCAGAAGAAAGGATTCTCCGGCTTCCCCAGTTTCGCTATTTTCTGGGTTTGGGAAATGCCGAGTTGAGAGACCTGGCCGGCATGCCCTGGTCGTCAGTTGTTCCCGCCGAGCCGGCGGCGGAAGTACTCGGCGCGGACGATGCTGCGCGACTCGCCGTCCAGGGCGGAGCCGTGCAGCTTCTGCAGATGGGCGGGTTGGGTTTGGAGGAAAAGTTCGTTGACCAGGCCCATGTCGACGGCTTTGTAGCGGCCCATATGCACACCCATGCGGACGTGCGAGAGCAGGAAGAGGGATTCTTCCGCGCTCATGGAGCGGGCGTTGCCGAGGATGCCCACGGCCCGCCAGACCTTGTCGTCCAACTGGTAGGCGCGTTCGACGGCGAGCGTTTCGCGGGCGCGGAGTTCGTAATCCACGATCTGGGGGATGATGTCCTCGGCGAACTCGCGAACGATCTCTTCCTCACTCTTGCCCAGCGTTGTCTGGTTGGACACCTGGAAGAAGTCGCCGATGGCCTCAGTGCCCTCGCCGTACAGACCGCGGACCGCCAGGCGCATGTCCCGGGCGGCGCGCAGGACGCGTTCGATCTCCTGCGTCAGCTTCATGGCCGGCAGGTGCAGCATCACGGAGACCCGGATGCCCGTGCCCACGTTGGTGGGGCAGGCGGTCAAGTAGCCGAACCTCGGATCGAACGCGTACTCGATGCCGGCCTCGACGAGGTCGTCAATGCGGTTGATTTCCTTCCAGAGAGCGTCCAACTGCAGCCCGCTGGCCAGCACCTGGATTCGCAGATGGTCCTCCTCGTTGATCATCAGGGAGCGGTCTTCGCGAAAGGAGATGACGGCCCCTCGGCTGCCCTCGCCCTCGGCGTGCTGCCGGCTGATGAGGTGGCGCTCCACCAGGAGCTCGCGATCGAGGGGCGAGAGCTCCTCAAAATCGATGATGACGGAATCTTTGGCGATCTCCGTCTCGCCGATGCGATCGGTGAGGGTGCGGAAGATCTCCTTTCGCTCCGTGTCGCCGGCTTTGGCCAGGAACGGAAACCCCTTGACGTTGCGGGCCAGTCGGATGCGCGAAGAGATGACCACGTCGGACATCGGTCCGCCGGACCGAAGCCAGGCCCCGGTCGTCTTCGCCATGTCATCAATTGGGCCCATCTTCGACTGCCTTGATCTCGTCCCTGAGCTGTGCGGCACGTTCGTAATCCTCTCGTTCCACCGCGTGGGCCAGTTCCCGCCGAAGCTGAACCAGGCGGGCCTGGCGCTTGGCCGAAACGCCCGAGCTGGCCGGCACCTTGCCGACGTGGGTGGATGCGCCCTCATGGGCGCGCTCGATCAGGGGCACCAGATGCTCGGCGAACACTTCGTAATCGTGCGGGCAGCCCAGCACGCCCTGGCTGCGGAACTCTCGCCAACTGATCCCGCACTCCGGGCATTGCAGCTTGGCCGTCTGCTGAACCGACGCGCCGTGCTTGACGAACTTTTCCAGGATGGACGTGATGCCCTCCTGCGGCTTCAGCAGCAGGCCCTCATTCTGCGCGCATCCCTCGCACAGATGGCGCTCCCGCTTCTCCCCGCCGGGCAGCACGTCCGTCAGATGGACGGTTGCGGGCACCTGGTGACAATGCTGGCAAAGAATTCCCATTGCAACTCACTCCGGTCGAACTGCCTGCTCGGCCGGCCATACCCCACACGGGCCGCACACCCCGCGCCAAGCCCGCCGCTTTATCGGCTCGGCGGCAACAGGGCCATCAGCCCGACGCCCCAACGAAGCGGATTGCACCACGACCCCGCGGCCCCGGCACCGGAAAACGGGTCGCCTCCCGAGGACAGCAAATTCTAGCGCTCTAAGGCTTTATCGTCAATTATCGGCCCGCCCATCAGTCCTGAAGCGAATCCCCCGGGGGCATACCCGGCCTCACAGCCGGGAGCCTCCGTCACGTAGACCCCGCGGAGGGTCGGGGACAGCCGCGGGTCGGCACTCAAGACCCGGAAGATCGCGGCGGCCAGCCGCTCGGCAGAGGGGTTGCCCCCCCCCAGTTCCGGCCAGTCGTTGAGGCAGCCGCCTGCCAGCCCCTGGGCAATTCGGTCCAGTTCGTCCTGGACGCAGGTGAAATCCACAACGACACCGATTTCATCCAGCCTGTGGCTTGCAAAGCACGCCCGAACCGACCACGTATGCCCGTGCACGGGTTCGGTTTTCCCACCGTACATACGCAGGGCGTGCGTCGCCTCAAACGTGGATGTGACGGCCACCGTGTACATGGTCCTTGCTACCGACCCGCCGCCCGAGAAGTGTACGCGTAGCCGTCCCATCTGTCACGGCTGCTTGACCCTGTTCACACCCGAACCTACCATCGCCCCCATGTTGTCGTTTCTGCCCGATCGCACGACCTTTGAGTCCCTGGCTCGCAAGTGCAACACCGTGCCGGTGTACAGCCAGTTGCTCAGCGACCAGCTCACGCCGGTGTCGGCGTTTGCTCGGCTGGCGGAGTCAACTGAGCACGCATTTCTGCTGGAGAGCGTGGTCGGGGGAGAGAAGATCGCCCGGTACTCGTTCATCGCGGCCGGTCCGATCGCGGTGTTTGAGGCCACGCGAACCTCGGTCACCATCACCGAGGGGCAGGCCGCCCGCACGCTCGAGACGGACGATCCCCTGGCCGTCCTGGAGGAGATGCTGCGGGGGTATCGCGCGGCGCATCTTCCGGAGCTGCCGAGGTTTGTGGGTGGGGCGGTGGGCTACGCCGGTTATGACGCCGCCCGGTACTACGAACGGCTCCCGAATGCCCCGGCGGATGACCGCGGCTTGCCGGACATGCTTTTCGGGCTCTACGACACGATGGTCATCTTCGACCACGTGCAGAAGCTGATTAAAGTGGTGGCTCATGCCCACGTGGACCGAGACGGGGTGGAAGCCGGCTACACGAAAGCGACCGAAACCATCGCTCGCATCGTCGAGACACTTGCCGCACCCCGACTCGAGCCGATGACATTCATGCCGCTGAGCGAGGGACCGTCCAGCCGGCACTTCACGAGCAACTTTGAGCGGCCGGCGTTCGAGGCGGCGGTGGAGCGTTGCCGTGAGTACATCCGGGCGGGGGACATTTTCCAAGTCGTTTTGTCACAAAGGCTTACGGTTGATACTCAGGCGACGCCGTTCAGCATCTACCGGGCACTGCGGACCATCAACCCCTCGCCGTTCATGTTCTACCTCAAGACCCCGAAGGTCACCCAGGTTGGGGCCTCCCCGGAGGTGCTCTGTCGGGTGGAGGATCGCGTCCTCACGTCCAGGCCGCTGGCCGGCACCCGGCGGCGCGGCCGAACGCCCGGCGAGGACACGGCCCTGGAGGCCGAACTGCTGGCGGACCCCAAGGAGCGAGCCGAGCACGTGATGCTGGTGGACCTGGGCCGCAACGACGTGGGCCGGGTGGCGCAGCTTGGGTCCGTACGGCTGGATGACGTGATGACGGTGGAGCGGTACAGCCACGTCATGCATATCTGCACGAATGTGACCGGTCTGCTCGCACCGGGTCGGACGGCGTTTGATGCGCTGCGGGCGGTGCTGCCGGTGGGCACCGTGAGCGGGGCGCCGAAGATCCGGGCGATGGAGATCATCGACGAGTTGGAGCCGACCCGGCGCGGTCCTTACGCGGGCGCCGTGGGGTACGTGGATTTCGCCGGGAACATGGACACGTGCATCGCGCTGCGCACGCTGGTGATCCGCGACAAGGCTGACGGGCC
>CAZPHH010000119.1:1422-12158 GCA_964586145.1 uncultured Phycisphaeraceae bacterium | reverse complement strand
CGGCTGGCGCCCTCGCCAGCCCCGCCCGAGTCCCCGATCTGCGAAAGTTGGGTTAACCCAGCCGGCTTGACAATGCGTTGGCCCGCCCGGATAATCAGGTATTACGAAATATGACGCCCGCGCGGCGATGCGTCATAACCTTCTTCTTTTCAGGCGGTTGGAAGATGGGCCAGCACAAACAAGCGATCGTGACATTCAAGGCGGAGACGGCGCTGGCAGAGGCGCTGCGGGCGATTCCGAACCGGTCAGCCTTCATCCGGGCAGCGGTGCTCACAGCCCTGGACAACGTCTGTCCGCTGTGCCACGGCACCGGGATTCTCTCTCCCGATCAGAAAAAGCACTGGGAGAAGTTCGCCGAGAGCCACCGCGTGACGGAATGCGAGGAATGCCACGAATGGCACCTGGTCTGCACGAACCAGCAGAGACGCAACCTTCACCGGAAGTCAGGTACCTGACGATGGGGATCGGGGTCCCGAGTTGCTCGCGGGCCTGGTCGTCCGCCATACCCCGGAGGGAGATCATCCACCATGCCACACGCGGATCATGAGGCACACCACGTGCATCAGAATGGCTGCGAAGTCCACGCGCACCAGCCGGAAAGCCCGTTTCGGTTGGAACTGGTCACGCATCTGCCCTTCTCCGTAGCCGCCGTAGCCGTGGGGCTCGTCGTGGCGGGTGTCATCTGCTTTCTGACGCCCGTTGCGATCAATGGATTGTCCGAGGAGACGGCTGCGCTGTCGCACGACCACGACCATGACCACGGGCCGACGGAGGCGTGTTCCGACCCGCATCACGGACACGATCACGAGGCGGGGTTTCGGCCGCTGTTTCACCTGTTTCACCCGCTGCACATGTTCTTTTCCGCCGCGGCCACAACCGCCATGTTCTGGCGGTATGACCGAAAGATTCTCAAGGCGGTGGTTGTGGGCCTGATTGGGGCGATCGGCGTCTGCGGCGTCAGCGACATTCTGATTCCGCACGTGTCTCTGCTGATTCTGGGCGTTCGCCTGCCCATGCACATCTGCGTGATTGAGCATCCGAGCATGGTGCTGCCGTTCGCCGCGATCGGCATCGGTGTGGGTCTGCTGGCCGCGATGGGGGTGGCCCGCAGCACGGTGTTCTCGCATTCGATGCACGTGTTCGTATCCACCATGGCCAGCATCTTCTACATGGTCCACGCCTTCGGCCGCCTCGCCTGGATCGACAGCCTGGGCTACATCTTCTTCTTCGTGGTGGTGGCCGTCATGGTGCCGTGCTGCTTCAGCGACATCGTTTTTCCGCTGGCCCTGACCCGCTCCGCCCGCGCCGCCCACGCCCGGACCGCGTGCTGTCAGCATTGACGGCACAGGCGCGTCGCAGGGTTCTCTGGCGAGGAAGGTTCAGAAGAGCCCGGGCGTGCTGTCGGCGCGCGCGGCGTTTCGCCGGCCGTTGCGCTTGCGGTCGGGCGGCGTGTCCGGCGTCGCCGGGGCGCTGAGCAACGGGTTCGGCGGGCCGTCCAGCGGGTCGCCCACCCGGGCCCGTCGGACGCGCTCGCCGGATTGCTGGGCGTACTCCTGCGACAACTCAAAGCCCACCCAGTGCCGGCCGAGCTTCTTGGCGACCGTCAGCGTCGTGCCGCTGCCGGTGAACGGGTCCAGCACCAGGTCGCCCGGGTTGGACGACACGCGGAGGATCCGCCCCAGAATCTGCTCCGGCATCTGGCAGCCGTGAAAGCCGCGCCGCTCCTTGAACGTGCCGGCCACTCGCGCGTAGTACCACGTGTCGCCGTCCGACTCGAACGCGGTCGGAATGTCCTGCGGCCGCAGGATCCAGGTGTCGTCCGGCAGGCGGCCCTTGGGGTTGGCCCGCGCGTCGGCATACACAAGCTGCCGGGCCGAGGGCACGCGCACGTGTGGATCGTCAATGTTGAACGTGAAGTCCTTCTCGTCCTTCACAAAGTGGAAGAGGTGCGCGTGGGACCGCGCGAACTTCCGCACGCAATGCACGCCGAACGTGTAGTACCAGACCACCCAGCTTCGACAGATGAACCCCAGCTCACGCCGGGCCAGCAGCTTCAACTCCGCCGCGTACTCGTCCCCGATGGCCAGCCAGAACGTGCCCGTCGGCTTGAGCACCCGCCACACCTCAGCCATCCAGTTCCGCGACCAGGCCAGGTACTCGTCGCACGCCTTGCGGTCGTCGTACTCGTCGTAGTCATAGCCGATGTTGAACGGCGGATCGGCGAACACGAGGTCCACGCTCTCGGGGTCCATGGCACTCATGCCCGCAATGCAGTCGCCCGTGTGAATCGTGTCGATGGCTGGTGGCATGGTTCGGCAGCCTTCTGCGATGTCCTGACGGTTTCGTCTTCCGTTCGTCCGTGCTGCGCGGCACACTTGCGCCACACTATATGCGAAACCACCTCCGATTTCGCGACCCCATTTCCCGCACAC
Organism: uncultured Phycisphaeraceae bacterium; assembly: GCA_964586145.1. GTDB lineage: Bacteria > Planctomycetota > Phycisphaerae > UBA1845 > UBA1845 > JAFGJQ01. The sequence continues at coordinate 9,726 of CAZPHH010000119.1, read as the reverse complement.
GCCGCCTTTCCAGAAGTCACAGCGTGTGAAATCTGTGAAATGACCCTGCACGCCGGGCACGTTGGCTGCAGTCGTTCATCCCGTTAAGATGGCCGCGGGCCGGCGACGGCAGGGAACCTTGGTTGGATCGGCGAACATGCTGCAAGTGTTCATCCAGGCGCAGGCGTGGGATTTGGACAACGGCCGGCTCGATGCGGAGCTGGATTACGTGCAGGGCACGCTTGGCGCCACGGGCCTGACGCTCGTGGCCGGTTGCGGGCCGCAGGCCGCCCTGTGCGTCCGCCGCGGCGCCGACCTGGCCGTTATCCGCACCCGCGGCGGCCTCCTGTACACCCCCGACGACGAATGCTACACCGCCACCCGCTGCAAGCCGGTCGTCGCCGAGATTGCCAGAGGTCGCAACCGACTGGCCGCGGCGGCCGCTGCCGTCCGAGACCGCGGCCTGGGCCTGCGCATGGCGGTCTCGACGCTTCGGCTGGGCCGACTGGCGGAGCGGCACGAGGCGTGCGCATGCAGGAACGTGCTGAACGACGTCTCCCCGACGCGCCTTTGCCCGGCCAATCCCGACGTGCGGGCGATGGTCGCGGCCCTGGTGGCGGAGGCGAGCCGCGCGTTCTCGCCGGACGCCGTCGTCCTGCAGGACTGGGACCTGGGTTGGTTTGGCGAGGCCACAGCCGGCCTGACGGTTCCGGCGGCGGGCGGCGATCTGGTCGACGGCTTGCTGGCCGTCTGCTTCTGCGAGTCGTGCCTGCAGCAGGCGGCGGAGCAGGGGCTGGACGTGGATGCGGCGGTCCGGTCGGTCCGGGTGACGCTGCACAACGTGATGGAGAGCGGCACGGACCGCGGCCGGTCGTTCGCCGAGCACCTTGCCGGCGACCCCGTGCTGCGGGCGTACGTGGACGGGCAGTCCGCCCGCCTGGCCCGGGCAACGGCGCATCTGGCCGGCGCAAGCGACATTCCCATCATTCTCCACCGCACGGGCCGCGAGCACGCGGACCCGCTTGAATTCGTGCAGCGGAGCGTGACCGGCGTGTGCTGGCAATACTCCGGTTCCGAATTCCCGGACGGCTGCGAGTTGGAATTCCGCGTGGATGCGGACACCGTCAGCCGGCCGCAGGCCCTGGTGGCCGATGTGGCCGCCGCCACGGCCCGCAGCGTCCCCGCGCTGACCTTTGCCGAACTGGGCGTGTTCAGCCCTCCCGCGGGAGAGGCGGTGAAACAGGCCATCCGCTACGCCCGACGCTCCACTGCCTGACGATTCCGAATCTGACGAACGGCTGCCGGCCGACGTGGCCAGGGGGTCGGCATTCCTCACCGGGTCTGCCCGTGCTCTTCACGGCGACCGTCGGCCCATCTCAAGCGGATCGCGGCCGGTCCAGCCGGGGCCGCGGACGAAGCGGCCGGGGGTCGCGCCGGTGTGCTCGCCGTCACGCAACACCGGCACGCCGTTGACCAGCACGTGATGCATGCCGGTGGCGTACTGGTGGGGACGATCAAACGTGGCGTTGTCGCGGATGGTCGTCGGGTCGAAGACCACGACGTCGGCGTAGTAGCCGGGCTGAAGCGAGCCGCGGCGATCCAGGCCCAGCGTGCTCGCCGGCTGCGACGTGAGCCGTCGGATCGCCTCTTTCAGCGGGATGATCTGCTCGTCACGCACGTACTTGCCCAGCAGGCGGGCAAAGCTGCCGTATGCCCGCGGGTGCGTGCCGCGATTGAGGAACACACCCTCAGCCGCCATCGAAGCGCCGTCGGAGCAGAAGCTCATCCACGACTGGCGGATTTTCTTGCGAATGTTGTCCTCCGACATGGTGAAGAAGACGCACTCCACGCCGCTGTCGTCCTCGATGACCAGGTCCATGGCGGTCTCTTCCGGCGAGGTCCCGCGCAGGGCCGCCACTTCCGCCAGGCTTTTGCCGGTCAACGGCTTGAGGGCGTCGTTGCGGAAGCCCACCAGCAGAATGTTCCCCGGCTCGCCGACGGCGACCCAGTCGTTCTCCCACTCGGTCGTGTCCAGGTTCATCTCCTGTCGGAGGCGGGCGCGGATGGCGGGGTCCTTGAGCCGCTGAACCCAGACGGCGTGCCCGCCCTCCTGCACCCACGGCGGCATGATGGCGTACAGGCCGGTGGAGCTGGCGTGATACGTGTACATGTTGGCGGTGATGCGCAGCCCGTCGGCCCGGGCGTCCTCGATGCGGGCGATGGCGTCGTCCAGCTTGTGCCAGTTGTCGCGGCCGGACGCCTTGAAGTGATACACCTCCGCAGGCACGTCCGCCCGCCGGGCAATGGTAATGAACTCCTCCAGCGCCTCGAGCAGCCCCCCGCCCTCGTTGCGAATGTGCGAAATGTAGATGCCGCCGTACTCGGCGGCGACCTCCGCCAGCGCGACCAGCTCATCGGTGTCCGCATAGCACGAGGGCACGTAAATCAACGCGGAGCTGACGCCCATCGCCCCTTCCTGCATGGCCTGCTCCACCAGGGCGCGCATCTGCTCCAACTCGGCCGGCGTGGCCCGTCGGTCTTCCCTGCCGATCACATACGTCCGCACGGTGGAGTTGCCGACGAAGGAGGCGACGTTCGTGGAAACGCCGCGCGTCTCCAGGTGTTCGAGGTACTCCCCGAGAGTGGTCCAGGCCACGTCGTACCGGATGTGGCCCTGCCGCTCCTTCATCTCCCGCTTCATCCCGTCGTTCAGCGGACCCATGGAGGTGCCTTCGCCGAGCACTTCCAGCGTGACGCCCTGGCGGATGTCGCTCTGCGAACGCCCGTCCGCCAGCAGCGACGTGTTCGCCCAGCTCAGCATGTTGATGAAGCCGGGGGCAACCGCCAGCCCGGCGGCGTCGATCTCCGTCCGGCCGCGGGCGTCGGGCAGCGATCCGACGCCGACGATGACGTCGCCGTTGATGGCCACGTCCGCCAGCACCGGCTCGCCGCCGCTTCCGTCATAGACGGTGCCGTTGCGAATGAGAACGTCATACGTCACGGACGGACCGCAGCCGACCACGATCAGGGCCAGTACAAAGATGCTGATGCTGAAGTTCTGCATGATGTGCGAAAGCCTTTCTGGTATCGGGTGATGCGCCCGGGCGCACCCGGTTGCGCTCGGCGGGCATCGTACCACAATCGCCGTCCCGCTGCACGGCTACTCACGCAGCGCCGCGTCCAGCGCCTCTTCGAGCGCCGGATGCCGAAACGAAAACCCCGCTTCCAGCAGGCGAGCCGGCTTCACCCGCGTGCTGGCCAGCAGCAGTTCGTCCGCCGCCTCGCCGAGGATCGCCCGGACGGCAAACGCCGGCGCGGGCACCAACGACGGCCGCCCCAGCCGCCGGGCCAGCGCGCGGACGAAGTCTGCGTTCGTCACGGCGTTCGGCGCGGACACGTTGATCGGACCGCAGAGCGACTCCGTGTCCAGTGCGAACCGGACGGCTCGCACGACGTCCTCCAGACTGACCCAACTGACGTACTGCCGCCCGCTTCCGATCCTCCCGCCCAGCCCCATTCGAAACGGTGTCAGCATCTTGGCCAATGCGCCGCCGTCCTTCGAGAGCACGACGCCGAAACGAAGCAGCACCACGCGAATCCCCGCCTCAACCGCCGGCCGCGCGGCCGCCTCCCACGCGCAGGCCACATCGGCCAGAAAACCGCGACCGGCCGGGCTCGCCTCCGTCAGCATCTCGCCGCCCCGGTCGCCGTAGAAGCCGATGGCCGACGCGGATGCCAGCACGCGCGGGCGCGTCTCCAGCCGGGCCAGAGCTTCACAAAGCGACCGCGTGCCGCCGACGCGGCTGTCGCGGATGGCCGCCTTCTTGGCGGAAGTCCAGCGACCGGCCACGGATTCGCCCGCCAGATGCACCACGGCCTCGCAGGCCGGCACGGCCGCGGCATCGAACATGCCCGCGCCGCCGCCGGTGCGAGACAGCCGGGTGATCGAGTGGCCGTCCGCCTGAAGCGAACGCACCAGCGCCGATCCGATCAAACCCGTTGAGCCGCTGATCAGCACATGCATCGCTAAGCCTCCCTTCTTCGCGTCAGCCCGGCGCGGGCGACGGCTGCGGATCGGACACGTGGATGCCCAAATCCCTCAACTGCTGTGCCGCAACCGGCGCCCAGCCGCGGTTGGCCCTCGGACTGGCCGGACTGGGGTGTAGAATCTGGCCGATCGTGATGTCCGCCCCGTTGCAGGCCTGCCGGATGCGGGCCTCGGCGAACGCGCCCACGCCGATGACGAATCGCGGTCGAAAGTACGCCACGGTTTCCCGCAGCGCCCGGTCGCAGGCCTCCAGCAGCGGCCGGCGATCCTGGGCCGGCAGCTTGTCCGGCGTCAGGTTCCTGCCGCCCGGCTCCAGGAACGCCAGCGGGCAGTAGTTCGCGACGAAGAAACGTCCAAAAAACCGCTCCGGCGTGCCGAAGCAGTCTCTCGCCCAGCTCCAGAGTCGAACGCCGCTGACTTCCTCCCGCGGGCACGCCAGTCCGGTGACGGGCCGGGCAGGGTGCTCGCGTTGGGGCCGTTTCACCGAAGCGTCGATCCGCAGCCAGTCGCGCACGGCCGAAACCGCGCCGAACGGGATTCCCGTCTGCACCATGCCCCAGGGCCCGGGGTTCATGCCCAAGAGAAGCACCTCTCGCGGCGCCTGTCCGAACCGCTCCAAATACGTGTCATACAGGGCCCGCGCGTACTCCAGCGGGTTGTAGACGCAATCCACGGGCGGCCCGAAGCGAAGCCGGGAAACGTCGCGCACCAGCGCGTCGGTAATCTGCGACAGGTTCATGGCCCCGTGATACCGGATGCAGGCGGGGATGCAAGGCCGTCGGCACCGGCTGGCCCTGCCGGGCGGCGCAATTGCCTGTGCCGGGCGGGGTTCCGCGCCCATTTCACATGCAGGCAGGACAACACGCCGCGAAGCACGCGTCAGGTGGGGGCGCCGCCCCTTCACGCAATGTTAAGGCAACTTTCGCGCGATCCTGACTCTTCCTTCATCCGACCCTAAACAGGCCGGGGTAACGTGTGCGTGCCGGTGGACAGTGCGTGCCGGGCGGTCCGGACGCAGTGCCACTCTGCGGCAGGGGGATTCAGGCTGCGGCACGGCCGCAAGCACGCTCTGTGCGACTTCGGTCGAAAGGGTCTCCCGGACGTTCGCAAGGTTGCGGTTTCGTCTTCCGGCTCAACTCAGTCCCGTCCGATCGAAGGAGGTTCATTCCACATGAAGCCCCGGAATCACAACGGAAGAACGGTCTTTGCCTCACGTCCAAACGCTCTCCGGTCGTTGCCCGCTTTCACGCTGATCGAGCTGCTGGTCGTGGTGTCGATCATCGCCCTGCTGGTTGCCATCCTGTTGCCGAGCCTGCAGAGCGCACGCGCGCAGGCGAAGGCCGTGCAGTGCGCGGCCAACACGCGACACGTGGGGCAATCCCTATCGATCTACCTGGCGGACAGCGGGGGCTACTATCCGCCGTCCTACGTGTACCCGACCAATGACCGGGGCGCCTGGTCGCTCACCGAGCAGGACACGGGGCATTCCTATGGATATCTGCACTGGTCACACTTCCTGTACAGCAATGGGAAGGTTTCGGCCAAGGCCTTCCAGTGCCCGAACTTCAAAAACGGCGGCGCACCCCGCACCAACCCCGGCCCGACCGCCCAGGATTGGGAGGGGGGGCAGGTGGACCAGAATGGCGATACAAACCCCAACAGCCTGACGGACAAGCAGGCCCCGCGGATGGCGTACGCGGCCAATGCCGCGATCATGCCGCGGAACAAGTTCACACCGGACCTGTCCGGCGGATACCGGCGCAATGTCATCGTTCGCGAAAACCAGATCCGGCGCACGGGCGATACCATCCTGGCCACGGAATATCTGGAGAGCTGGAAGGCGCTCGGCATTCCGCAGGGGGCCGGCGTGCTCCTGAAATCGCATCGCCCCGTCAACGTGTTCTGGCACGTGGGATCCGGCGGAAACGAGTACACCAGCCCGGACAACGCTCCCGGATTCATTTACGGCCTGCCCCAGGATCAACGGACCTACGGCGTGGTGCCGTTACGACAACTGCGGGAGAAGGTGAACATTCTGGACTACACGTCCGGCATCCCGCAAATCAACGCGGTCGGGCGTTCGCATCCCGGAGGCGACAAGACATACGGCGGCACGGCGAACTTCCTCTTCTGCGACGGACACAGCGAACGAATGACTGCGCTGGAGTCGGTGAAGAAACGCAAGTGGGGCGACCGGTACTACTCGCTGTCCGGTGAAAACCAGGTCATGAACATGATCCCCGTAAATTGAGAAAGGCGGGATCGGTGCGGGCCTGCTCCCGGGACGAGAGACTTGGCATGTTGTCAGCAGCCTTCGGGCGACCGAAGCACGACGCTCCGATGCAGCGAAGGCGCAGTGGGATAAAAGCAAAGGAGAAAAGAAGCATGAGAATGAACCGAACATGTTGTGCCGTTCTGGCCGGACTGGCGGCGGCTGCCGGTCTGCCGACAACGGCGTGGGCCGGCTGTGGCGACGGCGGCGGCACGCACGCCGGTACGTACCAGACGCCGGGCGGGGCGACCCTCACCGTGGATGGCGGGCAGGTGAGCCTGTCGGGCGCCTCGCTTTTCGTGGACTTCTTCCGCCAGCCTTCGTCCACGAACGACTGGATCGACGTGGACAACGACGGGTTCGCCGGTTTCGATCCGGACACGTTCCCCTTCGTACAGCCACTGGCCACCAACTGGTTCCCCGAGTCCGACATCGACACGTGGTGGATGTTCAACTACCGCAGCGTGGGCTCGGTGCGTGGCTTCAACGAGTTCGTGGAAAGCCAGACCTGCGACGCCATTCCCATCCGAGTCCCCTCGGAGGCGGGCCTGTTCAATGGCTATGAGTATGCGACCCTCGGCACGGCCAATTATGCGGGCGCCAACGCCAGCGGAACCCCGGTGGTCCAGTGCGAAATCGAAGGGGCGTTTCTCGACGTGCCCAGCGCCTGGGCCATCCAGGTGCCGGGCACCCCGAACTGGAACCGGGCGCCCCTGAGCCCCGGCTACGGCCTCAATCCCATTCCGACGTCCGCGGGCGGCCGGAGCGAACTCCAGACCCTCTCGCGCACCTGCGGCGAGTGCCTCGACGTGAGCGCCGGGACCGGTACGGGGGTTCCCTGCGTTGCGGACGCCAATTGCCCCGGGGCGGGCACGCGGGAGTGCGCCGTGGACCTGACAGCGTGCAGCACCGATGAAGACTGCAAGGTCTACGGAACCTGCACCGAGAACGTGTGCGACAACCCGGCCGGTCAGCCCTGCACCACGAACCAGGACTGCCTGGTCGAAGATAACGGCCCCTGCCGAGCCAGCGAGATCTGCGACACGACGGGCGGGCCGGTGGTGTCCCTGAATACGAATGCCACGCCGGACGCGGACACGATCTTCGACTACGTGGCGGCCTGGGTGCAGGTGGCCATCATCGCCAACCGAGGCACCGGTTTGGAAAACGTCAAGTTCACCGACCTGCAGTACCTGTTTACGACCGGCCGCCTGCCCACCGGCGAGAATCTCATGGCCGGGACGCGCGACGTGGGGTCGGGCACGCGCAACGCGGCCATGAACTCGCTGGGCGTGGACACAAGCTGGGGCCGGGGCGACAACGTCGGCAACCGGACCGACCTGGCGACGACGACCCTGCTGGGATCAAGCTTCCAGCCCACGAACAACGGCGGTTCGGGCCTGATGGAAGACGTGGTCCGCTACGCTCGGCTGGCCGTGGGGTACACGGGCCTCTCCGGCTCCAGTCGCGCCGTGGGCGATGCGAATGCGGGGCGGTACGAGATTCTGAACATCGAGAAGAACGTGGATGAGAACAACGTGGTCACCACGGCCTGCGAGGGCCAGTACGTGCGTCCGACCATCGACACGTCGCTCGACAACTGTGATCCCTGCACGGGTTGGCAGATCGCCGGTGCGGGCTCGTTCGTGTTCCGCGGCAACGCCAATGCCAACCGGGACCCGCTGGACCCGAAGTACGAAGCCGATCAGCCGATCGATAACCAGGCCGTTGCGGACTATATCAACAACATCTTCGACAGTGTGGAATCGTTCGAGGGTAGCGTCCTGCCGGGCGAGTGCAAGGAGTCCGGAACCTGCGCGATCGGTGGGGCTGATTGCGACCTGGGCGATCCGAACGCGTGCAACGGGGGCCTGGACGGCCCGTGCAATCCGAAGGGCTGCTCGACGGATGCGCAATGCACCTTTGTCGCCAACGACATCTGCAAGAGCAAGGCCAACATGCCGGGCCAGTACCTGGCCCAGACCTTCTTCCTGCCGCCCGGCCT
>CAZPHH010000119.1:0-1322 GCA_964586145.1 uncultured Phycisphaeraceae bacterium | reverse complement strand
AACTGGCTGCTGCAGAACTTCATCCGGGCCAACAACGGCCTGGGGGTCGGCGGCGATACCCCGGCCTTCGGATCCAGGAACGTGGCCGGCCAGGTGCCCAAGCGGAACACGGCCCTGTACTCGGATGGGAAGACCTCGGACTACCTGTACTGGAACGGATCGGCCTACGTCGCCCTCACCTCCGGGAAGAAACTCTCGGCGCGGAATCGCGTCCAGGGCGACATGAACGGAGACTTCCAGCGAACCGTGCTCGACGCGGCCGAACTCGTGATGGCCTACCGCATCCCGCGAGCCTGGCAGAAGACCGCGGCGGCCACCGGCTCCGGCGCCACCGGAGGCGACATGACCGCCGACAACGCGATCCCGGAAGTAATCGCCGACGTCGACGGCGATGGCAACCTCTCCAAGGAAGACCTGCGGTACTTCATGGACGGCCTGGCCATTGACCCGGTCACCGGCAAGCTCAACCGCAAGGCCGGGGCCGTCGCCATCGACAATGCTCTCCTCGCCCTGTCGGTCGACCTGCCCTGGGCGGCCCAGGATCTTCATCTGTTCGTGCCGCCGGTTCCCCCGGCTGAGCCGACCTTCCACACGCCGCCGGCAATCAGCACGTTCCTGGCGACCCCCAAGCCGTATGCGGCGGGTGATTTCCGCGGCGACGTGGCCGGTGCCGCCGAGGCGGGCCTCGGCCGCGCGCCGATCCCCGGCGCCAAGCCCTGGGGCTGGGACGGCAGGGTGGATGACCTGGACATCTGCTACTGCCGCAGCATGGTCGGCCTCGACTGGAGCAACCTGGACGACGCGGTCTATCTGGACCTGAGCTGCGACATGGACGGCGACGCCGACGTGGACGCCGATGACATCACGGAACTCGTGGAAGTCATCCTCGGGACCCGCTTCGGCGACGCCAACTGGGACGGCGTGGTGGATGCCGCCGACCGGGCCGTCGTGCAGGACACGATTACCAACGATCCGACCGGCTGCAACGCGACCGGAACCTGCCGCTGGGCGGACGGCGACTTCACCTGCGACGGCTACGTGGACGGTGCGGATCTGGTGTTCGTGGTCGGGTATCCGGAGTTCGAGGCGTGCATGACCGGTCCGGTGGACCTCCGAACCCCCGAATGCGCGTTTGCGGACTTCAACAACGACAATCACGTGGACCTGCTGGACTTCGCCTGGTTCCAGCGATAGCCGTCCCTGGCGGCTTCTCCGCCGGAAGCGCCGCCGCGGGGCGCCGGAGGGGACTCCGCGGTGAGATCCGGCAAGACGCTGCAAGGCGGCCGGTGCGTCAGATCGCGCCGGCCGCCGACATTTCGCGC
>CAZPHH010000118.1:0-12312 GCA_964586145.1 uncultured Phycisphaeraceae bacterium | reverse complement strand
CAGGTCCCGGCGCGCCGGGATGGCGAGAAAGCCGGTCCCACAAACACTGGAGAACTGGAAACGCGAGACTGGAAACTGGAAGGAAAGGAAGACCAGACCGGCTGGAAAGCCGGTCCCACAAAGAGAAAGCCGGTCCCACACCAGAGGCCGCACCGTCCTCACTCCGGCCCACGGCCGATCCCAGGTGAACAACAGCCCAGGACGACGTGCCGCCCTCCCCGCGGCTCAAACCTTCGTGCCTGCGTGTCCCGGCGCGCCGGGATGCCTGCGTGCCTGCCCCTGCGTTTCCTGCCGTCCCACGATCACCACGCCCAGGCGCTCCGCGGCCGCGACCATCTTGTCGCGGTCCACGACAAACGTCCGGCCGGCCTCCACCACGAGCACCCGCCCGCCGTTGCGCTTCAGGTTCTCCACGGTGTCCGGGCCGACGGTCGGCACGTCAAACCGCATGTCCTGGTTCGGCTTGGCCACCTTGATCAGCGTCCAGCCGCCGTGCCTGCAAAGCTCCCCCGCCCGCTCGATCATGCGGTCCGTCCCCTCGATCGCCTCCACCGCGATGACCTCCCGCTCCTTCACCGCAATGGACTGCCCCACGTCCAGCCGCCCCATCTCCTTGGCGATCCCCCAGCCGAACTCGATGTCGCTCTCTTGCGCCGCGGTGGGCCGAGCGGAGGTCAGCACGCCCTCGGGCATCATGTCCGCCGCGTTGAACTGCACGCTGTTTTCCAAGGTGATGCCTTTCGACTGAAGATGATCCGCCAGCGCACACAGCAACGTGTCGTTCCGCTTGTCGGCCGCCCGGAAGAACCAGAGGCGAATGGCCGTCCAGTCCGGCCAATACCGGATCAGCCGGAACCGTCCGTACATGTCCGACTTACGCACCGAGCCCGCCAGGATCGCCCGCTGCACGCCCTGCCGCCGCAGAAACCGGACCCACCCGCCGATCCGTACCACGCCCACCCAGCGGAACACGTCCGCCCGGTCCCGCAGGGCCGGATCGGCCAGGCCCCGCAGGCCGGCCACCACCACGCGACAGCCCGCCTCGCGCGCCCGCTCGGCCACCATCACGGGAAACCGCGTGGCCCCGGCTATCACTGCGATCGTGGGACGATCTGCCGACATGGTTCTGAAATCATCCGGGCCCTGACCTGCCGCCGGAGCGTGTCACGGCGGCGGCTACTCGCCGCTGTCCAACCGCTCGCGCAGCCGCTGCACCTCGGCCTCCAGCTCGCGAAGCCGCTCGCGCATTTCCGGCAGGCGACCCATCAGCGCCAGCACCCGCCGCGTTTCCTGGATAGGCCGGGCGGGCGCACCAAGCACTTCCTGCCCGGGCGGCACGGAGACCGTCACCCCGGCCTTGGCCCCGATCCGCGCGTTGTCACCAATGTGGATATGCCCCACCACGCCCGCCTGCCCGGCGATGGTCACGTGCCGTCCCACCGTCACCGAGCCCGCCAGCCCCACCTGCGCCACAAACATGCAGTCTTCGCCGATCTTGCTGCCGTGCCCGATGGCAATCAGGTTGCTGAACTTCGTGCCGGACCCGATGCGGGTCACCCCCACCGTGGCGCGGTCGATGGTGCAGGCGGCGCCGATTTCGACGTCGTTGTCGATCTCGACGATGCCCACCTGGGGAATCTTCGCCCACTTGCCGTTCAGGGGGGCGTATCCCAGGCCGTCTTCGCCGATGACCGAGCCGGCGTGAATGGTCACACGATCGCCCAGCCGGCACCCATCGTAGATGACCACGTTCGGATAAAGCACCACGTCGCGGCCGAGGACCGCGCGGTCCGCCACGTAGCAGCCCGGATAGATCGTCGCGTTGTCGCCGATCACCGCGTCCGCGCCGATCATCGCGCCCGGCCCGATGTTGGCGTTTTCGCCGATGTGGGCGCCGTCCGCCACCACCGCCTTCGGACTGGTCCCCCACTGCGGATGCACGCGATAGCCGTGGATGCGCACGATCGACAGCGTCAGGGCGGCATAGGCGTCGTCGCACACCAGCGTCGGCACCGCGCCGGGGCCCGCCATTTCCGGGCCGACAATCATGGCCGACGCCCGGGTCTTGGACGCCATGTCCCGGTATTTCGGGTTGGTCAGAAACGTCAGCTCGCCGGGACCGGCGTCATCCAGCGTGTTGACGGCGCGGACGCTCGTCGCGTGGTCGCCTTCGACACGGTTCGAAAGGCCCTTGTCACGAAGAAAACCGGAAAGTTCCGCTAGCGTCACTGCGGGCAAATCAAAACTCACAAGCCAGGAGGTTGTCTGTTCCAGGAAGCAGTGTAGGTTACCCCGCCCAACCGGTCAATCCGCGCCCCATCACAGAGGACGGTAATGCTCCCCCGAACGCCCCAGCGCGGAATGGAACGACCGCAGAGCCCCGCCCCAGCGCCGCAGGCCCGTACTACGGCCTCAACGCCAGCAGCCGCACCTGCCACGCGGCCACGTCTACGCCGTTCGCGAGGTCTTTCACCGTCGACCCGTCAATGTAGTCCACGGCCTCCTGCATCCGCACACCGCCCGATGCCACAAGGCTGACCCGGCGAGCCTGGGGCTTCGCGTTCACCAGGGCCACCCAGACCGGGCCGTCCGCCGATCGCCCGGATCGGCAGAAGACGCCCTCGCTGGGACCCGTCAGGCGCACCGGCGGCGGATCCGGCAGGCCGGCCGTAAGCCGTCCCAGACACTCGGCCACCGACTCCTGCTCGAGCAGCGGCTCGGCCTGCGCCCGGCCGAAACGAAGGACCCTTTCCAGGCGAGGCGCCCCATCCGCCGGCAGCGCCACTTCGCAGGCCAGCGCGTACCGCGCCGTTCGCTCCGGGGGCGCCGTGCGCGGCAGCACGTCAAACCGCACGTTCGCGTCAAAGAGCTCTTGCGCCAATCGCCCGAATGTCGGCGACCAGCGGTTCGGATCGGCCGAGTCCGGCACGTCCTCATCGACGACCAGCGCAAGCGGGCACTCTGCGGAGAACGCACGGACGATCGGATCAAAGTACAGCAGGTCCAGCGCCGTATGGGCGACGGCCTCCACCACGGCCGGCGCCGCCGCCAGGCTTGCGTACGGGCTGACCGACCCGTCGCGCAGATCGCGCCAGCCTTCCAGCAAACCCAACCGCTGCCCGTCCAGGGCGTGTACCCACATCGCCGCCCGAACCTGCTCGGCTGCAGCCGACGCGTTGGACCGCGCCTCCGGCACGGCCCATCCGCTGACCCACGGACCGCGCCCACCGGTTGCACCGCGATACAGGCCGCGCCGGGCGAGCGACTCCCCCCATGTTTCGCCGTGCGGCGGGTCGATCAGCACGCTCTCTGCGGTCCGGCCCTCCCCACTCAACCACTCGCGCAGCGTGCACGGCCGCAGGCAGCGAACATCCGCCGAGGCGGAACTCTGGTTCTCGGGCTCGTCCGCGTCGCCGACGCGAACCACAACCAGCCGCAACGCCTTTGCACGGTCAGCCAGCGACCGCCACGCCTCCGCCGACAGATACGGCCGATCCGCCCGCGCAATCACTTTGAACCCACAGGCGGCCAGCAGATCGGCATCCGCGTACCAGTCATCCAGCCGGGTCATCGTGGACCGATCCACGAACCCGAACAACGCCGGCGCCGGGCCGGACGAGGTCGCGTCCAGACGTACTTCCTGCCGATGCGGGAGGAACCCGCTGCGACGCGGGCCGTTCTGCGCCCGGGCCGGCGCCGCCCGCAGCCAGTCCAGCACTTCACGGACCTGCGCATCACGCAGGGCGGCGCCCCCCGCGCGGCGAAGCGATATCTCTCGCTCCAGGACCCGCACGGTCTTGGCTGCACAGGCCAACGTGGCCCGGCCGTACGGCTCGTCCGACCAGCCGAAGTGCAGAGAGTCGAGAACGTCGTCGGGGTCGGCAAGGCGCTCCAGGTGCTGCCCGACCGCGGTGACTTCGCGCATCAGGCGGAGCAGTGCCGGGTCAAGCTCCTCGGCACGGGCCGGGCCGGAGGCGAACACCGCGAAGACCAGTGCCGTCCCGGCGCCGCGTGCGATTCCACGCCGGGAGATCATCGCCATGGCGCCCACCATCGTTTCTTCTCTTTGCGGGAGACGAACCGACTGGCTTCCATGACTTCCAGGGTGGGCAGCTTGGCCCTCAATTCGATCAGCCGCTCGCGCGAGAACTCCTGGGGATAATCGCGTCGGCGCTGTCGGGACGATTCGTGAAACAACGCCCTGTCCGGGGGAAGATCGTTGTCCGCCCCGTAAAACTTGAGCGCTTCTTCCAGGCATTGCGCCGCCTCATAGCCTAGAAGCCGCGTGTCCTGCTTGTCCTCCACGCGTGCGGCCGCCTCGCTGATCATCCGGAACAGCAGGATCCACTGGGCCACGTCAATGATCCGCGAGGCATGATGCGAAGCGTTCACGCGCACCCCGATGCCGGCCGCCTGCTGGGCCTGCACGCTCAGCAGGTCCCCTTCCACGGAGAAGACGAAATCCTGCCAGTGGCTGCACGCGCCGCACTGGGTGGGAACGGTCAGGAGGACCCGGTTCGTCTCCGGCGTAGGCCGCGCGTCGTCCCCGTGCAGCGGGCCCTTCCCGCAATTCGGGCAGGGCGTGGCCATCAGGTACATGTACGCTTCCGCCAGACTGTGCGCCGGCAACGGGTCAGAAGTCATTCCACGCACGATCCGAAATGTCCCGCCGCATCCGGACACGGGTCCGCGGCCCGGAAGAACGGCCCTACGGGTTCGCGCCCATCATTTGCATGGCGAATTGCTGTGCCGCAGCGGTCATCCGCTCCACCGCCGCCGCGTCCGCCAGATCACCACTGTCGAGGCCGTCGGCCACACCTTCGAATGCATCAACCAGGTCCCGCAGGGCGTTGGCGAACTCCGTCGTCTTGTCCTCTTCCGGCAGATCCGGGACCCGCACCAGCCACCGATCCCCCGCCCGCTCGAAGAAGACGTCTTGCCCGCCGCGCTTGGCCGTCGCCCGGTCCGCGTCCAACATGCGAATGTCGGTCACCGATTCCGCCGATCCGACGAAACCGCCCACAATGCGCTCCTGCACCGCCTTCGCCACCGCCGCCGATTGGGGAGCGGAATCCGCGAGGTTGCTGATCTCCTCCAACGCGTCCACCAGATCCTGCATCGGTCCGATAATGGTTCGCACCCGTGCTTGCTGGTCGGACACCACGAAACGATCCAACTGCCCCGGTCCCCCGTCCGTAACCGCCTGACAAAGCTCTCGGATGGCCGCTTCGTCCTCTGCCGACGGCGCTGCGCCTGCCACATCCGTAACCTGCGGCGGCTCCATTTCGCCCGGTTCCGCCTCCTCCGACGAAGGCGGCGGATCGACCGGCGCTTCCGCCGCCGAATCCTCTTCCCAGGCATCCGCGGGCGCCCCCGGCTCGTAGGCCACGATTTTCGCCGAGCCGTCCGGCGTCCGGCCTCGGTACGCCCCGAAGGGCGTAGGCAGCAGCGGCCGCTCATCCGTGCCGAGGTTCGACGGGTATCGGTCCGCTGGCGTGCGCTCCCGGCAACCCGCCGCCATGACCACCGTCGCCAGCAGGAACCCGCACCAACCGACCCGACTCCAGCGTGTATGCATGGATCGCCTCTCTGATCGCCGCGTACCAGGCCAACAACAGGCTAGAGTAGCCCCCCCCGCGCACAGGGTCAATCCGGCCCGGGGCCGAACGGCCCGCCGCGGGTGTCAGGCGCCGGCCGAAGGGCCCCGGCCGCCGCCTTGCTTCAGCTCATCAATCTGATCCCGCAGGCGGGCCGCCAGCTCGTACTTCTCCGTCCGGACGGCTCGCTGCAGCATGCCTTCCAGGACCTCCAGCTCTCCCATCGGGCGGCGGGACTCGATCTGCCGCCGCAAATCCGTCAACACCGTGATCGACCGACCGCGCTCGTATTGAAACGTCTCGTCGTCCATGTGCTCCAGCGACTCCACCGCCGCGATCGCACGATCCAGGCAGGCCAACGCGCCCTCCGAGTCACTCGCCGCCAGCTTCGACATCGCCTGGGCCGCCCCGTGCATCCGCAGAATGTACGGCCACCAGCGCTCCAGATGGTTGCGGTCCTCCTCCCGCGCTGCCACGCGATGCACGAACCGAAACAGCCGCATGTTCCGCTCCGTGTCCGCCACCACGCGTCCATAATCACCGAGCTGGTACAGCACCACGTACCGCTGGTACACCATGGTGCCCTCGTCAAACAACTCCTGGGCCTGCGCCGGGTCCAGCCGAAACGCCGGGTCTGCCGACGCCAGCGATTCGAAGTGGTCGAGGGCAAACGGGCGGCCGTACGGTCGCATGCCGTCCGGCCGGCCGTCGCAGTCGAACTGGAGAATCCCGTGATATCCGTGGACGCAGACGCGGATCTGGACCCGCTTGCGTCCGTCCTCGCACGTCACGAGCCGGACGTTGTTTTCCGGATCCCAGGGCCACTCCCGCAGGATGCGTGAAAGATCGTCGCTCACGCAGTCATTCTACCTCATCAGAGGGCGGCGGTCCCCCGGCCGAACAAGCCCGACGCCCGCCGTGACCCGCACGGTCGTCTCAGGCCGGCCGTCCCCGTATACTAGCGAAAATGCCGGATCGTGCCCCCGCCACGTGAGAAATGGCACGGATGGACGGACGGCCCCGCGCCCGCGGGGCGGCGACCGGAGGGACCCACATGCGTGTCGGAATCAAACTGGACATCGGCTTTGACGAGCACCCGGATTATCGCCGGCTGTTTGGCGGAGCCGAGATCTGCGCCTTCCTGCGCGACCGGGGCGTCCGGGCGGTGGAATCACCGGTGGAGCCGGACACGGAAGCCGCACGCCTCGCCGCCCACATCCGGCGCTGCGTGGAGGCCGGACTGCGGCTGTCCCTGCATCCGTACACGGAAGGCACGCCATTCAACCCCGGCCTCTTTCACGACGACCCGGAGAATCCCTGCCGCCGGATGCACGAACGGTTCCTCCAGTGGGCCGCCGACGCGGCCGCACAGCAGGCGGGCCGCACGATCATCAACATCCATTCCGCCGGCGGCAGCGCCGACGCCCGTCGCGCCGACCTCGTGGATCGTTCCATCGAGTTCTTCCGCTGGGCCGCCGATTGGTGCGTCCGTAACGCACCGGCCGTCCGCGTGGTCGCGGAACTGCAAATCCACGACGCAAGCGGCGTCATGCAGAGGATCGGGGCACAGTACGACGAGTTGCTCCACGTGGCCTGCAGCGCCGGCGTCGGTATCTGCTGGGACCTGGGACACGCCTTCATGAATGCGCGGCGATTCGGCTGGCCGCTCGACCCGCCGCCCGCCTTCCTCCCGCGGGTCGCACACGTCCACTGCCACGACGTGAACGAAGAGGACCATGAGCCGCTCATCCACGGCAACGTCCCCTGGCAACGCCAACTGGCAGACCTGGCCGACACGGGGTTCGACGGCACCGTCATCCTCGAAGTCACCCCCAAACGGTTCCTCCCCGCGGGCGGACGGCCCGCGCTGGAACAATCGCTTGCCGCTTTGCAGCACTGGCAGAGGGATTGAATTCGACATCGCCCGACACGGCTGACCATCCGCCATCGCCTCCCCATCCAGACACCCGCACCCTCTTTGACAAGAAAAAACACCCCTTGTTGACCGAAAACACGTATGATGAGGTTGCGGTGGTCAGGGCCCGTCGCGAAGCTCGGCTTCCGCGCGGCGCACCCTGGGGACGAAAACCTGCGAATGCAGCACCCGGCACAGGATGCCGGCACCCGCACGTGTCGGATTTGGTCGACCCGTTCCAAATCGCACTCGGGATTCTCCTGGGCCGACCGAAACCCATGGTGTATCTGGTTGGGTGGAAGGATGCAGATGCTCGCGATGAACCGTGCAACCCGGGACCCCGGAAGGCGGTTTTAGTTCATGATGACGAACACACGATCGGCCCGGACCAGGCCCCTCGGGCAACCCTCGCTCGCTCACCGGCTGGTTCCATGCGTCGCTCTCGTCAGCTTCTGTCTGGCCCAAAGCTTGGCCACAGGGCAACCCCGTCCTGCGTGGGTGCCATTTCATCCAACGACCGATAAGCCAGCCGAGCCGGACGAGAGCACTCTGCCGCCCGCCACACAGCCGGCCGAGCCTGAGCCGGTCGCGCCTGCCCCGGCCACCTCCGCACCGGCCCCAGCGCCCGCGCCCGAGCTGCAACCCCGTTTCGAGCTGCACCTGCCGTCCTTCCAACACCTGATCCACGAGACTCGCCGGTCCAACGCCGGGTTTCTGCTGCAAACCGTCAGCAACGTCCTCCTGGAGGCCGGTCGGCGCGCATCGAAGGATGTTGACGTGGATGAGGCCATCCAGATGTTCCGCCACGCGGAGGGCTGGCCCGATACGGCCATTGACGTGGCACTGTACGCCCCGAGTCGCGACGGCCGTCCACGCTGGGCCGCCCGCATCCAATGGCCCGCGAAGGACTTGCGAGATCGAGTGGCGGCCGTGCTGGAGTCCGAGTCCGCACAGATCCTCCTCAAGGACGTCACGATCACCAGCGGCCCGGGGGAGGGGTACACCATCGCGCTTCCGGACTCCACGCTGGCCTACATGCTGCCCGCCGGAGAATCCACCTCCCTGCTGACGACCTTCGACGACGTGGAATTCCCCGACCCGGCCTTCATCGGCACCGCAGCAACCCACGAAGACGGCACACCTCTGCTGGTCTGCCGGATGAACCTCGCGCAGACGGAGCGGGACAGCGGGGCCACGTTCTTCTCCTCCATCAGCTTCGTGACCGACGTGGTGTATGCCGGACGAGTGGACGAAACCGGCGCGTGGATCGAGACCGTCCACGTCAACTGGCCGCCCATCACCGGTCTGGGCGCCAAGTCGGTCTTTGACCGGGTGCGGCAGACGTTCTTCGTCCCGGATGAAGCGTTCGGCAGCGTGGTGGCGAACTCCCTGCTCTCCAGCGGCATTCTCCAGCAGACCGCCGGCGTGTCCGGCGAATCCCCGTTCGAGCCCGGGCCCGTGGCGGAAGGGGTGCGTTCTGAAGTGTGCATCACCGTTCTGCCGGGCACGGGGTTCTTCCCTGTGCCGGACATGGTGTACCAGGCCCGGCTCCGTTCGTCCGCCGAATCGTTCCTCAAATCCGTCCGGGAGGCGATCCAACAGGAGAACCGGCGCTTCCGAGACCGCGAGGAGAAGCCGCCCTGGCATGAGGAAACCGTCGACGGCCGGGTCTTCTTCTGGAAAGACCCGCGTCGCGGCCTGGGTGGGGGCATGGCGTTCACCATGCGAACCGTCCTGTTCCTTACGAAAGAGATCGACGCCGGCGGCCGGGAGCGCGACATTCTCGTCATCGGCTCCACGAGTACATCGCCGGACGGCCTCGTCAGACGCTGGGTGAACTTCCCCCGGCACCAGGCCCGCCGGTTCCTGCCGGCCGAAAGCGGTACGCGAGGGCAGGCGTGGGTGAACTGGCGGCAGGTGTACCGGCACGTCACGCCGTACCTGAATTTCGCCATCAGCGAGGTGAGTCGAAGCGACCTGCTGCCCGACACCGACGATGTCAGCGCGCGCCTGACAGACGGCATGATCACGGCCCAGATGCAGTACGCCGGGATGGCCGTCCGGCACGAGGGGCCCGTCCCCGCGGGCATTCTGGTGGTGCCGGCCCTGGCGGTGGCATCCACCATGGAAGGGTCCGGCCGGTCGGACCTGGCCCGCGAGCGCAACGCGGCACGCAAGCTGAAGGTGCTCCACCACCACGCCAGGCTGTTCCGCAACGACGTCGGACGCTGGCCGGCGGAGGTGCGCGAGCTGGACGGATACGTGGATTTCGCGGGCAATCCGCACCTGCTGCGGGTTGAGCAGTCCTCCAAACAGGCGTGGCGTGCCTTCGGCCGCAACCTGTTCGGTTTCGGCGCACCGGACGAGCCGGACGACGCGGAGGATGATGACGACGTGTTCAGCGACATCGACGACAGCATCTACGTGATCGAGTGGGGCCGCGAATCGTGGCGCCTGGGCTTTGCCCCGGGCACCTTCGAGCACCTGGACAAACTGTTCATTGACGAAAACGGGGAGATTCACCGCGTCGAGAAGTCGGCCGACGCGGCGACCTCGCAACCCGAGGAGAAAACAGGATAACCATCGCGCCGGCGCCCCCGCCGGTCGCGGGCATACGGCGCCGCTCTCATCACGAGCCGCAAGAAGGAGAACCTCTCATGAAACCGTGGGCACTCACCTGTATGTTGGTCCTGGGCCTTCTTTTCTCGCCCGTCCGGGCAGACGAGCCGGAGGAGAAGGCCGCGGGCGAGACCCCGGGCGCCAAGTCGCTCGCCGAAGGCGAGATCAAGCCCAGCCCCATCCCGCGCCTGGCCGAGCTGCGGATTGACGAGACCGTCATTGCGGCTCGTGCGATCAACCTGCCGATCCCCGGGCGCACCCGGACCCTCCAGGAGGTGGTCGAGCAACTCGACCAATGGGGACAGGACGACCGCATCGGCGCGGTGTTGTTGAACGTCGGCGGGGTCGGCCTGTCGCTGCCGGAAGTCCAGGAACTGCGATCCGGCATCGACCGGCTCCGAAAGAAGGACAAAAAGGTCATGGCCTTTCTCCAGGCCGGCGGCGACAACGCCTACCTGCTGGCCTGCGCCGCGGACGAAATCGCCACGGCGCCGACCGGCTCCATTGCGCTGCCGGGCATTGGCCGGCTCTTCCCGTTCATGAAGGGCCATTACCAGATGCAGGGCCTGGAGTTCGAGGTCATCACGGCCGGCAAGTACAAGTACCCCGGCTTCGTCAACCGCCGCGAGCCCGACCGCTGGTTCTCCGAGGAATTCAACGCCCTGTTCGACAGTTGGTTCCGGGACTACAAGCAGATCATCGCCGCCAGCCGCAAGCTCAGCGATGAGGCCGTCAGCGAGATCGTGGACATCGCGCTGTTCGACGCCCCGCAAGCCCAGCAGCGCGGGCTTATCGACGTCATCGCCTATTACGACGAGTACCGCGACCGCCTGCTGCGGCAGAACCGAATGAGGCGGTACCAGGAGGCGGAGGACGGGCTCGCCGGCGTCAACTCCATCCAGGACCTCATGGAGGTCTTCAACCGCGAGCTCCGCAAGGCGGAGGAGGCCCGAAAGGCCGTCGGTCCCAAGATCGCCGTGCTCCACGCCCGCGGCCCGATCATCGACATCAGCCTCGGGGCGGCCCTCTCCTCGTCCATCATCTGCCGGGACGACATGGTCAAAACCATCGACGAGCTGAAGAAGAACAAATCCATCAAGGCGGTGGTGCTGCACGTCGATTCGCCCGGCGGCTCCGGCCACGCCTCCGACGCCATCTGGAAGGCCCTGCGCGAGCTGGATGACGAGAAACCGCTGGTGGTCAGCATGGGCTCCGTCGCCGCGTCCGGCGGGTACTACATCGCCTGCCCCGGCCGGCGCATCTTCGCCCAGCCGACGACGCTGACCGGCTCGATCGGCGTGATTGCGATCCTTCAGTCCGCCCGGTCAAGGCTGAATCGAATGGACTACGAACTGGCGCCGTTCGAGCGCGGGGCCCGCAGCCTGCTAGGGGCGCCGCATAAGGATATGGCCCCGTCCGACCGCGCGTTCATCCAGAAGCACATGGACGACTTCTACAAGATCTTCCTCGAGCGCGTGGCCCAGACCCGGCGCATTCCCGCCGAGATGGTCGACAAAATCGCCCAGGGCCGCATCTGGACCGGACGCGACGCAAAGGAGATCGGCCTGGTGGACGAACTCGGCGGCATCACCGAGGCGATCGAGGCCGCCCGGGCCATGGCCAACATCCCGCCCAGCGCCGAGCTGAAGGTCATTCACTACCCCCGGCCGAGCAGCCTGGGCGAGCTGGTCTTCGGCTCCGTCGGTATGACGGACAATCTCGACATGTTCCTCCGGGCCGGCGCGCCGGCCGTGCCGATGTCGTTCCACGACCAGTTGATGATGCTGTCGCGCAGCTTCGCCCCGCTTTGCTGGGCGCCCATCCCGGACATCCAGGCCACCGCCTGGCCGGCCGGCGCGCCCCGCTTCCGGCTGGTGCCCGACACGAGCGCGACCCCCGGCCTGCCAGCCCCGGCCGCCCCGTCGACCTGGCAGCCGTGATCGGTCCTCCGGATTGAGGGTTCTCCCGCGGGGCGTTCGAAGGCTCGAACGCCCCGCTTCGTTGGGTCAGGGCTGCGGATTCCTCCTGCCGGATGGCCGCGAAACGCCGCCCCGTTGCGCGACCGTCCTCTGGTGTGGGATCGGCTTCCGGTGTGTGACCGGCTTTCCTTGTGGGACCGGCTTTCCTTGTGGGACCGGCTTTCCTTGTGGGACCGGCTTTCCTTGTGGGACCGGCTTTCCA
>CAZPHH010000117.1:10317-12334 GCA_964586145.1 uncultured Phycisphaeraceae bacterium | reverse complement strand
ACCGAACACTACACCGCCGCATCGGGACCACGAATGACCCGCCCGGGTTCGCTTCGCCGTCCCCCGTGCGCCGGAGTGCTCCACGTCCGCCACCCGAAACGCAGCCAACGTCCCCGCTCTTTGCCCATCGACCGACGTGGTTTCATTGTGCCGCCGCCCCGCCACCCGCGTCTCGAACAGTCGTCGTCGCCGGGACAGGCCGGCACCTTCCCTGAAGTCTGCGATTGCCCGCGCCGAACGGTAAGGGCCGGGTGCGCGGTGGTGTTCGCGGGAGGCCGTCAGTTCTGCGTGTGTCGGCCCGGGGCGTCTGGGGCCTCCGGCTCCAGGTCGCCCGCGCTTTCCTGCAGGGACGCGAAGAGCTCGTTCAGCGTGTACCGAGTGCCGCACTCCGGGCACCGGGCCTCGTGCAGGCCGGTCATGTTGTAGCCGCAATTCGGGCAGTTCACGGTGCCGACGGCGATCGTCTTCAGCCGTGCCGCCCGCTCCCGGGCGGTCTCACGCCAGACCAGGGCGGTGCTGGGAATCCACGTCACGAACCAGAAGAGCCCGGCGAAGATGATCCCCACCTCTTCCTCATTCGTGATTGCGTTCATTCCGAGTCCCAGGGTGCTGCCGACGCCGAGTGACCAGAGCACGGACGCATACGTCAGCGATCGGCGCCAGCCGTTCCAGACGACCTGCCCGCGCCAGACGGCGATCCATGCAATGACGAACAGCAAACCTGTGACGCACTCCGCTACCAAAAGCCAGAGCGGGAACATGCGCCACGACGTACATTCTACCAGAACAATTACCAGGGCCGTGCAGAATACCGGAGCGGCCAGCACCACCGCGAACGCCAGCAGCAGGCGGGCAAGGAGTCGTGTCATGTGCTTACTCCGCGCAGCCCCTTCCCCGCCCCCTGGAGGGTCCACCCTGGTACGCCGTTTCGCAGGCCGGTGACGTCAGCCGGCCAGCAGCTTTTCCAGCTTCGTCTGGCTCGCGGTCAGGACTTCGTCGTGTAGGCTGTGGCCGTGCGCGTCCATGGTCACCACGCAGGGGAAGTCCTCCACGCGGATCATCCACAGGGCCTCCGGCACGCCGAATTCCAGCTTGTACACCTCGACCACTTCCTTCACGCTTTCGGCGATGAGCGTGGCTGCCCCGCCGATGGCGTGCAGATACGCGGCCCCGTGCTTCCGGCAGCCGTCCAGCGTCTTGGGGCCCATGCCGCCCTTGCCGATGACCGCACGCACGCCGAAGTGCCCGATGACGTCCGCCTGGTACGGCTCTTCGCGGATGCTGGTGGTCGGGCCGGCGGCGACGAATTCGTACTTGCCGTCGTCGCGCTTCCGCACGACCGGACCGCAGTGATAGATGGCCGAGCCGGCCAGGCCCTTTTTGAGTATGTCGTACATGGCCTGCTCCGATGCCGGGCAGGGGCCCTTGACGAAGTTTTCGACCATGTACTTATGCGCCGCGTCGCGGCCGGTGAAGATCACGCCGGACAGCGTGACGGACTCGCCGACTTTCAGGGCGCGAATCTGGTCTTCCGGGATGGGTACGGTCAATCGGTTGGACATGTTCGGGGTTCCGTTTCTGGGGTCATCACAAATCCGGGAGCCGCGACCCTTCCGCCAGAGACGGATGGGCGCGTCGACCGGCCAACACCGTTTCGCCGTTCGGGGCGCCGCCCCGCCGCAGCGTCCCTTATCTTCGCCGGTCTTCACCCTCCCGTAAACACCACCTGGAACTCCGCGAAGTCCCCGAGGTCCACGTCCAGGTCGGCGTTCGCATCATGCACCAGGCAGGCGTGACCGGGGGCGTGGGGAACACCCGGCCCAAGCAGGCAGGAGGCAAAGTTCATGTAGTCGTTCACGTCCACGTCGCCGTCGCGGTCCGCGTCAAACGGTCCGGGGAAGAAGAAGCCCACCACCCGATCCATGAGGGCCTCCCGCGTGGCCGCCGAGGTGACGGTCTCGAAGGGGAACCCGAGGTTCACCACCTTGAACGACCCGTCGTACGCGATGCCGGCCGT
>CAZPHH010000117.1:0-10217 GCA_964586145.1 uncultured Phycisphaeraceae bacterium | reverse complement strand
TCCCAGCCGATTTCCGTTCCACTGACGAACAGGCGCCCGCCCGCGTTGAGGTACGCCGTCACCAGCGCCTGCTCCGTCGCGTCGAACGTGGAATCCGCGCTGGACTCCTCCCCCAGAATCCACGCCACCGCCCGGTAGTCGCCCAGCGACACCGTCCCGGCGATGACGGCCTCGTTCGAGGCGTAGTCAAACGTCGCTCCCGCCGCCGCGAGCGCTCCCCCCAATTGCACGGAGTAGTCGCGCGTGTTCACGTGCTGGATCATCGGGCGCCGCTGCGTCCCCACGCCGGAAAGCGTCTGCGACGGATTCTGGGTCCGGCCGATCCGGTCAAAGCCGTTGACGATGAGGAACGTCGCCGACTCGTCCGCGCTGCGCCGGACGGCCAGCGTCTCCGAGGGCATCGACTCGCCGCCCGCGTTGTACGCCGCCACGCGCAGCCACGTGGCGGTGCCCGCGGGAATGTCCGAGACGGTGGCCGTCAGGACGTTGCCCACGTCCAGTCCGCCGTCAAACCCGTAGCCGTTGGTCGAGCGGTAGATGCGGTAGCCGGTCGGCGCGTTGCCGAACGCCTCGCCGGCCGGCGGGGCGATCCAGGACACCACGATGCCGCCCGATCCGTTATGCACGGCCTGCACCCGCTCCGGGGCCACCGGGGCGAAGGCGAGCGGCACCGTGCTGCCCGACAACGCATTCAGGAACTTGATGATGCCATGCACCGACGAGCGGGCCACCGCGTCCCGCACCTTCGGGTCCAGCAGCAGGGCCGCATCCTCCACGTTGTCGTGGAACGCCACCTCCAGGATCGTCGCGTCAAACTCGTTTCCGTTGTTGCCGGTGCTGATCGCCCCGTAGGCAGAGGTGTACGTATTGCTCCGCGAGCCCCAGAGGTATTCAAAGGGCACGAGGCCATCCAGGATCTGCATGTCGAGTTGGATCTCCCCGCCCATGATGTCGGCGAATAGCGCCTGGTTGGTCGTGGCGCCGGTAGTGGTGATCAGGGCTACCGTGCCTTTGGCCGAGCCGCTCGAGGCGTTCGAGTGGAACTCCAGGTACACCCGCCGCCACCGGTCGTTGTTCGTGGCGGTCTCGTTCATTTCGCGTGCCCAGCGGGCGAAGGCCCCGATGTTGTCGGACTGGTCCGTCGAGCAGCAGTCGTAGATGCCCGGGTCCATCCCCACCGCGTTGATGCCCGTCTCGCTCTCCGCCCAGTATCGCTGCGCCTCCTCGTCGCGCGGATACCCGCTGATGGTGCCGGGGCCGGCGCCCACCACGTCACCGATTCCGTTGCCGAAGCGGATGGCGTCTGCGATCACGCTGCCACCCGCCGCCGACTCGTTGCTGATCTCGACATACCCGCCGGTGCCGGCCAGGAAGTAGTAGTTGCCCAGCCAGACCCAGCCTTTGCCGACCAGCCGGTGGTCCACGACCATCTCCGTGGTTCCGCCGGCGTGGACGATCCGGTACTTCTGCGTTGTGCGATTCGTGCTGCTGAGCACCCACGTGTAAACGGGGTAGTAGTCCGCCACCGGCAGGTTCGGCGTGTACCGCGCCGTGGCCGACTCCGTCGTGGCGGCCGAGGCAAACCGATAGTGGACACCGCTGATCGTCCGCTGGCCCTGGTAGTAGGGGCTGCCCGTGCTATTGGTCCACGTGCCGGTGAACGTCACCTCGGGATCGTCGTTGTCAATTACCACTTCAATGTTCTGGTATCCGACGGGCCGAGACGGCACGACCGTGGCGCCTGCGTTGTAAAGGTATTGTACAAAATAGTTTAGCTGCTCCAGATTGCCGTAGTCCTCGATCATGTTCAGCAGCAAAGGACGCTGCAGGAACCAACTGGACGTGCCGGCCGTCCAGCCGTGTCCGGCCGCCGCAAAGACGGTGACTCCGCTCAGCGCACCGGTCGGCTGCTGGCCCAGGTCGGGCGAGCGCATCCCCGGCTCGCCGGCCCGCAGCGCCGGGGCGATATCCAGTGGCTCGGCCCCGGACGTCGGGGCGGGCGTATCCGGGAGGTACGCGTCGAGCGGCAGATGCTCCCCGTCCGGCCCGATCCGCACCCGAACCAGCAGCCCGCGGAACGCCGGGTCTTCCCACAAGCCGGCGCTCAGAAGCTCCTGGAGTCGCTCCACCTCCGCAGGCTCGACCATCCAACCCGCCAACTCCGCAGGGAGAGTCAGGTCGATTCGGGCCAGGCCGTCGTCCCACTCCGTCCGGTCCAGCACAGCCCCGGGCGGAAGCACAACGCGGCCCTCGTCGTCTGGAGCCTGGATCGCCTGCTGCAGCGACTCCCGAACCAGTGGTTCAATGTCGCGGGCCCCGAGGCACGGCACGGTCCAGGCGGTCATCACCGCCAGACAGATCCCGCAGCGTCCAAGCAGTTTGTTGTATGACATGATGGTCGTCTTGCCTTCCAAAAGGGGTCCACAGAGCAGCCTGAATCCCAGCGCCGGGTGGTGCTTCCAGGGGGGCTGTCAGCATGCACGGACGGACGGCCCGACTGAGCCGTTCGCCCCGCCGATCTACCGGATTCTACCGTTTTCGCTTCGTCGCATTCAACCCAGTTGGGTAAGGCGATGGGGCCTATCAGGTCTGCGACGGGTTCCGCCAGTCCGTCCGGCGCCGAGTCCGAAAAGCCGGGTTGGCATCGGCAGCGAGTGGCCCTCATGTGCCACGGGTGGCTCATGACGGGCGAGAGGCGGTTACGAAGCAAGGGTGCATAGCGACACGCCCAGCCCGAATGCGGATCGGGCTGGGCGTACGTTTGGTCCATACCAGAGGGGCTGCTTCGCTGGGTCTTTCCAGGTTGGTATCTTCGCCCGGATGCCCCTACATCCGCCGTCGGCGGCCGACGTACATCAGGCCGATGCCCAGGGCCGTCAGTGGCGCCCACATCAACAGGCCCGGGGCACACGAGCCCAGGAGGCCGCCGCCGCTCGACGATTCGCCGGCCGGATTCGCGACCGTCCCGTCCACTTCGGCCAGGTCGTCGTCCGGGTAGTCACCGGGGGCCGCGTTTGCCACCGTGCCGTCCTCCTCGGCGAGGTCGTCCGAGGGGTCGTCGGGATCCTCAAACGGGGTATCGGTCTTCTCGATGGTCATGACACCACCGGACCCTTCGACCAGTCGTACGTAGAACCCATCCGTCGACACGAGGAACGGCTTACGCCCCTCGCCGCCGGCGGGACCGGGGCCGAAGCGGATGTTCATGTCCAGATTGCCGTACGCAATGGTGGGGCCGTCCACCTCACACGTGCCGCAGATCGTTCCGTTGTCAAACTGCACGAACCCGTCGGTCCCGACAAAAACGAACCGTTGCGGGCTGTCCGTGACGTCGCGAACGGCATCGCTTTGCGCGGTGCCCGCCGGGTCACCCCAGATAACCAAGGTGGCCGCCAACTCCTCGAACGGCTCGTCGGTCTTCTGAAACGAGACAGCCTCGCCCACGCTCACCAACTGGATCATGTAGGCGTCCGAGTCGGCGGAAACCAGGTACGGCCGCCGGACATTCGCCCCGCCGCGGTCCGGACCGAAACGGATGGCCGCAACCGGCGTACCCGCCAGTGAAATGATGGCCCGCTGCACCGTGCAGGTGTCACAGACGCCGCCCGCAGAGAACACGACCCGGCCATCCGAACCGACAAACACCCCGCGGTCCGGGAGATTGTTCGCATCGCGGATCAGGGGATGCTGGTCATTGCCGGCCGGATCGCCCCACACCACGAGTTCCGGCGGCTGCCTGTCGGTGCTGCCGCCGCCGCCACTCGAAAGCAGGCCACAGCCCGCCAACATTACGATGCCTGTAAGAACCGCTGCCAGGCCCAATGGCCGGGCCAGAACTGATTGCCGTTTCATGAAACCTCTCCTTGCTCGTCGCCAGGTGTGAATGTTTGCGCCGACCCCGAAACCGCGCCCAGTCGGCGACCGCGATAGTGTACGGGGGGCAGAGGTGTCTGGGCAACCGGTTCTTTCCCGGGCAGCCTGACGCGGATAGTCTAGGTGTGATTCCCGCGGCTCCTGGGCAAGCTCGATAAAGCGAGACTGTATGCCCACAGAGGTGGTTCAAGCGTGACGCAAGGCGAGCCCGACCCGAGCGATGCTTCTGACCCGTCCGGCGAGCCGGGAGACGTGTCCTTTGGCATCCCGTTCGCGCGGCCGCTTCTGGCGGGGCGGGGCCGACGCGCGGATGTGGCCCCCCTGCTGGTTCCGACGTTTTCCCGCGTGCGGGCGTTGCTGGAGTTGGGGATCCTGGGCGGAGTCATGCTGGTCACCACGCTGCTGCTGGGGCCGCTGCTTGACTGGCTGGGCCTTGTAGATGAGCAGCACCACATCGATCCGTGGGGAAGCATTCTGGCGGTCGCCGCACATGGAACGGCGGCCATCGTGTGCGTTGTCGCGTTGACGCTATTGCGAGGCGGGCGACTGGCGGAAGTGGGGCTGACCGATCGGCAACCCGGCTGGAACATTCTGCTGGGGCTCGGGGCGTTTCTGGCGGCGCTCGCGACCTTCATCTTCATGGGGTTGCTCATCAATTTGCTGGCGGAGGGAGAGCCGCTCAACCAAAACGTGGACAAGATCATGGAGATGCTGCCGCGGATGCACTGGCTTGGATTCCTGGCCCTGTCCGCGTGGGTCGGCCTTTGGGAGGAACTGACCTTTCGCGGCTTTTTGCTGACGCGGCTGCGTCGGATCACCGGCGCCTGGTGGGCGGCCGTCCTGATCGGCTCGCTCCTTTTCGCCCTGCCTCATATGGCACAACAGGTGCCGCTGACCGTGGTGCCGCTGTTCGTGATCGGGGTCGTCTGGTCCGTGTTCACCATCTGGCGGCAGTCGCTGCTTCCGGCCATCATCAGCCACGTTCTCTTCAACTTTGTGCAACTGATGATTGTTTTCTATCAGGCCGAGATCTTCCGCTTCCTCCAGGAACTGGCGCCGCCTCCGGCGTGATCGTGCTGCGGCGAACGGTCTACTGGGCGCCGGTCATGGCCGTAATGAAGCCGGCGAGGTCGTCTGTATCGACGTCGCCGTCCGGATCGAAATGGGCCGCGATGCAGGACCGCTCTTCCTGGATGACTCCGCTGCCGGTGAAGCACTGCTCGAACGCGACGAAGTCCCGCAGGTCCACGTCGCCGTCCCCGTCCAGGTCGCCGCGCGTGACGGCGTACACCTCGAACTCCGGCAGGCGGGCGTAATTATCGATGCCGCAGTTGTCCACGTGCAGGCGCACCCAGCGGGCCGACACCGGCACGTCGTGCGGTGAGACCGTGTAGCCCAGTTGCAGCGGGTTGGACACGTCAAACAGCGTGGTCCACGGCCCGCTCAGGCTCGAACCGCTCTGGATGAGG
This sequence comes from uncultured Phycisphaeraceae bacterium, assembly GCA_964586145.1. Classification (GTDB taxonomy): domain Bacteria; phylum Planctomycetota; class Phycisphaerae; order UBA1845; family UBA1845; genus JAFGJQ01. The sequence continues at coordinate 4,875 of CAZPHH010000117.1, read as the reverse complement.
AAGTGCTTCCAGTTGAAGATCACCCATTCACTCCCCTCGCTGGCCAGCCGGATGCGGTAGCCGGTGACGGCCCGCTCGGCCCCCAGATCCAAGGCCAGCCAGTGTCCGCCGGCGCCGCCGCCGGAGGCCCATTTCGTGTTCAGCGCGCCGTCGTACGCCTTGTCGCCCGAAAACGACGAGCCGGCGGTCGAATCCGCCGCCCAGTTCACGGCCAGGCGAGCCACGTTTGTTCCCGGCGGCGTGATCGGTGGGACGACCGGCTGGTTGTACGCGTTAAGCACCGCGGCGTTGGACTGGTACATCGCGTACATGGCGTAGTAGTCCGAATGGGCGTAGCGGTCGAAGCCGTAGTAGTTGTCGCCGTCGCCGATGTCGTGCGACTGCGCCTGGTAGCCCCAGTGCATGAACCCGCGGGCGCCCTGCGTGGTCACGAAGTCGTTGATGCGTCCCTGCATGAAGGCCACGCGATCGCCCACCACGTCCGTGCTGCACCCCACCTCCGACATGATGATGGGTTTGACCACCGCGCTGCGCACGCGGAAGTCCAGGTCGCGCGTCTCGCCGTTGTACGAGTGTGCCGTGAGGAAATCGAGGTTCGGATCGCGAAACAGCGCCACCCCCCGCGCCTCGGAGTAGCCCGGAACATGCTCCAGCGACAACATGCCGATCGACACCATGTGATACGGATCGATCGCCTTGATGTGCGCCGCCATGGCGTGGACGAACGCATCGTGCGTGTCGGCGCTGGTTTGGTCGGCAATCTCGTTGCCCAGTTGCCACGAGAAAACGGCCGGATGGTCCTTGTACGTGCTGACCGCCAACTGCACGTACGGCAGGTAGTTGTTCTGATAGCCGCCGGCGAACCAGTCGTGATTCAACACGGTCCAGCCCCAGGGGTTCTGCGTGTAGTAGCCGTCGTCGCCCTGCGGGTGAAACGGGGTGGGATAGAAGTCCGTCAGCGCGATGATCAGCTTGATTCCGTACTGGTCGGCCTTGTCCAGCGCGTAGCCGAGCCGGTTCACGGCCGTCTGGTGCGAGATGTTCCGGTTGGCCGCGAAGACCCGGACCACCCGGCCGCCCATGCCGCTGACGCCAGCCAGGTTCTCGTCGATGTGGCCGAGGCTGGTGTAGGGCAGGGCGCCGTCTCCGCCGCCATAATGCACGAGCCCGCGGAGGTTTACGCCGATGAACCGCCACGCCTGGCCGTCCTTGGCGAACTCCGCGCCGGCCGTCGTCACCAGATCCGGCGGCTGGGCCGCCGCCGAGATCGCCAATACCAGAAGGGGAACCATCACCAGCCGCATTCGTCGCCTCCTTCGGCCCTTCGCCCCATTGTACCGGATTTGACCCGTGGAATTCGACCCCACGCCCACAAGCCGCAAGCCCTACGGACGCGGTTTGGTCATGGAGAGCGGGTTGAGGGCCTCGTTGAGCTTCGCCTCGTCGAGGACTCGCTGCTCGAGGGCCACCTGCCGGACTGTTTTGCCGGTCCGATACGCTTCCTTGGCGATGGCCGCCGCCCGGTCGTAGCCGATCAGGGGGGCAAGGCTCGTACACATGGCCAGCGACTGCTCGATCATGGCCCGGCAACGGTCCGGGTCTGCCTCGATGCCTTTCACGCAGCGATCGGTGAAGACCCGCACGCCATTGGAGAGCAACCGGATGGATTCGAGCAGGTTGTGGGCCATCATGGGCATCATGACGTTCAACTCGTAATGGCCGTCGCGGCAGCCCAGTGCGATGGCCGTGTCGTTTCCGGTGACCTGGGCCGCAACCTGGATGAGCATCTCACTCATGACCGGGTTGACCTTGCCGGGCATGATGCTGCTGCCCGGCTGGGTGGGCGGAATGCAAATTTCGCCGATGCCGCAGCGCGGGCCGCTGCCCAACAGGCGGATGTCGTTGGCGATCTTGGTGAGCGAGACGGCGATCGTGCGCAGCAGTCCGCTCGCCTCGCACACGGCGTCCTTCGCCGCCTGGGCCTCGAAATGGTTGGCGGCTTCGACGAAATCCAGGCCGGTTGCCTCGGAAAGCGCGGCACTCATCCGCCGGCCGAACTCCGGGTGCGCGTTGATGCCGGTGCCGACGGCCGTTCCGCCGATGGGCAGTTCCCGCAGGGCGGCGACGGCCCGGCCAGCGCGGTCCAGCGACAGGAGGGCCTGGGCTGCGTAGCCGGAGAACTCCTGGCCCAGGCGGATGGGGGTGGCATCCTGCAGGTGCGTGCGGCCGATCTTCAGGACGGAATCGAATTGGGCGGCCTTGGCGTTCAGCTCCGCGGAGAGCAGGCTCAGCGCGGGCACCAAGTCCTGGTGGAAGGCCTCCGCGGCGGAAACGTGAATGGCGGTCGGGATGACGTCGTTGGACGACTGGCCCAGGTTCACGTGGTCGTTGGGGTGGATGGGCTGGTTGGAGCCGATGGCCGAGCCGGCCAGTTCATTCGCCCGGTTGGCGATGACCTCGTTGGCGTTCATGTTGCTGGAGGTGCCGGAGCCGGTCTGGAAGACGTCCACGACGAAGTGGCTGTCCAGCTTGCCGTCGATCACCTCGGCCGCGGCGGCTTCGATCTTCTCCGCGAGCGCCGGATCCAGCAGACCCAGCGCTTTGTTGACCTGCGCGGCCGACCGCTTGATCAGCCCCAGAGCGCGGATGAACGGGCGTCCCAGCCGGTACCCGCTGATGGGGAAGTTCTCGACGGCCCGCTGGGTCTGGGCGCCCCAGTAGGCGCCGGCCGGCACGCGCATTTCTCCCATGCTGTCTTTTTCGATGCGACCGGGCTGCGTGGACATCGGCGAACCCTCCTGCAATGCAAATGGTGCGACGATGAGCCTACCGCAGGTCCCGCCGGTGAACCAGTCCCGCAACGGCCCGGCCTGCGGGCGCGCGTCCATCTTCCATTACGATGCGGAACATCCGAAGGAAGTGGATCGGTTGAACTTGCGGCGCGACGAAGAACTCCCGTAAGCGGTCGGACGGGGCGGGCGAATGGGCTCGGCCGGGGAAGTGGCTGATCTTGTCTCAATCGCCGGCCTGGACATCTCCCTCGCGTCCCATTGACCCCGTCCCCCGGCGGCGTACACTGCATGCCAGGGTCGAGCCCCATCGGGAGGCAACGCCATTCGGGAGGACCGACCGATGCCCATCCAGAACATTTTGCTCGAGTATAGCGTCACCGCCGACCCTGACGCGGCCGACGAGGGGCTGTACTTCGTCGCCACGGCCGGCGGCGAGACGAAGGTGCCGGCGGTCCAAAAGAGCAAGCCATCGCAGCTCGTCTTCCTGGTGCCGAATCTTGTAGACGGCACGCCAGTCCTTCACGGGCCGACAGGGCTGTCGGGGGTACCACAGGAGGTCCGAGCGAGAATGGGCAGCGGGACGTCGGCCCGCGAGCTGTGCGTCGGCCGCATGGACGCCACGCTGACCGTTTTGCCCACGTAGGGTTGTGTGGCACAGGCATCTTGCCTGTGGATCGAGAAAACGCGAGAAAGCGGTCGACTTCAAGCTCATGGGCGGCACTGCGAGCGTACGGAACCACAGGATGGAAGCCAAACCAACCGTATATCTCGAAACGACGATCCCGAGTTTCCTCACCGCCGGACACTCGAACAACCTGATCGTGGCCGGCAAGCAGGAGACGACAAGGCAATGGTGGGAACAACGCAAAGAGAAATACGACCTGTTCGTGTCCCAGTTGGTTATCGATGAGGCCGCGAAGGGCGACGCAGCGGCGGCAAGAAGAAGAATGGAACTCGTGGAGGGGATCCCTTCGCTTGAAATCGACGCCGAAGTCGTCCGGATTACGGGGAAGATCATGGAATCAGGTGTCATCCCGCCCAAAGCCGCTACAGACGCGGGTCACATCGCGGTTGCCTCCCGTCATGGCATGGATTATCTGATGACCTGGAATTGCACCCACATTGCCAACGCCGAGATTCTCGGCAGAATCAGCTATCTGGTGTCTGAAGCGGGCTATTGGCTTCCGATTGTCTGCACGCCGGATGAACTCTTTGGAGCGGAAGAAAATGCCTGATGATCCCATCGTGGCTGAGGTCAGGAAGGCCCGCAGAGAAATCCTGGAGTCGCATGGCTGGGACTACCACAGCATGTTGGCCGACGCCATGAAGCGCCAGCAGGAATCCGGCCGGCAGGTCGTTTCTCGCAAGGGCAAGGCGCCGCAACCAGGCGTTTCCCGCGACGTGTACGGCGACCCTTCGCGTCGCTCGGACCCCGCACCCGGACGCGACGTTCAATACCCTGCCGACGCAGAATAGGCCGGAATTGTGGCCCGGCGCGGACGGTGCAATCGGAGCCGGGCACGCCTGCCCTCTAGCGCGCGAAGCGTGGTCACGGGTCAGTAAGCGGTTGAGTGCAGAAGGTGTGCAGGCCACCGCTCGTAAGCGGTGCTGATTCGAGGTGTTTCGGTGGGCTGATTTGTTGGACAGCGGCGGCCCGAACGTCCCGAATCCGCGTTTCGGACGGATGAGAACGCGGAAATGGGCAAACGGGACAAGGTGATCGGACGTATGAGCCCCGAAAAAGCCGTTTCCAAGCTGAAATCGACGCCCGCGCCCAGCTTGGCGGCGGCGCTCGGCGCCAAGCCTGAGTTCGGCCCCGCACCTAACCGATACGTGGTGCCCGTATCAGTGATACTCGAGTCACGCATGGGTGAGACGCAGACCGTATCCCGGCCTGGCGGCATTTGAGCAACTCGTCTCGCGCTCCGCTCTCGACCCCGAAGGGGTCAGGGGCTGTAGCCACGGGTGGAGCGAGGTCGCCGCGGGCGAACGGGCGGAACCCGTGGGCGCGGTTGTGTTCCTTGTGTGATTTCGCCCCGAGGGGGCGAAGGACGAGGCCGATGCCGGGCACGTACTCGCAAAT
>CAZPHH010000116.1:0-12513 GCA_964586145.1 uncultured Phycisphaeraceae bacterium | reverse complement strand
GAAGCGGTGAGGTGTACGTCCGCTACTGCTACGGCGACGACCTGATCAGCCAGACCCGCGATCCGAGCGGCTCGAGCCCGGCCACCCGCTTCTACCACTACGACGGCCAGCTCTCGACGCGTCAGCTCGCTGCGCTGACCGACCGGGCCGTGACGGGCGGCGGCGCCGCTGCCTTGCCCGGGAAGTGGAGGGGGCTTACAATCCACTGTGCGAGCGTGGGTTGCATCTTGTGCCCGCAATCGCGGGAACAGGAGAACGAGCGCCATGGATCGGTTGACACGTCGAATCGCCTGGGTCTGCCTGCTGGCGGCAGGGGTCGGCGCATTCCCGGCGGCGGCCGAGGCCCCCGAGGCGGAGCGGCGAGGCGTCATCATCCCCATCGACACCGACATCTCGGATGTCACCACGCAGAGCCTGAAACGACGCGTGGATCAGGCCGTGAGCGATGGGGCCACGGTGATCATATTCGAACTGAACACGCCCGGCGGCATGCTCACCAGCGCCCTGGACATCTGCGACTACATCAAGGGGCTGCGGAACGTGAAGACCGTGGCCTGGGTCCATACGCAGGCGTACTCCGCCGGTTCCATGATCGCGGTGGCCTGCGATGAGATCGTGATGTCCTCTCGCTCAACCCTGGGCGACTGCGGCGTCATCCTCGGCACGCCCATCGGGGCGGAACCCGTGCCGGAGGAGCTGCGCGCCAAGGCCGAGGCGCCGGCGCTCACAGAGTTCCGTGAGTCGGCCAATCGCAACGGCTACAACCGTCTCCTGTGCGAGGCGATGGTCCTCAAGGAACGCGAGGTCTGGTGGATCGAGAACGTCGCCACGGGAGAACGCCGATTCGTCGACACGCTGGAAAAGGAACGGCTCATCCCCGAGCGGGGGAGCACAACGCAGCCCACCGAGCCGGACTGGCAGTTTGTGACGACGTACTTCGACCCGGTTTCCGACAAGGACGTGGAGTTCGTGAACCCGGTGATCGGGGCCAACGCGCTGCTCACCATGTCCCAGAGCGAGGCGTACGCGTTCGGCTTTGCCAAGGCCATCATCAGTGACCCGGCCGAGCTGCGGGCACGCTACAACCTATCCGGTGACCTTCCCCGGATCGGCTTCAGTTGGCTCGAGCGATTCACCGGCTGGATGACCTCCATGCCCGTGCGGGCCTTCCTGCTGATCATCATTCTTCTGGGCGCGTACGTGGAGTTCAACACGCCGGGTGTGGGTGTGCCCGGCCTGGTCGCCCTGATCGCCCTGGCCATCTTTGTGGGCGCTCCGTACATGACCGGGCTGGCCAACATCTGGGAGATCGTCATCATCCTCATTGGCGTGGCGCTGCTGGCCATCGAGCTGTTCGTCACGCCGGGGTTCGGCGTGATCGGCCTGCTGGGCATCCTGGTGATGCTGGTGGGGTTGCTGGCCACGTTCATCCCGGACGAACCGGGCCGCAGCTTTCCCGTTTACTGGCCGTCCCTGCCGGAATCGATGGAGGCGCTGCGGCACGGCGCCATCACGCTGGCCGCCGGCTTTGCGGGGGCCCTGGTGGGCGCGTGGGCACTGAGCAAGTACCTGCCGGAGCTTCCCCTGCTGCGGCTGGCCGCACCGGCCAACCCCACGCGGGAGACGGTGGCGGTTGCGGACCCGTATCACGGGGCCGCGCAGCTCGGGGACATCGGGCAGGCCGTCACTCCGTTGCGACCGGGGGGCGGTGCCCGGTTTGGCGCGACTCTGGTTGACGTGATCACGGAAGGCGAGTGGATTGAGATGGGTGCCGACGTGGAGGTCGTAGAGCGGCACGGGAACACGGTGGTGGTGCGGCGAACTCCGTCCTGAGCCGCCTGGCGGTCGGGCGGAATGCGATTGAGGCGAAGCATGTGGCACACTGACGCGATGCTCATTCTGCTCTTCACATCCGGCGTGCTGCTGCTGGTGCTGGAGTTCTTCATTCCGTCCGGAGGTCTTCTGACGGCCGGGGCGGTGATCCTTCTGGTCAGTGCGGTGGTGCTGACGTGGCAACGCGACCCGCGGGCGGGCCTGGCGGCCGGCGTGTCGTGCGGAGTTTTGGTCCCCGCGTTGTTCCTGCTCGCGTTGAAGCACGTGACGCGTCTTCCGATGGGCAAGCGTCTGGCCCCGCCGAACCCGGAGCCCTCCAGCGGCCGGACCACTGAGCACGTCGAGGCCCTGCGACGCCTGATCGGGCGGCGAGGCCGGGCGGTGACGCCGCTCCGCCCCGTGGGCACGTGCGAGTTTGAGGGGCGGCGCGTGAGTTGCGTAGCCGAGATGGGTATGATGGAGAAGGGCGCGGCGGTCGAGGGCTGCGGCCTGAGCGGGCGCGATTTGATCGTACGGGCAGTGCGCGACGGGGAGTAGGTCGGGCGCAGGGCGCGGCGACCGGCTTCGTCCGCTGAAGACGACGCGGAACGAGGAAAGGCGGGTACACATGTTCATGCCGTTTGCTTTGGCGTTGGAGAGTGTCTGGTGGGTCGTCGGTGCGATTCTGGTCATCGGCTTCGTGCTGGTGTTCGTGCTGTTCGCGGCCCAGGTGATCGGGCTGTACGTCCAGGCCGTGCTGACGCGGGCGGGAGTGGGGCTGGTCGAGCTGGCCACCATGCGCCTGCGGAAGGTCAGCCCGAACGTGATCGTGGGCAACAAGATCGCCCTGGTGAAGGCCGGCATCCACGACGTGACGGTGAACGACCTGGAGGCCCACTACCTGGCGGGCGGCAACGTGACGTACGTGTGCCGGGCCGTGATTCAGGCCGACCGGGCGAACCTCGATTTGGACTGGAAGGTGGCCTGCGCGATTGACCTGGCCGGCCGGGACGTCGTGGACGCCGTGCGCACGTCGGTCAACCCGAAGGTCGTCGACTGCCCGAAGCCGGACGCGAAGACCGGGCTGGATCGGCTCGATGCGGTCTCGAAAGACGGCATTCGTCTGCTGGTGAAGGCACGGGTGACCGTGCGGACGAACATCCGGGCCTTGATCGGCGGCGCCACGGAAGACACGGTGATCGCGCGTGTGGGCCAGGCCATCGTGAGCGCCATCGGCTCGGCGGAAACGTATAAAGAGGTGCTGGAAAACCCGGATCGCATCGCCCGCAAGGCCCTGGAAAGCGGCCTCAGCCCGGGAACGGCCTTCCTGATCGTGTCTGTCGATATCGCCGACGTAAGCGTGGCGGCGGTCTCGGACAAGGCGAACGTTGGTGCATCTTTGCAGGCCGAGCAGGCCGACGCAGACAAGCGCCGGTTCCAGGCGGAGGCGGAGAAGCGGGCGGCCATGGCGCGGGCGCGCGAGGCGGAAATGCAGGCGCTCGTCGCGGAGAACCGGGCCAAGGTCGTCGAGAACGAAGCGAAGATCCCGCTGGCCATCGCCGAGGCATTCCAAAGCGGCAACCTCGGTATCATGGATTTCTACCGGATGCGGAACATCGAGGCGGATACGGCCATGCGCGGGGCCATCGGTGGGGGTCCCGTCGAGCAGAGGACGGATAAGCCCAAGGCCTGACCACGAAACGGCGGACGGGGTATGGACCTTTTCTGGGTGACAACACACGTTCCGGCCCTGGTGGGCCAGTCGGATCCCGACGGGTGGAAGAGCCTGCTCTACCTGCTGATCGTGCTGATCTTTCCATTGTTGAGCAGTCTGGGGGCGTGGCTTCGCAAGCGATCCGAGAAACAAACGGGCGAGTTGGTCGGCGAAGTGGACGACATCTCCGAAGAGGAGATTATCCTGTTGCCTCCGGCGCCGGCGCGGCACCCCCAGATTCCCCAGGCCCGGCCAGCGGCACCTGTGCGCCCCGTGGTCGTGATGGCACCGGCGGCGCCCCCGGTGCGACCGGCGGCGGACCCCCTTTCCCCGTGGGAGCCGCCTCCGAAGCGCCCGGTGTTCATCCCGCCGTCGGTTCCGGCGCGAGCGCGTGAGGCCCCGCGGCCGACTCGCCGCCCTCGGGCCGACACGCAGCAGGAGGTCGCGAGGGTCGACAGAGCGAGTCTTGCCGTGTCGCGGGCAAGCGTGGACCTGGGCGTCCTGTCGCCCGAAGACTTGCGGCGGGCCATCGTGTTGCGTGAGGTGCTCGGGCCGCCCGCCGCACTGCGTCCTCCCGGCGAGGCCTCCTGGGAATGATGGCGGAAGCCGGCCTATCACCGTTTGCCGCTTCGGTGGGTGGCCGGTGCGGATCAGTGAAAGTCTCGTGACATCCGGCGCAGGCTTCCCAGGGATTCGGAAAGATCGCGCAGGCGGTGCGATTGGACGTGGATGACCTGGCCCTGCCGTTCGACCCGGCCTTCCGCAATGAGAGCAATGGCCCCGCGGGCGGCCCGTCGATCTCGCTCGAACACGGCGGGCCGGACCACCAGGTTGGCAATCCCCGTTTCGTCCTCCAGGGTGAAGAACACCGTGCCGGAAGCGGTTAACGGTCGCTGCCGCACCAGCACCAGGCCGGCGACCTTCACGTTCTGTCCGTGTCGCGTGCCGGCAAGCTGCTTCGCGGGAAGGATTCCACCTCGGCGGAGGGCGCTGCGCAGCAGGCCGATCGGGTGGGCGGTCAAGGACAAGCCGACCGCTTCGTAATCCTGCACCACCTGCTGCTCGATGGCCAGGACGGGAAGCGGAGTCTCCGGCTCCTCCGGCACAAGCCCGGCAAACAGCGGCAGATCCTCGTCAATCGCCAGCACCTGCCAGAGTGCCTGTCGGCGATCCAGGCCGAGGGAGCGGAACGCATCCGCGGCGGCCAGCCGGGCCAGCACCGCCCGCGATACGCCGCCCCGCCGCCAGACGTCCAGCACCGTCGTGAACGGACCTTCCTGTCGCGCCGTCTCGATACCGGCCACGTTCTCCCGCGAGATTCCCTTCACCAGCCGCATCCCCAGCCGCAACCCCGGCCCCCTCTCCCCCGCCCCCTCGATCCCTCGATCCCTCGATCCCTCGATCCCCGGATCCCTTGATCCCTCTCTTCCTTCGTGCCTTCGTGCCTCCGTGCCTTCGTGCCTCTCTTCCAACCCACAATCATACCCGCTGCAATTGACATCCACCGGTCGCACTTCCACTCCGTGCTGCTGGGCGTCCCGGACGAGTTGGGCGGGGGCATAAAAGCCCATCGGCTGCGAGTTGAGGATGGCCGCTGTGAAGGCCGCCGGGTGATACCACTTGAGCCAGGCCGACACGTAGACCAGCAAAGCGAAGGACGCGGCGTGGCTTTCGGGGAATCCGTATCCGCTGAAGCCGGCGATCTGCTCGAACACGTGTTCGGCAAACGTCCGCGAGAGCCCGCGGGCCATCATGCCGTCGACCAGTCGCTGCTGAAACCGCTCGATGGACCCGGTCCGGCCCCACGCCCCCATGGTACGGCGAAGCTGGTCCGCCTCGCCCGGCGTAAAGCCCGCTGCCACGACCGCCAGCCGAATGGCCTGTTCCTGGAAGAGCGGCACGCCGAGCGTTTTGGCCAGCACGGCCTCGATTTCCGGCGTGGGGTAGAAAACGGGCTCTTCGCCGTTTCGGCGGCGCAGGTACGGATGGACCATCTTGCCCTGGATGGGCCCCGGCCGGACGATGGCCACCTCGATGACCAGGTCGTAGAAATTCCTGGGCCGCAATCGCGGCAACATGCTCATTTGCGCCCGGCTCTCGATCTGGAAGACGCCGACGGTATCGGCCCGGGAGATCATGTTGTATACGGTGGGGTCTTCGGGGGGGATGGTGTGGAGAGAAAGGCACGGAGGGACGGAGGGACGAAGGGACGAAGTGGAGGGACGGAGGGACGGAGGGGAGGGGTACGAAGCTACGGTTTCTTTCGTTCGATGCTGCGAAGGAGACCCTGCAGAACACGATCCGTCTCCGCCACCGGGTTGTTGATGGCTTGTGTTGGCTTCATGAAGTTCAACTGTTCTGCCAGAATCAACTGTGTCTGAAGTTCGGCCAGTGAGCCGCGGGCGATACGAAGGAATCGTATGTACTCCGGGCGGGTGCCTCGGGCATAGCCCTCTGCGATATTCGATGGGATCGACACTCCTGCTCGTCGCATCTGTGTGATCAGGCCGAATCGTTCCGAGTCCGGAAATTCCTGAGTAAGGCGGTAAACTAGCTTGGCCAGTTCCATTCCCTTCTGCCACGCGATCAAATCCCGAAACGTGTTGATTCCAGACATTGTTCTCATTCTCCTGTAGGGATGCACCATTTTCGTGACTGCAACTCAGTTCTCTATAACCACTCTCTTCCCCCCCGTCCCTCCGTCCCTTCGTCCCTTCGTCCCTTCGTCCCTCCGTCCCTTCGTCCCTTCGTCCCTCCGTCCCGGAGCTTGCCCGCCGCGGCGGGTCCCTTCGTCCCTCCGTCCCCCCGTCCCTCCGTCCCTTCGTCCCTCCGTCCCTCCGTCCCTTCGTCCCTCCGTCCCTCCGTCCCTCATTGATCAACGCCAGACACTTCCCAATCGCCGTCAGCATTCCCAGGGCCAGGCAATCCACCTTCAACATGCCCAGTGCGTCGATGTCGTCCTTGTCCCATTCAATGAAGGTGCGGTCAGGCATGGCGGCGTTTCCGATCGGCACCACTTCGCACAGCGGGCCGCGGGTGATCACGAAACCGCCCACGTGCTGCGACAGATGACGCGGGAAGCGGAGAACCTGCTCCACCAGCTTGCGCAGGCAGCGAACAGAGTAATCGTTCGGGTCCAGGCCGGCCTCGCGGAGGCGATCGTCCGCGGTGGGCGTGCGCTCCCACCACTCGTGCGCCCGGGCCAGGCGGTCCACGCGATCCAGCGAAAGGCCCAGGGCCTTGCCCACCTCGCGTACGGCTGAACGCGGGCGGTACCGGATCACCTCCGCCACGATGCCGGCCCGGTCTCGTCCGTACTTGCTGTAGATGTACTGAAAAACTTCCTCGCGACGCTCGTGCTCGAAATCCACGTCAATGTCCGGCGGCTCGTTCCGCTCGCGACTGACGAACCGCTCGAAAAGCACGTCGATGTGGTCCGGGTCAACGGCCGTGATCTCCAGGCAATAGCAGACGGCCGAGTTGGCCGCACTGCCGCGGCCCTGGCAGAGAATCCCGCGGGATCGCGCGAATTGGACGATGTCCCAGACCGTCAGGAAGTACGGTTCGTACGCCAGCTCGGCGATCAGGGCCAGTTCGTGCTCGATCTGGGCCCGCACCCGGGGCGTCACGCCGTCCGGAAAACGCCGCCGGGCGCCCTCCCAGGCGAGTTCCGCGAGATACTCCGTCGGCGTACGGCCAATCGGGCAGATTTCCTGCGGGTACTCGTACCGCAGCTCGTCCAGGCGGAAGGTGCAACGGCGGGCGATCTCGACCGTGTTCCGGACGGCCTGGGGGTACGCGGCGAACAGTCGGGCCATCTCCTTCGGTGCCTTGAGATGCCGCTCCGCATTGGCGAACAGCCGGGCGCCGGCGGTTTCCAGGGTGCAGTGCTCGCGAATGCACGTGAGTACGTCCTGGAGAAATCGCCGCTCCGGCACGTGGTAGTGTACGTCGTTGGCCGCCGCCATCGGCACGCCCGTGCGGCGGGACAATTCGGCCACCCCGGCCAGTCGGCGGGCGTCGTCAGGGCCGTAGCCGGTCTCGGCACCGAGGTAGAGACGCTCGCCAAGCACGTCGCGGTACGATCCCAACACCGCTTCGAGGTCGTGCGGCTGGCCGGAGACCGGAAAGACGATGCCGATCCATTCGTGATCCAGCGCTGCGATGTCCTCGAAGCGGATCAGACATTCTCCCTTGCGGGCACGGCGTCTTCCTTCCGTGATCAGCCGGCACAGCCAGCCATATGCCGCCCGCGTCGGCGCATAGAGGGCAATGGGGGGCGCATCGATCGGAGCGATCTCCGCACCGATGACCAGCTTGAGATCGTGCTCGCGGGCCGCCCGGTGCATGCGTACCACGCCCGCCAGCGAGTTGCAGTCCGTTACGGCCAATGCCTCGTATCCCAGCTCCGCGGCACGAACGACCAGCTCTTCCGGATGCGAGGCGCCACGGAGAAACGAAAAGTTCGTCCGGCAGTGCAGTTCCGCGTACGGCCAAGCCTTGTTGCCTGGCGGCGGAGCGGCATTCGAGCGTTCACAGAGAGGAGCCTCGGAATCGTTCCGGCCGGCAGTCGCAAGCTTGCGATTCTGCTTTGTGTTCCGAGTGGCCATGTTCATTCCCTTTTGCCGCGAAGCCATTCGAGTGACGACGCCGGCAGGCGGCGAACCCAGGCGTCCGGCGCCGGCATGTCCGAGCCCGACGCCGGGCGGCTTCTCCCCAGAACCTAACATATCCCAAACATTAAAATCCGGCAAACCGGCTTGACATAACTAGGAATAGTTCCTATTACTATATAGAGGTGTAGCTGTGATGCCCAAGCAAGACCTTAGAATGACCGCCCAGCGCAAAGTGATACTGGAGGAATTGCGCTCTGTGGACACGCACCCCACGGCGGACAGAATATACGAGATGGTTCGACGCAGACTCCCTCGCGTAAGCCTGGCCACCGTATATCGGAACCTGGAATGGCTGACGGAGGCGGGTGTGATTCAGAAGTACGAATCGGCCGGCTCCCAGCGGCGGTTCGACGGGGATCCTTCAAACCACGACCACATACGCTGCGTCGAGTGTGGGCGGCTGGATGACATCATGGCCGACCCGATCCCGGATGTGGAAGAGCGCATTCGCGACAAGACGGACTACCAGATTGTGGGGTACCGCCTGGAGTATCTGGGAATCTGCCCGTCCTGTCGGGCCTCGTCTGCACAAGGAACAAGCGGGGGCGCATCGGACTGAAAGCCCCCCGGCAGGCATGAGGCTTTTTGCCCCTGCCGGGATTTGAACTGCAATACAGACAACATGTGAAAACGCACGCACAGAGGAGGACAACCATGATCAGTGAGAAGATGCAGGAACGTCTGAACAAGGCCATCAAGCTCGAGTTTGACTCGTCGTACCTGTACCTGTCGATGGCGGCGTACTGCGAGTCGATCGCTTTCGACGGGTTTGCCCGGTGGATGCGGGCGCAGTCGGCCGAGGAGTGGGGCCACGGCATGCGCGTCTATGAATACCTGGGCGACCAGCAGGCCCGCGTGGTGCTGCACGCCCTCGACCAGCCCAAGCGGGAGTGGAGTTCCATGGTGGAGGTGTTCGAGGAGACCCTCGCGCATGAGAAGAAGGTGACCGCGGCCTATCACGACCTGATGGCGTTCGCCCAGGAGACGAAGGACTACGCCACCCAGGCGTTTCTGCAGTGGTTCATCCACGAGCAGGTGGAGGAAGAGGCCACGGCCGCCGGCATTCTGGACAAGCTGCGCATGGTCAAGGACCGGCCGCAGGGCCTTCTGTACATGGACAGCCACGTGGGCAAGCGCGAGTTCAGCGCGCCGAACGCCGCGAGCAGCGATTGACCCGCGTCGGATCGGGGATTCCGATCGTGCAGATGCGCGGGCGTTGGCCGGCGTGCTGCACGGAGTGTGCCAACGCGAGCAGACGAAGAAGCAAGCAGAACTTGTGAGAGATACACGGAAGGAGAGTTCTACGTTATGTCCAATCTGGTAACCCGGCAGGCACCGGATTTCACCGCGGAGGCCGTACTGCCGAACAATGATTTCGGAGAGGTCAGCCTGTCGAAGCTGCGGGGCAAGTACGTCGTATTGTTTTTCTATCCGCTGGACTTCACGTTTGTGTGTCCATCGGAGATCATCGCGTTTGACAAGAAGATCGAGGAGTTCAGGAAACGCAACTGCGAGGTCATCGGCGTATCCATCGACTCGAAGTTCTCGCATTTTGCGTGGAAGCAGACGCCGCGGCAGAAGGGGGGGATCGGCAACGTGCAGTTTCCCATTGTCGCGGACATCACCAAGAGCATCGCACGCGATTATGGCGTGTTGCTGAATGAGGCGGTGGCCTTGCGGGGGTTGTTCCTGATTGACAAGGAGGGCGTCGTGCGGCACGCGGTCGTGAACGACCTGCCGCTGGGCCGAAGCGTTGACGAGACGCTTCGCATGGTCGACGCCCTCCAGTTCACCGAGTCGCACGGGGAGGTCTGCCCGGCCAACTGGCGGCCCGGCGAGGAGGGCATGACGGCCTCGGCCGAAGGCGTGGCCTCGTACCTCGCCCGACACGGATAGACCGGTTGAGGCGGGTAGGCGAAGCATACCGCCGCAAAATGGGGAATGGATATTAGCGCCCCCGGGCACCGGAGAGCGATTACTCCGGCCCCCGGGGGCCGCTTTGTGCAAACCGCGATGAGGTGCCGACGATTTAACCAACTCCTAACACGTGCTTGCGCACGAGGCGATATAATGCACCGGCGTCCCGGGAGTGGATCAGCGAAGTTTGGAGTGACGAGACGGAAAGGCATTTGGGCAATGAAACCATCGCACGGACTGACGCGTCGCGAGGTGATGGGAATGGGTGTGGCGATTGGGCTCCCCGCAGCGTGGAGCCTCGCAGCGGAACGGTCCTCGGAGGGTCCGGCGCTACGCCGCGCGGATACCCCGAGGAACATCATCTTCATGATTGCAGACGGCATGAGCACCGGCGTTCCCTCGCTGGCTGAACCCTTCAGCCGCCTGGTTCGCGGCACAGGTACCTGGTTTTACCGGCTGGCCCAGGAGCCAGATAATGCGCAAGGCCTGTTCGAAATGCGCTCGTTGAATTCACTCGTGACCGATTCTGCAGCGGCCTCCACGGCTTGGTCAAGCGGCAGCCGCGTCATCAACGGCGCAATCAACGTCTTGCCGGATGGAACGAAGCTCACGCCTCTGGCCCCGCTGATGCGATCGACGCGACGCCGTGTGGGTTTGGTCACGACGACGATGGTGGCGCACGCGACGCCCGCTGCCTTTGCCGCCGTGCAGGCGGACCGCGACGATATGCATCTGATTGCACCTCAGTATCTTGACATGGTTGACGTGATTCTGGGCGGCGGCCGGGAACACTTTGACGGCGCGCTTCGTGCGGACGGGCAGGATTGGCTTGAGAGATTCGCAAAGAGCGGTTATGACGTGGTTTCTTCGCGAGACGGCATGATCACGGCGAAGCTCGCAGGGCGCATGCTGGGCGTATTCGGTGTCGGACACCTGCCGTTCACGATCGACCGGCGAAACAGCGAGGTTCTGAGCCGCACCGTTCCGACCCTGGCCGAGATGACGCGCACGGCCCTGAGGGCTCTCTCGTCCGGCGGGGACGGGTTTCTGCTGCAGGTGGAAGGAGGTCGGGTCGACCACGCCGCCCATGCAAACGACGCAGCGGCGTTGCTATGGGACCAATTGGCCTTCGATGATGCGATCGGAGTGGTCATGGAGTTCGTTGCCGAGCACCCTGACACGCTTGTTGTCATTACGTCGGACCACGGAAATGCAAACCCTGGCTTGAACGGCATGGGGGCCGCCTACGCGGAAAGCGATGCGTGCTTTGAGAATCTCGCCCACGCGACGGCCTCGTTCGACGAGATTCGCAGGCGGGTGAAGGCCGCGGCTGCGCCCGCCGCACCGTCGGACGATCATGTGATTGACGTGCTCCGTGACGTGACGGGGGCCCAGATCACGCGGTCGGAGGCTCAGGCCGTGGCCGCGGCGTGGAATGATTCCTATCCGTCGGAGTTGAATCGGCAGCATCGCAATTTTGTGGGCGTGCTGGGGCAGGTGCTGGGCAACTACAACGGCATCGGCTGGACGGGGATCACGCACACGGCCGATCTCGTGATGTCATTAACCGTCGGACGCGGGCGGGACTTGTTCCGTGGATTCCTGCGGAATGTGGATGCCTTTCCGCGTCTTACGCGTCTCGCGGGTGTACGGCACGAGAACCCGCAGGTGGCGCCGGAGGATGCACGTCGGCTGGCTGCACAAGTCATGTCGAGGTCTGCTCTGCGGCATACGCAGGCGGCGTGACCGGGGGTGGGCGGGGTGTTGCGCCCGGCGGCCTGGGGGGCTGTCGATTGGCCGGTGCGTCGCCCGGACCGTTCAGAACCGGCCCCCGTCTGCCGGCAAACAAGCGTTTTGGGGCAGGCGGGGGCCGTTTTGTGTTGAGCGTGGCGATGGCCGGACGGCCCGCGTCGCCGGCGGGTTTTCCATTGCGGGGCAAATTTGACAGGTTCGGTTTCCCGGGGTACGGTACGATTGCGAAAGCATGGCTGCGGGGTAGAGCAGTTGGCAGCTCGTCGGGCTCATAACCCGGAGGTCGCTGGTTCGAGTCCAGCCCCCGCTAGTTTGGTAAGCTCCTTAGGGATAAGGCTTTACGGCCTGTCCCTTTTTTCTGCGCTGGCCGGAAACCGGGCAATCTGCAACTGACTTGCAGCCACGCCCTGCAACCAAACCGGCCGGCCCGCCGGTCTCGGGATGGAACGAGCGACCGCGTACCGAGAGCGACGAGCAGGCGGGGCTGCCGAGGGTCACGAAACCACGCACTTGTCCTGGAGGCCTGGAATGGCAACGAGGCGAGCCCGTTCCAAGAAGACGACTCAAACGGGGGGCACCGTCCATCAGCTAAGAATCACTCTGCTTGACGTCGATCCCCCGATCTGGCGCAGAGTGCTCGTC
>CAZPHH010000115.1:0-12593 GCA_964586145.1 uncultured Phycisphaeraceae bacterium | reverse complement strand
CAAGGAACAGAGACCGACTGGAAAGCCGGTCCCACACAGACAAGCCGGTCCCACAAAAGAGCGGGTCCCACAAGACAGGAGTAGGGTCCGCCGTGCGGACCAATCCTGCAGCCCAAGGTCTACAGCTCGCCACAGCGAGTCACCGGGGCGACCCACAGCCTCCCAAGACCGGCTGGAAAGCCGGTCCCACAAAGACCAGCCGGTCCCACAAAGACCAGCCGGTCCCACAAAGACCAGCCGGTCCCACATGGCAAAGCCGGTCCCACAGCGGGGGGCCAAAGACGCCGGAACGCCCAAAGGGAGCGCGAACGGAAACGGACCGTTGCACCGCGAGCAGCCGGGGGGGGGCTCGTGGCGTGGATGTGGCGGGTCGGCGATAATCCCGCCCGGAGGAGACATCCCCTTATGTTGGCCCTTGGAATCCTGCTGGGATTCGTGGCGCTGATCGGCGGCGCGGAACTGCTTGTGCGAGGCGCGGCGGAACTGGCCCGCGCGGTGGGAATGCCGCCGCTGATCATCGGCCTGACCGTGGTGGCGTTCGGCACCAGCACGCCCGAACTGGCGGTCAGCGTGAAGGCCGCGGTATCCGGCCAGGCGGACATCGCGCTGGGCAACGTGGTGGGCAGCAACACGTTCAACGTGCTGTTCATCCTGGGCGTCTCCGCGCTGGTGGCCCCGCTGGTCGTGTCGTCCCAGCTCATTCGTCTGGACGTGCCAGTGATGATCGGCGTGTCGGCCCTGACCTGGGTGCTGGCGCGGGATGGGGCCGTCGGGCGGGTGGAGGGCGCCGTGCTCGTCGCCGCCCTTTGTGCCTACACGGCGCTGCTGATCTACCTGGGCATGCGAAGCAACCGGGTTGCGGCAACTACCGCCGCTGAGCCGCCCGCTGAGATCCCCCGCAGGCGTCTCGGGTGGTCAGTATTGTGGGTCCTGATCGGGCTGGGCCTGCTCGTCCTCGGCTCGAATTGGCTGGTCAACGGGGCCGTGGCGCTGGCGCGACTGCTTGGCGTCAGCGAACTGGTGATCGGGCTGACCATCGTGGCGGCGGGCACGTCGATGCCGGAGTTGGCCACGTCGGTCCTGGCCGCCATTCGCGGCCAGCGGGAGATCGCCGTGGGCAACGTGGTGGGCAGCAACATCTACAACCTGCTGGCCGTCCTGGGCGGGACGGCGCTGGTCAGCGAGCAGGGCGTCCGTGTGGCCGACGCCGCACTTCGGTTCGACGTTCCGGTCATGCTGGCGGTGTCGGCGGCCTGCCTGCCGATCTTCTTCACGGGCGGCCGGATCTCGCGCTGGGAAGGCGGGCTCTTCCTCGGATACTACGTCGCCTACGTCGTGTTCCTGGTTTTGTCGGCCATGCGTCACGAGGCATCGGCCACGTTCAATGCGGCCATGATCTGGTTCATCATCCCGTTGACCACGCTGGGCATCGCGGTCAGCGTCGTGGCCTGGCTTCCTCGTCGCCGCGATCGGCGAGTGAAACCGGCCGACGGCCGGAACGAGTGAATCGGGCCGGCACGACGGCGTTGGTCCACGCGCACTTCGCACCTGCAAAGCCGAGTCGAATCGTGAGCATTGGCGGGCAGTCGACCGTCTACATCCGGACGGCCGGGTGCTGTTTGGGCGGCATGGGGGGAAGCCCCGTGACGGAGGCGCGGGGGGTGCCGAACTTCGGCGCTGCCCCGGGGCGCTCGCCGTGGCGGTGGACCGTCTGGTGGCGGCGTTCTTCACGCCGCCTCGCGAGGCGGTTCTGCACGCGGTGGGTGATCGCGAGGAAGGTCAGCACGATCGTGAGCAGTACGAAGGTCCAGAAGAGCAGGGGGTACAGGTCGTTCGTCGACTTTTCCGCGAACGTCCGGTGGACCGCCGTCACACGCTCATGTGCGCTCAGTTGGGCGAGAAGTCCGAGCACCCACCGCTCTCCAGACTCCGAATCCCCAGGCCTGGCGTCCCGGGCCCGTCCCCGGGCGTCGCAGAATCACCGGGCGGCACACAAAGGCGCCGTCCGGAACGCACATCGACGGTTCTCGGACACGTCTGGAGTACGCCTGCGGCGTTTGCAAATGCCGGACCTTCCGGGCAGAATACGCCCGTCGTGGCGACTGTCCCATTCCACCCGCCGGAAGCGTCGCCGGCGCAGCGTACTGGAGCATCGACAGCATGAAAATCCACGAATACCAGGCCAGAGAACTCCTGTCCGAGGCCGGCGTGCCAGTGACCCCGTTCGAGTTAGTCACGACGCCGGAGCAGGCGGCCGCGGCCTATGACCGGTTCGGCGGCACCGTGGTCGTAAAGGCCCAGGTGTTTGCCGGCGGGCGCGGCAAGGCCGGCTTCGTCAAGCTCTGTCAATCCCGGCAGGAAGTTCATGATGCGGCTGGCTTTATGCTCGGCAACCGCATGGTCTCCAAACAGACCGGACCGGAAGGCGTGGCGGTGAGCCGCCTCCTTGTGGCCGTCGCCGCCGACATTGATGCCGAGTACTACGCGGCCGTTGTACTGGACCGGTCCCAGCGGTGCCCCGTGGTCATGGTCTCCCGCGAGGGGGGCGTGGAAATCGAGGAGGTTGCGGCCCGTAACCCGGACGCGATCTTTAAACAGTGGCTTCATCCGCACCTGGAGCTTCAGAGCTTCCAGGTCGCCCGCCTGGTGCATGCCCTTGGCCTGGTTGACAAAGAACAGGCCAAGGCGGCGGCCCGTGTGCTCCGTGGGCTGGTCGGCGTTTTTATGAAGTACGACTGTAGTCTCGCGGAAATCAACCCGCTGGTGCGGACGCGCAGCGGTGAGATCCTTGCCATCGACGCCAAGATGAATTTCGACGACTCTGCAATGTTCCGCCAGCCCCGACTGCTGGAGATGCACGACGAGTCGGAGGACAACCCGATGGAGGTTCGGGCCCACAAGGCGGACCTGACCTACATCGCCTTGAACGGCAACATCGGCTGCCTGGTCAATGGCGCGGGGCTGGCCATGGCGACGATGGACATCATCAAGCTGCACGGCGGAGAGCCGGCCAACTTCCTGGATGTGGGGGGATCGGTCAGCCAGGAGGGGGCCACGGAGGCGTTCCGCATCATTCTGGCGGATCCCAAGGTCAAGGGCGTGCTGGTGAACATCTTCGGCGGGATCGCCAAGTGTGATACGATCGCCGAGGCCCTGATCGCGGCCGCCCGCGAAGTCGGATTCAACGTGCCCGTGGTGGTGCGGCTGGAGGGCACAAACGTCGAGCGAGCCCGGCAGTTGCTGAAGGAGGCGGCGATTCCGCAGCTCATCCCGGCCTCCGACCTGACCGACGCCGCGCGGAAGGTCTGTGCCAAGGTCGTGTAGAGACGTGTCTATTGCGGCCGGGCGCCCGGCCCGGTCGCGCCGCACAGGGGTTTATGCCTCACGCCCGCATCGGAACTGTGCTTCTTGCCGCGTGGATCGTTGCCGGCGGCATCGCCTGCCAGGACGGCCGATGGCCTGACTGGGGCAGGGCCAAGGTTCAGACCACGAACGGACCCGCCGAGGCCGCGGCGGAGCCCCTCGGCACTCCACTGAGCAGCAGTCGTCCTCCCCAGTCCGGCCAACCCATGGTCGTGGAGTTGCACTTTGACGTGATGCGGGTGGACCTGCCGTGTGATTCCATTCGGCATTCCGCGAAGCTGTGGAACCACGTGGACGAATTGCGCGTGGAGCCCGGGCACAGCGTGCTGCTCGGCCGCAACGGCATTCGCATGGGTGTGGCTCCGGCAGACGCTTGGCCCGCCATGCAGGCCGTTCTGGAGGCCCACGGCGCCCGGGTGACGCGACGTCAGCACGCGGTGCAGTCCGGCTATCCGTTGACGATCGACATCGGGGACGCCCAGGCCGGTGAAACCATCTTCTCCTACGACGGCCAGGGGCGTTTGAAAGGTCGGACGTTCGGGGCGGGCCGCAAGTACATCCACCTGGATTACGTGGTGGAGGCGGACGATCCACCGCGGGTGCTGCTGCGGGCGACGCCGGAGATGCACGTTCAGTCGGCGGACAAGCGGTGGCAGGAGCAAGACAGTGAGTACGTGGAGAAGCCGGCGTACGAGGGCCACTCGTATGCGGAGCTGTCCGCGGCGGTTTCGCTGAAGCCGGGGCAGATTCTGGTTATCGGGCCCGGGCATCAGGCCGAGATGGCTCACTTGCTGGGGAACCGGTTCTTCGAGCGCATCGAAGCCGGCACACGGTACGAGACGCTGTACTTCGCCACGCCGCAGTTGTTCCGTTTGGAGACCCCGGAGTGACGCGTCGATGACGGCCGATGAGCCAACCCAGAGCACACGCTTCCGGCGAGGCATGATCGGCTTCGGGGCGGATTACTACCGCCTGCTGTTCGAGCACGCGGGCGTGGCCATGGTGGGCACCGACGCGCAGTACCACATCAAGTCGTGGAATCAGGTCGCCTCTCGGATGTTCGGGGCCGCGGCCGTGCGCATGGTGGGGACCTCCCTGCTTGCGGTGATTCCACAGGAGGGTCGCGAGGACGCGGAGCGGGCCTTGAAGGCCGCCGTCGAGAGCGGTGTGACGAGTCAGTTCGAGTTCGTGCATCGTGACGAGAAGGGCGGACGACGGCAGTTGGCCGTTACGGTCTCAACCGTTCCCGATCGACAGGGAACGGGGGTCGGCGCGCTCGCCTGCTTCCGCGACATCACGAATCGGATGCAACTGGTGGAGCAACTGGCCCAGTCGCGCAAGATGGCTTCGCTGGGCGAGATGGCGGGGGCCATGGCCCACCATTTCAACAACATCCTGGGCGGCATCGTCACGAGCGTGGACTTCGCCCTGGCCAGCACGGACCCCGAGGTGCAGCAGCGCGTCCTGCTGAAATCCGCCCAGGCCCTGGGACGGGCGACGCGGCTGGTGGACAGCCTGCTGGCCTTCGCCGAGGGGGACCGGCGTCACGAGGATGTGGCCGACCTGACGGAAACGGTGACCCAGCTTGTCGACCGAATGGAACCGGAGATCCGCGACCGGGGCATGGAGCTGCGGTTCGAGGCCCAGCCCATCCCGCCGATCCCGGTGTACCGGAATCGCATCGACACCGTGCTGTTGAACCTGATCGACAACGCCATCCAGGCCATGACGGGTGGCGACGTGCTCACCGTTCGGCTCGGCTCGGCCGGCGACAAGATCCGCCTGGAAGTTGAGGACACGGGCTGTGGGATGAGCGACGACGAGCTGTCCCGCATTTTTGAGCCGTTCTACAGCCGCCCGCACACCCGTCTGGGCTCGCGGCACCGGGGAGAGGGACTGGGACTGGCCGTCGTGCATGGGATTGTGCAGGACGCCGGCGGCTCCGTTTCCGTAACCAGCCGACCGGGCAAGGGTACGACGTTCACGATTCACCTGCCCGCAACCGGCACAGTCATCGGCAGTTAGGGATTCGAAGGCACGCTGTACTCGTCGTTTCGGCGAAGTGACGTACGTGCCGGCCGAGGCGGAATCTGACGCCGTTCTGTAGCCGGAACGCCGGACCCCGGTACAATGGAAGGGCGGTGGCACGGACGCCGTGGAGAGGGCAAGATGGCTTGCGAGCCCGCCTGACCCGGACGCCCCCGAGGGCGAAAGGGTGTGGATCGGCGTACTGCTCAAGACCCCCGGAACGGTTGGCCGATCTTCTGTAGGGGTCGGAATCTGCCCCGGAAGGCGGGATCATTGCGGATGTCCAGCGTTTGGACGTGCGGAAGCGTCCCCCTACCCCCCGGGCATGGCCGTTGTGGCAAGTGCGGCTGCTATATGCGTCTTCCCCTGAAGCGAAATGCAAATCGGAACCGTCGGCTCCTGGTGGGCGCGTTGCTTTGCGCGGCGGTTGGACTTCAGTGTCACCATTCGGGCCCGCGGGACACGCTGGCCGGTGTGGACGAGATTCCCATCGAGATGGCCCACCTGTCGGGCCTTTCCGCGGACCCGGCCGACGAGATGGAACGTCTGGCCCGCCAGGACCCGCTGGCGTTTCTGAAGGCGTGCCGGGACCACTACGACCGGACGGTCCGGGACTACGACTGCACGTTCATCAAGCAGGAGCTTGTCCAGGGAAGGCTGACCGCGGAGCAGTGGACGAGCGTTCGCTTCCGGGATGAGCCCTACAGCGTCGACATGACCTGGACGCGGAACCCGATGCTTGTCTCCCGCGCCCTGTACGTGGAAGACAAGTGGTGGAACGGCGACGTGCCCCAGGCGTGGGTGCGGCCGGCCGGCGCCCTGCTGAAACTGGTCAAGCTCAAGCAGGACATTCGCGGCAAGGCGGCGGGCACGCAATCCCGGCGAACCATCGACGAGTTCGGCTTCCGGAACTCGCTGGATTTGATCATCCATTACTCCGAGAAGGCGCACGAAGAGGGGATGCTGGACCTGGAGTACATCGGCCAGGCCACGGTGGGCGAGCGCCCGACGTACGTATTCGAGCGCCGGCTGCCCTACACCGGCGATGAAGAGGTGTACCCGGACCGGCTGCTCCGTATCTTCATCGACAAGGAGTGGATGCTTCCCACCTGCTGCATCTCCTACGCCGATGACGAAGGGACCCAGTTGCTGGGCAAGTACGTTCTGATCGACGTGGAACTGAACCCCGGCTACACCGACGCCGACTTCGACCCCGACAACATCCGCTTCTGACCCATAACGCATGCGTGCGGCGGCCGCCCAACGCCCGGGGTGCAGGGCCTCGGCCCGGCCACCTCGATTCCCTTGACGGGACCATCCGGCTCACCTATTCTCTGCCCCTCGATGACCACGGAAGGCCACAAAGACGTGAACCTGGTAACGGGCGCCACCGGCCTGTTGGGAAGCCACATCGCCGAGCAATTGCGCAAGCAGGGGCGGTCCGTGCGGGCCCTGGTCCGGCCGGGCAGCGACGTTCAGTTTCTCAGCTCGATCGGCGTGGACCTGATGACCGGCGACATGACGGACCGCAGCTCGCTGGATCGGGCGTGTCGCGGCGTGACCACCGTCTATCACGCCGCCGCGAAGGTGGGGGATTGGGGGCCCTGGGACGCCTTTCAGAAGATCACGATTGAAGGCACGGACCACCTGGTCAAGGCGGCCGTCGCCGCGAAGGTCCGCCGATTCATCCACATCAGTTCCATCAGCACGTACGGGCACGTGGACGGCAAGGGGCTGGTTCTCGACGAGACCGCGCCGCTGGGGCAGAACCTGTATCGCTGGGCCTATTACAGCCGGTCCAAGGTGGAGGCGGAGCGCTTCGTCTGGGAGGCGCACAAGGCCGGCAAACTCGAGGTCACGGTAATCCGTCCAAGCTGGCTGTACGGCGAGCGGGACCGGGCCACCATGGGGCGGCTGATCGCCTCCATCCGGACGGGCAAGATCAAGCTGCTGGGCAAGGGGAACAACCGGCTGAGCCTGGCCCACGCCGCGAACGTGGCGGAGGCGTGCATTCTGGCCGCCGACTCGGAGAAGGCGGTGGGCGAGGCCTACAACTGCAGCAATGACGGAGAGATCACGCAGAAGCAGTACTTTGACCGGATCGCCACGGCGCTGAACCAGCCGCCCATCGAACGAAGCGTGCCGTACCCGGTGGCTCGAGTGGCCGCCTTCTGTCTGGAGTGCGTGGGCCACCTGTTCCGGCTGACCAAGCCGCCGCTGGTCACGCGGTACTCGGCGTGGCTGATGGGCCGGCACTCGTTTTTCGAGAGCCAAAAGATCCGCCAACAACTCGGCTGGTCGCCGACCATCTCGTACGAGGAAGGCATTCCCGCGGCCGTGCAGCACTATCTCGACGAGCACGAGGCCGCCTCCCGCCGCCAACCGGCTGCGTTGAAAAGCTGACACCGGGCGCCGGCGTGCCCGCTCGCAAGCACAAGGCGGGGGGGCGAGGCCGCCTGCGGCGGCCAAAGCAAAAAGCAGAAAACAAAAAGCAAAAACGAAGAGGAAGGCACGTGGGCGTGGCGCGGGCTGCGCCCGCAACCCAAGCGACCCCGGCGCGCCGGGGCAGGCTCCGCGACGGAGCCACGGAGCGACGAAGAAGAAAGGACTTGCACCGGTGCGGGCGGAAAAAGCTGCGCGGGTCGAGCGGAAATCGCACGTTTGTAGTACCAAGGCATCCCGGCGCGGACGGGACAGGCCGGGGAAGGACGCCGGCCTCCGCCGGGGGGGGGAAGCTTGGCGGGGAGGGTGGGGGAGAAGAGCTGCGCTCCCGCACAATGCCCCATTCACGTCCGCCCGTTCCGCAGGTCACTGGCGATTTCGGCGAATTGGCCGAGGGCGGCCTCCAGGTCTTCGACGATCTCCGCGGCGATCTCGCCGGGGGGCGGCAGGTTGTCCGAGTCCTCCAGGCTTTCGTCCCGCAGCCAGAAGATGTCCAGGTTCACCTTGTCGCGCTTGACCAGCTCGTCGTAGGCGAACGCGCGCCAGCGCCCGTCGGGATTTCGCTTCTCCGTCCACGTCGCTTTGCGCTCCTGGCGGTGGCCGGGCTGGAAACACGCGACGAACTCGTCCAGGTCGCCGCGCTGCAACGGGTTGGTCTTCAGCGTGAACCGCATGTTCGTCCGCAGGTCGTAGATCCACAGCTTCTTCGTCCAGGCGGTCTCGCTGGCCGGCTTGCGATCGAAGAACAGCACGTTCGCCTTGACGCCCTGGGCGTAGAAAACGCCCGTGGGCAGCCGCAGCAGGGTGTGTACGTCGCACTCGTGCAGCAGCTTGCGGCGGATGGTCTCACCGGCCCCGCCCTCAAAGAGGACATTGTCCGGCACGACGATGGCCGCCCGGCCGTTGATCTGAAGCTGCGTTTTCACGTGCTGGAGGAAGTTCAACTGCTTGTTCTTGGTGGACGCCCAAAAGTCGTCCCGCACGATCACCTGGTCCTGCCGCTCCGCATCGCCCTCTTCATTGATGACCGCCATGCTGCTTTTCTTGCCGAACGGCGGGTTCGTGAGCACCATCGAGAATCGCTCGCCGGAATCGCTGCGGAGCGAATCCGCCACCGTGATGGGCGACTCGGCCGGGTCGATCCCGTGCAGGAACAGGTTCATGACGCACAGTCGGGCGGTGTTGTCCACGATCTCCCAGCCGCGCAGCGCCTCATTCTTGAGGTGCTTCTTCTGGTCCGGGTTCAGCTTGTGGTGGCGTGAGATGAACTCGTACGCGGCCAGCAGAAACCCGCCCGTCCCGCAGGCCGGGTCGCAGAGGGTCTCCCCCGGCCGGGGGTGCATGCAGTCCACGATGGCGGCGATCAGCGGCCGGGGCGTGAAATACTGCCCGGCCCCACCCTTGACGTCCTCCGCGTTCTTCTGGAGCAGGCCCTCGTAGGCGTCGCCCTTCACGTCGGCATCGAGGGTGAGCCAGCTCTCCCGGTCGATCAGGTCCACGATGAGCCGGCGCAGGTTGGCCGGGTCCTGGATCTTGTTCTGGGCCTTGCGGAAGATGATCCCCAGCATGCCCGGTTCTTTTCCCAGCCCTTCGAGCGTCTTGCGGTACTGGGTTTCCAGCGCGTCGCCGTCGAGCTTGATGAGCCGGGCCCAGGAGAACTTGTCGGGGATGCCGCCCGGCTTGTTGAACGGCGGCTTTGACCGCTCGTCCGCCATTTTCAGGAACAGCAGGTAGGTGAGCTGCTCGACGTAGTCGCCGTAGCTCAGGCCGTCGTCCCGCAGGACGTTGCAGTAGTTCCAGAGCTTCTGGACGATCTGTTGGGAGTGGTTGTTCATCGGTGGGGCCCGCCGCGAAACCGTTCTGGATCAACATACTCGCGTTGGATCAAGCCGGGGTGCAAGTGATCGAAGTCGCGATCCGTGGTAAGGAGTGTGCCCTCAACGACCCGTGCAACGGCCGCGATCCAGAGGTCGTTCTTCCCCATGTTCCGCGCCCCTCGCAGGTGACGCTGCGACGCGACGTCGAGTTCGGCGTAGGCCCCGAGGACCGCCGGCACGCTGATATCGACCGTCACAAGGTTATCCAGGAGCTGCGCGAGCTTTTGCCGCTTGGACTCGCCCCAGCCATTCAACTCCGCAAATGAGAGTGCCTCGCCGTGGGTGACAATGCAGATCACCGGACGGTACGCCTGGTCCCTCAGGTTGTACGTGGCATCCACATACCGTCCCAGCGGATCATCCCTGCAGAGATGCACGAGAACATTGGTATCCAGGACGTACAGTGAGGACGGTGTCAACTTATTCGTTCCAGCGTCTCGTAGACCCGCTCGTCCGACTCATCCCCCGGCCAGCGGCCGATGATGGCGTTGACGCCGGTCTGGGGGGCCTGCCGCCGTCGAAGGCCGGTCCGGTCGATGGGTGTCTCGAGCGATGGCGGAATGGAAGCCCAGATGCCGGGCCGTCCCTCGGCCGGCGACACCGTTTCGGCGTCGACGCGCAAGACGCGTCTGGAGGGCCGGTACACGGCATAGCCTTCGACACTGACCTGCCGGTTGAACAGGTCCTTCAGCCCGGCGAGCTCCCCCTCCAGAAGCACGCCGCGCACTTCGAAGGGTTCCCCTTCCAGTCGCAGGCTGAAGACCTGCCGACTTTCCCAGAGCATGTCCAGAATTCCGATTACGCGTACGCGGCGCGGCGCGGGCGTGGCTGCATGCAGGTCGGCGGCGGCCGTGATCAGATCGCGATCGACCGCGGGGGCTTCCGACGGTGTCCAGGCCAGTTCTCCCAGCTCCAGCCGGTCCACGTGGTGGTCAAAGACGTTCTTGAATCGCTGCATCTGCTTCAGCAGCGGTCGGTCAAAAGCATCGCTGTCGCGGTTTCGCGCGGTGATCTGACCGATGAGCTCGGCCAGCAGGTCGAAGCCCGTCAGATGCGGTTCCGGCCGCGTCGGCCACAGCTCACTCTGTTCATACAGCTCGGGCGCCGCCTCCCCCAGCAGGGGCACTTCGAAATGCAGAATCGTCCGCCCGTTGCCGGAGAAGTCCACGAACCGCACGTCGCTGGCGGTGCGCAGCCACCCGGGGCGTCGCCCGCGTGACGTGCTGCTGTTGAGGATGCGCATGCGCACCGTTTTGCGGACGGCCGGCGTGATCTCGGTCAACACCGGCCCAATCCGCTCGGGCGGGACCCGCTTTCCGTAGCCGTCGGGGCCGCTCAGGGTGATGGTCCGATGAGCATACATGAAGGCCCACCTCCTCTCACGCGGTCGACACCGGTTGCCGACCGCGTGTCACACATTCTACCTCCGCGGTCCCCCCACCGCACCGGGGCGCCGGGGGAATCGGCCTCCCTTCCCGCCGTGCCGTTCTTCCCGCTGCTTTCCAGCCCCGTGCGTCGGCACTCACCTCTCCCGGCGCCGCCGGCGGCACCACCATGCGATGCACCGGCGCCGGCATGTCATCGTGCGTGCGGCCGTCCAGTTCGCGGCCCGTTTCGCACTTCCGCACGCCGCCCCACTGCTTGACGATGGCGGAACCGCTCGGCGAACGTCTGCGCGTAGCAGTGCGCGCAGCCGGGGCTGACCTTGGTACACCCTCGCACGGGGTCCCAGGTCGCATCCGTCCACTCGATTTTCGAGTGATTGGCCATCGGACCTCCCGGCCAGGCTCCTAACAGAATCCTAACCGCCCCGTTTGGCCTTTTCAACCCCCCGGCGCCCCGCCCCGCCGCGCTTCGCCCGGCTGTGCGCAGGCCGCCGCTCCCGCTCCGCACGGATGCGGTCCAACAGCACCGACGCCGGTTCGTCGGTCGGGTTCTGCTCAACGAGTTTGCCCTCGAAGGCGTTCTTCAGAATGGACTGCCGGAGGCGGCTAGCTCGGATATTGCTGTTTCGCGCGGCTGTGTCGGCAGCCTCGACCAGCGACATGGCGTCTTCTACGGCTTCCACGATCACAGCCTGCTCCGATAGAGGCGGGATGGGTACCGGAATAACCGTTACCTTGGATACGCTCAACGTATAGAGGCCGCTTGTGGACGCCGCGACCTCCATAACGCGCTGTTGGCCAAGCGGCGAGTTCCAGTAGATGTCAAGGTACTTCGGGTCGCACTGCAGGGAGCGCGCTCGAATGATGTGGTTCTGGTGGACGCAGTCCGCGATGGAGCCATCCCACAGCGCACATCGCCCTATCTCTGACTTGCTGCCGTTCCCCTCGACGATGAGTAGGTCGCCGGCCTCAAGTCTGAGCCTGTCCAGTTCGCCGCAAAACAGCTCAATCTGATGAACGTCGCTCAAATCAAGCCGGCCTCGGAAGACGTTTGCGACGCGCAAGAATGGATGCGCGTTCTTGGAGGGGCGTCGCTTCGGTTGCTTCTGTATCCCCCCCTGAATCTCCGCAACCTGCCCAAGCGCTCCCCAGTACCACGTCTCCGGCAACTCCGGCAGGTCATCCTTCCGCGGGGCCAACGGTTCCCCGTATTTCCCCTTCCATCGGGTATCCTTGGCCGGTTTGCCTTTGGCCTTCATCTTCGCCAGTTCGGCTTCTTCCCAGCGGCGGCGGCGGTCGCGGAGGATGCGGTCCAGGAGCTTGGAGGCCGGTTCCACGTCGGGGTGGGCGGCCCGCCAGTCGGCGGTGAGCCGGCCGGTGCAGGCCGCCTTCAGGACCGCCGCCTTGTAGCGCTTCAGGTTCGCTTCCACCCGCCGCAGCGCCGCCACCCCCGCATCCAGCCGGGAAAACTGCTTCTCGATCTCGGCGACGATGCGAT
>CAZPHH010000114.1:0-13261 GCA_964586145.1 uncultured Phycisphaeraceae bacterium | reverse complement strand
TCGGCAGAGCAACGAGCGCAAGCTTGGAAACCAGCAGTTTCTTCTGAAGGGTCATTAGTCCATACTCCCAAAGCTGTCGTGACGGACCTGGCGCCCGGAGTGCCGCACCGTCGGGTCCGTAACCCGTGAAGCGGCCGACCCCCGGGGCAGACACCCTAGAGAATCGGTCTCCTGGCAGGCGGACTGAAGAACTCCGGCGCAGGTTCGCTAACTTCGATCATGGATACCTTCGTCGTACCCCCTGAGCAGCCGGGCCACGCGGGTCGGCCCCCCGTCGCCGGACGTCGAAATGGCATCCCTTCGCCAGCCAGAATTTCGATCCGGCGGCGATCCTTGCGGCCCAGGACAAATCGGCAGCGCCGGTGAACAGGATGAGGCGCGTGCGCCCGTCCCGCGGAATCCCCTCTGTTCGCCGTTCCGGAACAGGCCGACCCCGCCGGGGGCGCGAAGCCCGGGGCGGGGTCGGCGGTGAGCCCGGAATTTCCGGCGTCGGTCAGGCCGGCCGGGTGCCCGGCACAATGCCGTGCTCGCTTCGGTAGTCCAGCAGAACGACCACGACCGTTGCGGTTCCCACGATCAGGCCGGCGATGCCGCGGGCCAAATTCGTGGGCAGCAACTGGGCCACCACGCCGAAGACGGTCAGCCCGATCAGCCCGTACACCACGCCGGCCAGCACGCGCGGGCTCGCCAGCAACGGGGCCGCGATGGCCACCGAGCTGTAGGTCCCCACGAGTACGCCGACGAGCAGTGCAAAGCTGAATCCATGCACGCCGGGTCCGCCCCACATGAACATGATGAACACCACGATCAACGTCGTGCCGGAGGTCAGCAGCGTACGGGACATACACTGGTTGATGCTGGCGTTGATCATCTCCGTGCTGAGGTGGGCCAGCTTGCCCCGGTTCTCGCGGATGCGGTCAAACACCACGATCGTGTCGTTCAGGCTGTACCCGATGATGGTCAGGAAGGCTGCGATCATCGCCAGGTCAATCCGGAAGTTCCGCAGCCCGACCAGGTCCGCCAGCGTGACCAGCCCCAGCGTGATGGACACGTCGTGCACCAGGGCGATGATGGCCGCCAGCCCGTACCGCATGGTGCCGAACCGGATCCAGACGTATGCCACGATCGCGCCGCACGCGAGAATCATGGCCACCGTCGCCTGGGTCTGCGTACGCTTGGCCACCTGCCCGTCGAACTGAAGCACCTGCCGCAGGGTCTTCTCGCTGGCGAAGGCGGCTTCGGCCTGCTCCCGCTCCGGAATGGCCAGGCCCTCACGCCACGGGTCCGGATTGCTCGCATCGTAGTAGATGGCTTCGTCCGCCACGACCAGCGCCACTTTCGTGTACTTCTTTTCGGCGTCCGTACCGGTCCCCGGCGCGTCGTCCAGGCCGAACACCGTGTAGTCCCGGTACGCATAGCCTTCGTGCTCCGGCTGCAACCGGATCTCGCGAATGCGGTTGGCGATGGCCGTCGTCGTCTGCGCGGGTCGGATTCCGTCGAACACCAGGACGAGGCCGCCGCGGTACTTCTGGACATCAAAGGACGGCGCGCCCGGCACCACGTCGCTCAGGTAGCGGACTCCCGCCGCAATGGGAAAATATCCGTCGGGCGCCTTGTCGGGATCGGTCACCAGTTTCGCCTCGATGGGCAGCTCGACGCGCAGCTTGTCGCCCATCACCGCCACGATCGCCGTTTGCACCAGCTCCCGGCTGGTTTCGACGGTCACGATGTCAAACGCATGGGGGGTTCCTTCCTCCGCATCCGACACCTGGGCGTACTGCACGCGGGCGACGGACAGCCGGTCGCTTGCGGCCTTGCGAGCGTAGGCCGCCGCCTGGGCCACGGCCTCACGGAACTCGTCCTGCGTCATGACCAGGGCGGTCGGTTTCGTCTCGTCTGTCGGAGTCTCCTCTTCCGATTCGGCGGTTTCCGCCTCCGCCTCGCGAAGCCGCGTCAGGAACGTCGCCCGGCTCCCTTCCGTCCGGACGCCGTCACGGGCGAGCTTGTCCTGGAACGCCGGTCTGTCCTCCGTGCCGGAATCGGCCCGCATCAAGGCTGCGATCTGGGTTCCGGTCAGCCGATCGGATGTCAGGGCGAATTCGCCCGGAACGGCGCCGGCTTCCACCCGGGCCGATTCCAGGGCGTCGGCCGCATCCCGGAGCCAGGTCACCACGCTGGTGCCGGTCCGGCTCGTGATCCGCTCCGTGACCTCCTCGTCGGTGAGCGTCACCTCCGGGACCGTTTCGATCTGCACGCTGGTGCCGCCCAGGAACTCGATGTCGTACAACGCCTCCTTGTCCGTCACCGTGGCCGTGCCGAACGTGACGATTCCCGTGACCACGAGCACGACCGACACCGGCCAGAAGGCGCTCCGCAACTGCAGCCAGTTGATGTTCGGGCGTCCGATCAACCGGAGCATGGGCAGGCCCTTCAGCCATCCGGCCGAAACCAGCGAGCTGAAAACCAGCCGCGTGACCACCAGGGCGGTGAACATGCTCGTCACCACGCCGAACCCCAGCGTCATGGCGAAGCCCTTGATCTCCTCGCTGCCCACGTAGCCCAGCACGACGCACGTGATCAGCGTGGTCAGGTTGGCGTCGATGATCGTGCTGAACGCCTTCTCGTAGGCGATCTTGATGGACTTCTTCAGGTTCACGCCCCGATCCCGCTCCTCGCGCAGGCGTTCGTAGATCAGCACGTTCGCGTCGACGGCCATGCCCACCGTCAGGATCAGGCCGGCGATGCCCGGCAGCGTGAAGGTGGCCTCCAGCGTGGCCATGATGGCCAGCGTGAACAGCAGGTTCAGCGTCAGGGCCACGTTCGCCACCAGGCCCGCGAACAGATAGTAGATGACCATGAAAATCGCCACCACAATCAGGCCCGTCACCGCCGCCTGCATGCCCTTTGTCCGGTTGGTCAGTCCCAGACTGGGGCCGATGGTCTTCTCCATCAGCGGCGTCTCCTTCACCCTCGCCGGCAGAGAGCCCGCGTCCAGCGTCTGGACCAGCTCCATCACTTCCTGCTGCGTGAAGCTCCCGCTGATCTGGCCGCGATCGAAGATCTGGCTCTGAATCGTCGCGTGGGACTGGGCCACCCCGTCCAGAAAGATGCAGAGTTGACGCTTCAGGTTGTTTCGCGTCAGTTCGCCGAACTTGCTCGCCCCGGGTGTGTCCAGCATGAACTGCACCGCCGGCCGGCCGGTGTCGTAGTCCTGCGAGGGCGTCGCACTGCGCAACTGCCAGCGGCCGCTCTTCTCCGTGAGGCCGTACTTGCGCGGGTCGTCGTGCGCCAGAACGTAGTACGTGTCCAGGTACTTCTCGATGATCACGCCGCTGCGGTCCCGCACCTCCTCAAACTCCTCCAGGTTCTTGGCGTTGGTGAAAGCCACCGGATCCTTGATCGGGAACCAGCGGAAGGGATCGCCCGGATCCTGGGCCCGCGGCCCGCGCTTCTGCAACTGGTCCACGTAGCTCTGCACCGAGCGGGCGCCCCCTTCGTCGGAGCGAAGCAGGGCCGGGTTCTGCCCGTCGCGCTCGGCCAGGATGCGGAACTCCAGCACGCCGGCCCCGCGGATCATACGCTTCAGGTCCGACGGATCTTCCAGGGAGCCCTTTTCGTCAGACCATCGCTGATGCGCGTCGACCAACGCGTCCAGCCGATCGCGGTAGGACGGGTGCGTGTCCCGAATGGACGCCAGCAGCGTCTCTGCCTCCTTCGTCTGCGCCTCCAGAATGTCCGTCAGCCGGGGAAGATTGACGGAGGTCTCCAGCACCGCGTTGACGGCCTCTTCGTAGGCCTTCATCGCGTCGTGTTCCGCGTCCACGTCGTCGCTGCCGCGCAACGCAGAGTAGTCGTCCAGGGCCCTGACCGCCGCCTCCAGCAGCGCTTTCCGCTCCGGAACGCCCCGCACCAGCTCCTCGATTCGCCTCCCGCGATCCTCCGGCGGGGCGTTCAGCGCCGATTCCACTTCCAGCCGCGTCACGTTCAGCTCACGCACCTGGTCCCGAGCCGTTTCGTATGCCTTGCGCCGCTGCAGGGCCCTGTCCGTCGGCCGGGGCATCTGCACTTCGATCCGATTGTTCCCGATCGGCCGCCAGACCAGGTTCATCTGGCCTCTCGGATCCACTCGGTTCTTCAGAATCGCGATCACGCGGTCGGGCAGATCGTACCGCTGGCCCGTCGTCAGGCCCGCGGTGTCGATCTCAAACAGCAGACTCGTGCCCCCCACCAGGTCGATCCCGCCCTTCAACTTCGCCCCCGGCGGATACAAGGCCAGCGCCGCCACGGCAACCAGAAAGAGCACGCCCACCCATTTCCACATGCGATGCTTGTCGTCCATAGTCATGCCACTCCGTACAATCCCCGGAAGCAGACGCGTTCCGGGTGGTGATGTTGTTTCTTCTGAAAGGGTAGATTCCGCGATCCCATGACCCGGGCCGCCACCAATCGCACCCACACAGGCGGCGGTCGCCAGAGCGTACGCCTCAGGTCCGGGCGGGGGGGGCGTGCGACACGATCGGGAGGGTGCCGGCCTCCCGGGGGGTCACCGTTCGTGCCTCGCGGAAGCGCTCGCGACTCCACGCCGGGGCGGACACCCCGTCCGGCTCACTCCAGCACGAGATGCGCGTGACCACCACCGGCCGAACCACGGGCCGCGTTCCGTCCCTGGTCGTCCGATCCCAGGCATCCGCCAGAGCAGCCGCCACCACGGGCATCGGCGCCTCGTCCGGCTCCTGGTCCCGCTCACCCGATTGCGAGCAGCCCGGCGGAGCCGACGGAGTGCGCTTCGCGGCGGATGCCACCTGCCGCCCTACCTCGCACACGGATTCCGACAGTGTCACTTTACCCATCGGCAGCGCGCAGGTGGCGACGATCACTGCGACACACAGGCCCCATGAGCAGGAACATGAAGTTTGGCGAATGAACATTCAGGGGGGCATTATAGTAGACCCTGTGCGAGTCGCAACGGCACAGGCGCGTCGCGGACATGCATCAGGATCGCGCCGAAGACACGCCGGTCACCGAGCTGAACGCTCCCGCAATCAGGGCAACGTCATTCGAGCCGGATGGGACCGGTTCCGCCCTGTGAATTGCTGTGGATGCCTTACTGCGGACCCAGTCGCTCATCGCGGAGGTCGGACCCGCGACAGAGCGGTCGCGAGCAGCTGTAACCCTATTTATAGGAACACGTTAGCGATTATCCCAGAAGTCGTTCCGGAAATTCTTTCCTCTCCCGAATTATTCTTTGGCCGTCCCGAAATCGGCCTGTATAATCAGCAGCGAGGCGAGAGATTTGTCGTTTTAGCGCACTACGATTGAGGCGGTCCGGTGGAGCAGGGTAAGACCAAACAGAGAGTTGACGAGCTTCATTTCTACTTGTACCAGCGTGCTTTACATCCGGAGCTGTTCCGGATTCACCAGGTCAAGCACGTCGAACAGAGGCTCTACCACGCCGAGGTCTGGGTCGTCGGACTCTCGCACGTGGTGACCGTCCAGTTCGGGGACAACACACTCACCGAGCTCATCGCGCACGAAAGCGAGCTGTTGCCCAAGAACGGCCTGGCGACCTCCTTCCGGCTGCGGGGAGAGCGAGACCATTCACAGAGCTTCGCAAACGGTCTCCGCTTTATTCTTTCCAGCCAGGTTGAAAAGATGACCGCCAACCTGTTCCCGTCGTCGCACCGGGATCTGATGCGGTATGCCCAAACCCGGGGCATGTACCAGGTATTCGACGAGTGGGAGTACGACGGGCTCACCCCGTTCACGTTCGTGGACTTCGAGGCCCGCGAGCGCGAATTCCACGTGCATGCGTTCCACGCGTTTCCGCAGGAGCTGACGCTGCTCAAGACGCAGTCGATCTTCGAGCTGACGCGGCCGGAACGCGAGCGATATCGCTAGTTCGCACCCACACGACTCCACCGTAATCCTGTCGATGTGTCCCCCGAAGACCAGCGTGCGCCTGGCTCGGCCGCAGTTGCGTCGTTCGGGCCCGGGGCTATTCTCACCCGCATGGAACCGGCTTGTTCAGGCGGGCAGAACGTCGCTCCGGGCGAACCGAAGCCGGGAGGTCGGAACGCGGCGCCCGGATGGCGCGTCCGGCTTCGCGCGGCGGCGGCGCTCGTTCTCCCGCTGACGCCGCCCGGAGGGCTGGCGGCGAAGGACGCACGCCGAATCCTCCACCTCCTCGTGCCCCTGGGGCTGGTCATCGGGATCGCGTATGCCTGTCTGTATCGGGCGGCCTGGCGGTGCTTTGGCGAAGTGCATGGCATTCGCCTGATGCCGGCCGTGAGCGTGTGGCTTCTGGACGTCGCGCTGTGCGGGGGCGTGCTGCTGGTCGCGACGGCGCGCGTGCTGGACCGGCCGGGCCCCCAACCGGCGTCGGCGGGCGATCGGTCTGGGACTGCGGTGTCGCCGGGATTGGTCGTCGTAACCGTGCTCATCGTGCTGTGCGTGCTGAAACTGGCCCTCTGGGTGGCGATTCCGGAGGGGGTTTCCACATGGCCGGGGATGTGGGGGGCGGCGTTGAATTTCGCCTATCCGCACGCGTTCTACCGGCCGCTGCTGCTGGCGCCGATCTGGGGACGATGGGGCGTGCTGCTGGCGGCGAACCTCGGGAGGCCAACGGCCGATGCGGACGCATTGACGCGGCAGATCCTCTCGCGGCAATCGGCGCACATGGTGCTCGGCTGGTTCGCGCCGGTCACGGTGCTGACGGCCGTATACTGTGGCTACAGCGGACGTTGGCCGTACGGGTGCGTGATCGCCCTCGGCGTGCTCGCGTTGGCTTACCTGTTCAGCGTCACGGCGTGCCGCCTTCGGGGCGGGCAGGATCTTTCCACGATGCGTGCGACGGGTTTCGTGGCGGAGCTGGCATACCTGCTGCTGTACATGGGTCTCAGCGCACGGCTCTACTCGGGCTGACGGCGGAGGGGCAGACGCGAATCTTGAGCAAGGCGCGCGCCGGGATTCTGCCACGGGTCATCGTCGCGGGCGGTGCCGCAGGACCGCGGGCGGAATGTCGTGCCTGGGCAGGCCGGGGGATTCCCACGAAACGACCAGCTCCGCGCCGCCGGTCCGCTCGAACATGGCCACGCGGATCGGATGAAGCCCCGCCTCCAGGGCAATGACGCCCGATTTCTCCAGGGAGGAGTGCAGGCCGTCGTTCTCGACAACCAGCTCGTCGCCGATCCACAGCCGACTGCCGTCGTCGGAGCGCAGGTATATCCGGTACACGCCGGTTTTCGGCACTTTCGCGAAGCCTTCAAAACACAGTGCCCACAGATCGTCACGCCGCGCGGGCTGGATGGAGAAGACGTCGGCCACTCCGCTCGCAACGGCGGAAAGTGAGGAGAAGT
The DNA here is from genome assembly GCA_964586145.1 of uncultured Phycisphaeraceae bacterium. Taxonomy (GTDB): domain Bacteria; phylum Planctomycetota; class Phycisphaerae; order UBA1845; family UBA1845; genus JAFGJQ01. The sequence continues at coordinate 5,906 of CAZPHH010000114.1, read as the reverse complement.
CGGGCAGGCGGTCAAACTCACCCTCGTAATAGGCGTACGCCAATCCCGGCTGGGCGTCAGGCACCGCTTCCGCCGCGCGCGGAGGGACTCTGCGGAACGCAGCAGTGCCGGTCGGACTGACCGGCCGCTCCCCGCGGAACGATCGAGCCTTCAGTGTGGTCGTCTGCGTCAACGTCACCGGTCCCGTCACCCGAGGTGACTGCGCCGTCGGCTCCGAGCCGTCCATCGTGTAATGAACGTCCACATTCGCCTGGTCCGTGTGGATCGTGACCGGAAGTGAATCCGTGAAGATGGCGTAATCCGCGCGGAGGACCGGCGGATCCCCGACATCCGGCCGCCCTACGATGTCCAGCACAATCACGGACACCGCCTCCGCGGACGCCGGCGGCGGCGCCGTCACTTCGAGCCGGTCCTCCACCCGCCGCGTCTGGACGGCCGCATCCGGCCCGCCGGCCAGCCGATACGCCCGCCTGGGCTCATTCAGCAGGCCATCCAGCGCCAGCGTGCCGTTCGGCGGGGCCTCGAACACGTGCAGGTACAGACGGGTATTCCCACCGTCCAGCGCGCGTTGCGTGCAGCGTCCCCAGGCGGGTGGCCGCTTGAACGGACCGGCCTGCGTGCCGTAGATGGCCTCTCCGTTGATCTTCAGCCAGGCGCCCATGTCGCGCAGCCGTTTGACGCTGGGCTGCGGAATCAGGCCTTCGGCCGTCGGCCCGACGTTCAACAGGAAGTTGCCGCCCTTCGACGCGATGTCGACCAGCATGCGAATGAGCTGTTCGCTCGATTTCCAGTTGGCATCAAGGCGGTTGTAGCCCCAGTGGTCGTTCATCGTCATGCACGTTTCCCAGTCCATTCCGGGGGCCGTTTCAGGAATGAACTGCTCCGGCGTGCCGTAGTCGCCCAGGCCGCCCTGCGACCGATCCAGTCCGTACGGACCGCCGGCCTTGCCCAGCCGACTGTTGAGGACGATGTCGGGCTGGAGGGAGCGGACGTAGGCCTCCAAGTCCTGGCCGCGTTCATGGGTCCAGGTGCCTTCCCATTGGCCGTCGAACCACAGCACGCCGATCGGCCCGTAGTGGGTCAGAAGCTCGCGGAGCTGGTTCTTCATGTGGGTGACGTAGCGAGACAGGTCCGCGTCGCCCTCGGGACGCTGCCGGCGCTCCCACGCCCGACGCGGCAGGTAGTCCGGATGATGCCAGTCCATGATGGAGTGATACCAGCCGATGCGAATGCCGGCCTGCGAGCAGGCCTCGGCGAGCTCCTTCAGGATGTCACGCCGGAAGGGCGTGGCCATCACGTCGAAATCCGTGTACTGCGAGTCGAACAGGCAGAAGCCGTCATGGTGCTTCGACGTGATCACGATGTACTTGACGCCGGCGTCCTTCGCGAGGGCGACCCACTCGCGGGCGTTGAACTTCACGGGATGGAACTGCCCCACAAACTTGTCGTATTCCTCCAGGGGAATCCGGGCCGTATCGCGGATCCACTCGGCGTGGTTTGTCTGGCCGCCCCATTCGCCGGCCGGAATGGCGTACAGCCCCCAGTGAATGAACAGCCCGAACCGCGCCTCGCGCCACCAGTCCATTCTCGCATCCTCCGCGGTTTGCACAGTGGCCGGCGGACCGTCCGGCGTCTGCGCCTCGCTCCGAAAGCAACCGACGACCAAGCCGATCAGAAAGACTCCGACGAACGTGCGCTGCCGACTTTTCCGCATGACGACCTCCTCACACCGGCTCCGAACCGGGGAGTATAACGCCGAATCGCGACCAGCCGACAGCGGAAGGTATCGTTGGTCCCGGCCCGCGTGCGTGGCTGGAAGTCCGTGTCACGATGCCGCGGCTCGACGGGCCGAGCATCGGCGCTCCGGAATCCGTCCGTTGAGGCGCCGGCAACCGGCCCTACGCCGATGCGTCTGCCGCGCCGGGCTTGGGCGGCACGGTCCGCTTCTGGGCCTCGGCGGCGGTCAGCAGGGCAGCGGTGATCTGCTCGCCCACCTGGTTCATGCCGTCCGGGGTGTAGGGAATCAGCATGATGGTGGACTTCGCGTGAGCGCCCACGGCGGTCACCGTGTCGTAATGCTGGGTGAGCAGCACCATCTTGGTGGCCTCTTCCGGTGAGATGCCGGCCTCGGCGCAGGCCCCCACCGACTCTTTGAGGCCGTTGGCAATGGCCAAGCGCTGCCGGGCGATGCCCACGCCCTGCAACTCTTTGGCCCGGGCTTCCGCCTCCGCCTCGGCGATCACGCGAATCTTCCTGGCCTCCGCCTCGTTCTTGGCGGCCTCCTTCAGGCGGGCGGACGCGTTTACCTGGTTCATGGCGGCCTTCACCTTGGCGTCCGGCTGAATGTCGTTCACCAGGGCCTGAATGATGGTGTAGCCGAACTGCTGCATGGTGTCCTGGAGGCGTTCCTTGACGGCGGCCGCGATCTTCTCCTTCTCGGAGAAGACGTTGTCCACGCACATCTCCGGCACCAGGGCCCGCACGGTGTCAAACACGTACGAACTGATCTGCTGGAGCGGGTTGGTCAGCTTGTAGTACGCGGCCAGCACCGCGTCGTCGGTCTCCTGCACGTAGAACTGGACCGCGATGAGCAGATCCACGAACACGTCGTCGTGCGTCTTGCTTTCGACCTTCACCTCCTGCTCGCGCACGCGGTGCGTGATCCGGCCGGCCACCTGGTCGAAAATGGGCACCTTGAAGTTCAGCCCGGGGCCTGCGATGCGGTGGAACTTGCCGAACCGCTCGACGACGGCGTGCGTCTGCTGGCTCACCTTGAACAGCCCGCTGAAAAGCAGTATCAACAGGAAAAACCCGACCACAGCGACGAAGATCACGACGGGTACCATGTTTGCTTCTCCTTTCCGCCGACGCGGCGGCCTGAACCTCTTACTCGCCCGGACGGAACTCGGCCGAGACCAGGGCCACCTCCAGGGCGGCCACCGGCCGGGCGATTTCGTCCGGCAGCTCGTACGAGGGCACGTCCACCCGAACCACCCGGCCCGTGGGCAGGTCCTCCACGCTCAGCGACACGGAGAACCGGACCCAGCCGGAATCATCCCTGCCCCGGACCAGGACCATGACCTTCTGGAGCGGGTACGCCCCGTTGAACAGCGAAACCGCGATGCCCTCCGTGCCCAGCAGGAACGTGTCGCCGGACGGCGGGCCCCAGCGGAAGAACAGGTGCTCGGCCTCCAGGCACGGCGCAAAGCCCTCCGGCGGGGACTGGGGCCGGGGGTGCCGGATCCGCCCGGCCTGCAACTGTCCGGCCTCGCCGGGCGTCAGCGACAGCCCGCAGCGGGCACAGAACCGCGCGGCCGCCACGTTGGTCAACAGGCATCGTGGACACTTCTGCTTCATGGATGCTGGCCTCGATCTTGTGCCTTCCAGCGCAAGTGTACCCTGCCGGCGGCGCCGTGCCAGTATAAACGGGGGTCCGGAATGGAAGACATCCGCAGCCGGTGTGCGCCGCAGGGCCACGAGAGACCACCGTTTGCGAACCGAACTGTCCGGGATTGTCAGCGGCTGTCAGTCCCGAGAGAGAAACGCAAGAACGCGGAGCACAGGGACGAAGGGACTCAGGGACAGAGGGACGAAGTGATCCGCCTGCGGCGACCAAAAACGCAGAGGCAGCGGCCGAAGGCCAGCGCGAGGATAGCCCGGCCTTTCAAGGCCGGTGTCGCCGCCCAGCGCCCCATATCTTCTTTCCGTCCCGTAGGGACAGGATGAGTTTCCCGTCTCGTGTTCAGGCCCGTACACGGCCCTTCCCCGCCGCAGCCGTGTACGCTCCGCCTCGCGGACCATCGGTTCCAGTTTAGGGTCTCCTGTTTCTTGCCTCTGACTTGTGGTCGGCTTCAGCCGACCGGCCAGTGCCGCTATCTTCAGGCAGGCGTGCCCGATCCCTCCTTCTCTTTTCTCAACAGTCTCCCCGTCAGCCGACTTCCACTCGGTTCATTCCGCCCCCAACGGGGGCGGCGGACTGTGGCCACGGGCGTAGCGCAGCGCAGCCCGTGGATCGCCGATCCCCCCCAAAAAAACCTGCCCCGGCAGGGGCAGAGGAGCGGATCGCCGACTTCCCACGCAGCACCACTCGTTCAGTCTTCGGTATGGGACCGGCTTTCTCGCCGCGGCGAGTCGCCTGCGGAGACCAGCCGGTCTCCGAAGCCTCGAAGAGGCGTAAGGGTGTAGTCCCGGCGCGCCGGGACGTAAGCCGCTGGAACCCCGCGCCCCGGACGACATTAGCCCCAACCGGGGCGACACCCCATGGCACCCGCGCACCCTGCCTCCTCCTCCTCGAACTCCATCCGCCTGCTCGCAACAATCGCAATATCAGATGTCCCATTTAGCACCACTGCCCAGGTCCAGCAGAACCCCGTACATCCCGCTCCCATCCGGCCCGGCCACCGTGACGTGATCGCTGTCAAAGCGGAAGATGCCATCGCTGTCCGTGTAGAAGAAGCCGCTCGAAAACGTCGGCTCATCCGTCTCACCGAGGATTCCGGGCACCCGCTCCAACGTCGAATTCGTCACCAGGAACGCCGTGAAGCTGTCCGGCGGCACGAAGCCGGTCCGCGGTTCGAACGTATGGGCCAGCCGATACCGAAACGCCAGCGTCTGCGACGGATTCGGGAAGTCGAAGACCTGGTAGACACGGCTCAGGCCGCCCGAGTCGTCCTCGACCAGCCGAATCGCATGCTGGGTGGGGGGATCCCCTCCCGGATCCACCGCGGCGTACGCCCCGCTCACCTGCCATCCGGTGAGAGGCCCGCTCGGATCCTCAAAACTGCCGTTCGTAAACGGCCCGGCCAGAACGCCGGCGGCGCACAGGCACAGAATAGCCGTGCAGGCAATCGTCTGGGGCTTCGTGTTCGTCGTCATCGTCTGTTCTCCTGTCCGGCCGCGAGGTGCGGACGGGGGTTTCCGGGGCCGTTCACCGGCCGACGGGTTGATATCTTGAGGGCGCAGGCAGTGCCGAGGGATCGCGGGCCCCAGGGACCAGGGGCAGACGCCACCCGCGTAGGGTCCGCCTCGCGGACCAGGATTCCGATGAGGCTCGGCGTTTTGACATGCCTTATACGGCATTGGGCATTCCTTGCAGTATTTGCCGGCGACTCCTCGGTCCGGTGCCTCGTCGAATCGTTCCGAATCCTCTTGTCGCGGTGCACGCCTCTGCAGAGACTCCCTTGTTCTTCGCCCGCATATGAGTGATGTCCCCTTTCCCGTTCCCTTTCCACCGCGAATATCAGTGATGTCCCGTTTTTCCGTCTTCGCCGGACTCGATGTCTGCCATCATGCGTCTGTACAACGATTTCAAGTACTCTAGGTCCTTATCCTGCAGAACACGTTGACGAAACTCCTCGGCCAGAGCCGGATTCTTGATCGCTTCAACACGGACCCAGGACTGCATCGCGTCGGTGTACCCGCAGTCCTCGGGCTTCACACTTACGATACCACGATGAGACCAGTGCCAGCAGATCAGAAGTCCCCAATACCTCTTCACCGTGTAAGTGACCAAGTTGGCGTGACTGCATGGAGCACCCAGATCATGGGCAATGCGGCTTGGCATCGACAGAAGTTCATCGCATGACTCATGGACGCAGAACCCAGCAAATCGGTACTCGATGCAATGCCACTCGCTGCCGCAATCTGGACAGCGGTGTATGACGCACAGTCTTTGTATCAGGATCACCCAAGCCAGAAGAACACCCACGACAGTTCCTACGATTTTCAGGGTTCTAGTGTTGCGTCTGTTCATGGTAGCTCGCCACGTTCCGCGGAAGATTCAATCAGGTAGTTCGGTCAGCGCTCGTCAGTGGCCACAGATGATGCTCCCAGGGACAAAGGGGTCAGGAATGAATGGCATGAAGCTAACGAGGCGAAAATGAGGACAAATTCATAAGTCCTTTTAC
>CAZPHH010000113.1:0-13353 GCA_964586145.1 uncultured Phycisphaeraceae bacterium | reverse complement strand
GATGTCCGGCAGGTAGGCGCCCCAGTGGCGGAGGCGGTCGCGGAGGGGGTGGATGGGCACGGCACGGACGTGGCCGGCGTGGTCGCGGGCGGCGGTGGCGGCGGCGCAGCCGGCGGCTTCGCCCAGGGCCAGGCAGTTCGGCATCGTGCGGATGGAGCCCTGCACGGGGCGGTCCGTGCTGATGCACCGGCCGGCCACCAGCACGTTTGTCAGCCCGCGGGGGATCAGGCAGCGGTACGGCACGCCGTGCGACTCGCCGGGGCCGTACTCGTGGATGCGCTCCGACCAATCCACCGGCCCGCCGAGCGAGCGTTCCCATTCCTTCTTTGACAGGTGGATGTCAATGTAGTACGCGTTGCGGGCGATCTCGTCGGGGAAGGATCGCCGCGACAGGTAATCGTCCAGGGTCAGCACGTAGTCGCCGGTGATCCGCCGCGTTTCCCGCACGCCGATCTGCACGCCGGTGCTCACCAGGTGAGCCCGTTCGCAGCCGGGAAGGTACTTGCGGATGAACTCCGTGAGGTGCGCAACGAGCCGCCGTCCCTCCGCCTGGGCCCGCGAAAGCTGCTCGGCGTCCGTCGCATCCACGTCGAACACGTGGCTGAAGTTCAGCCCGATGGTGCTGTCCGACTGGTACGCCACGTTGGCGGCCTCTTCCGGAATGCTCAGATCACCCGCGGCCTTGGCCCGGGCGATGACCTCCTTGAGCAGGAGGTTCTTCGAGTTGTCCGCCGAGAGGAACGCCTGCAAGCGCGGCTGGTCGATTCCCGCCAGCACAAAGCACATCGTACACGGCTGCAATTCGCCGGTTTGCGGGTCGCCCTTCTCAAACGCGGCCCCCGCGGCCACGGCCACGTCGGCGTCGCCGGTGCAATCCACGACCACACGGGCGCGGACCCGCTGCAACCCGGACTTGTTGTGCAGAATGGCCGCCGGCACCACGCCGTCCACCGGTGATTCCACGTCAATGAATTGCGTCAGGAACAGCACGCGGGCCCCGGCCGCCCCCACGCGGCGGTCGTACACCGCCTTGAGCCGTTCCGGGTCGATGGGCACCCAGTCCAGCGAATCGCGCTCCAGATGCGGCATCCCCGCCTTCATCTCTTCGAGGATATCCAGGGCGATGCCGCGGATGATGGGTTTTTCCCTGTCCGTGTACGGGCAGAAGGCCGGCACCAGCCCGGCCGTTCCCATGCCGCCGAGGAAGCCGAACTGCTCGACCAGCAACGTGCGGGCGCCCTCGCGGGCCGCCGCGATGGCCGCCGCGCAGCCGGCCGGTCCGCCCCCGAGCACAAGCACGTCCACGTCATGCGTGACGGGCAGGCCGGCCCACGCGGCCCGAACCTCCGGGGTAATCGTACGCTCAGCGGACGGGCTCATGGTGCTTGCTCTGTAAAGGTCCGAATTCTCCGCGTCCCGCGCCGATTCTCCCGCCCGCGCCGGCGCAGGTTCCTTCTCCTCCGTCCCGGAGCCTGCCCCGGCGCGCCGGGATCCCTTCGTCCCTCCGTCCCTCCGTCCCTTCGTCCCTCCGTCCCTTCGTCCCTCCGTCCCTTCGTCCCTTGGGTTGCTGGCGCAGCCCGCGCTGCCATTCAGTCCTTTCGGCCGCAGCACGTGGGGGACTTCACGTCAAGCCCGAAACGCTCGCAGTAGCGCCGGAATAAGGTCCGCGCGGCGGGATACGCGGAATTCGGGCTCAGAAAATGCGGAAACTCAAAGGTGATCAGCTTATCCACGCCGGCCTCGCGGGCAGCGTCGATCTTGAATTCCAGCTTCCGCCAGTCGATGGGTGGGAACTTGATGGGCATGTCGCGGTCGAAAGTCTCCACGTTGGACCAGCAGGTCAGGCCGGCCTCGCGGGCGAGACGCAGGTTCGTCATCAGGTAGTCCGGGGCGTCCAGGAAGTCTACGTGGCCGTCCTGAAACGCCACGATGTCGATGCAGGAGCGGATCTGCTCGAAGATGGCTCGCCACTCCTGCTCATGCTGTTCTCGCGTGATGGGCTTCTCGCCGGGCGGGACCTTTGTGCCGGCGATGTACGGCGAGATCAGCGTGGGCAGCGAGGGCGTCAGGCTCTTGGCCAGGTCTCCCGCCGCCACCGTCAATTCCACCTGCTCCGGATTGTTGCGGGACAGTTCGAAGGTCAGGTACCAGCCGCCGAAGGCCGGATGCTGCCCGAACTGGTCGTTCACTTCGTTCATGAAGTCACGATTGACGGCCAGGGCGTGCTTGGGGTTTTTCGCCCAGTCGCCGGGGTCGTAGATGCCCCAGAGCAGCTTCATGCCGTTCTGCTGGGCCAGGTCCAGGAAGAGCAGGCCCAGGTTCCGGTGTACCGGAAGCATGGGTCGGTGCTGCCGAAGCGACCAGGAATTGAAAACAGCCTGCTCCCGATAGCCCGATCGGATCAGGATGACCGTATCGATACCGATCTGACGCATCACGTCAAAGTCGGCCGCCCATTCCTCCGGCCCCCAGTTCTGGCTGGGGATGTCGTGGGTGATCTCGTCCAGGAAGGTTCCCGTGATTCGCATTCGTTATCTGCTCCCGTCTGAACGGTTGCCCGCCGCACCGCATGCCACGATTCCGCGGCAGGGCGAAGGAGCCATCATACCGCCGCATGGCTCCCCCGTCACGCGCGGCGATGGCACGCGATCACCGGCCTGCGGTCATTCCGGGGATGGCGGCGGGGGACGGAATCGCTTCCAGTCCACCTTCAGTTTGCGCATGCGCGCCCGCAGCGTATGCGGGTTCACGCGGAGGAGCTTTGCGGCCCCGAAGGGGCCTTCGATCCGACCCTGCGTCATCTTCAGCGCGGTTTCGATGTGGTTGGCGATGGCGGCGTCCAGCGTCGGGAAGTCCGACGTCTGCTTCGTGGCCGGCGAAACGGCCGGCGCGATGGGTGCTGGAATGGGCGGCGGGGCTGGGGCCGGTTCTGCGCGCGGTGTTTCCGCCGCCGCACGGGGTGGGGCCGGCGTGCCCCAGAGCGCCTTGGTGATCTCAAGCTTCCGTCCGTTGCCGAGAATGGCCGCCCGATTGATGACCGACGCCAGCTCGCGAATGTTGCCCGGCCAGTCATACGTGAGCAGCACGTGGATGTCGTCCGGCGTCGGGGCGAGGATCGGCAGTCCGAACCGCTTGGCCGCTCGAAGAGCGAAATGGGCGGCCAGGGCCGGCATGTCTTCCGGCCGATCGCGCAGGGATGGCAACTCCACCGGAAAGACGGCCATCCGGTACCACAAGTCAGCCCGGAAGGCACCCTCGGCGACCATCAACTGCAGGTCGCGATGGGTTGCGGCGACGATGCGGACATCGACCTTCAACGGCTTCTCGCCGCCGACGCGTTCGAATGTTCCATCCTGCAGAATACGCAGCAGCCGAACCTGGGCGGCCAGTGGCAGCTCTCCGACTTCGTCCAGGAACAGCGTGCCTTCGTCGGCCCGCTCGAACCAGCCCTTTCGCAACGCCACTGCACCCGTAAAGCTGCCGCGCTCATGCCCGAACAACTCGGAGTCGATCAGTTCCGGCGCGATTGCTCCGCAATTGACCCGCATGAACGGCCCCGAGACCCGCGGTGACCGCGTGTGGATGGCGCGGGCGATCACCTCTTTTCCGGACCCGGTCTCGCCGAGCAGCAGCACCGGCACGTCGGACCGGGCGACCAGGTCCACCCGCTCCATGACCTCACGCAGGCCGGATTCCGCGCCGACGATCGTGTCACTGATGTCCTGCCGCCCCAGCCTCACCAGCAGCGACTGCCGGTCGGCCTCCGCCGCCTGGCGGTACGACTCCATCTCACGGAGCCGGCGGTCGCTCTCCAGGGCGACGGCGAAGGGCGCCAGCAAGGCCCGGAACAGCTCGACGTGGTTTGCGCTGAAGCTCCGTCCGGCGGCGGCCACCATGACCAACAAGCCGCCCGGCCCGGTCTCGCGGTGCAGGGGGCCGATGAGCATGTCGCCGGTCATGCCTTCCGGTGCATAGGGATGGCTGCGTGAAGGGTCCGGGTTTTGCGGGATTTGCAGCGGTTCGCCCCGCCGGCACCAGGCCAGCAGGTCTTCCAACTCGTTGGCGGTGCATGCGGTCCGGGTCAGCTTGGGTGCCCGCGCCCGATTGGCGGACCCCGCGGCCATGGTGTCCACACATGCTCGCTGCACGTCGATCTGGCGGACCAGCAGGGCATCGAGCGGCAGATGCCGGGCAAGCAGGGGGGCGACGCGCGCGGCCGCCACCTGAATCTCGATGTGCTGTCCGGCCTCGCGCCAGACATCCAGCAGCAGGTTCATGAACCGTTGCATATTACAGATATTCTATCAGATAAGCCGTATGCATGCCAGATTCTTTCAGATATTCCGTCATATTTAACGGCCGATCCTCTCCCCCACCCCCCAGAACGCGGTTTTCGGGACTGAGAATCGCGTCGTTGCGGGTTTTTGGGGTTGTGGCACGGTGGATGCTATATTCCCAATCCAATGACCAATGGATTGACCCGGCCGGTCGCCCTCGGGAAGGGCGGTTTTCCTCCTCCTCCTACGCTCTTCCCGAGGCGGCCGGTCCGTGTTTGCGGGATGGCCGGACCTGAGGAACCATGAAGCGAAGGGCGGGAATCATGCAGAGCGGACGATGGATTGGCGCGACGGTGCTGGCGGCGGCCTGGGCCTGGGCGATGCCGGCGATGGCGGAGTCGAAGACCCTGTTGAACGTTTCGTATGACCCCACCCGGGAGCTGTACCAAGAGTTCAACGCGGCCTTTGCCAAGCACTGGAAAAGCGAGAAGGGGGAAGACGTGATCATCCGGCAGTCTCACGGCGGCGCGGGCAAGCAGGCCCGGGCGGTCATCGACGGGCTGGGGGGAGACGTGCTGACGCTGGCGCTCGCGTATGACATTGACGAAGTCAGCCGGCGGGGGCTGATTGCCGAGGGCTGGCAGAAGCGGCTGCCGAACAACAGTTGCCCGTACACGTCCACCATCGTGTTTCTGGTGCGCAAGGGCAATCCGAAGAACATACGCGACTGGGACGACCTGACCCGGCCGGACGTGTCCGTGATCACGCCGAACCCCAAGACCTCCGGCGGCGCCCGGTGGAACCATCTGGCCGCCTGGGCCTATGCCCTGAAGCACAACGACAACGATGAGGCCAAGGCCCGGGAGTTTGTCGGGAAGCTGTTCAAGAACGTGCCCGTGTTGGATTCCGGGGCCCGCGGATCGACCACGACGTTTGTACAGCGGGAGATTGGCGACGCGCTGATCACCTGGGAGAACGAGGCGTTTCTGGCGGTCGAGAAGCTCGGCAGGGGCAAGGTCGAGATCGTGCTGCCGTCGATGAGCATTCTGGCGGAGCCGCCGGTCACGGTCGTGGACAAGGTGGTTGACGCCCACGGCACGCGGGAGTTGGCGACGGCCTACCTGGAGTTCCTGTACTCGGACGTGGGGCAGGAACTGGCCGCCAAGTACCACTACCGGCCGTCCAATCCGAAGATCGCGGAGAAGTACGCCGAGAAGTTCCCCAAGCTGGAACGGATCACCATCGACGAAGCCTTCGGCGGCTGGCAGAAGGCCCAGGCGAAGCACTTCGCCGACGGCGGCGTGTTCGACCAGATTTATCAACCGGGACGATGAGATGATCGATTCCGCGCCAGGGGCAAGGGAATGAGGCTGCTGCTCAGACAGCGAAGCATTCTGCCGGGATTCGGGCTGACGCTCGGGTTCACGGTGCTCTACATGAGCCTGGTGGCCCTCATCCCTTTGGGGGGGCTGTTTCTGCGGACGGCGGAACTGAGCGCGGACCGATTCTGGGCCATCATTTCGGACGCCCGCGTGGTGGCCGCGTTTCGGTTGAGCTTCGGGGCGTCGGCCATCGCCGCGTGCATCAACCTGGTGTTCGGCCTGATTCTGGCCTGGGTGCTGGTGCGGTATCGGTTCCCCGGCCGGCGTCTGGTGGACGCGCTGATTGACCTGCCGTTCGCCCTGCCGACGGCGGTGGCCGGCATTGCGTTGACGGCCGTGTATGCCGGCAATGGCTGGATCGGCCGGTACCTGGCGCCCCTGGACATCCAGATCGCCTACGCGCCGCCGGGCATCGTGGTGGCGCTGACGTTCATCGGGCTCCCTTTCGTGGTGCGGACGCTCCAGCCGGTGCTGGAGGACCTGGACCCGGAGGTGGAGGAGGCGTCGGCCAGCCTGGGCGCCCCAAGGGCGCAGACGCTGTGGCGGGTGATTCTGCCGGAGTTGTGGCCGGTGTTGCTGACGGGGTTCGCGCTGGCGTTTGCCCGGGCGCTGGGCGAGTACGGTTCGATCGTCTTCATCTCGGGCAACATGCCGATGCGGACGGAGATCGTCCCGCTGCTGATGGTGATGAAGCTGGAGCAGTTCGACTATGCAGGAGCGACGGCCATCGCGGTAACGATGTTGATGGCGTCGTTTGTGCTGTTGCTGGTCATCAACGTGCTGCAATGGTGGAGTGGGCAGCGGCACTGCGTGCGGCGATCGTGAGGACGGGCTCGTGATGCAGGAAGAGCAGCGAGTTTCGGACGGTCGAGTGGTGGTGGGCGCTCCGCGCGGGGCCACCACGGAGCCGTGGCCGGTGCGCGGCCTGCTCATCGTGGTGGCGATGCTGTTTGTCGGGCTGTTTCTGATCGCCCCGCTGGCGGCGGTGTTCGTCCAGGCCTTTTCGGAGGGGGTGCGCGTTTACTGGGGGTCGCTCCATACGCCCGACACGCGGGCCGCGATCAAACTGACCTTGCTGACGGTGGTCATTGCGGTGCCGGCCAACCTGGTGTTCGGGGTGGCGGCGTCGTGGGCGGTGGCGAAGTTTGAGTTCATCGGCAAGAGCCTGCTGACCACGCTGATCGACCTGCCGTTCGCGGTGTCACCGGTGATTTCCGGGCTCATCTACGTGATCTTCTTCGGCATCCACGGCTACCTGGGTCCGTGGCTGGCGCGGCACGACATTCAGGTGGTCTTTGCGGTTCCAGGCATCGTGCTGGCGACGGTTTTCGTGACGTTCCCGTTCGTGGCGCGCGAGCTGATCCCGCTGATGCAGGCCCAGGGGACGGAGGAAGAGGAAGCGGCCCTCTCGCTGGGCGCCGGGGGCTGGCAGACGTTCTTCCGGGTCACGCTGCCGAACATCAAGTGGGGGCTGCTGTACGGGGTGATCCTGTGCAACGCCCGGGCGATGGGCGAGTTCGGGGCGGTGTCGGTCATTTCCGGCCACATCCGCGGCCTGACCAACACCATGCCGCTGCATGTGGAAATTCTCTATAACGAGTACAATTTCGCCGGCGCCTTTGCGGTGGCCTCGCTGCTGACGGTGCTGGCGCTGGTTACGCTGGTGCTCAAGAGCTTTGCGGAGTGGAAGTTCAAGGCGGGCCTGAAGAGCACGTGACTGAGGATCGGACATGAGCATTGAAGTCCAGCACATCAGCAAGCACTTCGGGTCGTTCACGGCCCTGCAGGACGTGAGCCTGCGCGTGGACACGGGCGAGCTGGTGGCCTTGCTGGGCCCGTCCGGCTCGGGCAAGACCACGCTGCTGCGGATCATCAGCGGGCTGGAGGCGCCGGATGCCGGCAGCGGGCAGATTCTCCTGCACGAGGAGGACGTGTCGAAGCAGCACGTGGGGCGGCGGCGCGTGGGCTTCGTGTTTCAGCACTACGCGCTGTTCCGGCACATGACGGTGTTCAAGAACGTGGCGTTCGGGATGCGGGTGCGGCCGCGGCGGGAGCGTCCCTCACGCAAGGAAATCCGGGAGAAGGTGGACCAGCTTCTCAAGCTGGTGCAGTTGGACTGGCTGGCCCACCGGTATCCGGCCCAGCTTTCCGGAGGGCAGCGGCAGAGGGTGGCCCTGGCCCGGGCCCTGGCCATTGAGCCGAAGGTGCTGCTGCTGGACGAGCCGTTCGGGGCCCTGGACGCCAAAACGCGGCAGGAGCTGCGCCGCTGGCTGCGCCGGCTGCACCGCGAACTGCACGTGACCAGCGTGCTGGTGACGCACGACCAGGAGGAGGCCCTGGAAGTCGCCGACCGCGTGGTCATCATGAACGCGGGTCGGATTGAGCAGACCGGGACGCCCGAAGAGGTCTTCCACAAGCCGGCCAGCGAGTTCGTGATGAACTTCCTGGGGCACGTGAACATCTTCCATGGCCGGGTGGAGGGCGACAAGGCGATTCTCGGGCCGCTGGAGATTCAGTACGCCGGGCAGTATCAGGCATCGACGAGGCCGGCCCGCGGGCTGGTTCGCCCGTACGACCTGGACCTGGAGCTGCGATCCAACGGCAAGCCGGGTTTCCGTGCCACGGTGCGGCACATCAACTCGGCCGGCCCGCGGGTGAAGGTGGAGTTGACGGCCGCCTCCGGCGAGCCGGTGCATGTGGAACTGCCGCACGATCGGTTCCAGGCCTTGAAACTGGTGCCGGGCGCAGAGGTGTTCGTGGTTCCCCGGGATATCAACGTGTTCATTGATGAGGGATAGCCGGGTGCCGGGTCCCTCCGGTGATACGAGTCGATCTTTCTGAGATCTGCCCTTGACAGCGCGGATGACATGCCGGGCGGCGACCCTGTTGCCCGTGCGCCCGCAGGAGGTGCGCCCTGTTGACCGACCTGATTCATCGTATGACGGCTGCTCGCGTGGTTGCCGCCGCCACATTCGCGGTCTTTGCATCCGGGCTGTCCGCGCAGACCACGCAGCCCGTCGAGACGCAACCGGCGGAGAAAGCGCCGAAGAAGGTGCCGCCGATCACATCCAAGGCCTGGGGCACACGGGTGGAGACGGAGCCGCCGGGCTACGTCAAGACACTGGACCAATCGGGCCTGGACGCTTTCAAGGACGCGGATTGGCTGGACTTCGGGTTGATCCATCGCACGCGGTTCGAACTGCACCGCGATGACTACCGCCGCAACCGCAGCCAGGATCTGCCCGACGAAGATCAGTTCCTGCTGCGAACGCAGGCGTATGTCGGAATCCGCAAAATCCTGGATCCGTTCCGCTTCGGTCTGGAAGTGGCCGACATGCGCCAGTTCAACAGCAACTTCCCGGAATCCACCGACGACGCCAACGAAGCGGACTTTCTCCAGGCCTTTGCCGAGCTCTGTTTCACGGACGCACTCGGCCCGGGCCGACCGTTGCAGTTTCGCGTCGGTCGGTTCGCGATGGACCTGATCGACCGCCGACTGATCGGGCGGAATCGCTGGCGAAACACGATCAACGCATTCGACGGGTTCCGTTTGCGCTTGGGGCAGCCGTCGTCCGACTGGCAGGTGGACGTTTTCGCGGCCATGCCGGTGGAGCGGCGGTCGCATCACCTGGACCGGTCCGACGAGGAACGCTGGTTCTACGGAATCGTGGGCGCCTGGCGGGGCTGGTCGCCGCATGTGATCCTGGAGCCGTACTACCTGGTGCTGGACGAGGATTTCAAGGACCGGGATGCCCGAGACCGCGAGGTGCATACGCTGGGCATGCACGGCTTCGGTCTGATCGGCAAGACGGGCTTTGACTACGACTTCAACACGGCGTTCCAGTTCGGCGACGACGGCGAGCGCGACATCTGCGCATATGCCATGATCGGCGAAGTGGGGTATTCTTTCAAACACGCCTGGAAGCCCCGGCTCAGCTTCTCCACGGCCTATGCGTCGGGTGACCGCGATCCCGAGGACAACCAGACAAACCGGTTCGATCGCCTCTTCGAAGTGGGGCATTGCTGGGCCGACTCCGATCTGTTTGACTGGCGCAACACCATTACTCCCAAGATCCGACTGGAACTGCGGCCGATCGATCCGCTCCGCCTGACGCTCTCCTACGGGGCCTACTGGCTGGCCAGTGACAGCGACGCGTGGCCGCGGGTGGGGCGGCGCGACGCAGAAGGCGAGAGCGGCGACTTCGTGGGCCAGGAGATCGACCTGCAATTGCGGTATCAGTTCAGCAAACGGTTTGAAGTGGAGCTGGGATACTCGCACTTCATGCCGGGCACGTTCGTGGAGAACACCGGCCCGGCCGACGATGCGGACTTCTTTTACGTGCAAGCCACGCTGAGCCTGTTTTGAGGCCGGCGGATGACGGTTCAGAAAGGATGAAAGTACAGTATGAAGCTGCGCAAGCTGGTTTTGACGCTGGTTTTGAGCCTGCTGTTGATGAGTTCCACCGGGTGCGATGACGCCGTGGAGGACGGACTTCGCGAAGGCCTGGAGACAGGTCTGGCCAACGCCCTGGCATCCCTCATCGAGGTGCCGGTGGAGCGTGCCCTGGATCAGCAGTTCGGCGACAAGTGACGCAAGAAGAGAAGCGGGTCTTTCGCCCGGGCGGGGACCAGTCGGCTATGGCCCTGTGCCCCCGCCCGGGCCGGCACCCCGGTGGCTACCCGCCGGTCAGCCCGCGAATCCAGGCGTCCACATCGTGGATGTTCATGGTCTTGAGCTTGGTCGGAGACTCGTCTGACCGGTAGGCCGTCCGGTCTTCCAGGAGCGCTTGTACCGCCTTCGTCAGGAACCGGCTGATCTGGGCATAGCCGTGGGAATCGCTGTGGCCCCAGCGGTGGTGGTAGTAACGAAGCGGGAAGTAAATGTAGAGCCGGTCGCGGGCCCGCGTCATTGCGACGTAGAGCAGTCGGCGTTCCTCGTCCACACCCTCCGTTTCGCCGACGGCCATGTCGGAGGGGATCATGCCGTCCGCGGCGTGGAGGATGTGGACGACGTCCCACTCACACCCCTTGGCGGAGTGGATGGTGCTGAGCACCAGGTAGTCTTCCTCCAGGAAGGGCGGCTGGGCCAGGTCGGACGTGGCCTGCGGCGGGTCCAGGGTCAGGTCGGTGATGAACCGGCTTCGCGAGCGATACCCGCGGGCGATGTGCTCCAACTGCTCGATGTCACGCGCGCGGATGTGGGCGTTGTCGTGCGTCCGCTCCAGAATCGGCTCGTAGAATTGCCGCAGCCGCTCCACTTGGACGGCCACGGACGGCGCGGTACGGCCGGCCGGAGCGTCCGCGCCGTCCTCCACGTTGGGCATGGCAGCGCATTCCAGAAGCACGCGGCGCAGCGCGGCGAACTCCTCCTTGGCCGGTCCGGGCACCGAAACGTCGGCGGCGGCCAGCCGCCGCAACGGTGAGGGACTCTCGGCGGGGGCTTCGCCGTCGGCGGCGGGCCGTCGGACGCCCAGCGCGTCCATGATGCGGCGGGCGTGCGCCGGGCCAATGCCCTGGAGCAGCGGAAGGATGCGGAACCAGCTCACCTCGTCGAATGGATTCTCCACGATCCGCAACAGCGCGAGCATGTCCTTGATGTGGGCGGCCTCCACGAACTTCAGCCCGCCGTACTTGTGGAACGGGATGTTGCGCCGGGCCAGCTCCACTTCCAGCATGTCGCTGTGGTGGCCGGCCCGGAACAGCACGCCCTGGCGGGCCAGCGCGATGCCGCTTTCCAGGTGGGACAGGATGTTTCCGCAGACGCTCTGGCACTGGTTCTCCTCGTCCAGGCAGTGGAGGAGCACGGGCTTCTGCTCGCCGGTGCGTTCGGACCAGAGGTCCTTGGTGTAGCGCTCGGCGGCCTGCTGCATCACGGCGTTGGACGCCGCGAGGATAGGCCGGATGGAGCGGTAGTTCTGCTCCAGGGTGACGACCTTCGTGCCGGGGAACTGCTGCGGGAAGTCCAGAATGTTGCGGATGGTGGCGGCGCGGAACGAGTAGATGGCTTGGGCGTCGTCGCCGACCACCATGATGTGCGGATGGCGCTTCCGCATGTTCCGCAGAATCCCGGCCTGCACGGCGTTGGTGTCCTGGTATTCATCCACCAGGACGTGCTCGAACCGATCCGCGACCTTCTCGCCGACGCCCGGTGCGGCGGCCAGCGCGTTCCACATCAGCAGCAGGTCGTCGTAGTCCAGGACGTTGCTTTCGCGCTTGCGGCGCGTGTAGTTCTCGAAGATGGCGGCGATGCCCTCGCGGTCCTCCGCGCACCAGGGGAAGCGGGTGTCCAGCACGTCGGGCAGCTTCTCCTGCGCGTTCACCATGCGCGAGTAGATGCTGACCAGCGTCTGCTTGCGGGGGAACCGGCGCTCGCCCTTGCCCAGGCCCAGCTCGTTGCGGATCAGGTTCATCATGTCCGCCGCGTCGCCCTGGTCCATGACGGTGAAATCCGGCGACAGCCCGATGAACCGGCCGTACCGGCGGAGCAGACGGTTGGCCACCGCGTGAAACGTGCCGCCCCAGACCTTGCCGGTGATCTGCTGACTGACCAGCCGACCGGCCCGCGACAGCATCTCCGCGGCCGCCCGCCGCGTGAAGGTCAGAAGCAGGATGCGGTCCGGCTCCACGCCGCGCTCGATGAGCCACGCCACCCGGCAGGCGAGGGTGCGGGTTTTGCCCGTGCCGGCCCCCGCCACCACCAGCAGAGGCCCCTCGCCATGCGTGACGGCCTCACGCTGCGCGGGATTCAGATCGTCGAGCCAGCTTCCCATGGGGTCGCGCTCCGCGCCTCCTCCAAACAAGGGCCTAACCAGAGGATACCCGCCCGCGTGCGAGGCATCCAGGGGGAGGGGCCGGGGGCCACGGGCGTCGTGGGTGAGGGCGGAGGGTGCCGAAGAAATCACCTGGCGAGCAGTGGAAGAGAATCGGCGGCCTGGCCCAGGGCGTGGCTGATGACGGCGAAGGCCGCGAGCACCGCGATCCAGGCGAGCAGGGCGAACGTGCTGCTGCCGATGCCCAGCCAGGCCCAGAGCCGGCCGCGGCGCGGCAGGCCCGCGCGGCGGGCGCGGTGGATGCGGACCAAGCCGGCCACTCCCAGCCCGATGCCCAGCACCTGGGAGACGACGGGCACGATGGCGGTGAACCCGAGGACGGCCGATGCGACGGCCAGGCCGTCGGTGGGGGCGCTGTCTGCGCCGAGGGCGGGCGGGGCCGGCGCGGCCCGGAGTGGGAGCCGAAGCGGTCGGGCCTCGACGATGGCGTACTGTTCTCGGACGTGAGGCGAAACGATCACGCCTGATTCGTTCCCGTCCACCGTCCTTGGCGACGTATCGGCCAGTGCGCGCATGGGCACTCTCCGCGGCGATGCCCTCACAGAGCATACGATAGAATCGCCTGGAACGCGGGTCCCGTTTCCGGACGCACAATCTGGGCAAGAGTGAGGCGACGTCTGAGCGGGGCACGGAGCTTCTCAACAAGGTGGCTGATTCCCATTGAGGAAGCGCCGATAGTGCGAACGGAGGGGGCAAGGGATCCAGGGATCAAGGGACCGAGGGATTAAGGGATCGAGGAGGGGGGCCGGGGACAGCGTGATGTGGGACCGGCCTCTTGTGTGGGACCGGCCTTTACTGTGGGACCGGCTTTCCAGCCGGTCTCTATCGATGTCGCGGTCCGCACGGCGGACCCTACACACGGGA
>CAZPHH010000112.1:10827-13394 GCA_964586145.1 uncultured Phycisphaeraceae bacterium | reverse complement strand
GCGCCGGGGTAGCCAGCGGCGTGAGCCGCTGGAAACGTGCGCCCCACACGATATGAGCCCCACCGGGGCGACACAACGTGCCACTCGTGGCTTGCAGCGCCCCATGTCTTCTTTTCGTCCCGCAGGGACAGGATGAGTCTCTCGCGTTGGGTTCAGGCCCGTTCACGGGCCTTGCCGCCCGCAGGCGGGCTGTCTGCGGTTCGTTCGTTGTGGCCGAGGAAGTGGATGAGTGAGTTGTACGCGGCGTCGATCAGCGGCGCGGCTTCTTGAAGGGCCTCCGTGGTCCGCGTTTCGTGAAAACGAAAAAGAACTGATCCCTCGCCCTGCGGCAACTCAGCCAACGTGGCCTGGTTGGCTCTAGTCATTACCACATACGCATCAAGAATCGCCGTGCGAAGGTTGTCTTCGAGAATCGCCACCATGCCTTCCTGGACAGCCCTTTCGAACTGCGTCATGAGGAAGAGTGCGCCGTGCTTTCCGTTGATGGAGTGCACTGCGACACTGCGATTGAAATCGAGTTCATCCAGCAGAGCCTGAAGCGGACCGACGTCGCGATCGCGGTGCGCAGCGATTAGGATGTCGGGGTGCTCCCTGCACGTTTTTAGCCATTGCTCTTTGTGCTTGCGGAGTTCGTTCGGTGTGAACTTGCGACCTCGCGGGTGCGCATCGTTGTAGGCGTGGATCTCCGCATGGCACTCGAAACAGACCGGGATCGCGTTTTCTATGTCGTCTGGCCCTCGATCGGCGCTCAGGACGATGTGATCCGTCTCGATTTTCGTGCAGCAAAACCTGTGGCAGATGCAACAGCACCGCTTGCACGCGACAAGGAGATCGTCGACCTTCTTCCTGCTGAATCCCACGGAAGCTACCTCCTTCCATAGCAAGAGGGCTGCGTCAGGATAGTCGGCGGTCTGCGGACCAGCAAGTTGGTGACAGCCGCAGGCGTGGGCATGGGCCGTTGCAGGGCCAGCGGAATCACCTCGACAGGCACGCCGGTTTCCAGCAGAATGTGCGGCCATGGCCGACACGATGACTCCTATTCGGTTTGTTCAGAAGTGGGCTCGGGCGGAGCTTTCGGAGCGGGCGGCGAGCCAGGAGCATTTTATTGACCTGTGCCGGATGCTGGGGCAGCCGACGCCGGCGGAGCACGACGCGACGGGTGCGGAATACACGTTCGAGAAGGGGGCGGCGGTGCTGGGCGGCGCGTCGCGCGGGTCGAAGGGAGAATACGGCTTCGCGGACGTGTGGTGGCGGGGGAAGTTCGCCTGGGAATACAAGCGAAAGGGCAAGTACGGCGACCTGGCCGAAGCGTATCGGCAGCTTTGCCAGTACCGCGAGGCGCTGGACAACCCGCCGCTGCTGATCGTCTCGGACATTGCGCGTACGGAAATCCACACCAACTTCACGGGCACGGCCAAACAGGTACACGCCGTAGCGCTCGAGCGCATCGCGGAGCCGGACGCGCTGGACCTGCTGCGGCGGGTGTTCACGGACCCCGGGAGCTTCCGGCCACAGACCACGGCGGCGAACGTCACGGAAGTGGTGGCCGGTCAGTTTGCGAGCCTGTCTTCGCAACTGGCGGCGCAGGGTCACCACCCGCACACGGTGGCGCACTTTCTGATGCGTTGCATGTTCTGCCTGTTCGCGGAGGACATCGGGCTTTTGCCGGGCAAGGTGTTCGAGCGGTTGCTGCAGAGCCTGCTGAAGAGCCCCGCGCGCAGCGCGGAGGCGTTGTCCAGCCTGTTTGCGCAGATGCGCACGGGCGGCATGTTCGGACCGGATGAGATTCCGCACTTCAACGGCGGGCTGTTTGACGAGGCGCCGGCGCTGCCGCTGGGCGAGTCGGAGATCCGGTCCCTGCTGGCGGCGGCGACGGCCGACTGGGCGAGCGTGGAGCCGGCGATTTTCGGGACGCTGTTCGAACGGTCGCTGGACCCGGACAAGCGGGCGCAGATCGGGGCGCACTACACAAGCCGCGAGGACATCCTGCTGGTGGTGGAGCCGGTGGTGATGGCCCCGCTGCGGCGCGAGTGGGTCCAGGCGCAGGCGGACGTGGAGTCGCAGCTTGCCCGCCGGCGGACGGCGAAGACGGCCGATACGAAGCGCAAGGCGGACAAGGCCATTCAGAAGTCGCTGGACGATTTCGTGCATCGGCTGGCTTCCGTGCAGATTCTGGACCCGGCCTGCGGGTCGGGGAACTTTCTGTACGTGGCGATCCAGAAGCTGCTGGAGCTGGAGAAGGAGGTCATCACGTATGCGACGCGGGCGGACATTGCGGTGAACATGTTCCCGCAGGTCCGGCCGACGCAGCTTCACGGGATCGAGCTGAACCCGTACGCGGCGGAGCTGGCGCAGGTGGTGATCTGGATCGGCTACCTGCAATGGATGCGGGACAACGGGTTCATCCAGGGCTTGCGGCGGCCGATCCTGGAGCCGCTGCAATCCGTGGCGTGCCGGGACGCGATTCTCGCATGGGAGGATGAGGCCGGCCGTCCGATCCCCGCGTGGCGCGAGGGGGCGGTGTGCCGCGGCCCGGCGACGTGGCCGGCGGCGGATTTCATCATTGG
>CAZPHH010000112.1:0-10727 GCA_964586145.1 uncultured Phycisphaeraceae bacterium | reverse complement strand
CGCAGTGACGACTACTTCTTCGGCGTGCTGCATTCGTCGGTGCATGAGTTGTGGGCGCGACGGACGGGGACACAGCTTCGGGAGGCAGAGTCAGGGTTTCGCTACACGCCGACGTCGTGTTTTGAGACGTTTGCGTTGCCGTGGTCGCCGGGGAAGGAGCCGGTCGGGGATGCGGCGCATGCGCGGATTTCGGAGGCGGCGAAGGAGTTGAACGAGCAGCGGGAGCGGTGGCTGAATCCACCGGAGTGGATCGAGCCGATTGCGCGGGCGGTGGATGCGGATGATGATTTCTCGGATGTGCCGGCGGCGGCGCGGCCGTGGGTCCGGCAGTCGGCGATCCTGGCGCGGGCGGCGAAGGATGCGAACCTGAAGCGGCGGACGCTGACGAACCTGTACAACGAGCGTCCGACGTGGCTACGGCTGGCACATGAGGAGCTGGATCGGGCGGTGCTGGCGGCGTATGCGGCGGTCGATCCGGCGGGCGGGTGGTCGGAAGACTGGGCGGAGGTGTGGGTGGAGACAGGGGCGGGTCAGCCGCCGGCGGAGGGCCATCCGCTGGCGAGTCGGCGGGCGGAGGTGGATCAGCAGGTGCTGGGGGCGCTGCTGCGGTTGAATCTGGCGCGGGGGGGAGGGCGATGAGGGAGGAAGTTGGGGAGCCGATCAACCGGCCGTAAACGACCGGCCAACATCTGGAAACAGGAAGACCGAGACCAGAAGGGATGGTCCGCGAGGCGGACCCCTACAGGCTGAGCGAAGGCGGCGACCGAAGGCCCGTGAACGGGCCTGGGGCGGAGAGCGGAGATTCATCCGGTCCGTGCAGGACGAACGGGAGATATTGGGAAGCCGGCGTCGAGTCGGAAAGGCGGTCGGCGAAAGAACGGCAGCCAGGTTCGGATGTGCCGCGAAACGGCAAGCCACTGACACACGGGTGGAAGGGGGGAGGGGCACTGCTCACGAGCAGTCTCACACACGTGGCAGCGGCGTGCGTGCCGCGAAACGGGAAGCCTGCGTTCGGCGGGTCAGGGGGCGAAGGCTTCGGCGAAGTGGGCCAGGTCGGCCAGGTCCACGTCCGCGTCGGCATCCAGGTCGGCGCGGGCGAAGTGCTCCGCGGAACACGACGCGGGCGGTGTGATGACGTTGGGGCCGGCAAGGCAGCCGGCCAGAATGACGTAGTCGGCCAGGTCCACGTTGCCGTCTCGGTTGATGTCTCCGGCCGCGAAGGAGAGGTCGCAGACAAGGGTCAGTGTGCTGTCGGCCGGCAGCGTCACGTCGATGCGGTTGCCCGGCTCGACGGTCAGGCTTCGCTGGATCACCTGCGCGGTGTCAGGATCCTGGGTGGCCGGATCGCCGTGGT
Source organism: uncultured Phycisphaeraceae bacterium (assembly GCA_964586145.1). GTDB lineage: Bacteria > Planctomycetota > Phycisphaerae > UBA1845 > UBA1845 > JAFGJQ01. The sequence continues at coordinate 9,373 of CAZPHH010000112.1, read as the reverse complement.
GGTCCATCAGGCAGGCTGGTGCGGCGACGATTTGGACGCCGGCCGCTCCGGTCACGCGGAGCGTTCTGCTACACTCCGCGGCGCTGTCGTTCGCCAGCCCGATCACCAGCCGATCGTCCTTCACAAACGCACCGGCGTAGGTCAGGCTCGCCGACTGATCGCCCAGGTCAATCACGGACGCGCCGACGGGAACGGTCGGCCACCAGGTCTGCAACGCGTGGAAAACCGGTTTGGGGTTGCCGGCGAGGTCAATCAGGCCCCACCCTTTCGTCTCCCAGTCCTGATCGGTGGCCTGCCAGATGAAGGGCACGTGGGCACCGCAGTTGAGCAGGGCCAGCGCGTTTTCGTAGACGCGGACGGCGTACGGCATCGAGTTCGTCGCGTTGTAGTCGCGGAACAGGTCCGGGTGCGGATAGGTCACCCCGTGGAAGGTGTTCTCCTTCGTGGCAAATTCGGTGATGAACTTGGGCAGCGTCGGGTCCCGGGCGTCGGCCGAATCGCCAAAGTCGGGCCAGCGGCTGTGGATGCAGGACGCTCCGCCGGTGCACAGGCTTCCATCGTCCCAGGTGTGCGATCCCCAGGCGGCCAGGGACGCGACGGCCTGGGCGTCCAGGGCGCCGATCCACGTCGAGTTGTGGTTGTTCCAATCCAGATGGGTGAGGCCGGGGCCGACGATGCCGACGTCAAAAAGGCCGCGGGCGTCCAGCTCCGCCCGGGTGAGCTTCACCAGCGTGTTGTAGTTGGCGGGTGAGATGTAGGTGTTCCAGTCGCCGTCGGGCTCGTTGCTCAGCTCGATGCAGGCGGGGGTGAGCCCTGCGGCGGCCAGATCGGCCACGGTGTTCGCCCAGAGCGCCGCGTAGTCATCGACGTACTGGGGCATCAGCGCGTTGTTGCCGTCCAGCCATTGGGCCGGTGCGGACCAGCGCAGCAGGAGAATGTTCATGCCGGCGGCGGAGGCCTGCACGGCGGCGCTCGTGGACGAGACCCGCACGTACCGGATGTTCAGGTCGCTGCACACGCGGGCGGTGTCGGCGCTGAAATCCCAGATCTGGGCGCCGAACCCGAGAAACGTGTGCGCTTTCGCGCGTACGTCGATCAGCAGATCGGGGTCCTGGGTCTGTTCCGACAGGGACACGTCATCGAACAGAAGCGTGGAGCCGCCGAAGCCCACGAGGGTGGCGGTGACGTAGACCGTGCCCGCCGGCGCGATGCCCGTGACGCTGTACTCGGTCCAATCGGATGGAGGGTGAACGAGCTGCCGGTGCTCGATGATCTTGTTTTCCCAGCCGTCGTGGAATTCCACCTTGATCTCGCCGTCGCCCGCGCCGGAATCGTACCGGGCCCAAGCACGGACCGCATATGCGCCGCCGGCCGTCCCGGGCACCCGCTGGTACATCAGCGCGAGGTCCGGCCCGCCCAGGTTCATGCATTTTGAGCCGGTTCGCGCGCCGCCCGTCTGCCAGATGACGTTTCCGTCGCCCCATGTGTTCCAGGAGAATGGCTGGACGGTGCCGTTCTCGAAGCTCGGGTTGGCCAGCAGGTTGGCCGCACCCGCCGGGGCTGCGCAGGCGGTCATGATCGCCAGGGCGCCGATCCCGGCCCCCGCACGGACCGTGCGTACCCGCTCGCCAAGGGACCAACGCCTTGCCATCATCCGGCGGCACACATGAAAGACAGAAGACATTATCGAACCCGGACTCCCCTCCAGCAGGGTCAACCGCCCCGACCCGCCCCCCAAACGCCGGCACGTGCGGATGCACAGGCGACCTTACCTCGCCGATTGGCTTCAGGATAGCGAAAACCACGTGCCCGGTTCAACCGGCCGGCGGCAGGAACGAGCGTCGCGACGGTCGACCTGCGGAGGGCTTCCCAAGACGGGAAAACCGGAGAGGGCGGGACTCAATCGAGCGGTTTTCTGCAAGTTGTGCAAAGAGCTGCATTTACGAGTTAACTCCGGCGATGACAAGGGGTTTCGCCGTCTTGTTGATGTGCTGTTCCTGCACGGTTTCTTACTGTCTCGAGACGCGTTTTGAGGGCAATTTGAGGGCAACACACTGAGGTGGGCCGGATCCCACCCGAATCCACTCCATATCCAGGGCCACTCGACCCTTGCATTCGTGCTCGCTTCGTGCATCGGCCTGGGGCAAAAGAAGAGCCCGCAGGGCCGCCACCGGGACGGGCCTGCGGGCTTCGATGTTGTCGGAGTGACTAGTAGCGGTCGCGACGTCCGCCGCCGGAGCCGCCGTGCCCGCCGGTCCGCGGAGCGCGAGGCTTGGCCTCATTGACGGTGAGTGCCCGGCCGCCGTGCGACTGGCCGTTCAGGCCGGCAATGGCCGCCTGGGCGCTCGAATCGGAGCTCATCTCCACGAAGCCAAAGCCCTTGCTCTGGCCGGTGGACCGGTCCTGGATCACTTCCGCGCTGACGACCTCTCCGTAGGGAGTCATCAACTGTTCCAAATCCGAGCTGCTGGTGTCGAAGCTCAGATTCCCGACGTACAACTTTTTGCCCATCGTTTTCTCCTATCGATGGCTGGTGCGAACCCACCGTTTTCCTTTCAGGGTCGCAGTTGAAAGTGGCCGACGCTTCGGCCCGAAGGATGGAAAGGCGATTTCAGCGGTGCGATCAGGAAGTGTCTGCAACCAGATGTACCGGCCGGCTTCGGCGATCCAATCTCCTGGAGTATACACCGGGTGGGGGACGATGGCAACTCAGGAGATCCGAAAGCGGCAGATTCTGAAGCGTCAGGATGATTCTCCCGAAGCGATAACGCGGCACGTCCCGATGCCGCCGCCGCCCCTTCCGGCGGCAATCCGGGACCGGTTCCGTCGCGCCGTTTCGACGAGTCGGGATTCGTCCCTTGCCCCCCCCTCATTTGGGCGTACTGTTGGTCGCTACGTACCTCCCGTTGCCCAACCCCCCGCCATGTTCTGTCTTTTTGCGGCACGGCGCGCGTCCTCCGCATGCCCGTGCAGGAGAGCAGCCCAGGAGCCGAAGAAACCCGCCTTCCGCCCGCTCACCTCAGACAACCGCCCCGGCTTGTGACGGACCGGGGCGTTTGCCGCGTTTTTCCCGTCCGTTCTGTCCGGGCCTCCCTATCCGATCTCGGTTTCGCCCAGTTCCGGCTTCGCGCGGCGGCAGTCGAAGTAGACGAAGACGCACAGGGCGAGAAAGAGGATCAGGCCGAGCCAGTTCTGCGTGCGGGCCAGATACTCCGGGTCTGTTCCGCCGTCCATCATGCGCCCGCTGAAGTCCAGGAAGGGCATGATCTTCTCGCCGATCACGAGGTCGTCCAGGGCGCTGGTGAAGTTGACGAGCACCTCCATGATGGCGCCGCCGGCGATGAGGCCGGATGCGAGCAGAATGCCCTTGTTGCCGCGTGCCTTGGACAGCTTCTCATCCTTGGTGCTCTTCCGGACGAGGGTGGACACGAATGCGCCGATGAGAATCGGGGTGTTGATGTACATCGGCAGGTACATGCCCAGGCCAAACGCCAGTGGCGAGATGCCCACAAGCTGCACGGTGAACGCGATCATGACGCCGACGCCGTACAGCAGCCACGGCACCTCACCGGTGCCCAGGAAGCTCTCCAGGGCACTGGCCATCATGTTGGCCTGCGGGGCGTCCAGCTTGCCGGCGCCCACGTAACCCGGCTTGACGGCGAGAATCATGATGGTGCCGCAGACGAAGATCGCAGAGACCAGCGACCCGATGATGGCGTTCCAGGTGATGCGCTTCGGGCTGGCGCCCAGCCAGTAGGCCATCTTGAAGTTCGTGATCAGGCCGCCCGCCATCGACAGCCCGGTGCATACGACGCCGCCGACGAGCAGGACCGCCAACATGCCTTCACTGCCCTTCTCCAGGCCGGCCCACATCATCAGCACGGCCGTGATGATGATGGTGGTGACCGTCATGCCGGAGATCGGCGTGACGGAGATCATGGCAATGGCCCAGGCGGACACGGTGGTGAACAGGAACGTGATCACCAGCGCCAGCACGACCGACACCAGCGTCAGCCACATGGGATTGGCCATGTTCGCGAAGACGACCACGCGGAAGAAGACCGTCATGGCGATGACCACGACGATGCCCAGGAGGAACATGACGCCGTAGCTGATGTCCTCGTCGGTGCGGTCGCTGCTTGCGGCGGCCGTTCGGCTGAAGAGGCTGCCGAGGGCCTTGCGCAGGGCGGTTACGATGACGCCTCCCATGCGGAGAATCGAAAGCAGGCCGGCCGTGAAGATGGCCCCGATGCCGATGTTCTTGGGGATCTGGCCGAAGATCTCATCGACGCTGGCCCCGCGTGCAAACACGGCGATGCCGGCCCGGTCGGGTTCGGCCCGCAATTCGTAGGTCTGCTGTCTGTCCTCCAGCACCCATGCCTGCCCTGCCTCCGCCACAGAGATCCCCACGGCAGCCTTCTGGAATGGGTGGTTCGAGCCCGCAAAGGCAGCGCCCAGCTCGCCGCGGATACGCTCCTTCTCGTCCAACATGCCGTCCAGCGGCACGGCGAATTCGCCCGGGAGCGTGAACACAGGCTCTTCCTTCCCGACCTGTTCCACGACAATCTCATTCTGGGAGGCCGTGAGTACGAACGTATGTCGATTGCTCTGGATTTCCCACACTTGCCCGAGCGCCCGCGCTCCGTACTTCGTGTCGTTGTCGTCGGCCAGTGTGACGTCATGATTCGCAAATGCGGCCTTGATCCGCGTTCGGGCCGACGCCACCGATTCCGGCAGAGCGACCTCCCCGTCCTTTGCCGCGCTCCCGGCGAGCCCCACGAACCTGTCCAACCGGTCTGTGATTCCAGTCGGCAGCGTGAAGCGGGCCGTCTCCTCCGCGACGCCTTCGTGCGCCGTGCATGCGGGGTTCAGCGTCTGGAGCTGCTCGAGGTTGAGCGTGGCCAGCAATGGGATAATGGCGAAGCATGAGAGGAACGAGCCGGCGCAGATGATCGAGGCGTAGCGCGGTCCGATGATGAAACCCAGGCCCAGGTAGTAGGCGCCGGCGCCCATCGAGAAGACGGCCTTGACCTTTGTGGTCAGCGTGGCGAACACGCCGGACGCGCCGAAGGCCAGCGTCTCGACGGAGTCCTTGCCGACCGCCTCCAGCTTGGCCATGCCCGTAGTGAACTTGTCGCTGAACAGCTTCAGGGCCGTCGCGGCGAACGTGTACAACGCCGACAGGATGAACGAGTAGATCAGAATCCAGGCCTGCGTGGTGCTGCCGGAGGCGCCGGTCACGAGAATCTCGTTGGTTGCGGTGGCCTCGGGGAAGGGCAGCTTCCCGTGCATCTCCTTGACGAAGTACCGCCGGAAGGGAATCAGGAACAGGGCCCCAAGGATGGCGCCCAGGAACGGCACCAGCGCGATCTGAAGGAAGAGCGAAGTGGTGCTCATCTCCAGGTTCGCGTTGAGCTGCAACACGTAGATCGCGGGCATCGTGAAGCACGTGCCGCCGGCCACGTAGCCCGACGTGGTGCTGATCGACAGAATGTACACGTTTTCAAGGATGGAGCTGCCCCGCCGGCCCCACTTGAGCAGCAGGCCCGACATGCCCACCGCCAGAATGGAGATGGGGATGGCCGTCTCGATGCCCTGACCGGCCTTGAGGGCCAGGAAGGTGGCGGCCACGGAGAAGATGATGTTCATGAGCAGGCCGAAGCCCATCGCCCGGAAGGTCAGCTCGGGCACGGTCACGTTGGGCGGGACCATGGGGACGAACGACTCGCCCGGCTTGAGCTCGCGGTAGGCGTTTTCGGGGAACTTGAACTGCTGGGGTTGGTTGGCCATTGCGCTTTTCCTCGTCACCTGCCTTGGATTCGGACTTGCACGTCGCCCGGCCACCGGACCGCGCCGCCGGCCGGTTGGGCGAACCATCGGGGGGGTAGCGTACCATCCACGGCGAGCGGGGGGAAGAGGCCGCCTCTGTCGTCCAGGCCAAAACGAGAGGTGGGGCGGGTTCGGGGTCCGGGCGCGGCCGGCCGGGCGATGCGGGCGCGCTCGCGACGGACGGCTCAGTCCTGTTCTATCGCGTGGGGCCGGCGCCGGGCCGGCCGATCGGCCCGCGCGTCAGGCGGCTTTCGTCTTGAAGTCCTTCCCGATCCAGCGCTTGGCGAGGATCAGCAGGACGGTGGATGTCATGGCGATGCAGGCGAAGATCAGCCACATGGTCTCCGTGTTCTTGGGTCCCTCGGCAGGACAGTACAGGTCCATCATTCGGCCGGAGTAGAGCAAGGGAACCAGCACCTTGGTCAGGAACCAGGGCAGTTGGGCCACGCCCATGTACTCGCCGGTCCGGCCCTCCGGGGCGATTTCCGCGGCATATTGCAGGAACCGTGGCTGCCACATGGCTTCGCCGATGGTCATGATGAAGATGTAGATGAACAGGGTCCACCAATGCGGGCCGATGGTCAGCAGGAACGCCGGCGCCGCCATGATGAAGGTGCCGACGATCATCATGTTGTAGACCTTGCGCTTCTGCGTGATGGCCGTGATGATGGGCACGGCGATGAAGATCAGGATCGGGTTTGCATTGGCCGCGATCTCGAAGTAGTTGCCGATCCAGCCCTCGTAGGCCCGCTTGATGTAGGGTGGCAGCACGAGCCAGTTGTACGTGAACAAGGTCTGGACCGGGATCAGGGCAAAGATGAAGTACGCGAACTTGCCGTCCTGGAGCGGATGCCGGGCCACCCAGCGTTTCGCCTTCGGCCAGGATGCGATAAGCAACGGCCAAAGGAAAACCAGGCCGGCAAGAATCCACCGCCAGACCACCATCGAGCCGAACCCTCGGGTGATCCACTCCCGGTTCAGTTCCGTCCAACTGTAGTACCACGGTGCCTCGCCCTTGAACAGGAACAGCGCCATGGCGGCCAGCCAGAACAACCACATATGCGGCTTGACGCGGGCGGCATCGAGAACACCTGCTGCGGCGCCCGCGTCCGGCGGCTCGGGCTTCCTGTCGGGGTTCTCCTTCTGTGCCTCCGCCCGGATTCGCTCGGTCTGGGTCCGTGCGGCGTTTTCCGCGTCGGCCACGGTCCGCCGATTCAGGATGATGACCGTCGCGACCAGGGCGACTACGGTGAACCCGGTGTACACCCAGAACATGCCGGGGATTCCCAGGCCCGCGTAGTTGTCGTCGCGAAGCAGGAACGCGAAGGTGGGCAGCCAGCCGCCGAGGTTCATGAGGGCGTAGAGCATGGCGAAGCCCATCGCGGCCGTCTTGGGCGTGGTGAACTTCCGCACGCCCGCATAGGCGGCAGGCTGGTACATCCCGTACCCGACGATTACGAGCAGTATTCCCAGCAGGGTCACTACCTGCAGAGGCGACCATAGCGGGCTTACAAACACGAAGATGGCCGGTCCGTCCTTGTCCGCCTGGAGAAAGTACCCCCCGTTGCGAACGTAGGTTACGTGTACGTCAGGAAGGACGACGTCCACGACACCATCGTCCATGCCGCGCAGGTCGGCTATGGTGGCCGGGGTTGCCTCGCGGAGGGCGTCCGCATCCGTCGCCACGGGGCCCCGGGAGTCGGCCTGGAGCTTCCTTTCGTCCGCGGTTACCAACTCGCGATACGGCGATTCCTCGCACCCGTACGTATTGACGGCAGCAACGTCGTCCGGCCAGCGGGCGCGGAGACGGAAAGGCGTCGTGTCGCCGCTCACACTCACGACGTTCGCCCGACGCAGCGATATCAGAGCGCCCGGGCCGAGACCCGCGACGCCGTCGGCGTCAATGTGCAAGCGGGCCCGGACCGGTCCGCTGCCGTACTCCACCTGCCAATCCGATCCGACTCGCTGTACCAGTCTGCCCATGCCCAGTTGCACGGGTCCGGAGGTCAGATTCTGGTTGAGCGGCGTTCCCGCACCGAGCGACAGGTCCGGGATCAACTGCGAGCGGATAGCCTCGCGGATTTCCGCCGCATTGGCGCAATCCGAGACGTCGACAGCCGCGATCCCTTCGGGCCAATGCACTTCGATGACGAACTCGTCGCTTTTATCCTTCTTCCGCTTGACCACGCGTGCGCGATTCACCGAGAGAACCGCTCCCGGGGCGAGGGGCGGCGCGGTTTTGGTTCTCAGGACGAGGCGCGCATTTACGGGAGCCTGTCCGTACTGCACGCCCCATTCCAGCCCGCCGCCGTCCGCGATCGTCGCGGTGCTGAGCCGAACGCCCCAGGATTGCATGGCCTCGCCCGGTGCGATGCCCGCCCCCTCTGCGAGATCGATCGGGAACGTGTCAACGGCCCCGACATCGCTGAGCCACTGGCTGCGGACGACGTACGGATGCCCGGTGCCGTCCGTTTCCCCCCCGTCCCCTCCGCCATCCTCGGGACCGGGTTCCGCGCCCGAGCCTGTTTCGCCCGCATCGGCGGCCTGTTGCTTGTCCTTGCCTCCCTTCTTTGCGGCGGCGACGTACGCGCGGTCCAGAGTGATCGTGGACCCCGGAGCAAGCCCCAGTTGCTTCGCCGCGCTGATCAAGACGCGTGCCTTGATCTCCCGGGAGCCGTACCGAGCTTCCCATTCCTGGTCTTCGCCCGTGATCAGTCGAGCCCGATCCAGCCGAACCAGTCGGGATTCGAGAGCAGGGCTAAGGGCGATTCCTTCACCTGCGGAAAGCTCAAGTTTCAGGTCGTGCTCGATGTCCTCCGGATCGCCTGGCGCAGCGGCAATCACGTCGGCCTTCGTGATGGCCTTGTTGCCGAATCGAGTATCGAGTTTGGTGACGTGCAGGCTGACTTTGTCGCCGGCAAAGACCGCCGGTCGCACGGGCTCCAGTCCGAACAGGGTCGGCCCCCCGGCCCAGACGAATCGTCCGATCAGCATGAGGATGAATGCGGCGATGAGCGCAAAACGGACCCCCCGTCGGTCGGCCACCACGCCCAGGAAGAACATGGCGATGGTAATGCCGGCGGTCAGGACCATCACCATGTAGTGGGCCACCTCGTCGGCGCCGTCGATCGCCTGGAAAACGAACTCCGAGCAGTAGATCGTCAGGTAACCCAGCATGCCGAAGTAGACCATGCCCTCGATGACGTACGCCAGGTTGATGCCCCACAAGGCGCGCGGGGCGTGGGCCAGGTCGATGAAGGGCTGGATGATCTCACGAAGCGGGCTGGAGGGCTTTTCGGGGGTCGGTTCAGCGCTCATGGACGTTTCTCGTCCGCCGGGTGGGCGGAGCCTCCGGAAGAATCAGCAACGCTGCGGTACGCTGAGACCGGCTGGAAAGCCGGTCTCACAAATACAAGAGCACCACGGACCGGCTGGAAAGCCGGTCCCACAAGAAGCAGCCGGTCCCACTGTAGGGTCCGCCGTGCGGACCAATCCTGCAGCCCACAGCCTCCCAAGACCGGCTGGAAAGCCGGTCCCACAAAAA
>CAZPHH010000111.1:0-13839 GCA_964586145.1 uncultured Phycisphaeraceae bacterium | reverse complement strand
ACTCACGACCTCTTGCATGCCATGCAAGCGCTCTCCCAACTGAGCTACGGCCCCGTGGGTGTCGTCGCGGCGGGCGGAAGGCCGGTTGGCCGGCCCGCGGACCCGACCGCGAACAACGGATTCTACACCGGTGGCCGGGCGTTGCAAGGGGGCGGGCGGCGGTTCGCAACCCTCGCCCCCGCCTGGGGGTTACGGCCGGAACCGGCTGCGAAGCTCGTGCAGCACCTCGTCCACCGACACGCCGGCGGCCGTCATCTTGACCAGCAGGTGGTACAGCACGTCGCCGCACTCCCAGATCAGGTTCTCGCGGGTGGGGGCCACGATGACCTCCTCGATCTCCTCCCGCAGCTTGCCGGCCAGCCGGTCCGGGTCGGCCAGCAGCTTCTGCGTGTACGTCCGCGGCGGCCCGCCGGCCATGTCCGCCCGCCGGGCCTCCAGCGTGTCGGCCAACGACCGCAGCACGTCGCACCAAGCCGGGCCGAAGCACGTGTCCGCATTCGTATGACAGGCCGGCCCCGTCTGCTCGACCACAAACAACAGCGTGTCGCGGTCGCAGTCCCACCGGGCCCGCAGCAGCTTCTGCGAGTGGCCGGAGGTGTCGCCCTTCCGCCAGAGCTGCCGGCGCGAGCGCGAGTAGTACCAGCCGCGTCCCTCGCGCAACGCCGCCCGCAGGGATTCGGCGTTGCTGTAGGCCAGCATCAGCACGTCGCGCGTGGCCGCACTCTGCACGACGGTCGGCACCAGCCCGTCGGCGGCAAATCGCACCTGGGCCACGAAGGCGTCGACCAGGTCCAGCGAGCCCTCGTAAATGGCCCGGCCGATCTGCGAGTTCATCCCCAGCTCTTCCAGGGCGTGGATGTCGTCCGCGTTGCGGATGCCGCCGGCCACGGTGATGGGCCGGTCCGTCACCTCTCGCAGACGCCGGGCCGTCTCCACATCCGGGCCGGCCAGGCAGCCTTCCACCTGCACCTGGGTGAACAGAAAACCCCCGCAGAATGGCGACGTCTCGCGTACCACATCCTGCACGGACCGCCCCGTTCCCTGCGTCCAGCCATGGTCGACCACTTCCTGCCCGCGCGCATCGACCGCCACGATCAGCCACTGCGGCGGGAACTGCTTCAGAAACTCCGGCTTTGCCGCGGTGCCGAGAACCACCTGCTCCGCACCGGCCTTGATCCAGTCGCGGACCTGCTCGGCCGTGCGAATGCCGCCGCCCACCCGGCACGGCGCAACCCGGCAGCAGGCGGCCACCACGTCGCGGTTGTCGCCCAGGCCGCGGGCCGCGTCCAGATCCACGACAGCCACCGGGCCAAAGCGGGCGAACTCCGCCGCCAGGTCCGCCGGCTCGCGCGGCGAGGTGAGCAGATGATCGCGCCCCTGCCGGAGCTGCACCGCCCGCCCGCCGGAGATGTCGATACTCGGAATGATCATCCCAATCTCACTTCAATCCCGCGCTCGCCAAGCACTTCCTTCAGCCGGTTCGACGTCCACGAGCCGTCATGAAAGATCGAGGCGGCCAGCGCCGCGGAGCAGCCGGTCTTCTGGAACACTTTTACGAAATCCTCCGCCCCGCCGGCCCCGCCGGACGCGATCACCGGCACCGTCACCGCCCGGCACACCGCATCCGTGATGCCGATGGAAAAGCCCTCGCGCTGCCCGTCGGTGTCGATGGCGTTCAGCAGAATCTCACCCGCACCCAGGTCAACCGCCTGCCGCGCCCAGTCCAGGGCCGGTCGGTCGGTCAGCGTCCGCCCGCCGTGCGTCGTCACGTACCACGTTTCGCCGCGGCTGCACGTATCAATCGAGAGCACCACGCATTGCGCTCCGAACTCCTCGGACAACTCACGAAGCAACTCGGGCCGCTGCACCGCGGCCGTGTTCACGCCGACCTTGTCCGCCCCGGCTCGAAGAATCTCTCGCGCGTCCGCGACGGATCGAATGCCGCCCCCGATGGTGAACGGCACGAACACGACCTCCGACAGGCGGCCGATGAGGTCGATCAGCAGCGGCCGGGCCTCGATCGACGCGGTCACGTCCAGGAAGCACAGCTCGTCCGCCCCTCCCTCCACGTGCCGGCGGGCCATGTCCAGCGGATCGCCCATGGGGCGCAGGTTCTGGAACTGCACGCCCTTGACGACGTTGCCGTCCTTCACGTCCAGGCACGGGATGATCCGACGCGTCAGCATTGCACAAAGTTCCGCAGCATGATCAGGCCCACCGGGCCGCTCTTTTCCGGGTGAAACTGCGTGGCCGCCAGCGAGCCGTCCGCCACAACGGCGGGGAATACATCCTCATCCTGCTGCACCTCGGCCACCGTCACGCCCGCATCCGCCGGCGCCGCCGCAAAGCTGTTGGCGAAGTAGCAGTGCACCGTGTCGGGCAACCCGCGAGTGATTGCGTGCGCCCGCTGAAACACGAGCCGGTTCCAGCCCATATGCGGCACAACCTTTGTCTGCATCCGGCGCACGCCGCCGGCCAGCAGCCCCAGCCCCGGCACGCCCGGCGCCTCTTCGGACGACTCGAAAAGCAGTTGCAGCCCCAGGCAGATGCCCAGCAGCGGCACGCCGGCCCGAACCCGCTCCACGAGTGGCCCGACCAGTCCTCGGCGGTTCAACTCCTGCATGGCCGCGCCGAAGTGCCCCACGCCGGGAAGGATGATCCTTGTCGCCCCCTTCAGTGTCGGGCCGCTGTCACACAAGTCGAAGCTGCAATCCAGGTATCGCAACGCGTTGGCCACGCTGCGCAGGTTGCCGGCGCCGTAATCGATCAGGGCCAGGCTCATCGCACTGTCTCGGCAAACAGGTCCGGCAATGCCTCGAACTGCGGGATGACCCCGATCGTGAATTCGGCGGCGCGGATCTCGTCCACACGGTCTTTCGACAGGGCCGCAGACGTCACCAGCACAAAATCCACGTCCAGCCCGCGAGACCGGGCGTTCGCGGTCGATCGGAAATCCGCCATCCCGTCGCCGGCGAAAACCGCTCGCTCGCCGTCCGGGGCGCGGAGGCTGCCGCCGTTTTTCAGCGCCTCCAGGGCCGGCTCGAACCCCACCACCGCCGCCGCCAGCGGGAACCAGTGCGGCTTGGACAGGGCGGCCTGGCCGGTGGCCTGCTCCGCGGCTGCCACCTCGTCGTGCGTCACCAGCGTGTCGATGTGGCTCTCATCCGTCAGTTCGAATTGCCGGATCGGCTCCCGCACTTCATTCTGCCCGCGCCCCGTGCAGATACAGACGCGGACCCCGCTCCGGAGAAGGCGCGAGAACGTCTCGCGCTTGGCCTGTACGTCTCCCAGCACCTGGTGCCGGGGCGTAATGTCGAATCGGCGGTCGCGCTCGTGGAAGATATCCTGGAACCGCGGAATGACCGGCCCGAACCACGTCTGCTGATCCAGCCAGTCCACCGGCGAGCCGCTGCCGTCGGACCGATGCACGAGCGATTCCGCGTACGCCGCCAGGGCTGCCGACCAGCAATCCGCGGCGGCATTCACGTCACCTCGCGACAATGATTCTGAAAGATCCCGCCGGACCAACTCCTCTCGCGCGCAGCCCACCAGGGCCCCGGACAGGTACCAGTTCGAGTTGATGCCGATCGCCTTCACGTGCTGTTGCGCCGAGCGTACGTCGAACAGCTCTCGGTCCAGCGCCCGGAACGTCTCACGCGGCAGCCCGTCCACGCCGAGCACCGCCAGGGCCGTCGCCAGCGCCGTACGCCAGTACGGCCGCTCGCACAGGAACACCCCGTCCGCATCCAGCACGACGCGCAAGGCCATCAGAGCCCCTCCACGACGTATCGCGCAACGGCCGCCAGCCCGCTGGTCTGACCCGGGCGCAGCTCGGCCGTGCCCAGCGCGGCGCCCACGCAATCGCCCAGGTTGCGGAAGATCGTTTCGTACAGATGGTGCAGGTTCCCCGCGCGAATCACTTCGATGGACACGGTGGCCGCCCCGCCGAACGCAAACCCGTCGATGAACTGCCGCAGGTTCGTGCCGTACGCGGCCAACGCATGCGAGGAACCCGGCTCATACCAGGCGTCCACCCAGCCGTCGATGTCTGCCGCCGCCGGCACCGCCCAGCGCACGGCGCCTCGGCCTTCAAACGACACGCTGACCACGGACTCTGCGTCATCCATGCAGCTTCGCCGGCTGGCCCGGCCCGCCAGGCCCGCGGTCTGCTGCCGATGGTCGTGGATGGCTGCCGCCGACCGGCCGACGAGCTGCCCGAGGTCTTCACACCACACGTGGTCGAATTGCCACGAGCCGGACCAGTCGCTGTCCTCCAGGGTCAGTGACACGCCGGCGCCTTTGCACCAGTGATCCAGAAGGTGCGAGAGGATGCGATTGGGGACGGCCAGCAGGGCCGGACCGGACCAGCCCGGCCTCACGCCGAGGGTCAGGCGGGTTTCTGCGGTCTGCCGGCTCACACGGAACGGTGGAAACGGTTCGTTAGCGCTCATCGCGGTGATTCCCTTAAGCTCCTGCGAATCTATTCCGGAGGTCGGCCTGTGAGAGCGGCCCTGCAACCGGACTGTGGCCTTCAGGATTGCCAGTGCTGCGCCGCGCGCTGATGCGCGCAGAACCCCTCGTGGTCGCCGAACGCGACGACCGCGTCGACAAACCGCCGGTAGGCCGGCTCGCGCAGCTCCACAATCGACGCCGCCTTCATGAAATCGCGCACGGACACCGGCGACTCGGTCCGGGCGTACCGACTGGTCGGCAGAATGGCGTTCACGCCCACCACGTAGTTCGCCAGCGAGATGATCGGAAACGCCCCGATCAGAATCTCGCCCGCGTTGGTGATGCGGTCGCACGTGGCCTGCGGATCGCGTGTCATGACGGCCAGGTGCTCCACGGCAAACTCGTTCGTAAACGCGATGGACTCGTCCAGGCTGCGGGTCAGCACCGCACCGCCATAGGCGTTGAGCACGTGGCGGGCAAACCCGGCCCGTTGCGGCGAAAGCTGACCCAGCTCCCGCTCCACGATCTCGGCCACTGATTGCACAAGCGGCTCGTGATGCGTCACCAGAAGGGCGCACGAATTCTCGCCGTGCTCCGCCTCGACCAGCAGGTTCAGTGCCACGTTGTGCGGGTTCGCGGAGTCGTCGCACAGGATGATGGCCTCGCTGGGGCCGGCGCCGGGGCCGGGGTCGATCTCGTCGGCCAGCAGGCGCTTGGCCGCGGTGGCATAGACGTTGGCCGGCCCGACAATTTTGGCGCACGCAGGGATGGTTTCCGTGCCGTACGCCACCGCCGCGACCGCCTGGGCCCCGCCCGCTCGATAGATTTCGCCCAGGCCGATGGCCCGGGCCGCGTACAGCGTGGCGCTGTCCACTTCGCCCTTCGGACCCGGGGGCGTGCATACGATGATCCGCGGCACTCCCGCCAGCTTGGCCGGCACGCCCAACATGCAGAGCACCGAAGAAAACGAACCGCGCCCCCGCGGCACGTACAGGCAGACCGACTCAACCGGCGTGTACCGCTCCGTGCAGACCAGTCCGTCGCCCATCTCGACCGTGTGGGTGCGCGGCGGCATGGTCCCCTCGTGGAACCGGCGGATGTTCTCGATGGCCAGATCGATGGCCCGGCGCAGCTCCGGCGCCGTGGCGTCCACCGCCCGGTCAAACTCTTCCGGCGCCACCCGCAACTGCTCGGCCGTCAGCTCCACGCCGTCGAACTCCGCGGTGCAGCGCAGCAGGGCCGAATCGCCGGATCCCCGCACCCGCCGCACGATGAACTCCGCGGCCTTCATTGCCCGCGTCAGGTCGGGCTGCGCCCGCATGAGCAGGTCTCGCCGCTCGCTCGCCGACAGCTCCCACAGTCTCCGCGTCTTCATGGTTTCTGATTCCTTCGCGGATGGCTCCCACCCATGCCCCATTCGCCCGCGTCAAAGAGCCGGGCGCGGTCACGCAATCACCTTATCCACCTTCGTTTGGAGAATGTCCGTCGCCCCGGCCGCCGCCACCTTCAGGATTACATCCTTCACGTCGCTGACCGGCACCGCCGTCCGGACCGCGTACCCCTGGCCGCCGTACAGCGGTTGGATGGTCGGCGACTTCATCGCCGGAAGCACGGCCACCACCGCCTCCAGCTTATCCGCCGGGACGTTCAGGTCCAGCAGCACGCGCTTGCGGGCCTCCAGCACTCCCCGCAGCAGCAGGCACATCTCATCGATGATCGCTTTGCGGACCGGGTCGTCCAGTGCCCTGCGGTTGGCATAGGCGCGGAGGGACGATTCGTAGATCTTCCCTACGATCTCCAGCCCGTTGGCCCGCAGCGTGCCCCCGGTCTGGCAGTTGTCCACGATCAGGTCCGCGTCCTCCGGCGGAAAGACCTCCGTCGCTCCGTATGTGCGCAGATAGCGATACGGAACGCCGCGATCCTTCATGAACGACTCGACCATCCGCGGGTATTCCGAGGCCACGATGATCGGCCGGCCGCGCACCTGGACGAACGGATCCCACCCCACCGGAGCGGCGGCCACGATGTCCACGCGGCCCAGCCCGGTGTCCACCAACTCCGCCACGTCCGCTCCGGTCTCATACACCCAGTCCTGCCCGGTGAAGCCCACGTCGTGCGCCCCCAGTTCGATCAGGTCCGGAATGTTGGCCGCCTTGAGCAGCTTGATCACAATCCGCTTGTCGTCGCAGGTAGGGCGATAGCCGCCGTTGTCGGACACGGACCAGCCGATCCCGTTCATCAGCTCGATGGCCGCACCCTGGAGCCGGCCCTTGGGCAGCACCAGCCGCAATGAAGGAGGTGTGTCACTCATGTCCTCGTCTCGTCCGGCCTCCTTTGCGGGACCGGCGTTTCGTGCGGCTCATCCGTCGCAGCATCATGGGGTAGCCGCCTTCCCCCTCCTGCATCCAGCGGGCGATGCGGGCCAGCGTCCGCGAGCTCATGCCCGTCTCCTCCTCGATGGTCCTGTAGGGCACGCCCTCGCTCAGCCGGCGGACGGCCAGCCAGCGGTTGCGCATCTCCTGCAATTCGTGGGCCGTCATGAGATCGCGAAAGAACCGCGCCGCCTCATCCACGGTTCGCAACGTCAGAATCGCCTGAAACAGCGCCCGCGTCTGCGGATCACACCATTTGTCCCGGCTCTCGGTCATTCCCGGCACCTCCGGCCGCTATGCTGTACCCCGGTACAGTCTAAACTGTATCTCGGTAAAGTCAAGTCCGAAACATTCGCCGGCGGCGCAGTTGTCTCGACAGGACTTTCAGCCTCGCTTTACTGCGCGCAGCGGGAAAGGAAACCGCGGGGGAACACCGGGCACGGAGGCGCGATTGGAAGAGCGGCGGGCGGAGGATCAGGCGACGGCGGCCACGCGGCTCAGCTCGTCAATTACTTGTGCGGCATACTCGTACAGTTGGCGGGTCATCGGGCCGGGGCGGCCGTTGGCGATCGGGCGGTTGTTGATCCGCGTGATGGGCATCACGTTGTACGTCGTGGCCGTGAAAAAGACCTCGTCGGCGGTGAACAGCTCAGGCTCTGGTATCCGCGTTTCGCGGGTGGGCAGGCCGAGTTCCGCCGCGCACTCCAGGATGAAGCCCCGGGTGATGCCGTGCAGGATGTGCTCGTCCGCCGGGGGCGTTCGGACCACGCCGTCCTTCACGAGGAAGACGTTGGAGGAGCAGCTCTCGCGCACGTCTCCCGAGGAGGTGACGAGAAGGGCGTCGAAAAAGCCCTCGCGCACCGCCTGATTCTTGATCAGCACGTTCGGCAGCAGCGAAATGGCCTTGATGTAACACTTGCCCCAGCGGATGTCCTCGGCCGTCTTCACCGAGACGCCCTTTTCGATGCGCTCGGCCGGCACGGGCGGCATCGGCTTGAACGTGGCCACCACCGTCGGCTCCAGCGCGACCTGGCAGACGTGCTGCCGCGGGAAGACGCCCCGCGTGATCTGGAGGTACACCAGCGTGTGGTCGAACCCGCTGCGGGCCAGCCCCTCGTGGATCACCCGTTCCAGCCCGTACGCATCCGGGTCGAACGGCAGGTCCAGGCCGCGAACGCTCTCGCGCAACCGCGCCATGTGCTGCGGCAGGCGGAACGGCCGGCCGTGGTGAGCGGCCACCACCTCGTAGATGCCGTCCGAGAAATGGAACCCGCGGTCTTCGATGGAGACCATCGCCTCGCGCGGGGGGCAGAATCGACCGTTGATATACGCAATTTCCTGCGGCATAGACTCACCGTATCTCTGTATAGATCGGTTCGCCCGGCGCACGGGCTTAAGTAGGGCCGGCGCTCTGCCGGCGAAACGCTGGCGCACGTCCGCTAACCTGCACCCGAATCGAACGGGTCCGGGCCGCGCCCGATCCCGGTCCGCGCGGTGAGCCACAACGTCATCCGGTGGCGGGCCGGCCCAGGGCCGCCCGCACGTCCCGCAGCCATTGCTCCGCCAAGCCGCGTCGCGAAGGCGTTCCCGCCCGTTCAGCCGCCTGGGCCAGGTACGGCTCCGCCGTTTCGTACTGCCGCAGGTCCCGCGCGAGGATGATGCCCAGTAACAGGCGGATTTCCGTGTCCTCCGCCTGGTTGGGATACCGCTTGAGGTACCCATCAAACGCCGCCGCCGCCTGGGGAAATCGCCCCGTGGCGTAGAATTCGCGGGCCACGGC
The DNA here is from genome assembly GCA_964586145.1 of uncultured Phycisphaeraceae bacterium. GTDB lineage: Bacteria > Planctomycetota > Phycisphaerae > UBA1845 > UBA1845 > JAFGJQ01. Next base: position 5,235 of record CAZPHH010000111.1, on the reverse strand, counting down.
AAGCTGAAGCCGGTCCGGCAGACACTGCCTGGGGTCGATCGTCATCAACTGCTCGTACAGCGTCGCCGCCGATCCCGCGTCCCCGGCCGTCACGCAGTCCCCGATGCGCGTCCGCAGGTCCGTGATCTCGTCCATCCGGGCCTCGTCCGCCGCAACCTCGGCGGCCGAGCGGTCGTCCACCCGCGCCACGCGGCCCAACTCCACCTGGGCACGAACCTTGGGGTCGGACATCACCGCGGCGTACGCCCTCCGTTGGTGCCAGCGCTTCAGCAGCGCCAGCATGTCGAACTGGTCGCGCGGGACCGCCCGGATCAGCAACAGGGTCATGGCGCCCGCAAACCCTACCAGGTAGCCCGCCAGGTGGGCGCCATAGGCCACGTTGTCCGGGCCGCCAAGACTCGGTGCGATGATGTTGTCCCACAGAATGATCTTCAACCCGATGATGATTGTCGCCCGGACCTCGAAGAAACGGATGATCCAGAACCAGAACAGGACCGTAACGTGGCTGCGGGGAAACAGGGCCAGGTACGCCGTCGTGACCGCGGCAATCGCTCCCGAGGCGCCCAGGATCGGCGAGTCATTCGTCAGGGCAAACCCGAGGGCCGCCAGGATCCCGCCCGAGAGGTAGAACAGCAGATACGGCAGGTGCCCCATCTTCACATTCACACTGTTCCCGAAAACCCAGAGGAACAGCATGTTCCCAATCAGATGAAAATGGTCACCGTGCAGAAACTGATACGTGAAGAACTGGTACAGGCTCGGCCAGGCCGGCTGAAGAATCCAGCCTTCCAGCGAAAAACGCCGATCGGACGCGGTGCCGAACAGGAGGACGATCAGGACGTTCGCCGCGATCAGGCCGTAGTTCACCCAGGGCGTCCCCCGGATCGGCGTTTCCGTCCGAATCGGAATGATCATGAGTCGTTCAACCCCGAACGCGGACCGTCACGGCCCCTCAGAACAAGCCGCCCCCCGCCGCGGCCGGCCCCCCCGGCCGACCCGGCCCCGGCGCCCCCATGGACTGCGCCAACTGCACGTAGTGCATCCGCAGATTGTGCAGCAGGTCGGTCAGTCCCCGATGCTCCTCGTCGCTGAGGTTGCCCTCCGTCTTACGCTGAAGGGCCTCCAGTATCGACACGTGGGCTCGGGCGGCGGCCAGGTCCGGGGGCATCGCACGCCCGTCCGGCCCCTCATAGCCCCCCAACGCAAGCTGGGCCTGCATGGCCAGCAGATTCAGCAGCTCGACAAAGGCCGGCTCGGTCCGACCGCCGCCGCCGGTCGCCTTCTTCTCGGCGTCGATCAGCTTCTGCTTCTCGCGGGCCGCCTCCGCCTTCCAATCGCTGTCCACCTCGATGGTTGGTTCGGATCGTTCCTCAGCCATGAAATCTCGACTCCCTTATGGCATCCCGGTCGCCACTCCACCCGTGCCGGCCGGACACCGGCACGACCGCCCCTTCCGTCGCCAGGGCCGCACTATATCCGAAACGCCTCAACGGCGGGAAGCCGATCCAGCAGCTCTTGAAGCTCGTCCGGCCGATACAGGCCGAAGAAGTAGTCCCGACGCTGGGCATTCTCCGTCTCCTGCCAGCCGCGCCGGAGCCGGTCCACTTCGTCCTCAAGGTCCCGCAGGACCTCCGGCCGGTGTTCGAGCATCCGGGCAGAGACGTCCCGGATCGTCTCGAAAAGCTGCCGTCGGGCCGGACCGTTCGAGCCGTCGGCCCTCCGCAGACGCGAGGCATGCTCGACAGCGACCGCCCGCGCGTCGGCCAGCCGGGCCAATTCCCCGTCACACGGCAGATGCCGCTGCGGGTTGTAGCGAACGCTTCGCAATCGCTGCCGGGCCGCCCGCACATCTCCGGCCGTCACATCCGCATGGGGCAGGTCCAGCCACAACGTCGCCGAGACGCAGGCCATCGCCGGGGGTGTCACGCCGAAGTAGATCTCGATAAGCCGATCCGTGATCCGGTCGTACTTGGCCCCGCCGATTCCATGGATGAACAGGTCGCACGCGCAGAGGCGGGCCCAGAGCGTGAGCGTCAGCGCCCTGGGACGGAACCGCCAGCCCCGCAGATCCTCCAGGCTGTCCTGTATGTGCTGCCAGCAGCGCACCCGGTCCGCCGACCAGCTTGCCAGCTCCTGCTCGCCCGCGAACAGCCGCACCGTGTCGCCGCACCTCTCCACAAACGCCCGCTGCCGACGCCCGGATGCCTCCTGCACCCAGGCCGCCAACTCGCAGCGCGGGCCGTCCACAATCAGATCCGGGATCGGCCGTTGCGGACTGCGAACCCGATGAGACCGCCGATAGTCGGCCAGAGCCCAGTTGTAGCACGCGGCGAACCGATGCGCGTTGCAGATGATCTCTGCCAGAAGCGGACCCAGCCAAACGCGGCTCACCCGGTGGTCGCGAACGACCACCCCGAACGATTGCTCAATCGCCTTGCGTCCCGCGACGGCCTGGTCGACCCAGCCCGCCGGTCGACGCGACCCGAGAACACCTTCAAAAAAGCGGGGCAGCAGCGATTCGCCGAACCGCACACCCATGGCCGACGCAAGCTCGTCCCGAAGCCGATCCACGGCCGCACGGTCCAGGGCCGGATAGTCCTCGTACGACGTGCCGGCCGGGACGTCGGTCACGCGCACCGATCGAATGTCCAAACCACCCTCGCGAACCACCGGCACGTGCAGCAGCGCGTCGCGCGGTGCGTCGCTGTCCACGACAAGATGGATCACCTCGCCGCCGACGGCCGTCGCCAGCCGGTGGGCCACCACGTGTTTGGCCCAGACGCCCGGGTGGATGAACTCCGGCTGATGCCCGATGCCGACCACCGGACCCGTCGCCCCGCCGGTCAGTTCCCGCCGAACACGCTGCCGGTACGACCGCAGGTCCACGCCGCCCAGCGTGAGGCCCAAACCGTCCAGGTGTGTCCGATTGGCAAGAAGGGCCCGGGCCATCGCGTCCGGGCCCGGCTCCACGAGAGTGCTTCCATGTCCGGCCGGCGTGGCCAGCCGGTCGAAGTTCAACATGGCTCACAGACCGGGGCGGCCCCGGCACATGCGGCCGCGCCGGCAGCCATCGCCCGATGGAAGACGTCCAGGTAATGACGGTACCGATACTCCGGGTCGTCCAGCCCGCCGCCGAACCGCCGCATGGGGTCTTTGTAGATCAGCCGGATCGGAAGCTCCACCACCCGCAGGCCGGCCCGCACCGCCTGGACCCAGAGTTGCAGCGGCATGGCGTACCCCGGCTCGGTGATGGCCAGCCGCCGCAGTCCGTCCACACGGTACGCCTTGAATCCGCAGAACGCATCCGTGATTGTCAACCCGAGCCGCTGGTTCACCATGCGCGTCATCCACGCATTGAGCCGCCGGCGGTCGGCCGGGGCAACATCGGGATCCTCCGGCGGAAGCAGGTACCGCGAGCCGCTGACGATGTCTGCCCGATCCCGTTCGGCCTCCGCGATAAACCGTGGTATGTCCGAAGGTTCGTGCTGCTCGTCGCAGTCCATCGTGATCAGCCAGTCATATCCGCTCTCTGCGGCGCACTCGAATGCGTCCCGCAGGCTGCGGCCATAGCCGAGGTTCCGCTCGTGGCGAATGACGCGGATGTCCGGCAACTCCGCCAGCAGCGCCGGCGTACGGTCGGCCGAGCCGTCATCCACGACGAGGATGTCGTCCATGAAGGTCCGCGCCGCCCGCACCATCGCGACGACGAATCGGTCTTCGTTGTAGGCCGGAATCGAAAGTAAGTACTTGTTAGTTCGCATTTTATGCCCGTTTCCACCGCCATGGCCCCCGGTCGGCGGGGTTCGAGAAGGCCCTTGGATACTAGGGCCGCCGGCCAAAAAAGCAAACCGTTCCACGGCACCGGAAATCCGCCCGCCACAGCGCAGACATTTGCGATGACGACCCCCGATCCGTAAGATAGGCACCCGCGCGGTGGGCGGGAGGACCGCGATCCTACCCGATCCTGCCGCAGCGGTTTCCCGAATCGAAATGAGCCCCCCGGACCGATCTCAAAAGACGGGGGTGATGCCAGGCATGGTTCGAATCCACACAACGTCGAAATGGACACGCGCCGCGACGCTCGCCCTGCTGGCCGGCTGCCTGCCGACGGCCGGGTGCTCGATGATTCGGGCGTACCAGGCGCAACATCGCGTGGCGGCCGGCGAATCCCTGCTGGAGCACGACGACCTGGAAGGCGCGCTGGCGGAGTTCCAGGCCGCGGTCGAGCTGGACCCGCAGTTGGCCGTCGTACACAACCGGCTGGGCGTCATCTACCGCCGGATGGGCGAGTACGACCGGGCGATCGACTGCTTCGCCAACGCCGTCCGCTTCAACCCGTTCTCGTTCGAGGATACGATCTCGCTGGCCCAGCTCTACCACTTCACGCAGCGTCTGCACGACGCGGTGCAGGCCTACTTGCAGGCGTGCGACCTGCGGCCGAAGGACTTCAACTCGCGGCTGAACCTGGGCGTCTGCTATCACCAGCTCGGCGATTTCAACCAGGCCGTCGAGCAGTTTCAGCAGGCCATCTCGCTGGATCCGGACCAGCCCGGCGCGTTCGTGAACCTGGGCGTCGCCTTTGACGCGCAGGGCAAGTATTACGAGGCGATCTCCTCGTATCGCAACGCGCTGGAGCGCGACAACCACCAGCCGCGGGTGCTGGTGAACCTGGCCAACACCTACATGAACCAGCAGCGGTTCAAGATGGGCCGCAACGCCCTGGAGCAGGCCATCCGGATGGACCCGACCCTGCCGGCCGCCCACCAGGGCATGGGCAACTGTCAGTTCCTGATGCAGGAGTACGACGCGGCCGAATCGTCCTATCGCGAGGCCCTGGCCTACGAGCCGCGGCTGCCCGCCGCCCACGCCGGGCTGGGCCTCATTGCCATGCTCCGCCACCTGCAAGACCCGAACGCCCCGCGCCTGCGCGATCAGGCGCTGGAGCACTGGCACCGTTCCCTGGAGCTGGACCCCAACCAGCCGAAGATCCGCAGCCTCGTCGAGAAATACCGCCCCAGCGCCGTCGACCCCACGACCGTGCTGCTCGGCCAGTCGTCGAGCGAGTAAGGCCGCCCTTTCCCCCAACCCACAGAGTGACAGGTTGTGTCCCTTCTGTGATTACTGCGCCGACAGCCGGACGGGTTGGAGGCCGGGGAAACATGGCGCGGGCTGCGTCCGCAACCCAAGCGACCCCGGCGCGCCGGGGCGGGCTCCGGGGAAGGTGCCGGCGGGGAT
>CAZPHH010000110.1:0-14033 GCA_964586145.1 uncultured Phycisphaeraceae bacterium | reverse complement strand
TGGGAGGCCGCTGCGCCGGTAGCTCAGCCGGATAGAGCACCGGATTTCTAATCCGGCGGTCGGTGGTTCGAGTCCACCCCGGCGCGGTCCCGCGGCTCTGCCTGCTGAGAAGGTGGTCACGATTTGCCCCAACTCCGCCGGGCGACGTTGAAGTCCCCTGCCGCGGTTGCTGTCCAAAAGCCGCGTGCGAGGGGGCAGCCAGGCGGCATCCGTTCGCCACAGCGAGTTGCGGGGGCAACCCCTGGGATCCCAATAGGACCGTCCGCGATCGTCGCGTATGCTTTGTCGGCCGCAACGAACTCCGGATGCGAGATCGAGCCCATGCCTGCAATAGCCATGTATGCCGATGCGGATGACCTTCAGTCACTGGCTGACTGGCTGCTGAGCGAGCCGGACATCGCGTGGATCGTGAGTGTTGGCCGGAAGCGGTGGAAGGCAGTCGAACACTGCAACGTCGAACCGGGCCGCCGTTACTGCATGTGGCACGAGCCGAGCGGGCCGCTCCCCCTTCACCCACAAGACCCGGACGAGGAAGTCAAACTGATCGAGGATCCTTGGGCCGGCTGGATTGAACCGGACTGGAAGCCCAGCAAGGCTCACCACAAGTTCAACCCGGAACTCCGGAAGCACATCGAGGAAACGTGGCAAGAGCGAAACCGCGCAGATCATCCCGATCCGTACTTCGGGTCAGGTCATCCCGGGATCATTTGGTTCGACGCCTACGCTCAGGGGCAAGATGCGCCGAACTCAATCGCGATGTCGAGTTTCGGGTGGATCGGCAACTATTTCAAGCTGATCGGCAGGCCCGCTCCGCCCGAGACTGAGAAGTGGTGGCGCCGACTACAACGACGGGTGCAGAAGCATGCGGTCCGGGTCACAAGGAATGGACCGCTTGACGGGCCTGGACTCGAGATTTGGGCCTTGCCCTCCGCCCTTGCGAAGATCCGGCGTGGAGTTCCGCGTGATTTGAACCCGTATCTGGAACGCGGCCCGACTCCGCCAACGACGTGAGCCGCATCCGGCCCTGGGTCATCGGCGTACAAACAGGCGTGCATGACCTGCATGGGCACGTTTCCCGAGCCGTCGCAGGCTCGATCACCGGTGTGATCGGAGCAGCCAAGGGGACGTGAATTCTGAGTACACGACCTGTCGCTCACACTTGGTGCAGTGGAACCTCTCGATTCGGCATTCCAGTTTCGCGTCAGTCTCTGATGCTCCGCGAGTGAGTGCGAACCAACGTCTGCAGTAAGGACACCGCCGCAGCAGGCCCAGGCGAAACGTGATGTTGACGAAACCGGCGCTGTGATGGTCCGCATCGTGCTTGCACGGCTCACCGGCCGTGCCCTGGCCGTCCAACGGAGTGCCGCACCGCGGGTGCGAACTGCGGTTGCGCCGAAACACAGCCAGGATGACGACAACAAGCACGCCACAGACCAGGATTCCCGGAACCAGCAACAGCAGCACGAACAGGAGCTCATGCCAACCCATGTGGGGGCCTCCCAGGTGACGTGGCTCGCGGCCGGGGGCATTCTACCACGCCAGTCACACCGAGAAAACCCGGGTGCCGGCCTCGCCACCACTCCAGCACGGTGCAAACCCCCATGCGACGCCGCCGATCTGGAAGGCGGTAACAACGGCGACGTGGACGAGGCCGACTTCGCGGTATTCCAGGCGGTGTTCTGAGTCCCCCGGCGCGGTCCCGCAACTGCCCCACAATGGTACAATCCCCCCTTGCAACGACTTTCCCGGTTCCTCCGCACCGCCAAGTGGACTGGGCTCGTGCTATGCACGCTCGTGGTCGTGGCGTGGGGTGTGAGCATAGCCTCCGGCGTCGGACGATCGTCTTTCCTGAACCCATGAGCCCGGACACCCCAGCTTCGCCGCCCATCCCCTTCCGGCCAAGGACAAACCGCTTACCCGACGTGTAGCTGGGCGGCGCGAGCCCCTGGAATGCCGCACGCCATATGCAACCAGACCCATCGGGGCGACAGACCACGGCACTCACAGACGCCCGACCCCGCCCGCTCCGGGATCCCCACGTGTCAGAGCCTGCCTGCCGTGGCGGGTCCATCCCGCCCGTTGCACAGCCCCCCCTGATCACAGCCCCCCGCTAGGGGGTCCATCGTGTCCATGGTGTCCATCGAGTCCATTCCGTCCTTTCCAGTCCGCCCCGGCCCCTCCCCTCGCCGTTTTTGTTTCCTCCGTGACTGCGTCTTCCGGTCTTTCGCGTCTCGCCTCGTCTTTCCGCCCTCCGCCCCATCCCCGCATCCGGGCCTGCGGCCCGGATGCGGGGATGGGGCGGAGAATGGGCTTGCTCATAGATGGCACGCGGTGGCACACCCGCAAATGAGCCGGGACCACTGCTCAAGAGCAGTGGCACAGGGTGGCACGCCCGTTGATGTGTCGGGAGCGCTGCGTAAGAGCAGTGGTACATGCCGACCCGGGGCTTCGCGGCGTCAGTCGAAGTGGGGCTGAATCATCGAGAAGTCCTTCAGGTCCACGTCGGTGTCGCCGTCCGCGTTCGCGCAGGCGCAGTGCGGGGCGTGCGGGACGTCCGGTCCGGCCAGGCAGTCAGCGATCAGCGGCCAGTCGGCGAGATCGACGACGAGGTCGTTGTTGCAGTCGCCCGGTTGCGACGGGCCGGGGCCCAGGTACACATCGCGAATGTCAACGTGTGCCTCGCCGAAGCGGGCTGCTTCTTCACCCTCCACGTACAACGCATGCCCGCTGAACAGGATCTGCGCAACCTGCGTGGGGTCGAACAAATCGTCGGCCACGAGGATGTCCAGCGGTGCTTCGATGGTCTGCCACGCGGGATACGTCGGGTCGGGTTGCGGGCCGTACAGCGCACCGAGATCCGCAGTGTAGCCCATGGTATCCAGCAGCGTGACATAGATCGGGGCGTACCGGTAGGGGACCGGATACGCCTCGCTCTGGTAGTAGCGGGCGGTGAAGCGCAGCATGAGCCCGGGTTCCGTGATGTTGGCCGGATCATGGCAGGCCCATCGCAGATCGATGATCGGTCCGGACCAGGCCTGGCTGGTCGGGAACAGGACGCGGGTAAACGCATGCAGGCCGTCATTGAGGAACAGCAACTCGGTGGGCGGCTCGGCCTGGATCGCGTCGAGGTTCGGGTCGCTTGGGTTGTGCAGGTTGATCTGCTGATCCATCGGGAAGACGGCCGGCAGCGGCATGCCGCCCTCGGCGACGACCGTGGTCACGGCCGAGCTGGACAGGCCGTCCTCGTCGTAGGTCGTCAGCTTGATCTCGGACGGACCGAGCGGCAGGGTGACGACAATGTCCGGATAGTCGCCGTCGTAGAGGACGTTGTTGTTGAGGGTCCAGACCCAGCGGGTGATCGGGCCGTCGGGGTCGTAGCTGCCGCCGCCGCTGACCGGCGTCGGATACCGCGGGCAGCCCGGCGGGGTTGTCGGCGTGGACGGCGGCGTGGTGACGGGCGGGTTCCCGGGGATGCACCACCAGAAGGTGGGAGGGTCCCAGTTGTCCGGCGCGGAATAGAGCCCGTCACTCAGCACGTCGGCATAGAGGTACCATGGCCCCGCGTAGGGGCAGTCATGCACGTGATGCTGCAAGGCGCCGCCACGGTGATTGGTGATGAACAGACCGCTGTGGGCGATCGGATCTCCGTCGTTCTTGGACGGGAGGCCAGGCCCCAGCTCGTACCAGTAGAGGGACCACTCGTGGAAGGTGCGCGTCCGGCGGGCGTTGGTGTCGACGATGTACACGGGCTCGCCGACGCGGTAGATGTCTTTGTCGACGTGGACGGTGATTTCCAGGTCACTCGGCCGGAACATGCAGGTTTCCCCCTGCTCGGGGTTGTGGCCGTTGCCGTTGATATCCTCCCCGCCGTCGAAATCGCCGTCGTTGTCCGAGTCGCAGTCGGACTCGGATCGGAGTCCGTCGCCGTCCCAGTCGGAGAAGGACAGGGCGTCGTTCTCGTGGCCGGGATGGTATGTGTCGTGGAAGGTGTAGTTGCGGATCTCCTCCTTATCGGGGACCTGGTCCTCGTCCGTATCCGGATTGGTGGGGGATGACTGAAGCGCTCGGGGCATCCCCTCGTCAAAATCCATGATCCCGTCGCCGTCGGAGTCGGTGGTGACCGAGGCTTCCTGCATCCGGCCGGTCACACCCGCGGTGGGCTGCAGCCAGACGGCGTCGAACCGGTTGGTGCGGTGCTGGCGCCAGTACGGCGAGGGCGACCCGGCGATGACGTAGCTGAACACGTGCGGGTGATGGGGCCCGCGCCACGGGTCGTGGGCATAGACGATCTGGCAGTTGGTGCCGCTCGTTGTTGTGAATTCGAAATAGAGGGTCGGCACCAGGCAGTGGCCGGGCACGGCAGCGACGAAGCACTCGCGTTCATCGATCCACTGTTTCATCTGCGCGAAGGTGAAGTTGCCGGGACCGACGTATTGGTAGTTGATGGCGGCGCCGTTCAGCGCCCAGGACAGGACGGTGGTGATTCGTCCGTCGCTGCTTGGCCGGTCGTGGCCCAGGTCACCTTCCGGCTGGGGGCGTTGCGAGTTCCAGTTTTCGTAGGCGATCCGATCCTGGCTCAGGTCGCCGCCGTGCCTGCCGTTGACCATCGCGATGGATGCGGCCCAGCAGTAGTTTCGGCCGTGTCGACAGCCGCTGGTCTCCGGGCTTTGGTTCGGGTGGGGCTGGTCCCAGGCACAGCTTCCGGTTTCCGGACACCCCGGGCGGGTATGAGGATCCCTATCGGTCCACAGGCACAGCAGGTTCGTATCCTTGCGCTGGTACTTGAACGGGCATGCCCGGCAGAGCTGCGCCTCCAGGCTTTTCAGATCCGGGTTGACCACGAACATCCAACCGGCGGCCCAGGGCGTGAAGTCGACCCCGAATTGGGCGCGCACGCGCCAGAAATAGACATTGGCGGACAGGGTCAGGCCGGGCGCATATGCCGCGTCGGGCAGGCCGGTGGCGTGAACCAGCGTGGTGGCGAACGTGTGGTCGGTGGCCAATTGGAATTCGTAGGCGGTCACGCCGGGGAGGGGCGTCCAGGTGAACGTGGCCGGTGTCGTGGTGAACACGTCGCGGTTGCTCGGTGAAAGTTGAATCGGGTTTTCGACCGTGTAGGCCCGGTGGTGCGCGTACAGGGAAATCGGCACGATGCGCCAATCGTCGGGCAGATTGCGGTCGAAGCCGTCGAAACATCGCGCCAGCGAGTCGCCGGTCAGGAGCTCGTCGGTGGGTACGAAAGCGCCGGCGGTCCACAGGCCGGCGTTGACCGCGTGGTCGTGAGCAACATCGGGAAGGTATATGCCGTTGCGGCTCCAGGCGACGAAGTCGACGAGGGTCGCTTCGCCGGGGGGGCCGTTGTACAGCGCGCATGCGTCGTGGGCCGGGTCAAACGGCAGGCCGATCGGGCCAAGGAACAACTCTCCGGCGCCGTCCGTGAAGTCCAGATCGTCGGGTCCGGCCGTCAGATAGAGCGTGAGGAAGCATCCGTCCGGCAGGTCCAGGGGCGGCAGGATGATGGCCGGCATGCCGTCGCCGCGGGCGATCGTCCAGTTGGCGAGATCCACATGGCCGGGGCCGTTGTTGTACAGCTCGATGCGCGTGGCGGCACTCTGCAGGTCGTCCCGGCCGATACTGGCGGGATCGTAGACGATCTCGTTGAGCAGAAGGCCGGCCGTTGCGTTCGGGCTGCTCGCGGCCAGCACCAGGGCCAGGGCCAAAAAGGGAATCACGGCCTGACCCGCTCCACGCGTGCCGCGCGTCGACTGTCTGGACATCATGTGTGGCTCCTTGGATGCGGCCGAATTCAAGACGTGTGTCCGGCCGATGCCGTATTTTTCGGTCGGCAGGACGTTGGGGGGGGCCTGATTGGCGTATCGGACATGCCCTTCCCCGCCAGAACCTGCACCAACCCGCTCATGCGCCTCCGATCAACGGAAGAGCGCAACTGCGACCTCAGGCAGTATTATCTCTTAAAGCACGTTCGCATTCAAGCGGGATGCGAAGTTTCGACACGTCGAATGACTGGAACCCGCTGCGAATTCGGTAGTTGCCGCATGTTTCGACGAGTGGTTCAGAAGTGCAGTTGCGGGGAGTCGGTGAAGCGGGCGGAAACGCGCCAGCGGGTGGCGTTGGCGCTGGGAGAGAGGGGTTCGACACGCACGACCTGGCCTTCGGTGTGCACCCGGCCGGGGTAGGGGGAGTGGCCGTCACCGGGGGGTACCAGCAGATCGACCGTCAGGCGGGTGCCGAGGGCGAGGCCGGGGCAGTCCGTCTCGAAATTGACGCCGCCGCAGCTTACGTCTCTGCAGACCGAGCGATGGACGGGGGGCGGTTCGCCATTGTGGCCGTTGATTCGATACTCCAACGGCAGCCGAATGGCCAATCGTCGATGCCTGCGCCGGTCTGCGTCGCACATGGCCGACTCTCGAAACGCCCGCTCCCCCGCATGATACAAGGCTGTTGCCATGCCCTGCTTATCGGCTGACAGGAACGGTGCCATCCCGCACAATTCGGGATCGGTCCCTGGCGGATCATCAGTAAGGGCCGCCGGAACGGGCTGTTATGGGACTTCCCCACAGGGGGGTCTGGTCGATCGGACGAAACCGGCCTTGGCAGACGTTGACGGGCGGCAACACGGTCGGGGCGTTCGTGTGGCGTTTCGCCAATGCGAGGACGGCCCGGGCCGCCGTTTCGCGGAATCACACCCATCCTCGTACAATGCCCCCACCGGCCGGCGGAAGGCCGGAACTGGCAGGAGGATATGGCAAAGCTGATCGCATCCGTAACGGGAAGCACGCTGGATGCCCTCCGGCCACTGGCCGACCAAGCCCTTGCGGCCGGTGCGGACCGGATCGAGCTGCGGCTGGACGGACACGCCTCGCCCGGCCCGTCGTTTCGGGAATGGGTGGCCGGCTTGCCGGCAGGCCGATGGATCGTCACGTGCCGATCGACCGCGGAGGGTGGGGCCTCGGATGCGTCGCCGGAGGTCCGCGCCCGGCTGCTGGCGGACCTGGCGGGCGAAGGCCGGGGGATCGTTGATTTCGAGTACGCATTCTGGCGCGCGTCGGAGGACGTTCGAAGACGCCTGGAACCGTTGCGGTCGGTGGGGCTCTCGGGCGAGCCGAGGTTGATCCTCTCGTCGCACTGTTTCGAGGGCCGACCGGCCGATCCGGCCGGGCTTCTGCGGGAGATCGCAGCGGTCGGCGGCGTGGTGCCGAAAGTCGCCTGGATGTCGCAGAACATCTGCCACAGTCTGGAGGCGCTGGAGTTGGCGCGGCAGTCGCCGGTGCCGGCCATCGTCATCTGCATGGGTGAGGCCGGGCTGCCTTCGCGCCTATTGGCCGGTAAGGTGGGTGCGTACGGAACGTATTGTGCGGCGGAGTCCGGCGGCGAAGCGGCGCCGGGGCAGATTTCGCTTGCGCAAATGCGTGAGGTCTTTCGGTGGGGCGAGATCGGACGCGGCACACGTGTGCTGGGTGTGATCGGCTGGCCGGTGGCTCATTCCATGAGCCCGCTGCTGCACAACCTGGCGTTTGCGCGGGCGGGCGTGGATGCGGTGTATCTGCCGTTGGCTGTGAATCCGGACGGCGAGGTGCTGGAGTCGTTTCTGGACAGGTGTCTGCAGGCGGATTGGCTGAACGTGCGCGGGTTCAGCGTCACCGTGCCGCACAAGGCTCGCGTGCTGGCGTACCTGGGCGACGCCGCGGACGAACTGGCGCGACAGATCGGGGCGGTCAACACGCTGGTGGCGGAGGAGGGACGATACCGCGGTCACAACACAGACTACTCCGGAGCGCTGGATGCGCTGACCGAGGGGTTGGAGTCGGACCGGACGGGCCTGAGGAACATGGAGGTGGACGTGCTGGGCGCGGGCGGCGCCGCTCGGGCGGTGGCGGCGGGCCTGCGTTCGTGCGGTGCCCGCGTGACATTGATCAACATTGTTCACGAAGATGCCGTTCGCCTTGCGGACGAGTTTGCCTGCGAGGTCCGGCCCTGGGCGGATCGCGGCCAGGGACGGGGTGCCGTCCTCATCAACTGCACGAGCGTGGGGATGTGGCCGGAGGTGGATGCCACGCCGATGCCGCCGGAGGCCCTGCCGCGGTATGGGGCGGTGTTTGACGTGGTATATAACCCATTAGAAACAATGTTGTTGCGCGACGCGGCGGCCGCAGGGTGCCGGACGATTTGCGGGGTGGAGATGTTCGTTCACCAGGCGGCGGGGCAATTCCGGCTCTGGACCGGGCGGGAGGCCGACGTGGGGCTGATGCGGCAGTTGGTGATTGGGGAGTTGACCCGTCATGGCTGATCGTCGGCCGCCGAACCTCGTGTTGATCGGCTATCGCGGGTCGGGCAAAACCACGGTAGGCCGGGGGGTGGCCGATCGGCTGGGTTTCCGGCTGGTCGACACGGATGCATTGATTGTATCCGAGGCGGGGATGCCAATCGCTTCGATCTTTGAGCAGGAGGGTGAATCGGGCTTCCGCGAGCGCGAAGCCTGTGTTGTGCGGGCCGTGATGGATGGCGAGGGGCAGGTGGTCAGCATGGGCGGGGGCGCGGTTCTGCGGGACGACAATGTGGCCTGCATGAGGGCGCGGGGATTCGTGGTCTGGCTGACCGCTCCGGTCGAGGCGCTTTGGCGGCGGATTCAGGCGGATGCCGCGACCGAGGCCAACCGGCCGGCGCTGACGTTGCTGCCGGGCATCGAGGAGGTGGAGGCGGTACTGGCGGCCCGCACGCCGCGGTATCGAGCGGCGGCGCATGTCGAGGTGGATGCCTCGGCGGAGTTGAGGTTGGTGGCGGAGGCGGTGCTGGCCGCCTACGGCTCGTCGTTCTGAGCGGGGGGTGCCGAGTCGATTTCGGAGTCTTTGCTGTCCAGGGGGTTTTCGAAGCCCTTGCGTTCGCAGAGGGCGTTGATCAGCACGGTGAAATCCCGGATCCAGTAGTCGTCCAGCCGGACGGTGGCGTCTTGAGCGTCGCGGCGGTACTGGAGCTCCATCCATCCCTTTTCGCGATAGCGGGCGGCGTCCAGACCGGTCATGGCCTCGAACGGGATCAGCGGCCTGCCGCTGACCTTCAGGCCCTGGTCGTTGAGTTGCGCGGAGTAGGTCAGGACGCGGAGGTAATGCACGATCAGGGGGATGCCGACTATCGCCAGCACAAGGGCGAGGATCTTCTGAGTGCGGATGTCCAGTTCGGTCTTGTACGCAGCCGTCGCCCGGCGGATGTTGCCACGGGGGATGACGTCTTCGCCGATGGTGGTGACCTTCATGGCGACGGCCGGGCCGAACCAGTAAAAGGAGAGCCCGTCGTCGCTCTGATGGTCTGGATCGCCGAGCACCTCCCTGACTTTTTCCAGGCTGGTGAGCTGGTCGGCGACGATTCGTTCGGTGTTCCTGACGGTGACGCGCCCGTTGATCGGCGGGTGTTCCAGGGGCACCATGTCGGGTTGGCCCTTGCGGATCTGGTCGAGGTTTTTGCGGGGATAGCCGATGTAGCCGTCATAGGCGAAGTAGGCGCCGAAGACGACGACCATGCCCACAAAAATGCCCTTCCGGATGATCTGTTCGAGAGTGACTCTGGATCGGATTTCTGCCATCGGGCGTTACCCCACCGTTGAGGACGTGGACCTGTTGCCTGCCCGCGATCGGGCGCCGGCCACTGAAGCCGGCGCCCACATGGTTCCCGGTCTTGTGGCTTTTTTCAAGTAGTCCGGCCGTGTACGGTGTTTGCCCTGTCCGGCGTGGAGTTGAAACCGGCGCCGGATACGGCAATAATCCATTGTGGGACGGTCGATTGCGACCCGATGCCTCGTGTGGGAAGCGAGTTCATTGATGAACAACCATTTGGGCGCGGTGTGCGATGAGTTCTACGTCAACTCCCGCCTGCATCTGAAGATCGAAGTGATGCCGGAGCCGGAGCCGGTGTTGCGTTTTCTTGAGCGGATTTCGAAATCCTTTCCGACCATGCGCAAGTTGCGGCAGCGGGAGGACGGCGGTGTTGTGCTGGAGGAGAGCGTCCACGCGCGGTCGCCGCGTCGCTGGCTGCGGCTGGACCCGACGAGCCTGCGGTTCGGGTACTATGCCATCCCGGCCATGGCGGACATTCGGGCCATGGCCGACGTGATTCTGGAGCACGCGCCATATTACCTGAACTTCAGCGAGCTGAACTACGACCACCTGGACGTGACGTACGGGTTTGACCTGGACTTCCGCGGGAACCACGACCAGCTTCTGGCGGAGACGTTCTGGTCGGACCATCCGTTTGCCGGGCTGCTGCTGGGCGAAGAGGCGGCGCACGTGATCGAAAGCCAGCCGTACCTGGGCATCGCGCTGACGCAGGAATGCGACCTGCAGGCGTACGCGGAGATCCGGTCGCGCAGCTCCACCTACGAGGTTCGGGCGGGCGACTTCGACTCGGGCCCCATCAGCATCTACCTGACGGTTCGTCAGTACTGGGGCTTCGAGCAGCCGACCTCGCCGGTGGATACGCATCGCCGGCTGGTCGAAATCGCGGACGAACTGGCGGGCGGCCGCGTGGTGCCCATCCTGGTTAACCCCCTGGCGCAGGCGATCGCCGGGAGACGGTAGATCGGCTGTTAGGCTATAGACCGTAGGTCGCCCCGGCGACTCGCTGTGGCGAGCTGTAGGCTGTAGGTGTGCCCGCTCGGCCGATCCGGGCGTGCCGAGACCCTCTCGGCCCTCGACGTCATCCGCACTTGATCTGTGCGCGTCCTTCCGGCAGAATCCATCGTCTGGCGACCTTCGGACCTGTCCTGCGTTGAGAATGCGATCATGAGCGACGGCGGCATCACAACCCGCGTGCTGGTGGGCATGGAAATCCACGTGCAGTTGGCCACGCGGACGAAGCTGTTCTGCGGCTGCGCGGTCGAGTTCGCCGCGGTGCCCAACAGCCGCGTCTGCCCGGTCTGCGCGGGGATGCCGGGCGTGCTCCCGGTGCTGAACCGGCAGGCGGTCGAGTTCTCCATCGCGGTGGGGCTGGCCCTGAACTGCCGCGTCGCCCCGTTCACCAAGTGGGACCGCAAGAGCTACTACTACCCCGACCTGCCGAAGAATTACCAGATCAGCCAGTATGACCTGCCGCTGGCGGCCGACGGTTTCTTCGACGTGGACGACAACGGCCGGACCGAGCGGGTGCGCATCCGCCGGGCCCACCTCGAAGAGGACGCCGGCAAGAACATCCACGACACGCCGGGCTGCACGCTGGTGGACCTGAACCGGGCGGGCACGCCGCTGCTGGAGATCGTGACGGAGCCGGACATTCAGTCGGCCGAGCAGGCCTACGCGTTCGCCACGGAGCTCCAGCGGCTGGTCACGTACCTGGGGGTCAGCGAAGGCAACATGCAGAAGGGGCAGATGCGCTTCGAGCCGAATATCAACGTGATCATCACGCGAGACGGCGTGGAATACCGCACGCCCATCAGCGAGGTGAAGAACCTCAACAGCTTTCGCAGCGTGCGTGATGCCATCGCCTACGAGGCCCGCCGGCAGGTCCAGGAATGGCAGCGCGACAACGACTACGTGCTCGGCAAACGCCCGAACGAAAACCGCGGCTGGCTGGATGATCGCGGCGTCACGGAGTTCCAGCGCGGCAAGGAGGCCGCCCACGACTACCGCTATTTCCCCGATCCGGACCTGGTGCCGGTGGAAATCGACGCGGCCTGGCTGGATCGCGTGCGCGGGCAGATGCCCGAACTGCCACGGCCACGGCAGGCCCGGCTGGAGAAGGAACTGGGGCTTTCGCCGAAAGACGTGGAAATCATCGTGACGGACCGCGCGACGGCAGACTTGTTTGAAGCCGCCGTGGCCGCGGGCGGGCCGCCCGACGTGCTCGCCCGGCAGTTCGTCAACGTGTGGTCTGCGCTGGCCAACGAGCACGGTGTGGCGGTGGCCGGTCTGCCGGTGGACGGCGCCCGCATGGGTCGCCTGGCGCGGCTTACCACGGACGGCACCGTCAGCGCCACCGCGGCCAAGCAGATTGCGGAGCGGATGCTCGAATCACAGGACGATCCGGCCGCCCTGGCGGAATCCCTCGGCCTGGTGCAGGTGCAGGATGCGGATCAGACGGCGGCCTGGGTGGCCCAGGCATTTGCGGAGAATGAGCAGGCCGTCCGCGACGCCGCCGCCAACCCGAAGAAGGCGCAGAAGGCCGCGGGCTTTCTCCGCGGCCAGGTGATGCGCATCTCCGGCGGCAAGGCCGACCCCCGCCTGGTCGGCACGCTCATTGAAGAGCGGCTGGCCGAACGGAGAACAGAGATTTGAGAATGAAGAATGGAACAGGCCGGGCAGAACGAGAGCCTTCTTCCATTCGCCATTCTTCATCTGCCATTTCGTCAGGGATATAGGCTTTCGAACAGCGTCTCGAACGAGGCGGGGTAGGGCATCTCGATGTTGGAGTACCAGGTGCCGCTGTTGTAAAGGTCGCTGATGTCCTCGCCTTCGTAGGCGGCGATGCGCAGGTCGGTGCGGCGGTCAAGCTTGTAGGGGCCTTCCAGTTTGTTCCGGGGCAGGCGCCGGCCGTCCTCGTCGAAGGCAATGATGATCTCCGGCAGCAGCGAATACCGCTCGCCGAACCGGACGACCACGCCGTACCGCCCGCAGGCCAGGCGAACCTTCGCACCGATGGGGAACGGCTGGACCACGCTGCCGAAAATCTTGAGCACTACCGGATCGTAGAACTGGGCATACGGCCCGATGGTCATCTCCCACAATGCCCGCGGCGCCGACTTCGCCTCCCGGAACACGCGCCGGCTGGTGGCGGCGTCAAACGCATCCGTGATGCGCAAAATGCGCGCGAACAGCGGAATCGCCTCTCCGGTCAGGCCGTAGGGATACCCTGTGCCGTCCATGTTCTCGTGGTGACGCAGAATGATCTCCCCGACGGCTTCCGGCGTGTCCGGCGGCAGCGCGGCAGCGCTGGCGGCCGGGTGCCCGGCGACAGTCTGCCGTTCCTCTGCGGAGAGCGGGCCGGGGTGTTCGAACACTTCCTCCAGCGGCCACAATGCGACATCCATGAACAGAGCGGCCAGGCCGAGCGGGGTCAGGTTCACGGGGAAACGGGCGCGGCTGTAGCTTCGCAGGCTGCTCCGCCGGGCAAGGTCGTGCTGGGCGAGGCCGCGAACGGCATTGCCCACGACCAGGCTCAGGTAGAAGACGTTGGCCGGATGCTCGATGAGGTAACTTCCCTCCTTGCCCGGCGGGATGACCATGGCGGCGGCGGCGGGATGCTGCTGCAGATACTGCGTGATGTATGTGAGGGCCTCATGCACGCCGCGCAGCGACATGCCGCGCAGGGACATGCGGGAGGCGAACTTCTCGCGGACGCCGGAGAGGGCGTCCACCAGTTTCTCGCGGGCGGCGAGGGCCACCGTGCTGTCCTGCGTGTCGTCCTGGAAAGGGATCCACTCATCCAGCACGGGGTCCAGGATGTAGACGTTTGCCCGAGGGTATCGCTTACGCAGGTTGTCGATCTCAACCGGATTGAGCACTCGGCCGGCGGGCAGCAGCACGCGACGGTCACAGATGACCGGTTTGGCCAGCCGCATGCCGGCTTCGAGCTCATTGGGTTGCAGGTAGAGCGGCATCCACAATCCCCACGGACACGCGCGGCGTAGCCGGTCGGCGCAGGGTGACCGGCCGGGCACTCTCCGGCCGCCTTCGCAGCCGGGTCCGCTGGTATCCCTATCGGGAAAACCGGCCGACCGGACGATTTCGGCGGGAAAGGGCCGATAATGCGAACGGAGGGACTGAGGGATCCAGGGATCAAGGGATCAAGGGATCGAGGGAGCAAGTGATCGGGGGCGCGGGGGGGCGGGGTTCAGGGTACGGGGCCGGTGCGATGCGCGCTTGCACCTCACCCCCCTGCCCTTCTGGGCCCAGCTTCTTGTATGGGCCCGGCTTCTTGTGTGGGACCGGCTTCTTGTGTGGGACCGGCTTTCCAGCCGGTCTCTATCGATGTCGTGGTCCGCACGGCGGACCCTACACAAGGCCTGCGGTCCGCGCGGTGGACCCTAC
>CAZPHH010000109.1:0-14680 GCA_964586145.1 uncultured Phycisphaeraceae bacterium | reverse complement strand
TGTCGTCCGACGCGGAGTTACCCGCCTCGTCCGTCGCCTCCACCGCGAAGAAATATGTGGTGCCCGACTGAAGGCCCGACACGGCGACCGCGGGGGTCAGATCATAGACGGTCCCAATTGCGCTTCCCGTCAGGGCCGAGCACGAGGTCCCGTACTGCACCGCACCGCGAACCGGCTCATTCGCGCTGAACGTGACGACGGCACTGCGAGGCTGAATCTGGCCGGTCTGGACGTTCGACACCACGGGAGGCGTACAATCCACAACGGCCGTCGCGGTCCGTACGATGTTCGTGCCGCCCTGTCCGTCGTCCGCATCCACATAGGTTACCGTCAAAACGTCACCGTCGGCCACCAGCAGAACACTCGCGCCGTCCGTCGTGCTCACAGGCAAAGTCCCCTCGAACCGACCGCTGGCCGGGCCCAGTTCCGTCAGCAGGACGGCTTCTCCAGCGGGCTCGGAATCCGACGTCACGACCACGGTGACCGTATCCTCGACCAGGTCGTTCAGATTCAGTCCGCAGTCCACCACGGTGACGGCGACCGTGTCCTGGCAGGCGTATTTGCCGCGATCCAGCTCTACGGTGCCGGCGTCCGTGCAGGTCATCGCGATCCGCAGGGACGGGTCACCGAAGATGTGCCACGTGTTGAACATGCTGACGCCGCCGCTGCCGTAGTCATCCATCATGGAGCACGAACCGGCGAAGCACAGGGCGCCGTACGTCACGTACGCCTCGTTCGTGATCAGGAGGTTGAACTCATCCTGTGCCTCCATGGGAGGCGACCAGGTCTGGTTGATCGACGACATGTACGCGGCGATCGCACCGATCGGCTGCCCGTTGCGGGTGGAGCGCAGCCAGGCCTCGCCAAAACACGTACTGCTGCTGAAGTTCCCGTTCACACAGGCCACGCTGAAGATGAAGGGCAACAGGTTGTCGTTGGTCAGGGCAGCCACGTTCGAATTCGAGAACCCCGTGGTGCTCCACGAGGTGGTGCTGCCGTGCCCGCAGTAGTTCACGATTCCCCGGCCGGCGTTGAGGGCGTTGGAGACCATCGCCGCCGAGACGCTGGGATCGTAGATCTGGTCGACCGGCGTGTAGCCGAACGCAAGCAACTGGCCGCGGATGTTGTTCAAGTGCTGGATGTCCGTCTCGCCGTCGTCGCCGGTCCCCTCCGCAGAGGCGATGCCCGTGCCCCGCCAGAACCAGTCCTGCAGCGGAGCCGGGAGGTTCTCGTACGTGATCGTTCTCTCGACCTGCGTGTCCACGTGCGCGGCCGTCTCCGCGGAGAACCGGCCCACGATGATGTCCGGGTAATCGTCGCCGCCGGCGACCTTCGCATACGTCGGGTCCGCCGCCCCGCCGCCGGAGCTGGGCGTAGCCACCTGCGCCGCATCGCCCACCAGCAGCACAAAGGCCAGGTTCGACGTGTTGTACACGTTCTGGATGTAGTTCTTGATCGAGGTGCTGTTGTTGCCGATCGTGGACACCCCCACGACGGTCGTGTTGATCCCCCGAGCGGTCTTGTGAACGGCAAGCGGCTGGACGTTGGCCAGCCAGGCGTCATGACAAATGATGAGCATGTCGCCTTCCTCGTCCATGGAGGCATACCGCAGGCCGCTCGCGTAGTTCACGAACCGGCTGCGATAGACGCTCTCGAACGCCCGGCTGGGCCGGGTGGACCGCAGACTCCGGTCCGGCACGTTCACGGTGTCCGCGCCCGTGCGAACCACTTCCAGCGACACGCTGCGATAGACCCGCAAGGTGCGAGTGACGGGGTTGTACTGGAACGGATTCAGCTCCACGGTCACCGCCCGCAGGTCGCGCAGAATGTACGGCTCACGCAGTGCGGCGAGCGGCCCCGGATAGAACGCGTTCTGCCTGTACACCGGGCCGAATTCGTATGGGACATCCGCCGGATTGACCGTTCGCAGCAGATTTCCCTTCGACGGCGCCACGGCCACGTCTCCCACGTCCTCAAAGTCGGCCGCCAGCACCCGCACCTCCATCTTCGCGTCATCGAGAATGACGACGCTGCGGCAGACGCGCGGAAGCGCCGGTTCGCCGGCAATCATGGTCAGCGGCTCACCCGGCAGAGACAGATGCACCCATTTGTCTCCTCCGATGGGCGCCGGGATCTCCGAATGCTCGCCCACAGTGCAGTTGAGGACGATGCGATCGCCGGTGTCCTCGCCCACCAACACGCGGACGACGGGCGGAGGGGCCGCAACGACGGGCAACGCCGCCACAACCACCACCAGGGCCAGCAGGCCCTTTCCCAATCGCCGTACCGACCATCGCGATGAAGATTCCAATAGGCTCCACGGAGTCACGTCATTCCTCCTTGTTTCCTCAGACGAAATACCGCCAACCACGACGGAAACCCGCCCGTGGTTCAGCCTGTTCCAGAACGTCAAGCCGACCCCGCATCTGCCACGAAGGGCCGAAATCAGAGCGCGCATGCCGAGCCCCGCCCATCAAGTCCGGCCCAAGGGCGGAAGTCGCATCCATGTTCGCCGTACGCCAGTGCGCGCTGAGAGTTGCGTGTGTCGGCACGCGCGCCAGCCAGGGGATCCTGGCATCGCTCGATCCGGCGCTGTCATCGGGGGAGCCATCCCTCCATCGGAGCAGACCGCCAAACCATCCCACGCACTGCTCACTGTACCACGATCGAACGCAACCCGCAACGAAGAAGCACCATCCACCTGTGGTTATCGGACGACCCGGCGGCAACCAACTGGTGCCAGCCACAGCACCGAAAAACGCAAGACTCCTCCGGACTCGCCTTCCTCACGCCGGACCGCTCAACTCCAGGTTCCCAACAAACGCAGGCAAATCGGCGGGCGTCACCAGCCCATCGCCGTCCATGTCCAGCCTCTCGCATTCCGCGCTCAGCGGCGACACGCCGCAGCACTCCTGGAAGCCGGCAAAGTCCGCGAGGTCCACGTCGCCATCCTCATCGATGTCCCCGGTGGCCGCGGCGGCCACACCCCAGATCGCAACGTCATCGATGTTCCAGCCCGAGTACGCCCAGGCGCCGCTTTGCCCCACCTGATGCGTCCAGCGGATATAGACCGCCGACTGCCCGTCCGCGACGGCCGAAACGTCGTGCGTCTGCAGGGACCACGTGGAGTCCGCGATCGAGCTGCTGCCGTTCGACCAGACCGTCGTCCACTGGGATCCGTTGTTCGACACCTCTACTCTCTGATAGACGTACGGAGTATAATCACTATTCAGCCACCGCTGATACTTCAGGGCAACCTCCGTAGCATTGGAGAGGTCAAAGGGTCCGGCCGTCAGTGCGTAAGGACCTCCGATCGCCGTCGAGTAGTCGCCGGAGAGGTTGTACCCGTACACGTTCAAGCCCGTCGCGCCGCTGGTGGGATCGGCGTTGCCATATGCTCCGCCGCCGCCGGTCGGCTGGCCGAACGCCCACTGTCCCTGCGTGGTCCATCCGGGGTTCGCATCCATCGGGAAGCTGAACAGCACCCGAGGGCCGCCCACGGTCACCGAAATCGTCGCCTCGTTGGAGTCCTCCCCATCATTCACTTTGAATCGGAAGCTGTCCGGGCCCGCGTATCCCAGAGTCGGCACGAACGTGACTTTGTTCCCTCCGTCGACGAGCGTGTACGGGACGGCGGTAATGTGGCCCGCCCCGGGATCGCGCAACTGCCCATGCGCCGGCAACCCCGTGAGGATGAACGCCAACGGGTTCCCCGAACTGCTGTACGCCTCCAGCGTGACTTCAATCGGCGTATTCGTGTCCGTTGTGACCGATCCGTCATAGGCCGTCGGGGGCATATCGCCCGCCACCCGGCCCCAGATCTCCACGTCGTCGATGTTCCAGCCGCAATACGTCCAGCCGCTGTCGGTCGTGCCCATCGTCCAGCGCAGATAGACCGTCGGCTGACCGTCCGCAATCGCGGAAATGTCAAACTCCTGCGGCACCCAGGTGGAATCGGTCACGTGCTCATCCGGATTCTGCCAGATCGTCGTCCAGGTCGTTCCGTTGTTGCTCACCCGGACGTATGCGCGGTCGTACGTGCTGCGCTCCACGCCCAGCCACCGCCAGAACTTCAGGCTCACCGTGGAAAGCCCCGTGCAATCGATGGCCGTACTGGTCAGGTGCATCTCCGACATGGAGTTCGTGTAGTCCCCGTTCAGGTTGTACCCATACACGTTCAACCCCGTGTAGCCGCTCGTCGGGTCGGGGTTACCGTACGCTCCCCCCCCGCCCGTCGGCTGGCCCCAAGCCCACAGACCCTGGGTGGTCCAGCCGGGGTTCGTATCCATATTGAACACGTAGACCGGCCGGGGCACCCCCACGCCGAGCTTCACGGTCCGCGTGGTGTTGCCGTCCCCATCGGTCGTATTCACGAAGCTCACCGTATCGATGTAGTCACCGGTGGTCAGGTCATTTGCCGCGGCGTTGATGGATACCGTGACCATGGCGGTGCCCAGGCCGGGCAGGGTGCCCGTCGCATTTGACACGTCAACCCAATCGGCCGTGGCCGCCACCGAGTAGCCGATCGGCGTCGCGTTGTGATTCTCCAACGTATACGTGATGCTCACAGGGGTGAACGGGCCGCCCTCGTCGCCCTCCGACTCCAGGCCCTGGCCGGGCGAAACGCCCAGCCCGGTGGGCGGGGCCACGGTCCCCACCACGCGCAACGACGGATCGCCGAAGATGTGCCAGGTGTTGAACATGGAAACGCCGCCCGAACCATACTTGTCCATCATGGAGCAGGATCCGGCGAAGCACAGTCCGCCGAAGGTCACATACTGCTCCGTCGCCAGCACATGGTTGAACTCGTCCTGGCCCTCCATGGGCGGGGCCCACGACTGGTTGATGGACGACATGTACACGGCCACCGCCCCGCTCGGCTGCTCGCCGCTGGTCGCCCGCAACCAGGCCTCCGCAAAGCACGTGGACCCGGCGAAGTTGCCGTTGACACAGGCCACGCTGCAGATGAATGGCAACAGCCCGACGTTGCTCAACGCGTTCACGTTCGTACTGGAGAAGCCCGTGGTCGACCATGCGGTGGTGCTGCCGTGGCCGGTGTAGTTCACCAGGCCGCGCCCGGCGTTCAGGGCCGACGTCACCGACGACGCCGAGGCGCCGGGGTCATAAATCTGGTCCACCAGCGTATAGTTGTAGCCCAGCAGCTCGGTGCGGATGTTGTTCATGTGCTGAATGTCTGATTCGCCGTCATCCCCGGTGCTGGAACCGCCTTCGGCCGAAGCGATACCGGTGGCCCGCCAGTACCAATTCTGCGTGGTGGCCGGTAGCGTCTCGTGCTGGATCGTCCGCAGCACCTGCGTGTCCACGTGGGCCGCCGTCTCCGCCGAGAACCGGCCGACAAAGATGTCCGGATAGTCGTCCGAGCCGGCCACCTTCGCGTACGTCGGGTCGGCCGCTCCGCCGCTGGCGCTGGGCGTGGCCACCTGCGCGGAGTCGCCCACCAGCAGCACGAACGCCAGGTCACTCGTGTTGTACACGTTCTGGATGTAGTTCTTGATGGAGGTCGCGTTGTTCCCGATGGTGGAGACCGGCACGACCGTTGCGTTGATCCCGACCGACGTCTTGTGGTCGGCCAGCGGCTGCACATTCCCCGCCCAGGCATCGTGGACGATGATGAGCATGTCGCCCTCCTCGTCCAACGGTGCGTATCGCTCCGGCTCCCGGTAGTTCACGAAGCGATACGGATAGATTTGGTGAAAGGCCCGGCTCGGGCCGCGCCCCGCAACCCGCTCCAGAACGTTCACCGTCCCCGGACCCGTCTGATACACCTCAATGGCCAGCTCCGTGTACACGCGCAACGTGCGCGACACCGGGTTCCACTGAAACGGGAACACTTCCACCACCACGCCACGGCAGTCACGAAGGATGTGCGGGTCGCGCAGACCGGCCAGCGTGCCGGGATAGAACCCGTCGGCCGAGTAGACGTCACCGAACGTGTACGGCACGTCATCCGGGTTTACACTACGCAAGAGGAATCCCTTGGAGGGGGCCACGGCCACCTCCGGCACTTCGTAGTATCGAGACTCGAGCACGCGAACTGCCATGTCCGCGTCGTCCGGAATCAACACACTGCGGCAGACGTGGGGCAGCGCCGGCTCACCCACGCGCTTCAGAAGCGCCTCGCGTCCCATGTCCAATTCCACGAAACTCTGCCCGTCAATGCTGACCGGCCTCTCCTTGAAATCCCCGAATCGGTACGAAAGGACGATCCGATTGCCTGTGTCTTCCAGGACCCGAAGCTCCACCGACCCGTCCGCCGCCCACGTCGTGGCAGGTCCCCACAAGACGAGCAACGCCGCCATGCAACCCATACCCAGCCGCACAGCCGCCCCTGACCTCTGTTCCGAACGCCTCTGAATCACGACGTGGTACCTCCTGTTCCATCCAGCGCACCCAAGCGGGATCGGTGGCCGTGGGCGCTCACCCGGGCATTGACGCGACCGTCCGGCCAGCGGGCCGGGCAACCGACCGCCCGAAACTGATTGGTTCCAATTCGTACGCAGCCTCGTTGGAGTGGTCTGGGCCCGCCGGTCTCGCAACACCGCAATCGCGATGTCACCCGTCGCAGTGGCCCTGAGTTGTCGTGCGCGGGGTCTGCCCCATCCGTTACGCCACCCTTGTACCATCCCAACGCAAGCCCTACTCTATCAAAGAGATGGGGGCAGAACAACGGGCGGGCACGAAATTAATCACGCTTATCGGACAATCCCGCACAGCCGTCAGGATTCCCCGCTGTCCGGAACAGGTGTTGCCGTGCGTTGAAAGTCGTCAGATTTTGTCAGACGCCCATCCTTTGCCCACGAGCCAACCTGCACGCAGCCCCGCCGGCCTTCCGCTCCGGCGAGCGTCTCAGGGGACCCCGACGGGGACCTGGGTCTTGTGGCAGACATATCGACCCAGCGACTGGACGGCAGAGTCGGCCGACCGAAAGACCGGCACGCCGCCTTCACGAATCGCGTGCGCGAGCGGATCGTAAAGCGGGCCGGAATCAATCGCCACAACCATTGGCTTCCTCGTTTCGGCGAAGATTTGCGGAAGGCGATGCGCCAGCGAGGATTGGTCCGCAATCTCGTCCGGCGTGGTCTTCATCGTTGGCGTCAGCGGAACGAAACTGGCCACTACCGCGTCGATTTCGGGACACTCCAGTAGCAGACGGACCACTTCATCATGAGCGCCGTCCGGTGCCATGGGCGTCAGGTCGATCGGGTTCTGCAGGTTCACCAGCGCGTCCAGCCCATAGCGGGCCAGGATATCCTTCAACCGATCTCTCCACGGCTCGGACAGCGCCGGGAATTCCACCCGATAGCTCCGTCCCACCGTAGCATCCGCCATACCGACTACTTCGTACCCCGCGTTGCTGGTGCCGCCCAACCGCTGTCCCCGAAACTCCCGCCCGTGCAGCATGGCCGCGAGTTGCACCAGTGACTCAAACTCCTTGAACGTGTCCGCCACCAGCGCCCCGGAGGCCGCCAGGGCCGCCTCGCACACGTTGTAGTCGCCCGCGATGGAGGCCGTGTGCCCCGCGGTTGCCGCACGGCCGGCTTCCGTCCGTCCGGCCTTGTAGAAGATCACGTCCTTGCCGGCGCCAACCGCCCGGGCCACCGCACGGGACAATTCCAGCCCGTCCAGATCGCGAAACCCCTCCACGTACACACCGAAGACGGCCGTGTCTGTGTACTCCTCCAGGTAGCGCACCAGATCCGACATGGTCAGGTCCACCTGGTTGCCGATCGAGATCGCGTAGTCCGGATCGAGCGTTTCCAGGTTGCTCATGCGCGTGATCACATAGGCGCCGCTTTGCGAGACCACGGCGGTCCGTCGTCCGGAACTCTCCCACCGTTTCGCCAATTTGCTCTGTGGGATGAACATGGTGTCGTACTTGCCGGGTCGGGACTGGATGCCCAGACAGTTTCCTCCCAAGAAGATGGGCCCGCCGTCCGGTCGGCTGCGGCGCGCGTCCGCGATGCGATGGCGGAGCCGCGCCTCGGGTTCCTTGCCCTCTGCCGTCTCGCCCATACCGCCGGGGATCAGAATAACCGTCTCCGCCTTGCCGGAATCGATCACCTCGTCAGCAACGGCCGGCACCTGCCCCGCTCCGACCGCCACCACCAGCAGATCCACCGGCTCCGGCAGCGCCGCGACGCTGGGCACGCATTGCACGCCGTCGACCTCGTTCGATGCCGGCTTCACCACGTACAGGCGGGCGGGGTCGAACCCACACTCCAGCACGTTGTGCAGGATGACCCGGCCCATGTTCATGCCCTTGGTGGACACGCCGATCACCGCCATGGACTGCGGATGCAGAAGCCGACCGATCTTGGAGATGGGTCGGGGCGGCTCCTCCTCGCGGGCGTGCATGAGCAGGCACAGTCCGTCCAACGGCACCATGAACCCGTCCACCAGGGCAAACGGGTTCACCTCCAGTTCCGCGATGAGAGGCTGGTACTTCCGACTGTTGTCACAGAATCGGTGCGCGACCGCGATGAACGCGTCAAAGCACTCAATGAGCGATTCATCCGGAACGAGCCGGCGGTACCCGCGTGCCCGGCCGGACAGAATGTCGTACGCCATCGTATTCCGGAACAGCTCGAACATGTGCCGGCCGCTCGTCTGCTCCGTCAGCGCGGTTGCAATGGCCTTGCCCTTCTGCATGACCGACGCCAGGTATTCCGTGTGAACGCCGCCCAGCCCGGCCGCGATGATCGGGCCGAACTCTCGGGAGGCCCGGATCCCCACGAACAACTCGTTGCCCAGGCTGGCCCGCCCGTGCTCCAGATACTCGCAGGCCACGACGCCCGCCAGCACGGCCCCCTGCTGCCTCGCGATGTCCGTGAACTCCGCACGCACGCGGTTGACCGTCTGCACGTCTCGCGGCACGAACCGCACGCCGCCCACGTCGCTCTTGTGGGCCAGGTCCGGCGAGACGATCTTGAGCACGATCCGCTCGCCCGGCAGTCGTTCCATATCCTCCTGGGTAAACGCATGCCCCGCGCTGCGGAAAACCGAGCGAGGCACTCGCACTGCCCCCGAGGCGCGGATGATCTCGTACACCTCGTGCTCATACAACGCCGTGCGCTTCTGCTCCCACGCCGCATTCACGATGGAGTCAATCGTCTGGAAATCCACAGGCATGTCCGCCTCCGTCCGAGAGGGATGACATCTGTCCCACGCGTCCCGCGCCGGCCCGATCCGTAGCCTACCCGAAACCCACGAACTCCCACAAGCACGCCGATGAATCCGTCCGAGGACCGCCCCCCTTCCGGTCCTCCGGAAGGAACGCGGTTTGCCACGGCCGACCCGGGTCGCTACCATGGTTTCCGTCGCACCGGGAACGATCGCGGAGGCCGCCTGATGGTCAACCAACCGACCTACGACTGGAAGAACGCCCACGACTACATCGAACTCCTGTTGCCGGAGTCGGTGCGCCAACTGCAGCCCGAGGAAAAGCTGCCTCCCGATGTCCCCGCCGGCCCCTCGATCGGGCCTGACGTGGCCCAGCTCGTCGCTGTTCTGATCCTGACCCAGCGTCCGCGGCGCGTCCTCGAAATCGGCACGTCCGCCGGGTACTCCGCCTTGGTCATGGGCACGGCCCTGGCGAAAGTGGGCGGCC
This sequence comes from uncultured Phycisphaeraceae bacterium, assembly GCA_964586145.1. Taxonomy (GTDB): domain Bacteria; phylum Planctomycetota; class Phycisphaerae; order UBA1845; family UBA1845; genus JAFGJQ01. The sequence goes on along the minus strand of CAZPHH010000109.1, from coordinate 5,052 downwards.
GTCTGGTCACGATCGAGATCGAGCCTCGCCTCGCCGAGGCCGCTCGCCGGAACCTGCAGGAGGCCGGCCTGGCCGACGTGGTCGAGGTGGTGGTCGACGACGCCAATCGCGTTCTCGAGGACCTTCCCGGCCCCTTCGGCCTCATCCTCCAGGACGGCGGCAAGGACGATTACCTTCGGATGCTGCCCCGTCTGGTGGAGTTGCTCGAGCCGCACGGCATGTTGATTACGGACGACGTTCTCTTCCCGGTCATGGACCTCCCCCCCGACGCCCGGCGATACCAGTACGCCCTCAGTCTGTACAACGAAGCCCTCCAGGCCCGCCCGGAGCTGCAAACCGTCTGGCTGCCCATCGGCGACGGGGTTGCCCTCAGCGCCAGGATCCCGGCAGCACCAGCGTAGCCGGGACATCCGCGCGTTACTCAATTGCAAGAGGATGTCGATGCGGCGGCTGCTCGCACGGCACGGCCCTCCGACCCCAGGAGAAAGGGATCGAAGGGCCTTGCGTGTTGCCCGGCCGTCGGCAGATCAGCAATCGTAGTACAGGAAGAACTCGTACGGGTGAGGCCGCGTCCGCAGCGGGATAATCTCGTTCTCGCGTTTGTACTTCGTCCAAGCCGATATCAGCCCCTCGGAAAACACGTTGCCCTTCAGAAGGAACTCGCAGTCTGACTCCAGAGCGCGCAGCGCCTCGGACAACCGGCTTGGCGTCGAAGGCACGCTCTTGAGGTCTTCCGGCGTCATCTCGTAAATGTTCCGGTCCAACGGCTTGCCCGGGTCGATCCGGTTCTGGATGCCGTCGATGGCCGCCATCAACATCGCGCTCCAGGCAAGATACCCGTTGCACGTCGAGTCCGGACAGCGGAATTCGAGACGTTTGGCCTGGGGGCTGTCGGAATACATGGGAATGCGGATGGCCGCCGATCGGTTCCGGGAGGAATAGGCGAGGTTCACCGGCGCCTCGAACCCCGGCACCAGCCGCCGAAACGAATTCGTGGTCGGATTCGTGAAGGCGATGATGGCGGGTGCATGCCTCAGGATGCCCCCGATCGCGTGCAGGGCGAGGTCGGACAATCCCGCGTACTCATTGCCCGCGAAGAGCGGCTCGTCTCCCCGCCACAGGGAGAAGTGGGAATGCATGCCGCTGCCGTTGTCCTCAAAGATCGGCTTGGCCATGAACGTGACCGTCTTGCCGGCCCGCATGGCCACGTTCTTGATGATGTACTTGAACCAGAGGAACTGGTCCCCCATCTCCCTCAGCGGGGCAAACCGCATGTCGATCTCGCACTGGCCACCCGTGGCCACTTCGTGGTGATGCGCTTCTACGCGGATGCCGACCCGCTTCATCTCGTAGGCCATCCGGGTCCGCAGGTCGCCATACGTGTCCGTCGGCGACACCGGGAAGTAGCCGCCCTTGTAACTGGGCTTGTAGCCCAGGTTCGGCTCCTCGAAACGGGCGCTGTTCCACGCGCCTTCCACCGAATCGATCTCGTACATCCCGCGGTGCTGGTTCTGCTCGAACCGCACCTCGTCAAAGATGAAGAACTCCGGCTCCGGCCCGATGTAGCAGGTTTCGGCGATGCCCGTCGAACGCAGGTAGTCCTCTGCCTTCCGGGCCACGTAACGCGGGTCGCGGTCGTACATTTCCTTGGAAACCGGGTCCCGCACGTCCGCGATCACGCTGACCGTCGGCTTTTCGAAGAATGGATCCACCGTGGTCGTGGCCGCATCCGGGATCGCCACCATGTCCGACAGGTGGATGTCCTGCCAGCCGCGGATGCTCGAACCGTCAAAGCCCACGCCATCGACGAACGTAGACTCACCCCATTCGTCCACCGCGTACGCACAGTGCTGCCACGTGCCCAGCAGGTCGCAGAACTTCAGGTCCACGATCTCCGCTCCCACCGCCTCGGCGAACTTGAAGAAGTCCGCCGGGGTGGCCGGCCCGCCACTCGCGCCACGAGCCACCGACGAATCCTGAATTCGTGTCATCGTGCATCGTCCTTTCTGACTGACTCTCGGTCGTACCCGAGCCTCCGGGTCCGGCCACAGGCCGCAATCAAGGGGGGCCTTCTACCAGAATCCTCCTGACGTGCCAATGCCTGATGGCGCCGGTATGCAACAATGCCAACACGGTCCGAAAAGTGCGGCTGTAGCCCCCGGCCCGCGAATCGCGGCAACCATTGCTCCCGGGAAACCCGATAAGAGCAGCCGAACCAGCGCGGCGATGCAGACGCCCCGATTCCCTCGAAAGCAGCGGCCCACCCGGCGGCCACGCCCGACGCCGCGGTAAAGCAGCGCCGAAACCCTACCGATAAGAACACGGAGAACGCCGACGGAAGCGGGGCCGAATCCCTATGCCGGTGTCATTACGTTGCTCTGAGTTGCAGCCCGGGATGAAGCTCTTCGACGCGCTCATGCTGCGGGGGCGCGTCCTTCTGCACGCCGGTCGAGAACTCACCCAGGAAGACGTGGACCTCCTGCGCATCAAGTATGCCCAGCTCAGCGTTCGCGTGGGAGAGCCCATTCTTGACGATGTCCTGGAGTTTGAGGACGACTCGCACGACCGCGAGGTCGCCAACCACGCCACGGGCACCATCGTTCGGGCCATGACGCACGTCCGGGAACGGTTTGCGGCCCGGGCCTCCCTGCGCGAACTCAACGTCGGTGCCCTGCACGCATCCGTCGGCCAGGTCGTCGAGTACATCAAGGGCAACCGGCCGACCGCCGCCCTGCTGAATTCGTGCCTGGATACGGAATCCTACCTCGCCGAGCACCCGGGCAATGTTTTCTATCTCAGCATGCTGCTGGGATCGGCCGTCCGGGAGTACGTGGCCACCGAACGCGACCGACAAACCATCGCCAAAGCCCTGCGCCCGGATTTCGCCATCAGCCTCACGCCGCTGGGCCTCGGCGCCATGTTCCTTGACATCGGTATGCTGCCCCTCGAAGCCCTCTACCAGGCCGACCGGCCCCTGACCGGCGCCGAGTGGCGGGCCGTCTTCGATCATCCCAACGCGGGTGCCGACATGCTTCCCGATGAGTTCTCCCCTCTCGGCAAGATGATCATCAAGACCCACCACGAGAACTTCGACGGCACGGGCTACCCCGACGGCATGCCCGGCAACAAGCTCCACATCTTTACCCGGATCGTCCGAATCGCCGACGCGTACGACGCCGCCACCGCCCGCCACGTCTACACTCATGCGAAGTCACCCGCCCAGGTGCTCTGGGAAATGACCGTCGGCCCGTACCGCCAGTACTACGACCCGGTCCTCATGAAGGTCTTCGCCCGGCTCATCCAGCCGTTCCCTATCGGCGCCAAACTGACCCTCACCGACGGCCGCCAGGCCGTGGTCGTCCGCTACAACCGCCAGAACCCCTTCCTCCCCGTGGTGGTGATCGCCTTCGACCGAGACGGAAACCGGCTGCCCAACGACAAGCTGCAGGGCCCCTACTCCCTCGAACAGCGACGGGACCTGCGGGCCCGCCTCTTTGGTGAGGAAGACATCAGCTTCATCTATCGAAACACTCTGGTGGATACGCCGCCGCCCAGGCCGGCCATCATGACCACTCTCTTCGAGGCCGCCTTCCCCTGACGCACCGTCGCCGTGCGCGACAGCCTCGCCGGTCCCCCTGCCCGAACTCAGGATTCTGTCGCCGACACCAGCCGCTGTGCCCGCGCGTTCAGATCGCGAGCCAGCACGGTTTCGTCCGCTCCCACCAGGCGTCCGTCCTGTACGACGGTCCGACCCCCCACGATCACCCGGTCCGCCCGAGGCGGGTGGCACAGAATCAGCGCCCCCAGTGGGTCCAGTCCCGCCGCGCCGGCCAGCGCAATATCGTCCATCCGAAACATCGCCACGTCCGCCGCCATGCCGATGGCGATTCTCCCCAGCCGATCCCGATTCAACACGGCCGCACCCCCCACCGTCGCCAACTCGAATGCCTGCGCCACGCGGAACGCCTTCGCACCTCCGAACGCCCGCTGCAACAACAGCGCCTGACGCGCTTCCGCCAGCACATTCCCACCGTCGTTGCTGCTGCTGCCGTCCACCGCGATGCCGATCCGAGCCCCGGCGGCCAGCAGCGCCGGGATCGGCGCCACGCCACTCCCCAACCGCATGTTACTGCACGGGCAGTGCGCCACGCCGGTGCGGCTTCGCCCGAGACACGCAATATCCGCATCGCTGAGGCACACACAATGCGCCAGGTACACGTCCGGGCCCAGCCAGCCCTGGTCCTCGAAGAACGGAATGGGCCGGCAGCCGAACTTCTCGAGACAATACCCTTCCTCGTCCATCGTCTCCGCCGCATGCGTGTGCAGGAGCACGCCACGGGCCCGGGCCAGGTCCCGGGTGTCCCGGAACAGCTCCGGACTCACGTTGAACGGCGAACACGGCGCCAGATCGATTCGCCGCATGGCCAATGGACACGGATCGTGCCATGCCCCGATCATCCGTTCGCTGTCCCTCAGAATCGCGTCCTCGTCCTCCGTGCAGTCGTCCGGAGGCAGCCCGCCCTTCGACTCCCCCACGCTCATGCTGCCCCGACAGAGGTGAATCCGGATCCCCAGCCGGTCCGCCGCCTCCAGCACGGCCTCGTGCCGAATATCCGAGCCGCGCGGCACCAGGTAAAAATGGTCGCTGGTGGTCGTGCAGCCGCTCAACAACAATTCCCCGAGGCTCACCAGGGCCGCCGCTCTTACGGACTCGTAGTCCAAATGACGCCAACGCACATACAATGCACGCAGCCAGTCAAACAGCTCCGCGTCCTGCGCCGCCGGCAGCGCTCGCGTGATGGATTGGAGCAGGTGATGATGCGTGTTGACCAGACCGGGAATCACAATAGACCGTCCGGCGTCGATCCACTCACTCAACTCCGGCCCGGGAACGTCCACCGCACCGTCCGGCCCGAATTCCGCGATCACCCCCTCGCGCAAGACGATGGTGTGGTCCGCGAATGTCCGCACGCCGCCTTCAGACGCCGTCACTACGGTACCGCCCCGAATCACAACGGGTTCTGCATTGTGGGACATGACACCCCCGCTTAG
>CAZPHH010000108.1:0-14700 GCA_964586145.1 uncultured Phycisphaeraceae bacterium | reverse complement strand
GCTCGGCGACACCGCCGGCAGCGTGGGCGCCATCCTGGCGGGCACGCTGATCTGGACTTTCGGGTGGTACTGGGCGGACCCCCTGGCCAGCGTGTTGATCGGGCTGCTGATCATCGCCTCGTCGTGGCGACTGCTTCGAGAGACCATCAGCGTCCTGATGCAGCACGCCCCGTCGCACATCGACGTGAATGAGGTCCGAGAGACGATCCTGGGAATCAACGGCGTCACCGGCCTGCACGACCTGCACGTCTGGACCATCACGAGCGGCCTTGAGTCGCTCTCGGCCCACGTACACGTGCGGCGTGACCTGCTGGCCGCCGGTCTGTTGCAGCAGATTCGCCACGAATTGCAGGAACGCTTCGACATCAACCACCTGACGCTCCAACTCGAACCAGAGCACTTCGATGAGCGTAACATGAAAGTCTGAGCACCCGCGTTGCACTCCCGGATCGCCCGTCTACGGTATGCTTCCAAACATGGCGGATCTCCGCTTCTACGCTCCCACGCCAGCATTCGCGCTGTCAGCCAGACCGGCGCAGTCTCAAGCGTCGAAATGTCGAATGCAAAACCGCGTCGGCGAGCAGGGGCTCGAAGTGCCTCGCAGCCTCTGTCGTCACACTGCGGACCATTTGTGCTACAGCAAGCGTTGGGTATGGCCCGAACTTCGTCTCGAGCGGTTTTGCGTTATAGTGAAGTGATGGGTGGTTAGCTCACACCGATCGGATTCGACTCACGTCGCAAGGCGGCTCCCTCACCTCATTATTGCGTCCCGAAACGCGAACCTGCCCGTTGTGCTGGCCGATTTCCGTTCGCTGCTATTCGACCTATCGACAAGTCACACAGATCAAGGAGATGCTCTATGCCAACAGAACCGTTTAGACAATCGATCACCGACTACATCCTTTCCGGCCACGAGACTTATAAAACTGGGCCCGGAGGGATTTGAACCCCCGACCAATCGATTATGAGTCGACTGCTCTAACCGCTGAGCTACGGGCCCGGCGCGGGGCGCGGCGGCCGGGTTCATCTTAGGGTCTTCCGGCGGATCGGGCAATTCGACCCGGGTCGTCCGATGGGTGCTCGTCAGTGGCCGTCGTGGGAGGATTGACGCTGCGTCTCACGCTGGAGAATGCGGCGTTCCCGGGGGGTCAGCGACTGGATGCCCTCCCGGGAGATTTTCTCGAGGATGGCGTCGACAGCGCGGCGCTCGGCCTCCAGACGCTCCAGCTCCCGCTGCCGGCGGGCCTCTTCCTTGCGGGCGCGGCGACGCTGCCAATAGGACGGCGACCGGCCCGCCCGTTCCACAGACCGCTCGAACGACGTGTAGCCCTGGGAGAAGTCGTAGCCGAACTCGCCGCCCTCGTCGTACATGCCCATGCGAATCTGCTGCCGCTGCTGCATGCAGGTGATGTACCCGAAGAACGCCAGGGCGAACAGAATGTACGCCTGGGAGAAGATGCCGATCACGGCAAACCCGATCGCCCCGATCATGCCGATGCCGCTGGCCAGCATCATGGAATCGCGAAAGCCCATGCTCGGCCACAGCAGCGACTGGAGGACCTTGCCCCCGTCCAGCGGAAACACGGGCGACAGGTTGAACAGAAGCAGGCAGAGGTTCAGCCCGAAGAAATACGCGATCCACCACTGCCACTGGGCATGGAAGACCCCCGCGCCGCCGACCGGGTCGAACGGCCGGAACGGGTTCCACGGCACCGACGCGAACGTCCCCGTCGACAGCACCAGCACGGCGGCTGCCAGCACGCACAACACGGGGTGAACGGCGGGTCCGGAAAGGGCCGTGATCAGATGGGCGCGCGGCGTGTGCGGCGGACCCACCAGGGCCAGGCCGCCCAGCGGCCAGAGCATGATCTCACTCGCCTCGCCCTTGACGGCCCGGCAGCCGAAGCAATGGCCGAACTCGTGAATCAGCACGATGAGAAAGAGCAGCCCAATGGCAATCAGGCTGTCCCGGACCGAACTGACCCCGCCCTGCACGTCCTCCTGAAACGCCCGGGCCAGCAGCACAAACGCCCCGAGCACGAACAGCAGATGCACGCGGATGTCAATTCCGAACAGCCGCCCGATGCGAAACGACCAGTTGATCGGGTTGTCAAACGACCGTGACATACCTGTCGCTCGAGTTCACCCCACCGGCCGGCCGGCCGGCTACCAGCCGCGCTTGGCCTTCAGGTCTTCCTGCCGCTGGCGCTCGGTGGCCTCGGCCAGCGTGCGTTTTTCATGCTCGGTCAGCGTGTTGATGCCGCCGTCGTAGACCTTCTTGAGAATCCGATCGATCTCGGCGGCGTCGGCGACTCGCTCTTCCATCCGGGCGTTCCACGCCCCTGAGCCGACGCGTGCGGGCGTAGACCGGAATAGGCCGAACGCCTGCGCAGCCCGCACGAGCACGCGGCGCAGGCCGGAGTAGGGCCACCAGCGCTCCCCCCATCGGGCGTACCACACGCCGAACCCCAGGCCCGCCAGGTGGCACAGATCGCCGCCGTAATTGGCGCCCTGCTTGTACACATTGTAGGCGTACATCAATGTGAACAGGACGGCCACGGTCCGAATCTTGACGGGGAACAGGAAGTACACATACACCTCGGCCTGCGGAAACAGGACCGCCGCTACGCCCAGCAGGCCCAGGATGCAGCCGGACGCTCCCAGCGCGGGCACGTTCGGGTTGATCCAGCCCACCAGCCCGGCTGCCAACAGAAGTAGGTTCCCGCTGATACCGGCCAGGGTGTAGACGACAAAGAACTTCCGGTTGCCCCACCGCTGTTCCAGCGGAGGCCCCAGGAAGAACAGCCCGATCATATTGAAGAGGATGTGCTCGATCCGCGGCGCGTGGAGATACTGCGATGTGATCAGGCGCCACACCTGACCGTGCATCACCTTCGTGGTGATCATCTCGCACCAGCCGGGCTGCCCGGGTGCGACGGCCGGCCCCAGGGGGGTCATGACAACCTGCGGCTCGGTGCCGCGAATGTACGGTCCGAGCGGCGTCATGTAGCAGAGTACGTAGAGGACGATGTTCGCGATGATGAGCGTCCGGACGATGTTGGACCGCCGGAAACCGCCCCGGCCGATGGAACCGCCGTAGCCGCGTGGGCCGCCGTCTTCGCGTGCGTAGTCTCGGTCCTGCCAGCCCATCGTTCGCTTACCCTTGGTTCCGCAGGAAATACTGCCCCAGAATCGCCATCGTCTTGCCGTCCTGAATGCGCCCGTCCGTCACCATCTGCCGGACCTGCTCCGCGGGGAAAACCTCCACCCGAATCTGCTCCCCATCTTCCAGCCGCTGCTTCTGGTGGGTCAGTCCGGTCGCCAGAAAGACCTGCATACGCTCGTCCGCGATTCCGGGCGTGGTGAAAAATTCGCAGAACGGCTGAACTTCCTTGGCGACGTAGCCCGTTTCCTCTTCCAGCTCCCGGACCGCGCAGGCCGCGGGGTCTTCGCCCGGCTCCAGCGTGCCCGCCGGCAGTTCCAACAGTTCACGGTCCACTGCGTGTCGGAAGTTGTGGATCATGACGATGGAGCCGTTTTCCAGTACCGGCAGCACGGTCACCGCCCCGGGGTGGACCACGATCTCGCGCACGAGTGCGGGCCGGCGATCCCTGGGGATTTCCCGTCGTTCCACGGAGAAGATACGGCCGGTCATCAGCACGGTTCGCTTCATCGGCGGTTTGCAGGTTCGGTCCACTGAATGCCCGTCAGGCCGGGTCCAACCCCCTTGTCGGCGATTATAGGTCGTGCCCCTCGGTCGGGCAATTTGGGGGGGCCGGCTCGCCTTGTCCGCCCCCGGGACTGCCCCTATCATGGTCCGGTCTGTCACGGGGCGGTTCCACCACAGGCCAAACGACACGCATGAGCAGGCAACGCATCGTAGTACTGGGGTCCACCGGTTCCATCGGCCAGAACACGCTGGAGGTGTTGGCAGGCCTGGATCGCCGATATGAAGTGGTGGGCCTAGCCGCCGGGTCCCAGTGGAAACCTCTCGCTCAGCAGGCTCGTGACTGGCGGCCGAAAGCCATTGCCATCACGGATGTTGCCAACGCCGACGCACTCCGATCGGCCGTCGACCGGAGCGTGCGGGTCTACACCGGGCCGCAGGCCATGGTCGAGCTGATCGAGGCCGAAGCCTGTGAAGTGGTGGTTTCGGCGGTTGTGGGGGCGGCCGGTCTGCCGGCCACCCTTCGCGCCGTCGAGTTGGGCCGGCGGATCGCCCTGGCCAACAAGGAAACGCTGGTGGTGGCGGGTGCCCTGATCGCGCCGCTGGCTCGTCAGACGGGGGCGGAATTGATCCCGGTGGACAGCGAGCACTCGGCCATCTTTCAGTCGCTTCAGGCGGGTCGCCGCTCGGAGGTTCGGCGGATCTTCCTGACCGCCTCGGGCGGGCCGTTCCGCACGTGGGATACAGAGCGGATGGCCCAGGCCACGCTGGAAGACGCCCTGAATCACCCGACTTGGGCGATGGGCCCGAAAATCACGATCGACTCGGCCACGATGATGAACAAGGCCCTGGAGATCATTGAGGCGAGGTGGCTGTTTGACCTGCCGGCCGACCGGATCCGCGTGCTCGTGCATCCGGAGTCGGTGGTTCACTCGCTGGTGGAGTTCTGTGACGGTTCGCTGATCGCCCAGCTCGGGTCGCCGGACATGCGGCTGCCCATCCAGTATGCGTTGACGTGGCCGGACCGGCTGCCCTGCCCGTCGCAGTCGCTGGATTTGCTGGCCCATCGGCGTCTGCACTTTGACCCGCCGGACGAGGACCGGTTCCCCGCGTTGCGGCTGGGGCACGAGACGGCGCAGCGGGGGGGGACGGCGGGGGCGGTTCTGAACGCGGCCAACGAGGCGGCCGTAGGACTGTTTCGGGCGGGTGAGATTCGGTTTACGGAGATCGCGTCGCTGACCGAGCATGCGGTGAGCCGGCACGAATACAAGGAAAACCCGACGCTGGACGATCTGCTTGCCGCAGATCGCTGGGCGCGAAACGAGGTTACGGAATGTTCGACCTGCTGATGTCCCTGTCGCCGGCGCTGGCCTTCATCAACCCGCTGGAGTGGCTGGCCGCGCTGATGCCCTACCTGCTGATCTTCATCGGCTTCTCCGCCGTGATTTTCGTTCACGAGCTGGGTCACTTCATCGTAGCCAAGTGGTGCGACATCCGCGTGGAGCGGTTCGCGGTGGGCTTTTTCCGGGAGATCTGGGGCTTCACGCGCGGGGAGACGCGGTATTCGTTCAACATCCTGCCGCTGGGCGGCTACGTGAAGATGCTGGGGCAGGAGGATTTCGAGATCGACAAGTCGGGCGAGATCGCGGTCAAGGCGGACCCCCGCTCGTTTTCCAACAAGAGCGTAGGCAAGCGGATGGCGGTCATTTCCGCCGGCGTGATCATGAACGTGCTGTTCGCGGGGGTCATCTTCGCCATCGTGTTCATGATCGGCATGCCGGCGCCGGTCGCGAAGATCGGACTTGTCGTGCCGAATTTCCCGGCGGACGCGGCCGGTCTCCTCGCGGGCGACGAGATCGAGGCCATCAACGGTCGGGAAATCCGGGACTTCAACGAAGTGACGACGGCGATTGTACTGGCCAGGCCCCTGGAAGAGCTTGAGTTCACCATCAATCGGAGTGGGGAACAGAAAACGGTCCGGGTCATGCCCGTCAACAGCGAAGACAAGGGGGTTCAGCAAATCGGCATCATGAATGCCGTCACGTCCGAAATCGTGGCCCTCGGGCCGGAATCGGATCCCCGCCGCCCGGACCATCCGCACATCGGCGATCGGATCGTCAGCGTGGACGGCAAAACCATCACCGAGAGCAACGCCAGCGAGGTCCTGATCGCCCTCGCCAGCCCGTCGGCGGAGGCCCACGTGGTGGTGGAGCGTCCGGAGGATCCCAACGATCCGAACTCGCCCACGAAGCGCGTGGATCTGGTGCTTCCCTCACGCATTGCGATCCGTCCCCACGGCCTGTCCCGCCGGGGTTCGGTCGACGTCCTCGGGCTGACTCCGCTGACCCGTGTGAGTCTTGTCGAACCGGAAGGCCGGGCGTATCTGGCCGGACTCAAGGTGGGTGACGTCATCCTGAAATGGGGCGACGTTTCCTATCCGACCAAGGACGAGATCCGGACGGAAACCAGACGCTTCTGCGCGCGGGAGGCGGATGGGAGACGAGACCAGACCGACGTACATGAACGCGACATACCGGTGCGCATCTGGCGACCGGATTTGGCAAAGCAGGTCGACCTGGTCATTCGGCCGCTGGTGAAGCGCACGGTGGCCCAGCGGATTGGCCGCCTGGTCACGGGCGCCGCGCCCGGATTGCCGCAGGAAGGCGCCTCCTTCGACCTGTTCGCGGACAACGTGACCCGGATCGGCCGCGTCGTCCGCGACTGGGACGGCCGCCCCACCCCGGCCGCGGAATCCGGCATCCCCGACGGCGTCTGGATCACCCGAATCAACGACAAGCCGGTGGTCCGCTGGGCCGCGATGGTGGAGGAGTTGCGGCAGAATGCGGGCGGCGCCGTCACGATCTCATACCGGCAGGGAGCGGATCACGGGGCGGAGCAGACCTGTTCGTTTTCGGTGCCGCACACCATCCACACCAAACTGGGCCTGAAGCCGGGCGCGCTCATGCTTGCCATCAACGGACAGGAGGTCGTGACCTACACACCGTCCTCCGCCGCCCGCTTCGGTGTGGAGCGGGAACAGTCGTTCCCGGTTTCCGTATCGCACGCCGTGGGCACCCAGATTGCGCTGGAAGAGAACATCGGCAAGACGGTGGAAGTGCGATACCGAGAGCATCTGTCGCCCCCGCAGACGGCCACGCTGGAGGTCACCGAGGACATGGTCTACCCGTGGCTCAGTCGAGTCCTCTACACGATGGACCTGAGCTTCGCCCAGGAGCGGACCATCATCCGCGCGAACAACCCCTTTTCGGCCATCGCCCTGGGCGCCGACAAGACCTGGGAGTTCATCATCGGCGTCTACATCACCATGAAGCGGATGATCGTCTCACGGAGCGTGGGCGTGGAGACGCTGGCCGGCCCGGTCGGCATCGTGAAGCTGGGTGGGCAACTGGCCCAGGCGGGCGTTGTACATCTGCTGTTCTTCCTGGCCATGATCTCGGCCAACCTGGCCGTCATCAATTTCCTGCCCCTGCCCATCGTGGACGGCGGGCACATGGTGTTCCTGCTCATCGAGAAGGTCAAGGGATCGCCGGTCAACCTGCGCATCCAGATGGTCACACAGGCGGTGGGGCTGGCCCTGATTGCGGCCGCGTTTCTGTACGTCACGCTGCAGGACCTGACCCGCTGAAGAAGCCGCGGCGCCGGAACGCGCCGCGAGGGGCATCAGCCCTGTTCCTCCACGATGCCCAGCAGCACGTCCGGCCGGTCCGTGATGATGCCGTCCACGCCGATCCGCGACAGATACCGCATGTCGGCCGGATCATTCACCGTCCACACGAACACCGTCAACCCGCGCTCGCGGGCCATGCGCAGGACGGCCGGATTCGCCCGCGTGAAGGGCAGACCGACGGCCGAGATGCGAATCCGCACGGCCTCGGTCAGCAGGTCGCGTCGGGCGGCCTCTTCCCACGGCATGTCGCCGATGAGCCAGACGGTAGGCAGAAGCGGTTCCATCCGGGTGATCGTCTCGACGACGTCGTGGCTGAAGGAGAAGATCATCACGTCCGCCGGGTTCACGCCGGCGTCGCGGATCGCCTCGAGCACCTCCTTCTCCATGCCGGCCTGTTTGATCTCGATGACCAGGCGAAGCTTGCCGCGAACCAGGTCCAGCGCCTCGCGCAGCGTCGGAATGCGCTCGCCCGCAAAATCGGGCGACTTCCAGCTCCCTGCGTCCAGCTCCTTCACCTTCTCCAGCGACACGCTGGAAATCGGCGCGTCCAGGCCGGTCGTTCGCTTGAGGTTTCCGTCGTGCAGCAGCACGGGAACGCGGTCGGACGTCAGCCAGACGTCGCATTCAGCCATCTCCGCCCCGGCCTCGATGGCCAGCCGATACGCGGCCAGCGTGTTCTCCGGCCCTCGTTCCGACCAGCCGCGATGCGCGATCACCAGCGGGCGTGCCCGCAGGTGCCGGCGCTGGGTGGGGCCTTCCGCCGCCAGACGCAACACCTCCACGTTGTCCACCACGATCGAAGCGCCGCTGATCCGGAAACCGGCGCGGCCGGCCGGGCTGACCTCGGTCCCGCGGGGGCACTCGAACACCTTCCGGTCGTTGACGAACCCGCGGAGCCACTCGCCCCGCGCTTCGAGTCGCAGGCGGTAGGGATGGTTATCGGTGGCTTTGGGCGCCGCCGCGGTCTGAAATATGCGCCAACCGCCGCCATCGTCCTTCGGCCGTCGGGCGGCGAGTTCCAGGCCGTTGCCTCGGGTTGCGTCTCGACGAATGGTGAGTTGAACGCCGGGCGCGTCCGCGCCGGCGTCGCGCACCAGCAGGGCCGCCCAGGACGTGTCTCTCTTTGCGTCCACGAATCGAACGTCGGCGGTCAGCGCGACGTCCCGCCATTCGGGCGACCCGAAGAAGACCGTGCTCTCGCCTTCCATGGCCGCACCGCACAGGCCGTTGTCCGCCACGCTCCAACCCGGCCCGTCCGCGGACCAGCCCGTCGGCAGGTCGCCGTCCGCCGTCTGCCCGAAGTCCTCGCGCAGCAGCACGTCGTCCGCCGCCGACAGCCCCGATGAGGCAACAAAAACAGCCATGAACGCAATCCCTCTCATGGTGTGACACTCCGTATCAAACAGACGACCCACGGACGCCGAACCCTCAGGCAAGGAGCATCGAGCGGAATCGGGTCCTTCCGCCCTCCGAAAGCATTTCGCACCCCAGTGTACAGACGCGCAGCGGGACCACAAGCACGCGCCGGCGGCTCGTCGGGTTCTCATTTCTCCCGCCGGACGTTTCGGGTAGAGTTGTCCCTGCCCGAGAATGGCAGGATCATCTGCAGCATCAACATGGAGGCACGGTCATGACGATTCGCATTTGTATTCTGGTGGGAATCGCTTGGGCGGCGGCCGGCTGCGCCAACTCGCGCGATGCCGGTCGATGGGACGCCCTGGACAGCCGAATTGCGGAAATCCAGCGAGATCGCCGGACGGCCGTCGCCTCGGCGGCAGGCCATCGGCCGGCGCCGCTGGCGTTCCGCCTGGCCGCGTATGGGCAGCCGGCAGGGCCCTCGACACCCAACGCTGAGCCGACGCCGCCGATCCGCGAATCCGACCTGGCCGAAGTGTCCGCGACAAGGCCCGCTGGGATCGTGTCGGCCGATCGGCCCGGTCCGCTGCCCGGCCTGTGGGACACTCTCAAACGCGACGTGAAGGCCATGCCCTCGGACCTCTGGCGCGACACGAAGAGGGTTTACGGCTCCGTGCCCAACCTGTTGGTCCTCGGCCTGACCTACGGCGGCTCGCTGGCGGTCCAGAAGACCGGTCCGGACAAGACCGTGGAAGACGGGCTGCGCGGACACAACATCTTCAAGAGCGATTTCAACGACGCATTCGCCGCCCTGGGAAACCCGGGCACCCACTTCGCCCTGGCCGGCGCCTGGTACCTGGCAGGACAGCAAACGCAGGACCACAAAACCTACAACGTGGGCAAGAAGCTCTTCAGCGCCCTGATCATCAACGGAGTGTCCACCATGCTCGGCCAGGCCGCGAGCTGGGACGACGCACCCAACGGCGAATGGGGCACTTTTCCCAGCGGCCACACCTCCAGCACGTTCTGTTTTGCCTCGGTCATGCACCAGGAATACGGACCGCTGGTGGGCGTTCCGCTGTACGGGCTGGGCGCCCTGGTGGCGATCGAGAGACTCGACGACAACGAGCACTATTTGTCTGACGTGCTGATGGGCGCAGTGCTCGGCCTGGTCATCGGGCACTCGGTCGCGTCGGAGAAGGAACTGGAGGTTTTCGGCGGCAAAGTGCTGCCGTACGCCGACCCGCACACCAACAGCACGGGCATCGCGTGGGTCAAACCGCTCGAAGCGTGGTGACCTTTCGCCTGGGGGCGCCCAGGTCTGTTTGCGGCAACGCCTGGCCGAAGTCAGACGGCGCCGCACAATCTACGGTATGACCACTTCCTCCATGTGGCATTCGGTCTGGTTGGTGTCGTATTCCAACCAGCAGTACTCGACGGTGTACGTCCCGGGGGCCAGGTTGACCACGGTGGATTCCACGTCGTAGCAGCAGATGCAGTAGCACGGGTGGGTGAGGATTTCCGTCTCCGTCAACCGCAGCGTGGGGCCCTCCACCACCAGTGTCACGAGAATGTCGTCCGGGCAGCAGTTGTACTCTGCGCTGAGGTGAGCAATGTGCAACGTCCCGGGGCCAGGAGTCAGCACAAACGCATCCGGATCGCACCAGGCAAAGCGCAAGCCCTCGGATTCCGGCAGGCACCCGCTATTCCCGTACTGTGCCAGGAGCGGACCGGTCTGGTTCCCGTAGTACCGCTGGAAATCCATGTAATCGCGCAGGTCCACATCATTGTCGCCGTCGAAATCCGCCACCTCGCACACGCGTTCGGGGGGCGTTCCCGGCCCGCCCACGCATGCGGCGAAGGCGCCGGCGTCCCCCTCATCCACGCCGCCATCGAGATTCACGTCCCCGGCAACGCACGCACCCGGATAGGCCACGCTCGCCCCCTCCGCCGCCGCCACACAAGCGTTGCTGTAGGTGATGCCGTCGCAGCCGCACGCGGGGTCCCAGACGTCCGGGCAGTCCGTCGGCCGGAGCGTGCATACGCCCGTCTCCACCGCGCACGGGTCAAACAGGCAATACGCCCCTTCGCCGCAGTCCGAGTTGCCCCAGCACCCGTTGCCCAGGCATGAACCCGGGTAGTCGACGCTCATTCCGGCCAGCGCCGCGTAGCAGGCGTTGGAATACGTCACCCCGTCGCAACCGCACACGGGATCCCAAACGTCCGGGCAGCCCTGCGGTCGGGGCATACACACGCCGGTCTCCACGGCGCACACATGGAAAAAGCAGTACCAGAGCGGGTCACAGTCCTGGTTGGACCAGCAGTATGCACCGTCGCACGGACCGGGGTAGTCCACGGTGACGCCGGCCAGCGCCGCGTAGCAGGCGTTGGAATACGTCATCCCGTCGCATCCGCACACCGGGTCCCAGACGTCCAGACACGCCTGCGGCCGGGGAACGCACATTCCCGTCTCTGCGGCACAGCCGTCGAAGAGACAGTACTCGTCATCCGGGCATTCGAGGTTTGACCAGCAGAGGGGCCCGTCGCACGGTCCCTCGTGATCCACGGTGACGCCGGCCAGCGCCGCGTAGCAGGCGTTCGAGTACGTCACCTCGTCGCACCCACACACCGGGTCCCAGATGTCCAGGCATGAGTCCGGCCGGGCGGTGCAGACGCCCGTCTCCGCGGCGCAGCCATCGAACAGGCAATACTCATCGTCAGGACACTCCTGGTTCGACCAGCAATAGGGGTCGATGCACTCACCCCCGTAGTCGACGCTCCATCCGAACCACGCTGCGACGCAGGCGTTTGAGTACTTCACCCCATCGCAGCCGCACACGGGATTCCACAGGCCTGGGCAACTGCTCGGCCGGAGGGTACATGTGCCCGGGCCGTCGCATTCGCCGATCGGCTTGGCGCAATACTCAACAAACAGCATGCAGTCCATGCTGGTCTGGCACTCCTGGGCAGCCGCGTTCCCCAGGCCCCAGGCCAGAAACCCGGTCAATCCAACAAGAAGCGAGACAACTCGTACGGGGTGCGTGCGCATGTTCGGTCCTCCTCATGTCAGAATGCCGCAAGAAGATGCTGTGGCGGCGGGCATGCAGGTGTGCCGCGCAAACCATCCCGGGCACACCCTCCATCATGCACAATACGGGAAGCGCCGCGCGGAGTCAATCCGATTCGCCGGATCAACACGCGATTGTCACCGCAGTTCAGTGCCACTGTCAGGGGATTCGCCTGGACGTGCGCCCGTCCGCCCCTTGAAGTCAGGCTTCCGGCAGGGCGAGGCGAGTCTTTCGTACGCGGCAGACGCGTGCAGGCCACTCTCGCGGGCACTCGCACGACAGCGTGGCGAAGCGGCGGGAACGCTCGGCCCATCCGTCCGGTCTCGCACCGTGCAAGCCGGCCGACAAACCGCTCCGCTTGAAATGCTCGCACCGCTGCGGCTACCATGAGATGGCCCGTATGGCCGAAGCCGAACGCAACGCGGGTGGGCGAAGCTCACCGCGCACGAACGCCCGGCCGGCCGGTCAGGCGTTCCGCGAGGATTCTGCTGAATGACGAAGGAGCCCATACCCAGCTTTGAATGGATCATCACCGACAGGTGCAATTACGATTGCGCCTACTGCTATCAGCGCCGCTATGCCGACAAGCAACACGGCTCCGACGAGGTGATCAACGCGGTGCTGGCCATGCTCGGAGACCTGCCGGGACGGTGGCACGTGAAGCTGATCGGCGGCGAGCCGTTCATTCACCCTCGCTTCTTCGAGCTCTGCCGACGATTGACCGAGGCCGGACACGGCATTTCCACAACCACCAATCTGTACGCTTCGCGCGCCCGTTTGCATGAGTTTCTGGACATCTGCGGCGACAAGCTCACCATGCTCACCGCCAGCCTCCACCTGACTCAGGTCAAAGACCTGGACGGGTTCATCGAGAAGGCTGCCGATTTCCATGCCGCCAAACGCCCCGGCACGGGGTTCTGCGTGAGCTCCGTGCTCGTGGAAAGGGATTTCGATACGTTGCGCGGCATTGAAGAGCGACTGGCCGAACGGGGCGTGCCGTTCCGTTACCAGGTGCTCCGCGTCAACGCCCGGTTCGTGCGGTACCGGCCGGAGATTGAAGCGTATCTCGCCGGCAAAACCCCCATGAACACCGACGTGATCCGCCGGCACAAGATCTTCGGGACGCTGTGCCACACCGGACACCTCTTCTTCAAGATCGACATCAACGGCGACGTCACCCGCTGCTACAACCACCAGCCGCACTTCTACCTGGGGAACATCGCCCGGGGAACGTTCAGGCGATTCGACGGGCCCACGCCGTGCCTGTCGCCGCGCTGCACCTGCGTGACCCCGGCCAACCGGAACATGATCCGCTTCGGGGAAAAGGCGCCCGCGGGCGAGGTCCTCCGCCGCCTGATCGCAGGCACGCCCGGCAGCCTTCCCTACATCGCGACCCAGGCGTGGAAGCTGTTGCGCAACCGCCGGTAGCATCCCTTCCCGATTTCCCGTTTGCACATCGACCCCCGCCGCGAGTACCCTGACCCCCGCCGCCCGCGCCCGAGACGCACGATGCACACAGACCTCATTTACGACGTCGGGATGAACAACGGCGACGACACCGCCTATTACCTCTTCAAGGGCTGCCGTGTCGTCGCCGTCGAGGCCAACCCCGTTTTGGCCGACGCCGCGCGTCGGCGCTTTGCCGATGCGATCGCCGACGGGCGCCTGGCCCTGCTGCACTGCGGCATCGGCCCGCAGGCGGGAACGGCCCCCTTCTGGGTCTGCGATGAGAACTCCGCCTGGAGCTCCTTTGACCCCAAGGCCGCCCGCCGCGCCGGTCGGGCGCACCCCGTGGACGTGCCGTGCCGCACGTTTGACAGCGTGCTGCGCGAGCACGGCGTGCCGCTCTACCTGAAGGTCGACATCGAAGGGTACGACGAGTTGTGCGTCCAGGCCATCGACCCGGCGGACCGGCCGCGATTTGTCTCGATCGAAATCACCGGCCTGTCCAGCCTGGTCGCCCTGCAGGCCAAAGGCTACAACGCATTCAAGTGCATCTCCCAGCGCACGCATCGCCAGGTCCGCTACGACCCCCACGGCCCCACAGACGCCCAAGCCTCGATCGCCACGGATTGGGAGTATCGCCCGGACGCCGCAGGCCGCCACGCGTGGATGCGCGCGCCCGGCCCAAACGGCTGGGCGTTTCCGTTCGGCAGCACCGGCCCCTTCGGCGAAGACACCGACGGCGACTGGCAGACCGCCGAGGCGGCGGCGTTCGCCTATCTGGCCCGCAGACTCGGCCACGCGGCCGCCGGCCAGGGCGGGCCCAACGACTGGTACGACCTGCACGCCACGTACCGCGATGTCCCGCCTGCCTTGCCCGTGGCAGATCCTGCGGCCCGTGTTTGCTGCATCCTGGATGCAGTCGGAAGAACGCTCGGCCGTCCCGCTCAGGCGTGGCTGTTCGGCGCCGGACGGCATACGAATCGGCTTCTGCAGAAACGGGAGAGCTGGGAGTCCGCCGGCCACCGCATCGCCGGCCTGATCGATGACGACCCGGCTCTCGCCGAAGCGGGACCGGCCGGCCTGCCCGTCTGGCCGCGCGCCCGATTCGAAGCGGCCATTGCCGCCGGAGAACTCGCCCCCGATGCCGTCATCCTGTCCACCGACACGTTTGAGGATCACTTCTGGCAGCTCACCGCCGCCATCCGCGCCCGCGGCGTGCCCGTCTATCGACTCTACGCACCGGAATGAGCAGGGCGTTTCCCGCCCGCGACCCTCTGTCTTCCTCGCCCTGAGAATGAGGGCAGAAGTGAGGGGCAAAAGGTGACTGTTTACCGTCGCGGTGAAGGTCAAAATCTCCGGGACCACCCTCACGGCCTGGGTCGGCGTATCCGCAAGGTGGTCACCAACGCCGGCGATTTGGACCCTCATATAGTCCAGTCAGCGTCTTGGGGGTTGTTTCTTCCTGGATCTACTTC
>CAZPHH010000107.1:0-14775 GCA_964586145.1 uncultured Phycisphaeraceae bacterium | reverse complement strand
TGAAACGCTTTAGTGCAGAGAATGGCCGGCCCGCTCGATGCACGTCCGCCGATCACGAGCCGCTTGGCGGTCCTGATTATCGGACAAATCGCGGGGAGGCGATGGAGTCGGCGCGGACCTGCGTGCTCCGTAACAAAGGCGCGTGCCGTCGTCCAAAACGCACGTGGCAAACGACTCAACACGGAATCATCGGGCCCGGGGGCGCCGTGGAATCACGCGGGACCAGGGCCGGCGGAAGCAGACGAGTCACGGGCTTGTGGTTCCCGTTCCGCGGATGCTGGAGGCAGGTCAGCAGCATCTCGGTCGCTTCCTTCGCGATGTCGTACGACGGTTGACGGATGGACGAAAGCTGCGGTCGACAGGCGATGCTGGTCGGATGATCGTCCACGCCGAGAAGCGAAAGCCGGCCGGGCACGTCCAGGTTCATCTCCCGGGCCGCATCCAGGGCGTTCAGGGCCATGGTGTCGTTGCAGCAGAAGATGGCCGTCGTGTCCGGCATACGCTCCAGGATGGTCCGGCAGCCGTGATGCCCCGTGACCTCGCTCGTGTTGATCTCACCGTGGAAGATACGCCGCGGATCCAACGGACATCCGGCCTGGGCCAGCGAACGCTGGAACTCCAGGGCCCGGTCGATGGCCGACTGGTGCGACCGGCCGCCGTCAATGAACCCGATCCGCCGGTGCCCGAGGCTCAACAGGTGCTCGGCGGCGATCCGGCCGACGGCGGTGTCGTTCGTCCGCACGGCGGCCAAGCCCAGGTGGCCGCCTTCGCCATTGATGATGACGACAGGCGCATCCTGCTCGGCCAGGTCCGCCAGATAGTCCTGATCCAGCGTGGGCTCCAACAGCAGGAGGCCGTCCACCTGCCCGCTGCGGAGAATCTTGATGTGCCGACGCTCTTCCAGGAATCGCCGGTTCGACGTGCCCAGCACCAGCGAGTAATCCTGGTCTTCCAGCGTGCTGTACACGGCATCCACAATCTCCGCGTGGCGAGGATCGTGGAAGACGCTGGGGTATGACTGGGCAATCAGCGCGACGGCCATGCTCCGCCGCGAGGCAAACCGCTGGGCCAGAACCGACGGCACGTAATCCAGCTCGGCCATGACGGCTCGGACAAGGTTGGCCGTCGCCTCGCTGACCCCCGGCTTCCCGTTGATCACGAAGGAGACCGTGGTCTTGGAGACGTTCGCTCGCCTGGCGATTTCGTCGATGGTGGCCATTCCATGCCTCGTCGAGGAGGACCCCGAGCGTGAAGTCCGTTCCCGTTGTGGCGGCGTCTCACGCCGCCCACCCATCCCCAGCGCCTTCATAATACGCGCTTTGGAGGCTCAACTCAAGCGGTTTGGTAAGGGATTGCCCTGATGAAACCAGGCAAGATTCTCGGACGCAACAGTTCCAGCACGGGTCAGGGCGAGAGTGTCGATGGGTAGGTGCCGTTCTCGACCAGGCTGCGAAGGTAGGCGATGACCTGGAGCCGATCCTGCTGGTACGTGACGCCGCACCACGCCTCGGGCGTGCTCAGAACGCGGACACGGGCCGTGCGGGCATTCACAAGGTCGTTTACGGCCGCAGGAAGGTAGTATTCAGACCTCGGATCCTGCCCATTGCGGGCCAGGAAGGCCGTGAAGCCCTCTCGCAGGTGGTTGAAGAAGGACGGGTTGAATCCCCACATGTTCATCGAGACCAGCGTGTCGCCGGGCAGCACCCGCGAGCTGCCGGTGTCGTCCGTGTACCGCGCGCCCGCGGGATCCGGGTCGAGTTTCGTGATTTCTTCAATCTGCTGGAGGTAACCGGTGCTGTCACACCGGCATACGCCGCGCGACACGCTGCCTGCCTCCGACAGCGTGTTGGCCAGGCGGAACCCGACCATCGCGTAGTTGGCCACCTCCGCGTCCGGGTTGTGGACGAGGAATTCATGCAGCAGCCGGTAGGACGCCGGCCCGTAGAAGTCGTCGGCGTTGATCGCGGCGAACGGCTCGTGGATGAGATCGGCCGCCACCAGGACGGCGTGGCCGGTGCCCCAGGGCTTGCTGCGGCCGGCGGGCGGCGTATGGCCGGCGGGCAGCGCGTCGAGTTCCTGGAATGCATAGGTCACGGGCAGTCTGTCCTCGAACCGCCGACCGATGGTCTCGCGGAACGCGGACTCGATATCGCGGCGGATGACGAACACCAGCCGGCCAAAGCCCGCCCGCATGGCGTCAAACACGGAGAAATCAATAATCGCCTCGCCGTTGGGTCCAACCGGATCGATCTGCTTGAGCCCGCCGTATCGCGAGCCCATGCCGGCAGCCAGAATGAGAAGCGTCGGTTTCATACGGAGCATGGTACCGAAGAACGGAGAAATGAGAAGGGATCGCCCGGACCGCCCGGACAGACGAGTGCCGCGGGGACGGGATTGCGCGGGCGAGGCGGCAGCGCAGTATAATCCCCGGCGATGACCGAACCTGCGTCAGACACGAGCCTTGCGGAGCGGCAGTTGCCGTGGGTCGCCCTGCGGTCGGCGGCATACCAGACGTTCATCTACCAGAAGATGGTGAAGCAGGCGTCGCCGGACGCCCGACCGGGGGACTGTGTGGCGGTGTACGACCGGCGGGGCACGCTGTTCGGACACGGACTCTACAATCCGCGATCGGCCATCGCGGTGCGGATGCTGCGCTTCGGCGAGGGGACGCTGGATGAGGGGTTCTGGCGCGATGCGATCGGGCGGGCGGTCGCGTTGCGGCGCCAACGGCTTGGGCTGGACGCCGTCACGAACGCGTACCGGCTGACCCACGCGGAAGGGGACGACCTGAGCGGGCTGGTGGTCGATCGCTACGGCGACGTGTTGTCCGTGGAGGTCTTCAGCCTGGGCATGTGGCGGCTGCTGGACCGCCTGCTGCCGTTGTTGCACGAGGCGGCAGGCACGCGGCATCATCGCGTACACGTGGATGAGCGCGTGCAGCGGCAGGAGGGATTCAGCGCAGAGCCGGTCGTCTCGGACCAATGTCCGGGGTCGGTGAACGTCGCGGAGCACGGCGTGCGGTTCCGCGTGCAGTTCGAGGGCGGGCATAAGACGGGATTCTTCTGCGATCAGCGGGAGAACCGACGGCGGCTGGCGGAACTGGCCCGCGAAAGCAGCGTACTGGACGTGTGCTGCTATTCGGGCGGGTTCGGCATCTGCGCGAAGGTGCTGGGCGGCGCGTCGGACGTGACCTGCGTAGACCTGGACGAGGCGGCGGTCGCCATGGCGCGGGTCAACGCAAACCTCAACCAGGTGCGCGTGGACACGCTGCAGGCCGATGCGTTCACATACATGCGGCAGATGCAGGTGAACCGGCGCCAGTACGATGTGCTGGTGCTCGATCCGCCGAAGCTGGTTTTCGGCCGCAACGACACGGAGGAAGGCCGCAGGAAGTACGCGGACCTGAACCGGCTGGCGGCGGGGCTGGTGGCGCCGGGCGGGCTGCTGTTGACCTGCTCGTGCAGCGGCGCGATGGGACGCGACGAGTTTGTGTCCCTGGTGACCGCCTCCGTGCGTCAGGCCGGCCGGTCCGTCCAGATCCTGGCGGTGACGGGGGCCGGGATGGACCATCCCGTCTCCCCGCGCTGCCCGGAGTCGTCGTACCTGAAGGCGGTGTGGGTGCGCGTGCTATAGAAGCACCTGCGACGGATCTTGCGGCCGGGGAAGATACTGCCATCCCCGCTGTTGAGCCGACCCCCCGTCGGGAGATTGGGCGGCCTATGAGAACTCGTATGATTCGGTCCCGATCGGCCTTGATCGTGCTCGTGGCCGCCGGCCAGTTGATCTGCCTGTCCCTGGGGCTGGCCCTCTTCGGCCGATGGCTCGGCCGGGAGGTGGGCAGCCTGGTGCGGGACGGGTATCGGGCCAACAACATCCACACCGCTCGCCAGACGGCCAGCATTGTGGAGTTGATGAAGCTGAGTGACCTGCGGGTCGGTTCCGATGACTGGGGCCGGCTTCAGGCGGTGATCGAGACCGTCCGGCTTCCCAATGAGGGATTCGTCTGCGTGGTGAGCAACACGGACGGATCAGTACTCTGTCATCCTCAGTTTCGCGAGCGTGAAGACCTTCGGCAAACCCGCCCGGGGCTGGCCGTCCTGCACGGGCTGCCGCGGGAAGCGGCAATCATCGAAGCCGCCCGGTCGTCTTCGGAACCGGTTACGGGTTGGGCTGACCTTCCGAACGGACGGCACCTGGTTGCCGCGTACGAGATCGCCCCCTTGAACGCCACCGTCCTCATTCACCGGCCCGAGACCGCGGTCGTCCTGACGGTGGAGAGAGTGCTCGGACCGGTGCGACGCGTGGGTGTGCTGGTGGTCGTGGCGATGGCCCTGGTGGGCACGTGCCTGACGTGGTTCATCATGCGGAAGTATGAGAACCGGCTGGCGGCCATCAACGAAAACCTCGAGGACCTGGTCAACCAGCGCAGCCGGGCCCTGCTCAAGACGCGTGATGCTGTCATTTTCGGACTGGCGAAACTGACCGAGTCGCGCGACACGGAGACCGGAGACCACCTGGAGCGCATCCGTGCCTTCGTGGAGGTGCTGGCCGAAGAGATGGTGCAAAGAAGGCGCAATCTGCCGATGTCACCCGACCAGATTCGCACGCTGGGCCTTGCCTCGTCCCTGCACGATGTGGGCAAGGTGGGTGTGCCGGATGCGGTGCTCCGCAAGCCCGGTCACCTGACCGACGACGAACGGCGGGTGATTGAGAAACACCCGGTCATTGGGGGGGAGACGCTGCTGGCCATCATGCGGAAGCTCGGCGAGGACGACTTCCTGGCCAACGCGTGCCAGATCACCTTCGCCCACCACGAGCGATGGGACGGCGCGGGGTATCCGTTCCAGCTTCAGCAGGAGGACATCCCCTGGTCCGCCCGTCTGGTGGCGCTGGCCGACGTATACGATGCGTTGACCAGTCGGCGCGTGTACAAGCCGTCGCTCTCGCACGAGCAGGCCCGAGACATCATCGTCTCCGAATCGGGCAGCCACTTCGATCCGGCCGTAGTGGAAGCGTTCCTCGCGCGTGAGCAGCAGTTTCGGGCGATCGCGGAGAAGGGGGTCTCGGCCGCGGAAGACTGACCGTCCTCGGGAGAAGAGCGGATAGGGACCAGTGCGCCGGAGCGGGCCCTGCGGGGTTTTCGGAAATCCCTTCTCGCGGGCCGAAGGGTGAAAAGGAGTTCTCACTCTGGTGCAGCCGAGACCCCGGCGTGCCGGGAGCACGGCCGAGCCGTATCCTCCAGCACCGCCCATTCCAGGACGCCGCCGGAGAAATCGGGCTGCAACTGGACTTCGAGTCGCAGGGCGGATGTTTCCACCGGGTCGAACCAGACGCGGTTCACTTGGTCACGCTGCGTGCCGTAGTCGGTGGGGTTGGCCACCTCGCGCCATTCCTCGCCGTCGCGGCGGAGCAGCTTCCACGACGCCGGCACGCGGCAGCGCCCGCCCAGGCGGCCGTCATCAAACCAGTACACGTCCACGCCGGTCACCTGCCGGGGTTTCTCGAAATCGTATTGCAGCCATTCCACGGTGCCCAGATGATCCCACCAGTCCAGCCGCGGCACGTTCATGTCGCCGGGCCAGGCCGGCTCCAGTCCGTCATGCACTGCGGCCAGTTGCTGGTTCACGTGCGACGCGGAGGCCTTGATTCGCTCTGCCGGCTGCGGGGGAACCAGCCCGTCCGATTCCGGCAGCCAGACCGTCATGGCCCCGGCCTGCCGATTGTTCCACACACAGTAGGGAATCGCGGTGAAGTCCACGGTTCGACCCTCTGTCACCGGGCGGTACAGGTCCGCGCCCCAGGCGGTGGGGGCCGCCGCCTCGCGTCCCTTTCCCTCAATGACCGTCACGCCGCCCAGCAAGTCTTTGCGGTGCATCGCGCTCAGAACGGCGTCGCGGGGCAGGACGAGCCGGTCCGCCGCGCCGTTGGCATCCTGAGCTTCCACGCAGTACACGATCGGCCCGCGCTGGAGCGCCACGCGCCCGCGGTTGGCCATCACCCGCGGATTCGCCTCGATGCGCTGGATGGGCATGGCGAGCGACCACTCCACAGTGTCACCCGGCTTCCAAGCACGTTCGATTCGCAGGTAACCTTTGCGGATGAACGGGGCCTCCAGCGTTTGGCCGTTGACTTTCGCCTCGGCCTTCGGGCACCAGTCGGGAAGCCGCAGGCAAACCGCGAACGGCTTTTCCGCGGGCGGGGACACCGTCAGTCGCACGGAACCGTTCCACGGATAGTCCGTCTTCTGCTCCACGTTCACCGGAACGCCGGCAACGCGGATTTCGGCACGCCCGGTCACATAGAGGTTCACGTAGATCCCCTCGTGGTCCGCGGCATAGACGTAGCCGCCCAGCGTGGGGAAAAAGCGGGCGAAGTTCGGCGGGCAGCAGGCGCAACTGTACCAGGGCCGGCGGTGGTGCCCGCCCCGGCCGGCCAGCGGGTTCACGTAGAAGAATCGGTCGCCGCTCAGCGAGACGCCGGCGGGGAGCGAGTTGTAGAGCACGCGCTCCAGGACGTTCGCGTATCGGGCGTCTTTTGTGAGCAGATTCATGCGGTGCGCCCAGAACACCAGCCCGATGGACGCGCAGGATTCGCAGTAAGCGGTTTCGTTGGGCAGATCGTACGGGATGGTGAACCCTTCGTTGTGCGCCGATGGGCCAATGCCGCCGGTGACGTAGAGCTTCCGCAGGGTGACGTCGTTCCAAATGTGTTCCAGCGCGGACAGGTGCGACCGGCTGTCCGACGCCCGCATGACGTCCGCCAGCCCGCAGTAGTAGTACATCGCCCGCACCGCGTGCCCGACGATCTCGGTTTGCTGGTCGATCGGCACGTGGTCCTGGCAGTACTCGCCGTAGAGCCCTCGTCCGTGCGCCCGACCCCGCTCCTCCAGGAAGAAGTGGGCAAGGTCGCGGTACCGGGTGTCGCCCGTGGCGGCCGAGAGCCTCACCAGCGCCAGTTCGATTTCCTGGTGCCCGGGCACGTCGCGCCGCTTGTCCGGCCCGAAGATGGACGCCACATGGTCGGCGAACCGGACGGCGACGTCCAGCAGCGTGCGTTTGCCCGTGCCCTGGTGGTGCGCCACCGCCGCCTCGATCAGGTGCCCGCCGCAGTAGAGCTCGTGCGCGTCTTTGAGGTTCGTCCAGCGCGCGTCCGGCTCGGCCAGCGCGTAGTAGCTGTTGAGGTAGCCGTCCGGCTGCTGGGCCGCGGCGAGGACGGCGATCAGGTCATCCACCTGCTTGCCCAGGGCCGGATCGGGCTTGCGGGCCAGTTCGTAGCACGCGCCTTCCAGGGCCTTGTACACGTCCGAGTCGTTGAACCGGTACCCCTCAAACTCCCTGCCTTCCAGGAGCCCACCGGCCCGGCGCAGGTTGTTGATCCGCCCGGACTCCTCGCACATCCGGAAGTTGTGAGGGATCGTCCGCTCGCGGTTGGTCTTCATGCGAGGCGCCCAGAACTCGTCCGTGACTTCCACCGCGCCAAATGGCACCGGCGTCAGCCCCGGCTCCGCCGCGCTCGCTACGGTTGCCGCGACCGCCATCACCATCGTCATCCATCGCACCATGTGCCGCCTCCGCTTGCCGACCACCGCCCGCGCTCTGCAGACCCCCGCGCCCCACCCCCCTCGATCCCTGTATCCCTTGATTCTCGGGCCCCTACCTCCCCGTTTCGCCATTCGCAATTGGCAATTTGCCATTCGCCATTCGCAATTCGGGATCAGCTCGGATTCAACACCCCCACGACCCATTCGATGATCCCGCCGGAGTGCCCTTCCTGCAGCGTCACTTCGAGCTTCAACTCGGTCGTCTCCACCGGATCGAACCGCATGGAGTCCCAGCCGCGCCGGTCCGCGCCCGCCTTGCCGTGCGACACCACGGGCTCCCACGCGCCGTTCTTTCGCCAGAAAATCCGCCACGAGGCGGGCGGACGGCACTCGCCGCCCTCGCCGTCGTCCACCCAGTACACATGCACTTCCGACACCGGCCGCACTCGCTCGAACCGGTACGTGATCCATTCGGTGGTTCCCTTGTGGGGTCGCCAGGTGAAGCGAGGCACCCTGCTGGGGTCCTTGCCGGTCCAGGGCCAATCGCCGTTGCTGACGGCCGAGAGGTCGTCAGACACGTGCGAGGCCTCGTGCAGGCATTCCAGCGGCGGCATCCACTCGTGCGCGTCCGGACCGCTGCTGACCGTCGGAAACGCCGAGATGCGCAGCCGGGCGCAGCCCATCGGCACCAGCGTGATCGTCTCGGGCAGACCCGGGTCCACTCGGGCCGGGCTTTCCTGCACTTCGCCGACCAGCCCGGTGGGATCCTGCTGCCAGGCCGGGATGCGCTTGCCGCGGGTGGTCAGTTCGATGAGGGTGTCATCCAGCGTGAACGGCTGCGGGGCCGGCGGGCCGGGCTTATGCACGACCTCGAACAGGGCAGCCGGATCGGTCGCGCCCTCGATGTCCAGCCCGTAGTTCCACGGCGTCTGCGGGTAGACCTCGAACGCCGGCCACTTCTGGTAATCCTCGCCGATTCCCTCGCGGATCGTGTGCCAGCGCTCCTCGATGCGCAGGGAGTACGCCAGCGGCCCGCGGTACACCGACACGCTGTTGCCGTTGGCCTTCCATCGTTTCAGCGTCACTTTGGCCGGCAGGTGCAGCTTGATCTCGTCCCCGTCCGACCATCGCTGCTGCATCACGACGTACTCCCCGCCTTGCGCCTGTGCCGCGCGACGCTCCCCGTTCACCGCCACCTCCGGACCGTCGCACCAGCCCGGCACGCGCAGGTACAGCGGAAACGCCACAGGCTTGGCTGCGGCAATCCGCAGGGTGATCGTTTCCTCAAACGGGTAGTCCGTGTTCGAGCGTATCGTCACCTCCGCGCCGTCGGCCACCTTGGCCGTCACGTCACTGGCCGCGTATACCACCGCCGCCAGTCCGCGGTCCTGGGTGGCCATCCAGAGGTGTTCGGCCAGGTAGGGCCAGCCCATGGCGACATTGTGCTGGCAGCAGCGGAAGTCCCACGGATCGAACGCCAGCGTGTTGCCGCCGTTTTCCAGGCCCGGCGCCTTGGTGCCGCAGTCGCTCTGCACGAGGTTCGGCGCCGTCAGGTAATGCAGGCCCTTCAAGTCCGGCGTCATCGAGGCCGGCAGCGCGTTGAAGGCCACGTCTTCCAGCCGGTCCGCCCAGTCCACCTGCCCTGTGATCTTCAGGAGCATCTCATACGAGAGCATAATCTCGGTCATCGAACAGGTTTCGGCCCCCTGCCGCGGGCCGGGGTAGCCGGGCCGGGCGTCTTCGTCCGCCCCGAACATGCCGCCGGGCACCTGGCCGTACTTGTCGTAGACCTCGGCCAGGCACCGTCGGGACGCATCGAGGTCCGCCTCGTCGTGCGACTGCTGATACCAGATGGCCGGGTTGCGGAACCCCTGGCAGATGTTGACGCCGTGCCAGCTTTGGACCGTTCGGCCCCAATCCGCCCAGTTTGTGCGGATGCGCTGGGCGAACTCGATCAGCCAGCTATCGCCGGTGTGGTTGTATAGCCAGTAGACGCTGTCCAACTCATCGCCCGCCCGCACGTGCTGCCACCATTGCAGGGCGTAGGTTCCGACGCCCCAGGCGTGGACGTACAGATCCTTGTCCGGGAGGGAATTGCGGTATCGGAAGTACCGCGTCATGACCGGGAGCACGCGTTCGTCTTGCGTGGCCTCGAAGAAGCTGCGCAGCGCGAACAGCATGATCATGTTCGGCCACGCGTCACCAGACGCCTTCATCGGCTGCGGGCCGATCCAGCCGTCGGCATCCTGGCCGGCGAGCAGGGCGTCGAGCCAGACCCGTGCCTCTCGGATGATCCGCGGGTCCTTCAGCACGTAGCCCAGGTCACCGAACCCCCTGAGCCAGTACGGGATCTCTTCCCAGGCGGCCTTCTCCTTCGGGTGGAGCCAGCCGCTGTCCGAGCGGCAGAACCGGCTCACCTCCGGCAGATGGCCGACAAACCCATCCCGCATCCGGATCAGTTGCTCGCGCAGCCATCCGCGCGGCGTGATGGCCCCGATCGGCAGCTTCACGAGTGGACTGGGTCGCAGCGGGGGCCGGTTGGAGACATAGTGACTGCCGGGGCCCTCGAGCGGCGGCACATCAACCGCGTGAATCTTCATGGCAGGTTCCTCGTTCGTCCGGACCGCGCAAATAGCTGCGATTCGAGCTGCAGGGCGAATCCGCCGGCCGCCGCACCGCGCGCGGGCGTCAGAAGGCCGGGCCCCCCTTACCCGGTCACAGTTCTACCCACGGAGGCAAAGGGGGTAAAGATGGCCGGGTCGCACCGTGCGTCAAAGGAATGGCGGTCGCGCGAGAATCGCCCCGGAGTCTGTCGCCGCCGCGGTGGAACAAACTGGAATACTGGCCCTCGCCTGACAACGCAGCCTGCCGATCGGAAAGGCGCACGAACAGCGCAAGGTCTCACCGACCTCTTCCCTCATCGTCGAGCCAGAGGGTGAATGAGCGGAAGATCTCTCCGCGGCAAAAGAACCCCCCTGCCAGAACGGCGGCCCCCAAAAAAGATGCGGCCCGACCCGGTGCGGTGTACACGGGACTCGGGCCGCAAGGTGGTACAGGCGCTCGACCCGATGGTGGCTCATCGGGGCGGGCGCGCATACCGCCCACGTTCGTGTTCCATGGGCGGCCGCGATGCGCGGAGTTGCTATGCGGACATCGGAAGGAATGCCGGTGCCGGAGGCGGCCGGGCCGCGTGTCCTTCTTCGCGGAACCCGCGGTCGGTCGCCAGCTTGCGCCGGCACTCCAGGTTCGTCCAGGCTCGATCCGGGGTTTTTCTCAGGTTCTTGTGCGTCGGTCTGTTCCTCATGTTGTCACTCCCGTCTTCGTGCGTTGAGGTTCTCGGCCGGACTCCATCGCCTGCGTGTTCGCGAGACGAACCGTCCCCACGGATTCGATTCCCCGCGATCCGGTTCACGGAGGCGGGTCTCGGGCTCCGCCACAAAAACGTTCCTTCATGGTTTGCACTCCGTTGCCACGGTTCTCTCCGCTTCTGCTGACGCCGGCCGGCGGGGCCGACGAGGATCCTGTCTATACTGTCGAGGATCGACCGCCTCCAACTCGTCGCGAAACGCCGGGCCGGGATTGCGACCCAAGGCACCACTCTCCGTTACACATCTCCAGACGGCCGATCCTCGACGGCCGGCTCGGCGTGTCGCGTTTTGACGCTTAACCGTCTCCCGCCGCCGATCGGGCAAGCGGGTCGGGGACTCTTTCCGAGGTCGGGGCCTTCGCGGAGACCGGCGGCACCGGCGCCAACGGTCGGGCGCCAACCACAATGCCTCGCACGACCGCCCGCGGAATGGGATGCGCTGGTTTTTCGTGTTTGGGTGACGAAGACACTCGACCGTCCTCCCTTCGCTGGCTTGCCCGGCGCGCAGACTCTCCGTGTAGGTACGCGCGTACCCTCTCTGGTCGTCTCAGACGCCGGGTTGTTTGCGCTTCAGAAACCGTGTTGCGGGCCGCCTTCGCCGGGCCCGCGGGAATTCAGCACTCGCCCAAGAAAAAAGCCCTGTGAGCTTCCGGGCTCGCAGGGCTTGCACAATTCGGCGTTTTTCGGCAAACCCTACGGTGGCCCGGAATCGAACGCGCGCGAATTACGGGCCATGAGACATACAGCGTACTGCTGCCACTGGCCGTAGCTCGTCGCGAGGATGCGGGCTGTCAGAAGGGTCTGCGTCATAAACTCACCAAGGTCCACTCAACCACAGTGTACACCCTTTATCGTCCCAGTCAAGCGATTTCTTGAAAAGTGCCAGACGGTGGCAGCCTGATTCATGCGGCGCGCGTGTGCATTCGTGGGGACGATCGTCCGCGCACGGACCAGGACGGCGTTCTCGCGGCACATTCGCGGTTCGCTTGTTGTCGGCTCGCGCGGCCGGGATCGATGCGAGTCGCGAAAACCTGACACCCATCGCAGGCCCGGGTTCGCCCGCCGGTGCGATCTTCGCCGTCGACCGCCCCCCCCGCTGGGGCCGGACCGGGGGAGCCGGCCCCGGGGGGGAAAAAAGCTTTCGACTTGAATATAATTCAAAGCGTGTTACTTTCGATAGAAGAGAAGAATTGGGCGAGGGGTGGGTCAAGTGTTCTCGATGGCGAGGTCAGAGCAGATGAAGACTGAGGCGTCTCGAAAACAACTGATGGAGATGGCAAACGAGGTCCTGGAGTTGAGCAATCTGGGCGCTCTGGCTCGGGCCCGAGGGAAGGCCAAAGGGGGAGAGGCAGCCCACCATTTCAGCGAAACTGAGTTTCTGA
This sequence comes from uncultured Phycisphaeraceae bacterium, assembly GCA_964586145.1. Lineage (GTDB taxonomy): Bacteria > Planctomycetota > Phycisphaerae > UBA1845 > UBA1845 > JAFGJQ01. The sequence continues at coordinate 2,486 of CAZPHH010000107.1, read as the reverse complement.
CCCTGGATTGCCTGGTCAAGCACGGGGCGCAGACCGTAGGCGACATCCAGAAGAGCATCGGGGTGTTGCCGGCCCAGATGTCGCGGATCATGCGTGCCCTGGAGCAGAAGAGCGGTGGACCGTTCGTGCAGTGCAGCATCAACCCGGAGGATCGGCGGCGCGTGGATGTCTCCATAACCCCTGAGGGTAAGGCGGGTTACGACGCGTATCGCAGCGTCCGGCTTGCGCTGACGGCGGAGGTCCTAGCGGGACTGGCGCCCGATGATCGGGACGAGTTCATTCGAATTCTGCGCGTGATGCGCACACACATGGATAACCGTTTGCAGAAAAAATAGTTATGCGCGTTTCCCCGGACGAGGCGAGAAAATCGTTTGCCGGGTGCTAACTATTCGACTCTGTGCAGTGTCTTCCATCATGAGTGGCGGTGTGTGGGCCAGATTGGCCCCGGAAGCAGGGCTGTTTCCTCCAGGAGGTGTGTGATGTCGCGAACAAAGAGATTGACCTGTGCGGTGCTCGTTGCGGGCATCGGCGTATTCGGCCTGGGGATCTCGTCGGCCCTGGCCGGCGGGTTCGGGGTTTCGTTCGGGTACTCGTCGGGGCCGAGCTACGCTTACGGCGGCTACTACTCGCCGGTCGTAGTGACAACTCCAGCCTACTACGGCGGTTGCGCCACGTACGTGCGACATGGTGACTACTACGCGTATCCCACGGGCCGAATGTACGTGGCGTCGAGCTGCGCGCGGCCGGTGGTGTACTACCCGCCTCCGGCCCCGGTGTATTACGGCGGCCGGTCGATTCATGTCGGCGGTTTCTACCACAGCGGCCCGCGGCACGTGAGCCGGGCGGTTCGGTCGTACGGCCATCGTTCGTACGCCAGCCGGCGTGTGTACGTGGCTCCCCCGCCCGTCCGGCGGGCGCCGGTGATCGGCCCGAGTCATCACCGGGGTGGCTGGAGCCGGTCCTCGCCTTCATTCACAGCTCCGCGGCCGGTTCGGCATCGGCGCTGATTGACGAAACGATTGGGGAGTGGGCGTTGGGCAGGGGCCGGATGAGTGCCGGCCCTTGCCCTTTGCGCATGTGAGGGAGGGCGGGGGGCGGGTTTTACGGTCTGGGGGTTTCGAGTACGATTCGCCGACATCGGTGAGCGCGGCTGATCGGATCGACACGCGCGATTCGTGCTTGTGGTGCAGGCGGCCGGAGAAGACAGAAGGGAGGCGCACATGAGACGCGCGAAGATCACGGTGGTGGGTGGCGGGAATGTCGGATCGAGTTGTGCGGTCTGGCTGGCGGAGAAGGAGCTGGGGGACATTGTCGTCATCGACATTCCAGAGATGGAAGACAAGACGAAGGGCAAGATGCTCGATCTGGCCCAGTGCGCGGCCATCGACCGGTTCGACTGTTCGATCATCGCGACGTCAAGCTACGACGCGGCGGCGGGCAGCGACGTGGTCATCATCACGGCGGGGCTGCCGCGCAAGCCGGGGATGAGCCGGGACGACCTGGTTGAGACCAACGTAAAGATCGTGCGGAGCGTCAGCGAGAAGGTCGCGAAGGCGGCGCCGGACGCCGTGCTGATCATCGTGTCCAATCCGCTGGACGCGATGGTGCATACGGCCTGGAAGACGACCGGTTTCCCGACGCATCGCGTGGTGGGCCAGGCGGGGTGCCTGGACATCGCCCGGTATCGGGCGTTCATCGCGATGGAGGCGGGGTGCAGCGTGGAGGACATCACGGCCCTGCTGATGGGCGGGCACGGGGACGACATGGTGCCGTTGCCGCGGTACACGTCCATCGCGGGCATTCCCGTCACGCAGTTCATCAAGCCGGACCGGCTCAGCGCGATCATCGAGCGGACGAAGGTGGGCGGCGGAGAGATCGTCAAGCTGATGGGAACGAGCGCGTATTACGCGCCGGCGGCCGGCTCCGTGCAGATGGCCGAGGCGATTCTGAAGGACAAGAAGCGCATCCTGCCGTGCGCCGCGTTCTGCGACAAGGAATACGGCGTGGGCGGCTACTTCGTCGGCGTGCCCTGCGTGCTGGGCAGCAAGGGTGTGGAGAAGGTCATCGAGGTGGAGCTGGACGCGAACGAGCGGAAAATGCTCGAGACCAGCGTATCGCACGTGAAGGAGCTGGTGGCGCTGGCACAGAAGTTCATGTGATCCGCCCCGAACAAGATCCGCGTGAAAGACGTTCCAAGCCCCGGTCAGCCATTGGCCGGGGCTTGGCTTTGCGCGGAGTCCGGATGTCAGGTCCGAGTCGACAACGGACTCTGGAATGGCCGGGCGTGTTCAGCTTAACTGTAATTCTGGTCCGCGGGGCTACGTAGCGAATGTCGATCCTTCAGAAAAAGGGTTTTCAGCTTGACAGGGCCGTTCGTATGTGCTAGATTATTAGTACACTGGTGATTTGGTACGGCCATACGACGACCAGGCGGTCGGGGCAGAGGTGGGCCGATGGAATTCACGATCGATGCGAAAAGCGGGGTT
>CAZPHH010000106.1:238-14930 GCA_964586145.1 uncultured Phycisphaeraceae bacterium | reverse complement strand
CTGTGGGACCGGCTTTCCAGCCGGTCTATTGGTCCGCACGGCGGACCCTACAAATCGGCCGTCACCAGCAGCGTTACGATTCTCTTCGGTTGCACGGTCAGCGGCAACCGGCGGCCCTCCGGCCTCAACTCCTGCTCCGGCTCCTCGGCCAGGGACGCCGTGCGGATGGCCGTCACGGGAAAGCCGAAATGCAGGACGCCCTGGTGAGGCCGGGTGTCCGCATTGAACAGCCGAATCAGAATGTCGTTCGACCGCTCCGCCTTCTTGATGGCCGTCATCACCAAGCCGTCGCCCTCGAGCCGGACAAGACTCTGTTCAAGGGGAAGTGTTCCTCCGGTCAGAGACACCTGGGCCACCCGCGGCGGGCTGGTGACACGTTGCGCCCAGTTCAGAACATCCCCGGCGATCGCGTCCCCGGCGTGGGGAAGAATCGCGTAGCGGAACTCCTGTGGGCCGGGACACTGCACGCCCGTGTCCGGCAGCACCTGCATCTTCTCTTCCGAAACCTGCAACCGAATGGGGAACGATCGGACCAGCGACAGGGCAATCGCTCGCCGGTGGTCGTCGAAGACCTCGTACTCGAAAAGCCCCTCCGTCAGAACGGCCAGGCCGGCCTGTCCGTCGCTCAGGTCGACCACGCTGTGCATGGGCGCGGTGCCTCGGAACGGCTCGATCCAGCCCCGGTCGTCCGGGTGCGCGATGGGACGCTCCACCAGGTCGAAATGCGTGTCTGCCCGAACCACGTCGGTCTTGAGGTGAGTCGGGAAAACGGCGCGAAGCCAGTGATCCCGCACGCCGTTGTCGAACGTCACCCGGACGAACAGCCGCGGATCGCCCCGGCGCAGCTCGTAATCCGTGTCAACGACGAACGGAACGCGGGTCTCGCTTCGTTTCAGGCCGTCCGGGCAGTCCGCCGGCAGCGCCAGCTCATTCCGCACTCGGATCGCGGCGGAAACAGGACCGGTTTCGATCCGCGTGACGTGCGCACTGCCATCGGCCGTTGTGAACGTCTCGTCGTGCCGGGGCGGCTCGTGACTCCAGGCATTGCCGGCCTCGCCCTGGTCGTGGTAGGCGTTCAGCCCGCGATACCACCGGCCGGTCGGCTTGTGCAGGGCGTCCACCGATCCGTCCGGCCGGATGTCCACGCGGAGATACCCGTTCTCAAGCGACCGGCCGTCGGCGTGGGCCAGGTTGGACTGGGCGGCCGGCATCTTTTCTGCAGGACGAAGCACGTAGGCCCGGTACCCCAGTGCGGGCAGGTCGGAGAATGCCGCCTTCAGTCGAAAACGGCGAACGTCAGCATATGTCGGGACGTCCCACATGCTGTCCACGAAGAGCGAATCGTCTGCGGCCTCGATCACCTGGACCGGGCAGGGTTGGCCGTGTCCGTCCACGATCTGCACCGCGGCCGGTGCATCGGCCGCCGGCCATGCCACCTCCACCTCCAGCACCTCGTCTCGCAGTAACGCCAGTGGATTGAACACGAGCACACGAATGTCGCCCGGTTTGCCGCCGCCCAGGTTCGCGCCCACGTGCGCCATGGCGTCCGTGGTGCAGGTGTCGGCCAGGTCCAGGCACTGGCGGTACCGGCATTCCATGTCCAGGCAGACCGAGTCCGGCGCGCAGCCGGCGTTTGCATCATGCGTATGGTTGCCCAGCAGAAACCGCCACGCGCGGTCCAGGGCAACGGCCGGGTACTCACCGCCGAGCACGCGTGACAGCACCGACAGTGGCTCCGCCTCCCCCACCAGCGCGTTCTCGGCCCGGGTGTTGAGCACCTTGAGGTAGGTTCGAGCCGAGATCGTGCATGGCAGCAGGTACGTCCAGAACCCTTCCTTCAGGTTCATCCGGCGTTCGCCGGTCAGCCGAACCGCTTTCGCCGGTTCCAGCGATTCGCGCACCCGCGCCATGAAATCCTCGAGGTTCGACACGCGGATGTCATATCGTCCCTGGAATGCCGCAGCGGCTTGTTCGACGATGTCCGCGTCTTTCGGGTGCAACACGGACACGTCGTGCCCGTGCATGGCCAGGAAGAGCCCCGTAGCGCTGTCCGGCCCTTCGAGTTCGAGCATCGCCTCCAGGGCCGGCATGAGCTTCTCGAAGTCCGCACCCTCGGAGGGGCGGAGCAGTCGGAAGTTGGGCGTCGCCCGCGAACGTCCGTCGGCCACCCGAAACGGCGCTTCGGCCGAGCCCGCCAGCGGATACCGCTTGTCGGTCGGGTCCACGCCGCGCGTCACCGGCCGGAAGACCAGGTAGTACCAGTTGTACCGGGCGAGCCGGGCGAACCGGTGCCCGTAGATCTCCGAACCGTCCGGGCCCTGCCAGATCCACTCGGACGGGCACTCATGCGGGCTGATGCCGCGATAGATGAGCGTGCTGTCCACACCGAAGCCCCGGAAGATCTGCGGCATCTGGCTGGGCTGGCCCCAGTTGTTGGGCGAATACCCGGCCGTCATGCAGCGGGCGCCGAGCGACTCGGCCACCTGCCGCGCCCGCAGGAAGTTCCGGACCAGGGCCTCGCCGCCGACGTTCATCGAGTCGGGCAGGGTGTACCACGGTCCGATGAACAGTCGCCGATCGCGCAGCATCCGCTGCACCTGCTCGCGCCGCTCGGGCCGGGCCTCCAGGTAGTCCTCGACCAGGATCACGTGGGCGTCCAACGTGAACGAGGACACCCGCGGGTCGGCCTCCATGAGGTCGAGCGTGGTGTCCATCATCTCGACCAGATGGCGACGGGTGATCTCAAACGTCTCGCGGAACTCGCGGTCCCAGTGCGTGTTGAAGACAACGTGGATTTCGCGAATGCTGTGCATGGTGGCAGTTCGCCCTACACGGCCAGCTCCACGGTGGCGATTTTCTTCGGGCCGATCCGGAACGAGACGGACGATTCATTGACCGTCACACCGGCGCCGTCCAGGGGAATCTCCTCCAGGGTCAGCAGCCGGGCCGCCTTCACCGCGCGGAACAGCGTCAACGTGGTGTCCTGGGCTTCGTCCGACGGGTTGAACAGACGAACGATCAGCGCATCGCCCTGCTCCGCCTTCTTCACACACGAGAGTTCCACGGTACCCGGCTTGACGGCCAGGAACGATCGAGCGCGCGGCTCCGTGCCCGCGTGCTTGCCGGCCTGCACGATCAGCAGCGGCACGTTGACCCGCTCGGCCTCCTCCACCACTCGGCCCTTCCAATCCACCACATGCGGCACGATTGCATAAGCGATTTCGTGCGTGCCGAGGGCCTGGCTCCGTTCCTGGTCCGGCCGGTGCTCCCAGCGGTACGATACCGTACACATGTTGACCTCGAACGCCCGAACCAGGCTCAGAGCGATGGCCCGGTCTGCGTCTTCCGTCACCTGGTAGCCCCGCACGCCGGCGTGTACGAGGGCCAACCCGTCTTTGCCGTCCGCCACGTGGACGAGCCGCAGCGTGGGATGGCTGGGGGCGATCGTCTGGGAGAACGAGTGCTTCTCGTCGCGATGGATGCCGCGCGACACCACGTCAAAAGCCGTATCCGACGACGACACGGTCGCGTCACAGCCCGTGGGGAACAGCACCTGGAGCAGATGGTGCTTCGCCCGGTTGTCGATCACCGTGCGGATGTCCACCGCCCGGCTCGTTCTCGTGAGCGAGACGTACGAGGCGATGGGCAGCTCCACCGTCTCCGCGCTGCGACGGGTGAAGGAATAATCGTCATTCGCGACCATGCATGCAGGCACGCACAACACCTGCTCGACCTTCAGGGTCGCCCGCAGCGGGCTGTCGTGCATGACGCTCACCCGCAGGCGATCTCCCGTGCTGACCACAACCGAATCTTCCGTCGGCGGTACGCTGGTCCAGGCATGCCCCGCGTCGCCGCGGTCGCGAAAGCGGTTCAGCCCGGCGTACGATCGGCCGCTGAGCTTGTCCGTGACGGTCAGCGTGCCGTCGGCGGCCACCGCCACCTTCAGATGCTCAATCTCCATGCCGGCCGGGCCGGTCAGCAGCGATCGGCAGTATCCGCGACGCGGCGCCTTTCGCACGATCAGCGTGCGATAACCCAGGGGCGGCACGTCCGCCGCCACCAGGTCGACGTCCACGTGCGTGCAGTAGAAGGACGTCGGGGCATCGTACAGGTCGCGGATGACGCGCTCGCCGTTGGGCCGCCGGCGGGTGATGGCGAACTCCACCGGCTCGCCCGTTTGGCCGTCCACGATCTCGAACCCCTCGTAGCCGAACGCGTGGGGAAGGTCGATGGTCGCCTGCACGATTTCCGACCGCGGCCACGGCGAAGGGTTGAACACGACCAGCGGAATCTCCGTGTCGTCCAGCCCGCCCAGGTCGATGCCCCGGATTAAATCGCCCAGGGCGAACTGGGTCAGCCCCTCGCCGATGCGAATCACCTGGTCCAGCCGGTGCATCAGATCCTCTTGCAGGGCGTCCACGCCGGCCCCGGCGATGGTGTCATGGGGGTGACACTTGCACAGTTCCTTCCAGGCCAGGTCCAGCAGCGTTTGCGGGTAGGGCCCCCCTTGCAGCCAGGCCAACGCGGCCAGGGGCTCGGCGTAACGCTGCAGGCGCACTTCCGCAACCGCGTTTTTGCGTTTCTGGGCCGGCCGGGAGAGAATGACGTCACCCAGCATGGTGGTATCCGGGGCCGGTGCGCCCGCGTCGCGCCGCTCGCCGTGGACGGTGGGCAGCTCGACGTGCTCCCGCTCCACCTCCGCCCGGAAGGCCTTCACGAAGTCGGGCAGGTTGGAATGGAAGATGCGCCAGTTCTCCGGGAGCACGGCCTGGGCCTGCTGCACCACCTTGTGGTCCAGCAGGGTCGGCATGGACGTGTCCATCCCGTTCATGAACGAGATGACGGAGCCCGGAAAGACCTTCGTGTTGTCCTCCAGCAGGGCCACGATCAGGTCCTGCACCCGTTCGACCGAGGCGTCCGTCCGCGAGTCGGCCAGGATGGCGTGCTCGCGTGCCCGCTCCTCGTCGCACAGGTGGATGGGCAACTGCCCGGAGGCGTACTCAAAATCCCGCTCCCGCACGCCGCCGCCCTTGAGCAGCGGTCGCATAACGCCGAAATAGAAGTTGTATCGGTTTGCCCGCGAGCAGAACGCCCCCGTGCCGTCCGCCCCCGTCCAGCGGAAGCAGATGCCCGGCGCCTCCCGCTCCGATACGCCGCGATAGAACCAGATCATGTCGATGCCGAACCCGGCATAAATCTGCGGCAACTGCGACGGCTGGCCGAACCCGAACGGCGTGTAGCCCACCTTCATCACGTGGCCGAAATCGCGAGCGATGCGGTGGCCGATGAGCAGGTTGCGCACGATGGACTCGCCGAACACGCACGAGAAGTCCGGGGCCGTGTACCAGGGGCCGATCCAGAGCCGTTTGCCCCGCACGTATTCGCGTAGAACGGGCTCGGCCTCCGGCCGGACGGTGAGGTAATCCTCCAGGGGCAGCGTCTGCGAATCGAGCAGGAACTGGTATTCCGGCACCTGCCGCATGATATTCAGGAGGTTGTCCAGAAACCGCACGGTCAGCATTCGCGTGAACTGGAAGTTCTCCGTCCATTCGCGGTCCAGGTGCGAATTGCAGATGACGTGCAACTCGAAATCCCGTCGGAGCAGGTGCTCCGGGATGTTCATGGTCGTATCGGGCATCGGTGAGACTCGGAATCAGGACCTGCGGAACCTTCTGCCTGCATCTGACGTCAGCCGACCAGCATATCGGCCGCGACGGCCGCTCACAAGCCGTGCGGCTACCGGCTGGTGTCGATGTTGTCCTGCACGCCCGCGGACGCCGGCGGCAGGTTGCGGTACCAGAAGAAGTAGAGTCCGATGAGGCAGCCGAGGAAGAGGACCGCGGTCACCGCGGCGCCCGTCCAGTTCCGGATCAGCAGCAGCATGGGCAGCAGGAACATCGCGATTTGCCAGCCCAGAGCGAAGGGTAGGGCCGCCAGGTCATTGACATGTTCGCGGGTCACGGCCGCCCGCGTTTGCGGCCCGAGCCGGCGTTTGAGGGGACCCCACACGCCGAACGGTCGCGTCGTGCGATAGAAATGCTCGAGGGCCTTGGCGTCGGTGGGTTTGCCCAGGTACGTGCCCAGGATGGAACCGATCAGCCCGATCCCCGCCAGGTAGATGAACCCGGCAAGCTCCTGCGGGAAGCCCTCGTAGAAGAACGTGGTGCGCATGAACACGCCGATCTGCGGGAAGATCCGGTCCAGCACGGCGGCGGTCAGGCCGAACAGCGTGCCCACGACCACGCCGGTCGCGTTGAACCGCCACCAGTAGAACTTCAGCGTCCCGGGCACCAGCAGGCCGGCCCCGAACCCCATGATCAGCCACGCCCAGATGTCGTTGATGCTCTTGGCCCCCAGGGCCATGCCGAATCCGCCGAGCACGACCAGGAGGATGCAGGCATACGTGGCCAGCATCAGTTCGCGGTTGGAGGCGGTCGGACGAAAGTACCGCTGGTAGATGTCTCGGGTGAAGTACGCGGCGCCACCGTTGACGCTGGAATCAAACGTGGACATGGCCGCCGCCACAAAGGCGACGACCATCATGCCGCGGAACCCCATGGGTATGTCAAACAGCAGGACGGAGGGGAGAATCGTCTCCGGATTGATGGCCCCGTCGTGGCTGACCATCACCAGCTTCTCTTTCCACTGCTCGCCCAGGATCGACTGCAGACCGGCCACCAGTTCCGGGGAATGGGCCTCCGGGTGGTGCGCCAGGGCAAAGATCCGTTCGCCCCAGAGAGCCTGTGGGATGTCGCCCAGGTGCGTCTTGATCAGCGCCGCCGACTGCGCCAGGGCGGACTGGTCCGGGAACAGGCTTCCGACCAGGAACACCCCGAGGACGGCGATCCCCATCATCATGGGCCAGCGGAACATGAGCAGCACGGTCCAGAGAAACGAAAGGGTCCCGCATTCCCGCTCGCTCCGGGCGCCGAAGTACTTAGGGTCGCCGCCCAGGCCCATGCCGTGGATCACGTTCTTGACGAGGTAGAAGAAGGCGAACAGAAAGAGAAGCTGGTAGGGTTGGTACTCACCGCCGGGTGGCATGTTCGTGCGCCAGTGCGGCGCCCCGCTCATCCATTGTTCGCTGTGTGTGGCGTTCCATGCCGCGGTGGCCAGCGGCACGTCGCTGGTCGAGATGGCGGTCGTCGCCAGCACGACGACCACGATCACCGCAACCAGGATGATGCCCGACTGAAAGAGGTCCGTGTACACCACGCCGTAGAACCCGGACACCATCGTATACAGCGTGGCCACCCCGATCATGATCACGGCGCAGGTCATCGGCGAGAAAGGGAGGAAATGCGCGAGGAAGATGCCCGTGCCCTTGATCATGTACGCCAGCGCCCCGAACAGCCAGATGAGCACGCTCAGGGCGGACACGATCCGGGCGAACTGGCCCCCGACGCCCTCCCCGAAGCGATACACCATCCATTCGGCCCCCGTCATGCAGTTGGAGCGGCGGTGCCACTTACCCGTCCACAGCATCATGACGGCCATGATCAGCACGGCACCTCCGCGGAACTCGATGAACAGCCCCCGCGGCCCCAGCATGTAAAGAAACGACACGATGAGCATCGTCCCCGTCATGTCCAGGTTGGAGGCCATGCCGGAAACGCCCAGGGCCCACCAGGGCAGCTTCCGGCCTCCCAGGAAGTAATCCTCGAGGCTGGCCGACGCCTTCCGGCTGAGATAGAGACCCAGCAGAACCAGGACCAGCAGGTAGACCGCGATGAATCCGTAATCCAGTGTGTTGAGGACCTGCAAGACGCATCTCCTGCCCGCGCGCGGCGGCCGGACCGTCAAACTCCACAGCGAACCCCGCCGAGCCGCCCCGCTGCTGCCGGGCACCCGGATAAGGCCGTCTCCCCCACGTCGCCTGCCCCCATCCCGCGTCTGTTCGCGGCAAACGATCATACCTGGACGCTCGCCGGCGCACACGCGCAAACCGGCCCGGGCGTGGGCGTGCCCCGCAGGCCGGGGGTTCGTCGGCTGAAGACCGGAGGCGCCAGACCCGATACGGGAAGAAGGGAGGATCGGCCGGACGACCGGCCCCCCACACAACAAGCCGGTCCGACCACAGGACTCGGTCCGGCTCAACGGGTGGTCCGGGGAACTCGCGCGCGCGATCAGGTGGGGAGCACGGGTTGCGGACGGGTGTGGCGCTGGACCATCTCGATGAGAACCCGGCGATCCACGGGTTTGCTCACGTATTCGTTGCAGCCGGCCCGCAGGCAGTGCTCCCGGTCATGGGCCATCGCGTGGGCGGTCAGGGCCACGACGGGGCGGTGATAGCCGCGGGCTCGCAGCAAACGGGTCGCCTCGTAGCCGTCCAGCTCCGGCATTTGCATGTCCATGAGGATCAGGTCAAACGGGCGGCCGGCTTGTTCGGCGGCCAGCGCCTCGGTCACGGCCACTCGGCCGTTCTCCGCCACGGTAACTTCCGCTCCGGCCTTTCGCAGAATCAGGCCGATCAGCTTCTGGTTGTCGGGCCCGTCCTCCGCGAGCAGAATTCGGCACGCGACGGTGGTTCCGGCAACGGGTTCCGGCAGGGACGTCTCCACGGCACGGAGTTTCGTGCGAGCCTGCGGTGCCGATAGAATTCGCACACCGTGCAGCGATCCCGCGGATATGCGAACGCGAAACGTGCTTCCGCGACCCGGTTCGCTCTCGACGACGATCTCGCCGCCCAGCATCCGGGCCAGGCGCCGGCTGATGCTCAGTCCGAGCCCGGTGCCGCCGAACTGGCGCGTGGATGCGGTGTTGACCTGCATGAAGGGCTCGAACAGTCTCCGCTGTTGGTCGGCATCGATCCCGATGCCGGTGTCCGTCACGGCGAACTCGATCGCAGCCGATTGCGAGGTCGCTGCGTCCGACGGCACCTCCAGCAGTCGGCCGATCACCCGGACTTCGCCCACCTCGGTGAACTTCACGGCGTTTCCGACCAGGTTTACCAGGATTTGCCGCACGCGGGTGGGATCGGTCTCGATCCATTCGGGGACCGGACCCTCCCAATCCACGACAAAGCGCAACCCCTTGCCCGCGGCGCGGAACCGCATAAGCGACTCGATCTCGGCGAGAATCTGCGCCGGGGCGCAGCGCAGCCGTTGGACCTCGAACTTGCCGGCCTCAATCTTGGAGAGGTCGAGGATGTCACTGATGATCTGCATCAGGTGCTCGCCGTTGCGGGTCACCGTGTTCATGTGCTCCAGCAGTGCTTCGCGGCCGTAGGTGCAGGTGTGCTCGCAGCCCTCGCGGATCAGGTCCAGGTAGCCCAGGATGGCGGTCATGGGCGTGCGAATTTCGTGGGACATGTTGGCCAGAAACTCGCTCTTGGACCGACTGGCGGCCTCGGCGGCCTCTCGCGCAACCGACAATTCCTCGTTGATTGTCTGGAGGGCCTCTTGCTGGGCCCGGAGTTGGTTCAGGGCCGTTTCGAGCTGCATGGCGCCGGCGCGTTCTCGCTGCAGCGCCTCCCGCAACTGCCGGTGCTTCTCCTCCAGTTGGAGCTCGGCCTGCCGGCGCTCGGTGATGTCTGCGATGAACCCTTCCAGCCAGAGCAGGGCGCCGTCCGGACCCCAAACTCCCTGGCCCTGTTCCCAGACCCACTTCTGCACACCGTCGGCGTTACGGATTCGGTATACCAGACGGAACGGCCGGCGTTCGCGCAACCCAGCCTGCACCTCGTCCCACACGGCTGCCCGATCGTCCGGGTGAATCAGATCGTTGTACGACTGCCGGCGGTTCTGGACCAGGTCGGCCGCCGAGCAGCCGGTCAGGGCGAGGCAGCCCTCGCTGCAGAACTCCATGGTCCAGTCGCCGTCGTTGCGGCAGCGGTAGGCCATGCCGGGCAGGTTGCTCATGAGCGTCGCCATGCGGCGTTCGTTTTCACGCAGAGCGTGTTCCGCCTCGCGCCGCTCGCGATTGGCCACGGCCTGGGCCATCTGGTCGGCCACCTGACCGGCAAACGCGATGTCGTCGGGCAACCAGACACGCGGTTCGCCCCGGGTCTCGTGAGACACCACGCCAACCACGCGTCCGCCCAGGCGGATGGGAGAATCCAGCAGGGACACGATGCCCAGAGGAACCAGGTAGGATCCCGCGAGTTCCGCCGTTCGGGGGTCGGTTCCGGCACCGGAAGCGGCGATGGTGCGATCCGCGACGAGGGCCTGGAAGTAGGCGGGGAAGTCGGTGACCGCCAGCGTTGCGCCACCGGTATGCGTGTGGGCATCGCGTTCATGAAGGTCCCAGCAACGGAGCTGACGATCGTCGTCCTCCAGCAACCACACGCTGGCGCGATCCACCTCCAGGGCCACCGCCGCCAGTTGGGTCACGGCCCGGGCCGCACCGGCCAGGTCGCCCTCCACGATGGCCGGATGAGTGGCCAGCGTGAGCAATATCCCCTGCTGGCCTCGTTGCCGCTCCAGACGGCTCAGCCTTTCCTCTTCCTCCTGTCTGCGGACGCCGATGTCGCGCATGACGCATTGGATGGCCGTCACCGCTCCGTCGCGGATGAGCGGCTTGCCGGTCACCTCGACGTAGAAGGGCTCGCCGCGTGCAGGCTTGTAGAGCACCTCGAGGCTGGCCGACGTGCGATCGATCACGATGTTCTGCATCAGGCGCAGGGCGTGCCGCAGCTCATCCTTGCGTGCAAGGTACCCGCTGATGTGCGTGCCGACGACCTGCTCCGGGGCGTAGCCGGCGAACTCTCGGATGACCGGACTGCAATACAGCACGCTGCCCGTGGCCGATATCGTCAGGACCACGTCCTTCAGGTTTTCCGTGAGGAGGCGGTACTTCTGCTCACTCTCGGCCAGGTCCTCCTGAACCCGGCGGCGTTCCGCCACCTCCTGATGTAACGCCCGATTGGCCTCCACGAGTCCCTCGGTGCGCGTGCTCACGAGTTCGTCCAGGTGCTCCTGGTGCCGGCGCAGCTCGCGCTCCGCCTGGCCGTTCCACCGCTCATAGAGCAGCGTAATGGCAAGCATGACCAGCACCAGCCCCATCAGCGACGACAGGCGGAGGAGACGCGAGCTCCACTCCGGCGATGAGTCTGCAAGAGATGACAAGGTGGCGCCCGCCACGCACATCGCCAGCGCCACTCCCGTCCAGACGACGGCCCAACGCCGGCCGAGCACGCAGACGGCGAGCACCGGCACGCAGACGCACCAACTCAGGACATAGATCGTCTCGCGGCCGGCCAGAAGGCCGGTCAGCATGAGCGCCGCGGCAAGGCAGATCAACAGCCAGTTGCCGGCCAGGACCACAGACCCGGTCCGGCGGAGCAGCAGGGGTGCGGCGCAGACCAACCCGGCCCCCGTCAGCAGCGTCACAGACGCGCCCGTGTTCTGCATGAGGACTGCGTGCAGAAACCCATACACCGTCCCCGCGACGACCAGGGCTAGGGTACCGGCGACAATGACACCGGCGCGACGGCGCATTTGTGGGCCCTCTCCGGCAAGGGAGTCCGGCACGAACCGCTGGATCCATTGCGGAAAGGTCAGATTGGGCGGATGCGTGTCAGGCATACGCGTGCGCTCTCACCCCGGGTTGCCGAAGTTGCATCAAAATGTCGTAGTCCGTTTGTGTCTGCAGAATCAGCGCGGCTTCACGACTCGGTCCCTGGCAACCGCGGCCGTCACCACGCGACGACGAGCGCCGCGGCGGAGGCCCGTGAGGACCTCAGTCTGTGGCAAAGCGTTGTCACTCCAAGCCGGCGTCCATGCGACGAACCGACCCGACCGCATCCCTGGATGTGTATCGACGGTTTCGGACGGGCAGGTCAGCACCCGTCCGGGCAACCCGTCAAGGTTTATCGGAACGTCGGGGGCCCCCACTGCTGCAGGCCGTATCGCACGCCGGATGGCACCCGTGGATGGTCCGTGGATGGAGGGCACCGTGGCGACCGGGAACGACCGGTGCAGACCGACGACCGGCCCGGAAGACGCCTTCGTCGTCCCCCCAACCGACCCGGACAGGTCCGCCGTCAAAACCCGGCCATGGCGCGTTGAACGCGCCGGATCAGTAACTGGGGTTTGTCACCACGCCCTCGTCACTCAGCAGAACATGCAGACTGGGGTCGGCCAGCACGTCGGCGACGGACATCTCTACGCCGTCCACTTCCATCATCCCGCGGACGAGCCGGATGCCGTGGCTGTAGTCCACGTACGAGATGGTGTGGCCCAGGTAGAGCGGCTGGATGGGCGTCCCGTTGAGCTGGTGCCAGCCGTAGATGGCCACCTTGCCGGGGTTCGCGGCCAGAAGAGGCGTGATCACCACGTCCTTCTTGATGCCGCCCACCAGCAGGCCGAGCGGCTGGCCGGCCCGTTGCTCCTCCACCCGCTCGTGGTGGCGGTAGTACGTGGTCAGGCGTGTGATGTCGGTGGTGGTCGGACTGATCGGCGACGGAGCGAGTTTGACCGCGGCCTGCGTGTAGATGTCGTTCACCATCTTTCGCGTGGGCAGCAGGCAGCCCATCGCATCGGCGATCGGCTGGGCAATCAACGGCGTCATGGGCATGCGGACGAAATCGCGGTCCAACCCGACCGTCAGGTAGTCGGGCGCGACGTAATACGTCGCCTGCCGCACGGTGCCCCCGATGAGGGCGCTCACGTGGATCGGCACGAATGTTCGCAGGAAGCCCGGCACGTTGCCGCCGGTGATTTCCGCCAGAATCCGCTGCTCGCGAGCGGTCTGGGTCAGGCCCGCCACCTCCGCCACAAGACGACGCCCCCCTGCCGCCTGGGCCGGCCGAGCCGGAAACGGTCCGGACGTCAACGCAATCTGCATCGCGGCGAAGTCGCCCAGGTCCACATCGTCGTCGCCGTCCGCACCGAACGCGGCCAGACAGAGGGCCGGACACGCGGCGGGTGCGGCATCCGGCCCGCCCAGACAGCCCACCAGCGACGCCAGGTCGTCCGCGTCCACGTCGCCGTCCGCGTCGTAGTCGCACCCGGCAACGGACTCGCATTCGTCCGGAAGGCCGTTTGCGTTGCAGTCTTCGCTGCCGCCGCCGGCCACGTCCTGATCGTCCGGAATGCCGTTCCCGTTGCAGTCGGGCGCCTCGACGCGCACGTTGTCATAGATGACGAAGTTGTCTTCGGCCGGGTTCGCGATGGACGCAAACGTGTCCATGTAGCCGAGCATCAGGTTCGTGGCGCTTGCGGATTCATCAACCCGGATGGCGATCAGCCGGCCGTTCAGCCGCCATTCGACCACCCCGTCGGCGTACCGGATGAGCACCTCCACCCAGTGCTTGCCGGGGGCGCCGGCCGTTTCGTAGGTCGGGCTGGGAAACAGGTACTGGAAGAACACGTCGGTATGATTGGCGCTGACGGCCGCCAAGGTGGACGCGGCCACGGACAGCAGCGTTCCACCGCGGTACGCGCGGTAGTCGATGGAGTCTCCACCCTCGCCGCTGACCGCGAACCACAGCCCGTCGCCGGCGGCGTTGTCCGCCCAGACCACGCGGTCGCCCGCATGACGGAGTCCGGCCGTCGCGAACTCTGTGGACCCGGTCCCGCCGCCGGCGCCGCCGTTGTAGTTGAGCCACATGTCGAAGGAAAGCGTTCGCGGTCCGGGGAAGGACTGGCCGACCGGGTATGCGCTCACGGCGTCCTTCGCGGGATTCGCGTCGTTGTTATTCACGGTGAAATGCAGCCCGACCGTGGTGCCGGACGAGTTCGGGGCCGGGATGATCCCACGCACGCTGTAGTCGTACGCGAAATCAGCGGTATAGTCTCCGCCCGCGGAAAAAAGCGTCCAGTTGGGTCCGGAGGTGCCCGCGTCAAAGTTGTCCGAGAACACGGTCACCTGCCCGACCGCCGGCGCGCTCGCCAGCATCACGCTGACCAGCCCGAGTGACGCCGCTCGCATCCGCCGCCAATTGGATGATCTCATCTGCCTTTCGCCTCCGACGCTCTCGGTCGCCTTGTCGATCCGCAATCCGTGCGAGTCTGATCCTTCCACTGCGGATACACCCCTGCCTTGCCGATCCAGGGCCGGGGCCGCGCAGGGCTTGCCCGAGCACCCGGTCGCCAACAACGGCACACCACACACCACTACGATCAGAGCGGCGTGCAGTGCCCTGGCGACCGCCGCCTGCATCCCGCGTACTGAACTGGTCATCGCTCCCTTGACACCCTGCAAATCGTTCAGGGCCCGCTGCCCTCCAACACGGTGACAAATGCCACCAGGTCCTCCAGGTCGATCATCGCATCCAGCCCGACCATGTTTCCCGGCGAGCACCATCCTGTGCCGGCCTGACCGAAGCAGGACTGAAACGCCGCGAAGTCCTTCAGGTCCACGTCCAGATCGCCGTCAAAATCGCCGTCTCCATGAGGTACGCAGGAATCGCCGACCTCGTCGCACCACTCCCCCGCGTCACACGGATACTCACCCGGCAGACAGCCGAGGACCGGATCGCAGATTTCCACGCCGTCACAGAAAGCACCGTTGGCGCAGAATTCATGGTCCGGCGTGTTCAAACAAGTATCCGCTTCCTCATCGCACGAATCAACGGTGCATTCGACACCGTCATCGCAGTCATTCTCGACCCCAGTGCATACGCCGTCCAGACAAACGTCATCCACGGTGCAGAACTGCAGGTCATCGCAGGGCAGGCCCTCATTGACCGGCGCGAGGAGGTCACAGTTGCCTTCCGTGCCGGACGGGTCGCACGACGCCTCGCGGCACT
>CAZPHH010000106.1:0-138 GCA_964586145.1 uncultured Phycisphaeraceae bacterium | reverse complement strand
CGACGCACTCGCCCGCCTGGCACGTCTCACCGATCTGACACACGTCGCCGTCGTCACACGGCTGGCCTTCGTTCACCGGCGTCAGGAGGTCACAGTTGCCTTCCGTGCCGGACGGGTCGCACGACGCCTCGCGGCACT
>CAZPHH010000105.1:0-15091 GCA_964586145.1 uncultured Phycisphaeraceae bacterium | reverse complement strand
CGGGCAAACGCTTCCGTGCGCAGATCCCCTCCGGGTAACTCACTCCTGGTCCGTGGGAAGAAAGGCTGCCATGTAAAGAACATCATGGCTCCCCGACACGCAACGCGGCGCAGCGGCAGGAAGGAGAAAAGCACAGGTGTTGGAACTGACCGTGTCGCTGCGCCATGTCCTCTTGCTCAGACCATACCACACGAAAACCGTCGAATCAAGAAAATAACGAGGTAATATCGGTCTTTCCGCGGACGACCGGGCGCGGATTCTCGTCACACGACATGCGGTGACGCACTCATAGCCCTGGTGACGACACGTCCAAACCGGTTCACCGCGCGGAGCACGCCCTGCGCTCTCTCGCAACGGCGAGCAGGCGACAGGATGGATGCCGACCGGACGTCCTTTGAATCCTCCGCGCCCTGGGCAATTCACCGCTCGCCATTCGCGATTTACTCCGCACCCTCTTGCCCGGTTCGGTTGGTTGACGGCGCTGCGCGCCCCCCGCACTGCAAAGGTGCGGATTCTTCGCGTCCCGCGCCAATTCCCCCGCCCGCACCAGCGCAAGTCCTTTGTCTTCGTGGCTCCGTCCCTCCATCGCTTGGGTTGCGGGCGTAGCCCGCGCTGAGCCCCAGCGTGAAGTGAAACCCGAAGGCACCCCGCCCGGACCCGCCCTTGAGACTGAATCCGCCCTGGCGACACTGCCGCCACGAACCGCTCGAAGTGCGGACGGGCCGCACCACCCGGCCGACCGACCGACGTAAACCATGCCCCCTTTCTCCGGATCGCCTTCTCTCTTCTCCCCCGGTCCCTTCCTCGCTACAATCCCGCCCATGATCTCCCGTCTACACAGCGCCGCGTTCTACGGCATTGAAGGTTTGCCAGTCGAGGTGGAAGTGGACGTGGCCCATCGGGGCTTCGCGGGGACGGCCGTCGTCGGCTTGCCGGATGCCGCCGTCAAAGAGAGCATCGAACGGGTCCGCAGCGCCCTGGCCAACTCCGGCTACCAGTTCCCCCGCTACAAGACCGTCATCAACCTCGCCCCGGCCGACCTTCGCAAGGAGGGGCCCATTTACGATCTGCCCATGGCTGTCGGCATTCTGCTGGCCAACGGCGAGGTGGAATCCGACCTCACCGGCGACTACCTGATCGCCGGCGAGCTGGCCCTGGATGGCCGGGTGCGGCCCATCAAAGGCGCCCTCTCCGCCGCCATGCTCGCTCGGACGCAAGGGTACCGCGGCATCATCCTGCCCGCCGACAACAGCCCCGAGGCCGGCGTGGTCGAAGGCGTCGACGTGATTCCAGTGTCGTGCCTGGCGGAGGCCGTTGGTTTCCTCACCGGCCAGCTCCCGCTCGATCCTGTGTTCATCGATCTGGAGGCCGTCTTTGCGGCGTCCAGCCGGTACGATTGCGACTTCTCCGATGTTCGCGGCCAGGAGCACGTGAAGCGAGCGCTGACTATCTCGGCGGCCGGCGCCCACAACATGCTTCTGATCGGCCCGCCGGGCTCGGGCAAAACCATGCTGGCCAAGCGGCTGCCGACCATTCTGCCGCCGCTGACGCTCAACGAATCGCTGGAAACCACCCGCATCCACTCCGTGGCGGGCGAACTGAGGGCCGGCACGTCGCTGCTGGCCACCCGGCCGGTGCGCACCCCGCACCATTCCGCCAGTACGCCGGCCCTGGTCGGCGGCGGGTCGGTGCCGCAGGCGGGTGAAGTGTCGCTTGCCCACCACGGCGTGCTGTTCCTGGACGAGTTTCCGGAGTTCACGCGGAACGCCCTGGAGGCGCTGCGGCAACCGATGGAAGACGCCACGGTCACCATCGCCCGGGCGCACACCACGGTCACCTTTCCCGCGTCGTTCATGCTGGTGGCCGCCATGAACCCGTGCCCCTGCGGCTACTTCACCGACCCCCGCAAGCCCTGCAAATGCACGGCCCCACAGATCGACAAGTACCTGGCCCGCATCAGCGGCCCGCTGATCGATCGCATCGACATCCACGTGGAGGTGCCGGCCGTCCCGTTCTCCGAACTCCGATCCGACCGTGACGGCACCCCGTCCTCCGCCCTGCGTGAGCAGGTGGTCGCCGCCCGCCGGGTGCAGCGCGAGCGCTACGGCCACGACTCCACCATGCTGAATGGCCGGATGGGCCCGCGCCAGCTTCGCAAGTTCTGCAAGCTTGACGACGCCGGCGAGTTGATGCTCCGCCAGGCCATGACCGAACTGGGCCTGTCCGCCCGGGCCCACGACAAGGTGTTGCGGGTTGCCCGCACGATTGCGGACATGTCCGGCGCCGAGAGCATCGGCGCCGACCATTTGGCCGAAGCGATCCACTATCGACGGCTGGATCGGCAGTTGTAGATAGCGCTTCGTGTTCCGCCAAGGCTGAATCGCCCGAGTGCCGCAGGGCGTGCCGTGCGGCGGCAGGAGTTGGGCGCCGGCGCAGATAGAGCGGCGCAATCGTCAACCCCTTTTCGCATCAACAATTGGGCGACAACTCGGCCGGTCCGAACAGCATGGCGAATCAAGCCCTGCTTCATCTCCCTGTGATCGGCCGCGTCCTCCGGCGTTCTTTCGGGCGAATCGATGAAAGACGGCGTTGCATGGGAAGCACCGCGGTTGGTACCATGTTTACGCAGGAGACGGAGAGCTGCTGCCCGGGAAGCGGCCGGCAGGGACGTCTGCCGTCGCAGGGCAGTGCACGTCAGGAGAGGGAGATTGATCCACGGTTGTTCAACGGCGATGCGTGCGCGCACCGGCCCATCGTGCGTGTGGAGAGCGGCGGTTCGCTCTCAGGTCGGTCGCGCATGCTTCACGGGCCATTCTGATAGAGGGAGAGAAAACCATGCGTAGGATTCCATTACTTTTCGCACCAGGTATCGCCCTGATCGCATCCGTCGCGCAGGCACAGCTCATCGTGGGCAACGACCAGTCCGGGACGGCCACCATCTGGAACGTGGACCCCGTCAGCGGCGCCGCCGCCCCGCTGTACTCGAGCACCACCGCGGAGGCAAAGCCCTGGGGCATGGCCTATGACGGCGCGACCGACACGCTGTACTGGAACAACGGCTCGGCACTCTACAGCTCGCCCTTCGGTGCCGCCCTCACTCCGACCAACCTGGGCACGATGACCTTCAACGCGGCAACCATAAACTTCGTCGGCCTGGGTTTCCACGACGGCAAGCTGTATGGCACGCGCAACATCTCCACGGAGGCGGTGTACGAGATCGACCCGGTCACCCTGGTGGCCACGCAGGTCTACGTGTACCCGTCCGCCTTCGACTTCGGCGGGCTCGATTTTGACGCGACCAGCGGGCTGTTGTACGGCCTGAGCGATACCGCCCCGGCCGGCTCCTCCGTCGGGCTGTATCAGATCGACTACGTCGGGCAGTCCGAGACCTTCAAGGCCCCCTATCCGGCGGGGGAAACGGACATCGACGGCCTGGCCGTCCACAACGGTGTCGCCTATTACGTTACGGACGGCCCCAACACAACGCAGGCGTTCTTCTACAAGTACGACGTGACGACAGGCCAGTCGCTCGGCACGATCCGGTCACCCTTCACCGGTTCCGGAACGTTCTCCGCCGCCGCCTGGGTGCCCGAGCCATCTTCGCTGGTTCTGCTGACGCTGCTGGGGGTTGCCGCGCTGCGCCGCCGCTGACCGAGAGAGGAGTCGAGTCGAATCGAGCCTCGGGCCGCGCGGCTGCCTGTCGCGCGGCCCGTTGTGCCTCCGCCGTACGCTGGGCACGCTGGCCCGGCGCGGTCAATCCGCAGTCCGTCTCCTCGTGCCCACGCCGAAATGTGTCTGGAACTCCGCGAAATCTCGCAAGTCCACGTCGTCATCGCCGTCCGCATCGTGGTTGCGGCAAGGCGAGTCGAGCGGACCGCCATCCGGCCCCGCCGAGCACGCCGCGAAGCCGCCGTAGTCAAGCAGATCCACGTCGCCATCCGCGTCGTCATCGAAGAGGTCGCCGCCGGGCCACTTCGTGACCTTGACAGCGTCGGCCATCACGTATTTGCCGCTCTGCTGGGCCTGGTTCGTGAGGACCACCGACCCCTGGTCGGCGGCGAAATCGAAATCGCCGAGTCGGAACCAGCGACCGCCGTAGTACCGCTGATTCACTCCCACCGCTGTGGAGCCCGCCTCGTGATACACGCGATACGTCACGGTCGTGCCCGTCGACTTCTGCGGAGACCAGACGCACACCTCATACCGGCCGGCGGAGGGCACGTTCAGGTTCCAGGTTACGCTGGCAGTCGCGGTCTTCTGGCTTTGCGTGGCGAGGTAGCTGGCGCCGTACATATCGTAATCCACGCTCTGGTCGGTGACGAAGTCCCACGACCCGGCCACCACCACCGCCGGATCCGTGTTGTCGATCTTCCACTTGGGCGGGCAGCCGATGTGCAATTCCAGTTCGTCGATCAGCATCTCCGCGAACACGCCGAGCAGCGAGGCATCGTACGGATACGGCTGGTTGGGTTCGGGACCCTGAAACCCGTTGGAATACGCCGCCAGAATGAACGACCGGCCGTTCGGAAGCACGACGTAGGCGATGTCCTCGAGCGTGTCGTAGGCAAGGCCCAGCTTGTTCTCGTACAGCGAACCGGGCGGCAGTCCGAAGCCGAACTCGCTGTTGCCGCCCCAGCGATCGTGGGTCAGCAGACCGCGCATGTAGGCCGTCGCCCCCGGCTCGACGGCCCCCTTCACAATCTCCAGCATGAGCGACGCGCTGCACTTGGGCTGCATGCGATTCCCGCCGCGATAGTTGATTGCCAGGGACTCGGCCCCGTTGGGTGAGCTGCCTGAGTTCGTGGGATACGTCTTGTGCATCACGGTCTGGTTCTCGAGCAGGCCGCGCGAGGTGAGGTAGTTTTCCGTGAACTGGCGCTGGGCGTACCAGGCCCAGAAGGTGCTGTCATACGTGCTGGTGGCGTAGTTCGGCGCCCCGGTGATCGCATCCACTACCTGGCCGGTGGCGTAATTGTCTGAATCCACGATCATGGGCCGCACGCACCAGTCCAGGAAGTCATACGGATGGCCGTTGATTCGCGCCCAGTACATCGCCGACGCCAGGTAGCAGAGCTTCACGCAACTGGCGGGATACGCGATGGTGTTCGGGTTGTACGAGCCCCGCGACCAAGTGCCGTCCGGGTTCGGTACCAGGATCGTCACATCGAGGCGGCTGACGTACGGCTTGATGGCCAGGAAATCCGACCGGACCTGGGCGACGGCCTGGTTCAGGTTCGCGTCATCGAGAATCGTGAAAACCTGCGTGTCCGCCCGCGCGGACGACAGCAGCAGGAGAAGTGACAACCCCACCCCCGCCCGCCTCGAAACGCGTACAGTGTTCCCCATCTTCATGAACCGCCCTCCTCCGTGCCGGTGCTGCCCCGGCCACCCACACGCACAAAAACGCTGGCACACGCCTGCCTGTCATGGTACCAGATTGGCCGGCGGAACGGAAAGAAGGGGCGAGTGCCTGACTCGACATCACGCGGAACGGCCGTTCGCACCGGTCAGGGCAATCGCTGCCCGCACGCGGCGCCGACACGTCCGAAAACCGGATCACCCGCCTCAGATACCGCTGCCCTGCATGGCGTCCGCGCCGGCGCCACCGGACCGATCAGAGTAGCCGGACGTACACCTCCCAGATCGCCGTCACGAGCCCCCAACCGACGCCGAGGATCAGGGCCCACTTCCACAGCCCCGGCCACGCCCGCAGCCCGATCCAGGGGCCCCGGGCGTCGGGCAGCGTGTACACGGTCAGGTTTTCCAGGCGTTGCGGGTCCGGCGCCGGCTCCAGCCGGCTCAGGGCCAGCGTCGCGACAACGGCGTACGCGAAAGAGAGGAACCCCACGTACGCGAAGTTCAGGTCCGTCCACACATCCAGCGAAACGGCGAGGACCACCGCGGAGACCATCGACGCAAACGCGGCACGCGGAGTGGCCCGGCGTGAGAAGATGCCCACCACGAACAGCGCCACCACGACGCCCAGCACGTCCCCGAAAAAGGTCTGCACGAACGTCACGGCAGAGGCAAACCGTGGAACGATGGGAACCATCGCGACGGAAATGATCAGCACCGCCGCCTCTGCCAGCCGTGTAACTGCTTTGGTCTCCCTCTCGCCCGGCCCGCGGCGGATGAACCGGCCGTAGATGTCCTGCGTGAGCAGCGTCCCGGATGCGGTCGCCAGGCCGTCGACCGAAGAGAGCAGCGCCGCCATCATCCCCGCCACCAGCAGCCCGCGCGCGCCGACGGGAAACATGGTCAGCATCACCTCCATGAACGCCTCGTCCGGCTTCATCTCGGGCTGCAGCTTGCGCATGGCCACGCCGATGATGAACGTGGCGAAGCACGCGAGGTTCGCCAGAACCGCCAGCAGCAGCAGGCTTTTCTGGGCGTCCCGCTCGCTCCGTGCGGCCAGCAGGCGCTGGGCCGTGCCGAAGTTGCACGCCAGCCACGACACGCCGGCCACGGTGGCCCAAAGGACGACGGCGGGTGCGGGAAAGAACGTGCCCGTCGTGAAGTTCGCATCCATCGGCGGGATGAGGCTGGCGATCGGCGTGCCCGCGTTTCCCTGCACGCCCGACGCCGCGATCTCCGCCAGCCCGCCGGCCGCCGCCACGGCACGCCAAGCCACGACGCCCAGCGTGATCAGCAGAAACACGCCCTGGTAGACATCCAGCGTCAGCACCGTGCGCAGGCCGCCCAGGATGACGTACGACCCGCAGACCACCACAATGAACGCGACGCTCATCGGCAGCGACCACTTCAGGAGTTTGTGCAGCAGCAGCCCACCGAGGTACAGGGCGCTGGTCAGGATGATGATGAGAATCACCGCCATGAGCACCGAGAACAAGGCCCGGCACTGAGCGTTGAACCGTTTTTCAAGGTACTCCGGCGTCGTAACGATCCGCGTGCGCCAGTAAATGGGCACCAGGAACATCGCGGCAAACCAGCTTGTGAACCAGATATGAACGGCCGTCCATTGCAGAGTGTACAGCCCCCAGATGAACGCGATGCCCGCCATGCCCATGTACGTCGGGTCGACCGCAAAGGCGACCAGCGTGAGCGCGGTCTGCTTCCAGGTGAACGTCCGGCCGCCGGTAAGGAACTCGCGGGTGGATCGGTGGGCCGATCGCCGCGCCAGCACGGCGCCGGCCGCGAAGATGGCCACGAAGTACGCCGCGACAATCGCAGAATCGAGGTGTTTGATCACGGAAACCTCCGACAGCCCGCAGGCCCGCCGCCGTCAGGTACAGCATTGCGTTCAGACCGCGCCCGCGCGGCATTGTACCGCGAGTCAATGAGGATCAAAGCGGTCCATCCGTGCCGCATGGCCCTCTGCGCTGTTGACGACCGTCAGACTTACAGGCGCCCCCACATGCTTCGTCCAGAAGGATTGCGTTCCCCTTTCACGCATGGACCGCGCCGCTACAATACCGCCCGTGATGCAGGATACTCACCCCGTCGATCGCTGTCCGGAATGCCGTTACCCCTGGACCGGCCTGCCCCCTGAAGGCCGTTGTCCCGAATGTGGCTTACCCTACGATCCCGACACCACAGTGCGTCGTCCGTCGCGTCTTCCGGAATACGCCATGATCGCCATTCTTGCGTGCCAGACAGCCCTCGTTGTCCTCCAGATTCTCTCTGAGCTGGACCGGACGATTTCTCCCGCCGTCTTGGGTCTCACCGGAAGAACGATAAAACTGCCTCCGCGATGGCCTATGCTGGCCTGGTACGTGTGCGCGGTTCTCGGCTTTGCCGCGCTGATGACGTTCGTGGCGCTTCGAGCGCGCCGACCCTGCTACATTGCCTTTGATCGAACAGGCATGCGAGTGTGGACTGACTGGAACCCACGTTTTGCGCGGTGGGAGGAGATCAAACAATTGAAGACAAGCGGGTGGCTGTTCGACTACATCGTGCTTCGCAACGGCCGGCGCATTTTGCTGGGCAGGTCGTTCAACCGGGCCGCGCATCGCCGATTCATGACCCGGGCCAAGGCGTATTTCGAAGCCCTACGCGACACAGAAACGCCGCGATCGGCCTCTGGCGAAGTGTCGGCGTAATGATCGGCCACTCGTCAATACGACTCGAAGACCTGCTGATCGAAGCACGTCGAATCAAAGTGAGTCACCGTCATCAGCAGCTCGAACTCAACACCGGATGGGCCACAGCGGGGCCGATGCGGTCTCCGCCACCAGCTTGATGGACCATCGACAGGGTACGGTGATCTGAGGAATGAACGATCGGTCAGTATGAAGAGCGCTTTCGCTGCCACAGGGCGGCGCCCAGGATCAGCCAGGCCAGCCCGGCGGGTTCGGGAACGCGACCGCCCACCTTGTCGGAGCCCTCGGCGCCCGGGCCCACCTGCTGGAACCGCGCGATGGCAAACGGCCCGGGGGCGCCGTCGTAGAGCGTCTCAAACGCATCCCGCAGGGCGACCGGCGTCAGGCCGGTGTCTCCCAGCGAGAGCATCACGGACTGCCACTGTCCGGCGGTCACGCCGCCGTTGGGGTTCCCGCCCTCGAAACTGTGGTCGCTGGTGATCATCACGTCATAACCGCCCGCCGCGTTCATCCAACCGGGCGCCACGGACACGTTTCGATCCAGCACGTCGAAGTACGTGCTGGTTCCGCCGGATGCCAGCGAAGCCGCACTGACGACGGAAGGCACCTCAAACCCGAACGCCGTCAGCGTCGACCCGATCGCCGCCGGCGTGGTGTTCTGCACCACAATACTCAGCAGGTCGTGCGGCCCGCTCTCCGAGAACGTGAAGGTGAGGCTGGCCGTCGCCCCGGTGCTCTCCGTGGACCCGGCTGCCGGATCAATCCAGATCGTCAGCGACGCCGCTCCCGCCGGGCCGGCCAGCGCCCCAACCACACCCAGAGTCAGACATGCCCGAAGAAACGTACTCATCCTGAATCCCTCCCAGCGGCCGGCGGTGCGGCCTTCCTGCAGAATCAGCATATCATAGGAGGCAGGCCGGGCGGCCCTCCACCGTCGCGCGAAAATTGCCGCCGCGGCCCAGCCGTCCGATAGTCGGGTTCCCGATTCGGAACAAACGGGGTGTGCCAGCGAATGACACCGGGCATGCGGTCCTCGGTTATCAGACGCACGGCGCGGCGAGGCCCGCGGGCGGGGAAACGCCCCGCGGGCAGGAGTCGTCCACACGCCCTTTCCATCATGCGAATGCCGGCCGAAACCGTGCGGCACGGGAGAGAACAGGAATGTGCGAATGAACCGGGGACGAGCCCCGGCCGCCGAAAGGTGCCGAGAGATCCGGGTCAGCAACGGCGCAAGAGCTCGCCGGCAGCCGCGGCGTTCGGCAGCCCGTCCGGACCATACAACTCGCCAAGCTCGAACCGTTCCAGAATCCGGCGTGCCGACTGCACCTGTTGCGCCGTCGCCTGCTGCCGCCAGGCCCCGATGACGTCTCTCCCGGTGCGAATCGCGCTGTTCTGATCGGCCAGCGGTGAGGGCCGCTCCACGTGCCGCAGTACGTCCCGGGAGTAGCTTCGGCCGATGAAATGAAACAGCCGAGGCAGCTCATCCGCCGGGTTCAACCAGACGTGCTCGTAGAAAAGCACGTGAATCTCTCCGCTGCGAAACTGCCGAAACGGAACGTAGGTCTCGAGGCACCACAGCAGAACGAACCACTCGAACGGGTCGTGCGTGATCTCCATGAGCGGCCGAAACGGCTCAAAGAACTCCGCCATCAACGCCGGTTGAGCGAGGATATCGTCGATCTGCCTGCCCTTCCAACCCTGCCGCACACAGGAAAGAGCCACCGGCACGGGATGCCGAACGAGCAGGACGATCGGCACGCCTGGAAAACACTCGTGCATCCACCTGAGCAGGAAGTTCGCACGGATCATCTTCACCAGACGCCGACTCACAACCCGCTTGCGATTGAACTGATCCGCCCACGGATCCCGAATGCGTCCGCTCAGGATGGCCCGCATGGAATCGAGAAAGACAGGGTCTCGAGAGTCAAGCGGTAGGTACTGTCGGGTGCGAAAATGGGCGACCGCGGGCACCTTGGCAATGTGAAGCGGCTCGAAGATTACCCGATAGGCGTTGTCGTGATTGATGAGATTCCCGATCCAGGTCGTCCCGCTGCGCCCCGAACCGGCCAGCACCACCGCACGACGCCAGTCGCGGTTCCAGTCGAGGAACAGCCTGCGCGGCGAGAAGGCACGTGCGAAGCGGCGCCGGTAGTCGGAAAACGCGGCCATTGGGTTGTTTCCTTCTCCGCCGGCACGTATGCGGCGTTCTCGCGCCCTGCCGGTAGTCGCGTTGCCTCGGCCGGACGCCACTCCCGGAAGCACAGCCGGCGTCAGGTCACCCTGCTCACCTTGATTCGAAACCTCCTCCGCCCCTTGTCCCCGGTGACACCGGACGGCCGGCTTCACCCGCCCAGCCCGCCGAAGCGCCGCTCCCGACGCGCATAGGCCCGGATCGCCGCGAACAGCGTGTGCGTGTCGAAGTCCGGCCAGAGCACGTCCGTCACGTACAGCTCCGCGTAGCTGATCTGCCACAGCAGAAAGTTGCTGATCCGGTACTCCGACGCCGTGCGGATCAGCAGATCCGGGTCGGGCAGTTCCGCCGTGTACAGCGACTGCGACACCGTCCGCTCGCCAATTTCATCCTCGCCCAGCTCTCCGGCCTGCACCCTCCGCACGATACGCCGGACCGCGTCCACCAGCTCGCACCGCGATCCGTAGTTCAGGGCCAGCCCCACCTTCAACCCTCGGTTCTGCCGCGACAGGGCGACCGTGGCGTCCAGCTCCGTCAAGACGGAGTCCGGCAGACCCTCACGACGCCCGATGTGGATGAGCCGGATGTCGTTCTCCATGATCTCCTCGCGCTCCGCGATGAGATACTGCCGGCACATCTGCATCAGAAAATCCACTTCCTCCTTCGGCCGCTTCCAGTTTTCCGCGCTGAAGCTGTACAGCGTCAACGCTTCCAGCCGCAGTCGGGCACAGGCCGTGGTGATGTTGCGGACCGCCTGGACGCCCCGCTCGTGCCCGCAAATGCGCGGCAGGTTCCGCTGGCGGGCCCATCGCCCGTTGCCGTCCATGATCACCGCAATATGCCGCGGCAACTGCGCCCGCTCCAGGCCCAGCACCTCGCGAGGATCGTACGGCTCGTTGGAAGGACCCGACATGAATGCCACCGAAAGAAAGGGGACGCCGGCCGTCCGGCCCGGTGCGTCTCAGCCGTCTGTCCGCTCTCGTTGAATCGTCTGCGTTCGCTCCGGCCCCACGCTGATCAGCGTCACCGGGACCCCCACGAGAGCCTCGATCCGCTCCACGTACGCTCGTGCCTCCGCGGGAAGGTCCTCGTAGCGCGCCGCCTCCGGCAGATCGCCCGACCAGCCCGGCAGAAACTCGAACACCGGCCGTACTCGCGCATAGTCGTCTGCGAGGGCCGGCGGGCCGCCGATCGAGCGCCCGTCCAGCTCGTATCCCACGCACACCCCGACCTGCTCCATGCCGCTGAGCGTGTCCAGGTGCATCAGGGCGATTTCGCTGATGCCGCTGAGCCGCGCGCTGTATCGCGTGGCCACGGCGTCAAACCAGCCGCACCGCCGCGGCCGGCCCGTGGTTGTCCCGTACTCGTGCCCGCGCTCCCGAATCTCGTCTCCGGTCGCGTTCTTCAGTTCCGACGCGAACGGCCCGCTGCCCACCCGCGTGGCGTAGGCCTTGGTCACGCCGATCATTCGCTGCACCGTCCCCGGGGGCACGCCGGCGCCCGGGGCCACCCCATAGCCCCCCGTGCTGCTGGACGTTACGAACGGGAACGTGCCGTGGTCAATGTCCAGCAGCGTGCCGTTGGCGCCTTCAAACAGCAGTCGCCTGCCCGCTTCCAGGGCCTGCTGCAGATACGCCGTGCTGTCGCAGATGTGCGAACGCAGCCGATCCGCGGCCGCGGTCACCTCGCTCCACACCGCGTCGAAAGTCAGTCCGCCGTCATCGCCGTACACGGCCCGCAGGGCCGCACGCCGGGTATGTACGATGACGTTCAGCCGTTCGCGCAGATTGTCCAGCGCAAACAGGTCACAGACGCGGACCGCGCTGCTGCGGCGCATCTTGTCGGCATAGCACGGCCCGATGCCCCGGGCCGTGGTCCCGATTCGGTCCGCCTCCGTCGCCGCCCCCTCGCTGAGGCGATCCTCGATCTTGTGATACGGCATCACCAGGTGCGCCCGGTCGCTGAGCTTCAGGTTGTCGCCGATCGACACCCCGCGGGCGACCAGCCCGTCGATCTCCTGGCACAGCGCCGTCGCATCCACCACCACGCCCGGCCCGATCACCCCCACTGCGTGATGATGCAGAACGCCGCTGGGCACCAGGTGCAGGGCGAACTTCTCCTGCCCCCGGCACACCGTGTGGCCCGCGTTGGCCCCGCCGTTGTAGCGGACCACCACGTCGAAATCGCCGCTGAGCAGGTCGACGATTTTGCCCTTGCCCTCGTCGCCCCAGCCCAGACCGATGACGCACGTATGCCTCAGACGGGTTCCTGGCACCTGGGTGTTCTCCTGCCGGGTGAATCGATGACACGAAAACGGGGCCGCCGCGGGCCCCGCCTCAAACGCCGTCACCGTACCCTCATCCGTTGCGCATGTCAAGAACAACACGCGTCGCCGGACCTGACGAAGGCTCTGCTTCCCTTCCGCCCTGAACCGGCGGGACCTGCGAACTCAGGCGCCTCCGAAGTTCACCTGCAATACCCCGAAATCACGTAACGTCACCGGGCCGTCTTCATCCAGATCGAAACACGCACAACCCGGTGGTGTCGGCTGGGCCGGACCCGCCAGGCAGGCCTCAAAGCCAATATAGTCATTCAGGTCGACGTCGCCGTCGCCATCACAGTCGCCGAGAGCCAGGCCCCGTGTCTCGACCGTCGCGAAGCCGCGCGTGCCCCCATCCAGGTCCGATCGCGCACTGACCACAACCGAGTCCAGCAACCCCACAACGCCCTCCGGCACCGTGACGGACACCTGCACCGGCTCCGTCTGGTCCGGACTCAACAGCTCCGTCTGGACCGGCGTCACCATGGTAGGCCACGTCGCCCCCTCATGCAGCACGGCGTACGATGTCGCCTCGGGCCCCGTGTTCTTCAGAAGGAAGTCCACGACAACCGTCCGCCCCGCGAAACCGCCGGCCGCCACGTGCGCGGGTGTCAGCGAGATGCCGGGATCGCGCCGGGACGCGTCCACGTCGGCATCCGCATCCGCAGCCGGCCCCCACACAAGGCTCCAGGCCTCCTGATCGCCCTTCAGGTAGAGTTGGAAGAACGCCGTCAGCGTGCGCCGCGTGATTGCCAGTTGCGCCGCCCGCGAAATCGAGCCGCTGTCGCAGAACAGGATGGAGCTGTCCAGAAACCCGCAGTGATATCCGCCCCGGATCAGCGGCAACTGCCGCGGTGCCGAGGCATTGTTGTACATGGCCAGACTGTTCTGCTGCCAGTTGGTGATACCGTCGGAATCGCCCGTCAGCAGGCAGATCGGTACGGATACGCTCGCCACGGCCGAGATGGCCGACGGGTTCGTCTCATTGGCGGCCAGCGTCACCAGCGCCCGCACACGCGTGTCGGCGGCCGTCGCCAGAATGCTCGCCCCGCCGCCCATCGAATGCCCGCTCATGCCGAATCGTGCGATGTCGACCTGGTTGAAGAGAAACGACCCGGCGTCCGTGTTCTCCGTTTCCAGGTACGTCAGGCACAGGCTCAGCTCCTGAGCGTACGTCGCGTGGTTCGGGAGCAGCCCCAGGCTCGATTCCGTGGCCATCACCAGGTAACCCCAGGACGCCAGATGCTCCAACGTGCTGCGATATCGCTCCGGGTCCGTCACAAACCCGTGCCCGAACGAAATTGCCGGGTACGGCCCTTCGGCGGGATCCAGCGGTGCGTTCAGCCCCCCCGTCAGCGCCGGGTAGTACAGCCGCGATGTGAAGCTACCCCCGCCCGGACGCGGAACGGACACCGTGCGCTCTCCCACCGCGTACGGCCCCGGCTGGCCATACTCCGGCGCCGCTGCCAACCGCACAGGGGCCGCCGACAAGGTCATCGCGACGGCGGCAACCCACGGTCGAACCCGACACCACTGCCTGTTCCCACGCTTTTTTCTCGAGAACACAGCCACCATGTTCTACTCTCCCACTGGAAGCGGCGTGCCAACCGTACTGCGCAACCGTCCGCCCGGAGCGGCCACGGCATCTATGCCCTCTCGCCTTCCTCCGGCCACAATTGCCTGAGCGCATGTGCGTACCACGCCTCACCCCAGCGATGCCGACCGTACAGGCAGATCGCCCCGACGCCGATCGGAGCGACGGGGGCGGCCTGTCGGATGAAGGGCACCAGGGCGTCCGGCTCGTCCCGCACCGGCTCCAGCGACACGTGCTCCTGATGCGGATCGTCGACGTCCAGCCGGCCCAGCAGCGCGCCGCAATCCACGCGAAGCCGAATCTCAAACAGAAGCTCCGGCTGCCAGATCTCGTGATCGTGAATCAAGCCGACGCAACTTGTGCATTCGATCTCCTCAGCCTCCACCCGCAGCTCCTCCGCCAACTCACGATGCACCGCGGCAAATGCGTCAACCGACCCATCGGGCCGGAGGTCGGCTGCCTCCAGCGCTCCGCCGAACGTGTGCAGGTAGCCCGCGTGCCAGGCCACTCGGTGACTCCGCCGCCCGTACACCAGCCATCCGTCGGCCGTAATCACCGTGCCGGTGGTGCCGATCGGGTTGGCGAACCGCTCACGTCCGATCTCGTCGATCCGCGCCCGGCTGTACAGGTTGGTGCCGACAAACTCGCGGAAATTCGTCGGCCCCGCGTCGATATGCAGCATCCCGTTCCGGATCGAATGCCCCCGCCATCGGACGAGCGGCCCGTTGTACAGCATCGCCCCTCGTGCCGCACAGTCCGCCGCGGCGGACTCCCATGCCGAAGCGATGGCCGCCTCCAACTCCTCGGTGGTGGGCCGCGGGTTCGCCTCCCAGCGCACGCAAACCTGCCCGGGCCCAAACCGCCCAAACGCGTCCACCGTGAAACGCGCTATCGCCTGCGTCATGCGATCAGTCGTACGCTTCCTG
>CAZPHH010000104.1:0-15324 GCA_964586145.1 uncultured Phycisphaeraceae bacterium | reverse complement strand
CGACGCACTCGCCCGCCTGGCACGTCTCACCGATCTGACACACGTCGCCGTCGTCGCACGGTGTTCCATCCACTAGCGGGACGTTCACGCACACCCCACCTGTGCAGGTGTCATGGGTGCATTCATTGGCGTCCTCGCAATCGGTGTCGGCCAGACAATCCACGCATGTGTCGTCGCTCTCGCGGCAAAGCTGGCCGGGACAGGGGTCGCTGCCGGACTGGCATGAACCGCCGGCGTCGCAGGTCTCCGCCCCGTTGCAGAAGACGCCGTCATCGCAATCGCTGTCGTACAGGCAGTCGACGCAGGTGTCGTCACTCTCCCGACAGGCCTGACCCGGACAGGGATTCTCTCCCGGCTGACAGACGCCGGACGCATCGCACGCTTCCTCGCCGTTGCAGAACAGGCCGTCCGGGCATGGCGTGCCCGCGGGCTGGAACCCGTCGGCGGGGCATTCGGGATCGCTGCCCGTGCAGTATTCCGCGACGTCGCAGACGCCGGCCGCCGGCCGGCATTCTGTGCCCGCCGGCTCGAGGTTGGCCAGACAGGCGCCCGCTCCGTTGCACGTGTCCGGGTTGTCGCAGGCGGAATCGCTGGGATCGCCGCAGGCCCAACCGGCGGGCCGGTTCGTCCAGTTGTTGCCGCTCGAGGCGGGGATGCACGCCTGGCAGTCGTTGGCCGGGTTTGCATCTCCGCTGTCGTAGCAGGCGCCGCCGATCAGGCAGGTGCCCTCCACCAGATCGTGCTGGCATTGGTCCGTCGCCTCATTGCACCAGTCGATTGTGCAGGAGAACGCGTCCGAACAGTCCGGCGGGGTGCCCGCCTGGCACTCCCCTCCCACGCACGTCTCGATGCCGTTGCACCAGAGCCCGTCGCTGCAGTCCTCGTCGTCGTCGCATTCCGTCTCGCCGATCGTGGACGCACCGGTGATGATCAACGAGAAAGCCTGCCCCCCGCCTGAGAGCGTCGCCTTGTGCGTCACCTGAAGCGTGAACGAACTCGCGCCCGGCGAGTACACGACCACCTGCTCCACGTTGTCGCGGGTGTTGTCACCCGTGGTGGCCGCCGCGGAGGGATTCGAGAGGTTCAGGACCCAGGGATCGAACGTCGTCGCCGGCGAACTGCGCACCAGTCGCAGGTCCAGATCGTTCACAAGCATTTTCGTCGTCGGGTTCAGCAGATTGCCCGGGGGCGTGCCGGCCGGGTCGGTCCAGGACAGCGTAACCCGCAGCGGGGTGCTGCCGTCGGTGGTCAGCGACAATTCGAAGGTCTCGCTGCTGCCAAGCGTGTGCTCACTGATGGTCAGCGGCTGCGCTACGTCCGCGGTGATGGTGTTCGCCGCCGTCAGCGTGTTCATCAGGCCCCAGCCGAACTGGTAATCCGGGCCGTTGGCCGAGCCGGCCTCGTCGGCGGTGTGGATCACCAGACCCTTGAGCGTGGCCGAACGCATGTCGCCCTCGGTGGGGTGGGTCGCTCGCCAATGCTGGATCAGCACACCCAGCGAGCCGGCCACGTTGGGCCCGGACATGGAGGTGCCGGACAGGCTGTAGTAGGCGGAGTTGGAGTCGTTGATCGGGGAGTACAGCCCCACCCCGTTGCCGCAGATGTCCGGCTTGATGCGCCCGTCGTCCGTCGGCCCCCAACTGGAGAAGCTGCTCATGGTGACGCCGGCCGGCCCTGTATAGCCGCCGACCACGTCTTCCACGGCGCCGACCACCAGGATGTTCTTGGCCACACACTGCGAACCCAGACTGTCATAGTCCCCGTCCGGATCGCGCGTCGCCGTGCTCCACTCCCAATTGCCGGAACCGGGATTGATGTAATAGTGCCCGCCGCCGGGACCGGGCCCGTCGTCGTTCCGGTCGTTGCCGGCGGACTTGCAGATCAGGTAGTACGGGTAGTCGATGGCGAGATCGTCCAGCTCGGCGCTGTAGCTGGTGTAGAGGCCGAACCAGTTGTCCTCCACCGTGCTGACCGTCACGTCGCCATACCAGAGCCAGACTTCGTAGGAGGAGTTCCAGGTCCAGCCCGTTGCGAAGCCGTACGAGTGATTCGAGACCCTCAGTCCGCCAGCCGCCGCATTGGCCATCTCTGCGGTGTCACTGTTCCAGTCCCAACACCGCAACGTCGCGGCGGGTGACATGCCCTTGGCCGCCGCCACCACGCCCGACGCACCCATCGTGCCCGCCACGTGCGTACTGTGGTAGTGCGTGCCGCTTGGCGAATCCATCTGTGTGGCCCGGCCACCGAACTCCTGGTGGCTGGTGCGAACCCCGGCGGCGTCCCACACGCCCAGCAGCAGCCCCGACCCGGTGAGACCCAGGCCGCTCGATCCGCCCGGCAGGACCTCGTCGGTGCTGATGCTGTCCGCCGCCACGGCGTTGTGCGTGATGAAGTACTTCGGCACGCCGTTGACGATGGCCTGAAGTTCGATCACGCCGGTGGGTGACTCCTGACGCACAATCCAGCCCCTCTGCCGGGCAATCTCCCGGGCCTCCGGTTGGCGGACGATCTTTATCTGAGCATTTGCCCGGCTTACGCCAAGCACCGCCAACCCACCCACCAGGACGGCCACGATGGTCGAAATCCGGCGACCCGCCGAGCCCGTCCGGCCGACAATACCACCGCGATCAGCTATGCTGTTCATCCAGGTTCCCATCCCTTCTGAAATGCCACCGGGGCAGCCCCGGCGTAGGTATCCGATCCCGCGGGCCCATCCCCAGACCGGTCAAGCCGTTCTCATAATACCGGAAACCGGACGGCCTGTTCCACCTCAATCGGCGAGAGAAGGGCCCAACTCGTTCTGGATTGCACCGGCATTGCACAATGTACAGCAGCCCTGATTTTTACCATCGGCAGTGTGGACGCCCGCGACCCATTGATTTCGAGGCAGCAGGGTTACGTGGCTGGTGTCGGTCCGGGCGAAACGGGTGCGGCGGTCAAGGTCCCACGCGGCGGCCGGCGATGAAGACGTGTTCAATCTGGTTCGGGTGCAGGGTGTAAAGCAGCGCGGAGATGCGCTGGTTGGGCGGCAGTTCCGCAAGCCACGGCTCCGGGCGAACCACCAGAAGGTCCGCCTCCAGGCCGGACTCGACGGAGCCGATCCGGTCGTCCATGCGGAGGGCAGCCGCCGCGCCGCGGGTAAGCAGCCACCAGGCCTCGGCTGGCGTGGGCACGTCGTACGTCCGTCGGGGCATGGCGTGGACTTTCATCCCCTTGGCCGTCTGCAGGCAGTCCACCGCCACCTGCGGCATGAACGGATTCGGGCCGCCGGCCACACCGCTGCCCAGGGCCATGGGAATGCCGGCCGCGCGGTGGGCGACGTAATCCATCAACCCGCTTTCCAGGAAGAGGTTGGCCGTCGGGCAGTGGACCACGGCCGTACCCGCCTCCGCGACCTGCTTGCGCTGCGCCCGCGAGAGGAAGACGCCGTGCCCGAGCAACGTCCGGCCGGTCAGCAGGCCCATTTCCGCCAGCACGTCCACGTCGTCGAGGCGGTCCGGGAAGGTCTCGCGGACGGCCAGGACCTCTTCGGGCGATTCCGCCACGTGGGTCTGAATGTAGCAGCCGAGCATCTGCGCCAGTGCGGCGGCGCCGCGCATCATGGATTCACTGCAGCAGATGGGCATTCGGGGGGAGAAGGCATAGCTCAGCCTGCCGTTCTCGGCACCGTGCCACCTGGCGCCCAGCTCGCGTGACTGGTCCAGGGCGGCATTCGTGTGCTGGCACAGCGTGGCCGGGCAGTTCACGTCGTTGAGCATCATGCCGAACACGGCCCGCAGCCCGCGGCGGGCGAAGACGGAGAACACGCGATCCACCGAATGCGGGTACGGGCTGCCGAAGGCCGCGACCGTGGTCGTTCCCAGCGAAATGACGCCGGAGACGAACGCCTCGGCCATCTGCTCGGCGAAGTCTGCGTCCTCAAACCGCGCCTCGGCGGGATAGACGACCTTCTCGTGCCAATCGAAGAGGGTCAGGCCGTCGATTCCGCGGCGGTCCCATTGCGGCACGTGGCAGTGCGCGTCGATGAATCCGGGGAGAATCCAGCAGGACGAATCGCCCACCCCGTCGGTAGTCTCGGCGCCGGCCGGGGCGACTTCGTGAATGCGGCCACGATCGTCAATGCGCACCCACGCATTTTCGCAGATCATGCACTCCGTGGCGGAACGCGGCTGAAGTACTGTCCCGTGAAGGGTTTGCATGACGGGTCCTCCGAAGTCGGGGTTCTTCGGCCTTTGCAGCAGACGGCCCGGGCGCTTCATCGCCGGCAGCGGCGCGATGCACGCCGCCGGTGCGCGAACACTGTATCCGGCCCGCGCAGGACGATCAAGCAACTTGACGGCGCGCCATCGGTCCGGTACGTTTCCGGCACTCTCGCGATCCATCCGTTGTCCTGCAGCGAGTGGGAGAAATACCTTGGGTTATCATTCAATTGTCTGCGTCAAGCAGGTGCCGGACACGGCCAACGTCACGGCGGAGGCCATGAAGGAAAACGGCACCGTGAACCGGGCCGCCCTGCCGGCCATCTTCAACCCGGAAGACCTCCACGCCCTGGAGGCCGCCCTGGACGTGCGGGACCGCTTCGGCGGGACGGTAACGGCGCTGACCATGGGCCCGCTGAACGCGTGCGAGGTGCTGCGGGAGTGTCTGTCCCGGGGCGCCGACCGGGCGATTCTGATCACGGACCGGCGGGCGGCGGGCAGCGACACGCTGGCCACCGGGTACATTCTGAGCCAGGCGGTCCGCAAGCTGGCCACGTACGACCTGGTGTTCTGTGGGCGGCAGGCGATCGACGGCGACACGGCACAGGTCGGGCCGCAGATGGCGGAGAAGCTGGGCATCCCGCAGGTGACGTATTTTGAACGGTTCGTGGAGCTGACCGACTCGACGGCCCGCGTCCGGCGGAACGTCGGCAACGGCTGGGAGGTGCTGGAAACGCGCCTTCCCGCGCTGCTGACCGTGCTGGACATCGCCAACCTGCCGCGGCCGGCCGCCGCCCGGCGCGTCATGCGGCAGAAGCGGGCCCGGGGCCGGGACGAGGTGTCTCGGGAGATCAACGCCCAGATGCCCGACGCCACGGACGCCCTGAAGGAAGCGGAACTCCAGAGGCGCACGCTCGCCCTGCAGGTGCGCGGCCTTCTGATCGAGACGTGGAACCTGGACGACCTGGAGGCCGACCTGCAGTGGTGCGGTCTGGCCGGCTCGCCGACCAAGGTGCATCGCATCCAGTCCATCGTGCTCACCAAAGAGGGCCACACGGAGATTCCGCCGAATGAAGAAGGCGTGCGACGGATGATTCACGAACTGATCGTGGACCACACGCTGGGATGACGACCCCGCGGCAGCCGCCGCCTCGAACTAAGAACGCCAGGAACGCAGAGCGACATCCATGATTGAACCGAACCGGAAAGGCGATGTCTGGGTCTTTGCCGAACAGGAAGACGAGAGCCTCAGCGACGTTTCGTTGGAGCTGTGCGGGAAGGCCCGCGAACTGGCCGACCGCCTGGGTGTGAAAGCCGGCGCGGTGCTGCCCGGCTGGAACGTCCGCGAGCTGTCGTACCGGCTGATTGCGCACGGCGCGGACAAGGTGTACTTCGTGCATGACACGCGGCTGGAGCACTACCGCACGCTGCCGTACGCCCGCGTGATGTGCGAGCTGATCGGCCGGCACAAGCCCCAGATCGTGCTGTACGGAGCGACGCCGCTGGGCCGGGACCTGGCCCCGCGGGTCGCCTCGGAGATGCGGGCGGGCATGACGGCCGACTGCACCGACCTGCAGATCGGGGATTACGAAGACACCAAGGCGGGCGTCACGCACAGGGACCTGCTGCTGCAGGTGCGGCCGGCGTTCGGCGGCAACATCATCGCGACGATCATCAACCACGACCGCTGGCCGCAGATGGCCACCGTCCGCGAGGGCGTGATGGCCCTGGGCAGCGGGGATCCGCGGCGGAGCGGGGAGATCATCGAGGAGAAGGTCGCGTTCACTGACTTTGACCTTGCGATGCGGCTCATCGAACGGCATCGCGAGCCGCGTAAGGTGAACCTGAAGGCCGCCCGCACCATCGTCACCGGAGGCGGCGGCGTGGGCAGCAAGGAAAACTTCAAGCTTATCCACAACCTGGCGGCCGCGGTGGGCGGCGTGGTGGGCGCGTCGCGGGCGGCGGTGGACAGCGGGTTCATCGGCAAGGAGCACCAGGTCGGCCAGACCGGCACGACCGTCCGGCCGGCCCTGTACATCGCGTGCGGCGTGAGCGGGGCCGTGCAGCACCGGGCGGGGATGGAGGAATCCGCGAAGATCATCGCGATCAACTGGGACCGGGAAGCCCCGATCTTCTCCGTGGCCCATTACGGCATCGTCGGGGACATCAACAAGGTGATCCCGATGATGATTCGGGCGATCAAGGAGCGGGTGTAGCCGCCCGGGGCGAGTCAGAGAAAGCCGAGTTTCCTCAGCATCGAGGCCGAGCAGAATTATGCCGAACTTCTTTCGCGATAATGACGACCTGCAGTTCCTGTTCGAGCACCTGGACCTAGCGGGCATCGCCACGATCCAGGAGGACGACTTCCGAGCCACGGACGGGCCGGGCAGCGAGTACGCCCCGGTGGACGCCGCGGACGCAATGGACAACTACCGTCGCATTCTGGACATCGTGGGAGACGTGGCGGGCAACCAGATCGCCCCGCGGGCGGAGGACGTGGACCACGAGGGCAACCACCTGAACGAGGACGGCACGGTCACGCTGGGCGAGGGCGTGCGAGCGAACCTCCGGGCCCTGGCCCAGGCCGACCTGATGGGCTTCACGCTGCCCCGGGCATACGGCGGGTTGAACTGCCCGAACGTGGTCTACACGATGGCCAACGAGATCGTCAGCCGGGCCGACGCGTCGCTGATGAACATCTTCGGGCTGCAGGGCATCGCGGAGACGATCAACGCGTTCGCCGACGAAGAGATCAAGAAGGATTTCCTGCCCCGCTTCGCGCACGGCGAGCTGACGGGCGCCATGGCCCTCACGGAGCCCGACGCGGGGTCGGACCTGCAATCCGTCGGGCTGCGGGCCTGGCAGGATGACGACGGCCAGTGGCGGCTGACCGGCGTCAAGCGGTTCATCACCAACGGCTGCGGCGAGGTGCTGCTGACCTTGGCCCGCAGCGAGCCGGACGTGAAGGACGGCCGCGGCCTGAGCCTGTTTGTGAACGAGCGATCGCCGCGCCTGAAGGTGCGGCACCTGGAGACGAAGCTGGGCATTCACGGCTCGCCCACGTGTGAGCTGGTGTACGACGACGTGCCCGCCAAGCTGATCGGCGAGCGGCAGCTCGGCCTCATCTCGTACACCATGAGCCTCATGAACGGGGCCCGCATCGGGATCGCCGCGCAGTCGCTGGGCATCGCGGAGGCGGCCTTCCGGGTGGCCCGGGACTACGGCCACAGCCGCAAGCAGTTCGGCGTGGCCATTGAGAGGCTGCCCGCGGTGGCGGAACTGATCACGGACATGCGGATCGCGATCGAGGCGGCCCGGGCACTGACGTACGAGGCAAGCTGCAGTTGTGACGTGGAGAACAACAACCTGCGCGTGCTGGAGTTCAACACGCCCGCCGATCCGGACGAAGTGAAGCGTCGCAAGAACGACGCCCGCGTGCTCAAGCGGCGGAACGGAATGCTGACGCCGATGAGCAAGTACTACGCATCCGAGATGTGCGTGAAGGTGGCCAACGACGCCATCCAGGTGCTGGGCGGATCGGGGTACATGACGGACTACCCGGTGGAGCGACACCTCCGCGATGCCCGCATCACCACCATTTACGAGGGCACCAGCCAGCTCCAGGTCGTCGCGGCCGTACGCGGCGTCTGCGGCGGCGCGTTCGAGAAGCTGGTCACCGAGTACGAAGAGCGCGAATACACGGACGCCCTGCTCTGCGAGCTGCGGCAGACCCTCAGCCAGGGCAAAGACCTGGTGCTGGACGGCATCCGCGTGATCAAGGAGAAGGGCGGCCAGTACATGGACCTCGCCGGCCGGCGACTGGTGGACTCGGCCATCGCGGTGATCATCGGGCACATCTTCCTGCGGCAGGCGACGGCCAGTGAGCGCAAGCGGGCCGTTGCGCGGCGCTACATCCAGAAGAGCGCGCTGACCATCCGGCGCGACATCGACCTGATCCGCAGCGGCGACACGTCGCCCATGGATCAGTTCGAAATCCTGGCCGGACCCCTGGTCAAGAAGTGAACAGCGCTTCCCGCTCGTTGGGCCGTCTGCACGGCTACCCAGCGTACGCCGCCTGGAACACGGCGTAGTCGGCCAGATCCACGTCTCCATCCTGGTCGAAATCGAACCAGTTCAGGCAGTTCTGCGCCGTCACGGGAGCCGCAGGCGCAGGGGCCTCGTCGGGGCCGCCGACGCACTCCGGCAGCCGGACGAAGTCGTCCAGGTCCACGTCCGCGTCGCAATCGGTGTCGCCGCGGTCGTAGACCAGGTACGTCGACACGCGGAAGTCGACCTCGTACAGCCCCGGCTGCGTGAAGCCGAAGTTCACGTGCGTGTGGGAGCCGGCCAGCACGTGGTAGACGTCCACGTCGGTGATTCCACCGTCATACGTGGACATGAATGCGTCCGCCTGGCCCATGCCGGTCGTCTGCCAGAGAGAGAAGTTGCCGCCGGCCGGCCCGCGCACGTCGACGAGTTGAATGCGAATCCACTTCGCGGCCACGTTGGCGCCGCCGCGAGGGTCGCCCGGGTCCCACTCGCTCAGGCCGGCCCGGTCGGCGGGCGACATGGTTTCCGACGAGAATCCCAGCCACAGCACGCCCGCGGCGTAGTTCTGCGGCAGCACCCAGAACGGAACGCCGGGCGTGATGCCGATGAACTCGAACCCCGGCGGGATGGACCCCAGCGTAATCCG
Source organism: uncultured Phycisphaeraceae bacterium (assembly GCA_964586145.1). Lineage (GTDB taxonomy): Bacteria > Planctomycetota > Phycisphaerae > UBA1845 > UBA1845 > JAFGJQ01. Next base: position 6,429 of record CAZPHH010000104.1, on the reverse strand, counting down.
TGCCGCGGAGTTCACGTACAACAGGGCATCTTCCGGATCGACCTGGCGGTCGCCGCCGCCCGGCACGTCGTTCGGAGAGACCTCCGGCCGCCAGTCGCACGAAAGGAACGGCACGTCCAGATCGGTGTGGCAGTTGTCGAGCGTGTCCGGATGGTCCGGGTCCGGCGTGACCGTCTCGACGCCGAAGTAGAAGGTGGTGATTTCGCTCTGGACAAGCGTAGGCCCCGCAGCCGCGGTCGCGGCGAGAAGGGCCAGCGTTCCAGCGATGAACGTCGGTGCGATGAGTCGTCTGGTCATGGTTGACAATCCCCGCAAAAGACCGCCGCCGCCGCGCTGCGCTTCCGGGAACGGCCCGGAAGCGCAGCGAACGGCAGGGTGTCAGCGTGCTTTGCCCCTGCGACCCGCCAGTACGATGCCCAGACCCAGCAGCGCGAGCGTGGCCGGCTCCGGAACGACGTGAAAGTAATACGTTCCGCTGCCGGCGGTCGGCCCGTCGACGGAGTGTGTGCCCGACGCCTCGAAAGTGATCGCCCAGAGGCCGAGCTCGGTGAAACTGTAGTTGAAGTGCAGGTGCCCGCCGGCCGGCACAGTGATGGCGTCCGCCGCCGTGATGCCGCCCTCGTAGCTGGACATTCCGAACTGCGGCTGTCCGAAGCCGTCGGTGGTGTACAGGGCGAAATGGCCGGCTCCGCTGGGCGAGACGACCTGGGTGAGCGTCAGCGTCAGTTCGTCGTTCACGAAGCCGCCCGGGGCGATTTCTTCGGCCCCGATGCCCACGAACGGCATGCCGACCTGCTGGACGGCGGACAGCAGCCAGGTGTCCGCGGCGGCCCCGTTGCCGATCGGGTCCCAGGCCGCACCGGCCGGTCGACCGCCGAGCAGCTTGTTGGGAACCAGGATGATCAGGGCGTCCGGCTCATATTCCTCGTCGATCACGGGGAGCCCGTCGACCATGCCATGTTCCACGTGAATGTGCAGGTCCCAGCCCTCCTCGTACCCCAGGCCGAGGTCGGCGTGTCCGCTCTGGAGAACGGCCGCCGTGGCCGGCCCGGCCAGCATTCCCACTCCGAAAAGCACAATGAACGTCCCCTTGACCATTCCTGTCATGGTTTACTCCTTCCGCATACGCGGCAATGTTCGCGTTCTACAGCCGCCCGACCGTTTCCGAGGCCGGACGCCCTCACGCTCTCCCCGCTCGCTACTGGCGCGGCCTGGCGAAGTTGACCCGACCATCCGCCAGGGCCTTGAGCGCCTCGGCGGTGATGCTTGTCACGTGTCCATCCGCGTACAGGTAGTTGGATGAACCCTTGGTGTTGTCGCGACTGGCGCCGCCCACGTGGTACCGGTCGGGCTGAATATCATCGCGAATCTTGTCCCACGGCACGCTGGGCGCCGGCTGGAACCAGATGCGTGAGTGCGTGTGATCTCCTGTCGGTCCCATCGTGTAGTTATCGGCGCAGACGAACACGGTGACGGTTTCGCCCGGCCGCTTGAGCCGGTGCTTGACGGTGAAATCCGGCTCGTCCGGCAGCGGCTGCCCGAAGGGATCCAATGGTCGGACCGCAACGTACTCGTTCAGCACGTAGCTCGACCCGTCCGCGGCCAGGCGCTGCCGTCCCTTCGGGTCGGCCGGACAGATGCGGACCTCGTCCACGTCGCCCAGGTACGGGCGCAGCGTGAAGATCCAAGACCGGGTGGCCGCCACGCCGTGCGACGTTTCCGGGAACGATCCGCCGTAATCCCCCGCATACATCTCGATCCCGATGCCGATGCTGCGCATATTGGCGGCGGACACCGTCCGCTTGCCCTGTACTCGGGCCCTCTGAAGGCTCGGGAGCAGAATGGCTATCAGAAGCGCGATGATCGAGACCACCACAAGCAGCTCAATCAGCGTGAAGCCTCGCTTCCGCATGGGTGTTCATCCGTGAGTGTTTGGCCGGACGGACGGGACCGGGCTGCCACTGCGCAGGTGGAGCCGGTCAATGCCACGTCGGCCTTCTCAAACTCCGATACGTTGGATGGAATGGAGGATCAGCAGGGCGGCGCCCGCGGGTCGGCACTGGCGACACGCTGGCCGCAAAGCAGGCGAGTATTTGCGGGAGTGACCGTGTCGCATGTGTTGTCGAGGGTGGCCCACCCGTCATCCACGGGCAGGTCGACCGCCGTCTTGGCGACGGCAATCTGGTAGCAGACCTCACACCGGTGGCCATCGTGGGCGGGAACGGTGGACTCGTCCGGATGCGAGTTCTTTGGCGTCTTGTCGCATCCCGAAACGCACGTGGTCGTCTCGTGGCAGCTCGGCTCGCCATGCGCCGACACCAGATGCCAGCCCAGCGGCAGGCCGCTGGCGACAAGCACGTACAAGCCCAGCGCACAGACGGGGAGGGGACGCAGCCTCACCAATACACTCCGAGCAACCGCCTCCCGCCCGAAACCCGGGACCGGGAGGGAATACAAAGTAATATACCCTCGAATTCGGGGGAGTCAACCGTCCGCCAATCGCTAAAAAGCAGCGCCAGGTCGGTCCTGCAGACCGGCCTGGCGCCTGAACTGTCCGCCACGTTGGAGTTGCTGCTATTCGGCCCCGTCGCTCTCTGCTGGAGGCGGTGGCGGCGGACCGTGGCGGCCTCGCTTGCCTCCTTCACGTCCTGGGGCGCCCTGCTGTTTGCCGGCCCTCTCGGCCTTACCCGCCCTGTATCCGGGCCGATCGCCGGCGCTCCGTGGCCCCCTGCCGCCGCGGGCATCCTGGACCAAGGCGTCGAACTTCACTTTCTGTTCGGCGGTGAGAATGCCCGCGATCTTCTCCTGAGTCGCTTTCAGGACATCCGCCATCGGGGTGCCGGTCAGATCGTCCAACTGTTTCCGCAGGGTCCTGGCCTGTTCGGTGTTGCCCTCCCTGTGGGCCTCGCGGACCTGGCGGCGCAGCGCCTCAATCTGCTCGCGATTGGATTGCAGGGCAATTGCGCGGTCGGCTTCCGCTGCCTTCATCGCCCGGATGTGATCCGCGGCGATCGCTCGCAGTTGCCCTCGCTGCTCCTCCGTCGCGTCCACCGCCTCGATCACGCGATCCATGAACCGGTAGATGTTCGGCTCCTGCCCCTGCGGTCCGCGTGGCGGACCCGGTCGTCCCGCGCGCTCCCTTACACCGGGTCGATCTTTCGCCAGAAACTCCTCGAACGCCGTCTTCTGCTCCGCAGTGAGGATGCCCGTGATCTTCGCGTGGGTCTGCCGCATCAGGTCACCGGGCGGCGATCCCATCAGCTCGCGCATCTGTTGGCGAAGCTCGGTCACCTTCTGCTCCTCGCCGGCCTGCCGGGCTTCGCGCATCTGCTCCCGCAGGGTTCGCAGTTGCTCTTCGTTCGCCTTCAACTGCTCGTGCCGGGCCGTACGCGCCGCCTGGGCGGCCGTCTTGTGCTCCGCGGCGATGGCCTGCAACTGCTCGATTTGCTCCGGCGTGGCGTTTACCGCCTCCGCCACCCGGTCCATGAAGGGGGTGATGTCCGCCGGCGGACCGGCTTGTCGGCCTCCCGGCGGGCCGCCCGCTCGCGGCCCCATCCCCGGTCCCGGCTGTCCCAGCAACATTCCTGTCAGTAACAATGGAATCAGTGAAGTCATTGGCGTACTCTCCTGTATGTACGGGGTTGGTTCCCCCCAAGCTCAATGGTCCTGGCCCCCCAATCGGGCGCCCCTACGGTGGGAAGAACGTCGAGGCACCGACCCCTATTGCCGGCGAAACCGAACAATGAAGCGTTACGCCCGGGTTACAAGGAAGCTGCCTCGCGAAATCGTCCTGCTGCGGGGCCGGCCCTGCATCTGGGGCCGCTGCACGTTCTGCGACTACATCGAGGACAACACCACGGACGAAGACGTGATGGTCCGGGTCGCGGACGAGGTCCTGGGCCAGGTGACGGGCGAGCTGGGCTGCCTGGAAGTGCTCAATTCCGGCAGCATCCAGGAGCTGCCGCCGGCGGTCTGGGAGCGCCTGCGCAACAAGATCCGACAGGCGGGCATCCGCGAGTTGATCTGCGAATCGTATTGGGCGTACCGCGAGCGGCTGGACGAGGTAGGCCGGTATTTCGGCATCCCCACGCGAATCAAGATCGGCGTGGAGACGTTTGACGCCCACCTGCGTAACGACGTCCTGAACAAGGCCATGTTTTTCGACGAGCCGGCGGATGTAGCCGGTCTGACGGACAGCATCTGTCTGCTGGTGGGCTTCCGTGGCCAGACCCGCGAGATCGTGCGGCGTGACATCGAAATCCTGCTGAGCCACTTCCAATACGGCTGCATCAACCTCTTCACGCCGAACACGCGAAGCGCCGCCCTGCTGGACAACGAAATCAAGGATTGGTTCCGCGGAGAGTACGCATGGCTGGACGACCACCCAACCGTCGAGGTACTCTGGCAGAACACGGACTTCGGCGTAGGCTGATTGGCCCTGGCATAGCGTCAAAGCATCGGTCAGAGTCTCTGATGCCCAGGCTGCACCCGGATCAGGGTGTCATCGCGGTCGTTGGCCTTCTTGAAGTCCTGGCAGGCCTGGCCGATCTTGCCCTGCAGGTCACACGGGAAGGATCCGGCCCTGGGATGCATGGCGCGGGCCGGCAGATCAAGGATGGCCTGGTCCTGCGCGTTGATCATCCCATACACGTGCGCCCATTCGCAGGCCTCGATGAAGCCCTGCGTGACGTGTACCGTGCGCGACCTTTCCTGCCGTTGGCGCTGCCATACGCGAACCCCTTCCGCCTGGGGAAAGGCGTGATGGTGTTTGTATCAATCGCGGCCGCTTGTTAGAATAGGGGGGTGTGCCTGACCGAGTTGGAGGGGACTCTGCCTCGGCGGGGCGCTCGATCTGGCGGGAAGAGAGAGATTCGCCTGGAAGCCGGGCGGGCTCTCTTTTTTTTCCGGGCCACGGGGGGTGGGATGCTTGAGCCTTCCCTTCCGCTCACGGCCTCGACCGGAAAAGAACACGGGGACGCGTGCATGCATGACGATCGCGGCCGCCGCGGCCGTGATGCCGGCTGGGGTTTCAGCCGTGCGAGCGGACAGGTTCAACCGGGGAGGAGGCCCTCATGGCTTGTGTGTGGCGCCAGTCTCGTTGGTCGGTTTGGGCGGCGGTTGCGGTGTGCGCGTTGGGCGTGACGGTGGCATCCGGCGCCCCGATGATTGTGGACAATCAGGATGCCGGCTTCTCGGTCTTGAGCGGTGAATGGAAGACCGGCAGCCTCCCCGGCGGCTGGGGCCCGGACTACCGGTTCGCGGACACGTTCGACGATCCCCCGTTTGGTGAGGTGGAATGGCGTCCCGCGCTTCCCGTCGCAGGCGCCTATGAGGTGGCCATCTGGTATCCACAGGGCGGCAATCGCGCTCCGGATGCGCCGTTTACCGTCGACTACGCCGGCGGGTCCCACACCGTGTACGTCGATCAACGGACGAACGGCAGCACGTGGTTTGTGCTCGGCACGTATGACTTCGCCGCGGGCACCCCGGGCCGCGTGCGGTTGAACAACGTGGCTTCGCCACGGGTGGTGATCGCCGACGCGGTGCGGTTCAGTCCGCTCGAGTCGACGTGGCTGACGATGGCCGTCAGCCCGTCCGAAGCGGGTGCGACGAATCCGGCAGTCGGCGGACCGTACGGTTACAGCCTTGACGAGGTCGTTCCGATCTCGACGAACGCCGAGCCGGGCTACACGTTCGATCGCTGGGAGGTCTCGGCCGGCAGTCCGGTGGCCGATCCGAACTCGCCGACAACCACCGTGACGATGGATCAGGACAAAGTGGTTACGGCTGAGTTCACGGGCGGTCCGGTCTTCGGGCCGGAGTATCGCGCGTTCTGGGTCGACGCCTGGGGACCGGGCCTTCTGAACCAGGATGAGGTCGAGTTACTCCTGGGCGAGGTGGGCAACCCCGACAGTGGCGGGCGGATCCGAGATGTGAACTGCAACATGGTCGTCGTGCAGGTCCGTCGTCGCGCGGACGTCTGCTACCCGTCCGGGTTGGGCGAACCGTACATGAGCGGCCTGACCCCTCCGGATTTCAACGCCCTGCAGGCGATCATCGATGCCGCGCACGACACCACCGGCGGCAAGAAGCGGATCGAGGTGCATGGCTGGATTGTGGATTTCAAGACGGGCAAGGGCGTGGTCTACAGTCAGCACAGCGACCCGGACAATCTCGAAAACTACTGGCCGACGCGCCTGGAGAACGGCAGCGAGAACGCCGACGGCGCCTTCGATCCGGGCCACCCGCTGGTTCTCCAGTACCTGACGGACGTCTGCATGGACCTGGTCAACAACTTCGCCATCGACGGCATTCACCACGACTACATCCGGTTCGAGGCCGACACCGAGGGGTACAACCCCACCAGCATCGCTCGCTACAACGAACGCTACGGCCTCACCGGTCAGCCGAGCGCATCCGACGAGCAAT
>CAZPHH010000103.1:11920-15887 GCA_964586145.1 uncultured Phycisphaeraceae bacterium | reverse complement strand
CGATCGGCACAACTCTTTGGATCGTGCAAGATTAAACGACGTGGCGCGAGACCATGCGAGAGAGTGCGGAACAGCCGGTGCTCGGGGTCGAACCGAGGACCTGTGCTTTACGAAAGCACCGCTCTGCCACTGAGCTACACCGGCAACGACCGGAGGGTCGCGGCGTGTTATAGCATGGACGCCTTTCATCGGCAACAGGGGCTGCCCGCCTCCATTACTCCGCCAGGATGGGGCCTCGCCAGTACAGGGAAAGCCGCCCGTGCGGGCCCGGCCGGAATCGGCGGGACGCCCGCCCCTCCACGGGGATGGGTGGGTTCAGGGAGAGAGTGTGGCCGGATGGCCGATAACTGTGCTGGGAGGTATCCGTGCCCAGGCGGCTCCGAACCCGAAAACTCACCGGGCAGACCCGCTCCGGCCGGCGGCCCATCTCGCCGCGCGAGCCGGTCTGGGCCCGCTGGCCGGATGAACGATTGCTCGACCTGCGGCTGTGCGATCTGGACGCAGACCTGGACCTTGAAGCCCCGCCCCTGGCCCGGCCCCTGGCCCGGCTCCACGACGAACTGGCCGGCCGGGGCCTGACCTTCGGCCCCCACTGCTGGCTGTCGGAGGAGTGGTTCGCAGCGGACGGCATCCCGGGTTTCGCCGTGCCGTTCTACTTGGCCCACCCGCGACTCCGCCGGCTGGAGCGCCGGCAGATGCACGAAGTGGTCGGCGGCAGCGCCACGTGGTGCATGAAGCTCCTGCGGCACGAGGCCGGCCACGCGATCGACGCGGCCTACCGCCTGCGCTACCGCCGCGACTGGCAGAGCGTCTTCGGCGACCCTCGCCGCCGGTACCCAACCTCGTACCGGCCTCAGCCGGACAGCCGAAGCCACGTGCTCCACCTGCGCAATTGGTATGCCCAGTCGCACCCGTGTGAAGACTTTGCGGAGACGTTTGCCGTGTGGCTGGGGTCGGGCTCCGCCTGGAAGCGCCGGTATCGCGGCTGGCCGGCGTTGGAGAAGCTGACGTTCGTGGACGAGCTGATGGCGGAGGTGGCCGGCCGGCCGGCCATCCTGCGGTCGCGCGGGCGGCTGGCGCCGCTGGCACGGCTCCGGGAGACGCTGCGAGCGTACTACCGGCGCCGGACGGCCTTCTGGGCGAGGGAGTCGCTGGCGTACGCGGACGAGGCGCTCGCCCGGCTGTTCCCCGACGCCCGGGCGGACGGCGCGGGGCGTCCGGTGGCGGAGCTGATCCGCACGCTGCGGCCCGGCCTCGCGCGGGACTCCGCATTTGCGTGCTTCGAGCAGCGCTACCTGCTGGAGCAGCTCCTGCAGGATCTGAGCCGGCGTGCCCGGGAGACGGCCGCTCGGGTTGAACCGACCCCGGCGCGGGCCATAATACCGCAGGCGATGCGGGTGCTGGTTCCGCTGGCGGACCGGCTGAGCGAGCGTTTCCGTCGAGTGCTGGTATGAAGAAGCTCCGCGTGTTGATGCTGATGCATGAAGGCTGCGTGCCGCCGGACAGCATCGAAGGCGTCAGCGACGAGGACATGGCCGCCTGGAAGACGGAATACGACGTCAAAGTCAGTCTGCATACTCTGGGGCATGAGGTCATTCCCCTTCCGGTCGGCGATGAGCTGAATGTGATTCGGGCGGCCATCCAGCGGCACAAACCGCACGTTGCCTTCAACCTGATGGAGGATTTTTACGGGATCACGGTGTTCGATCAGCACGTGGTGGCGTACCTGGAACTGCTCCGGCAGCCGTACACCGGCTGCAACCCGCGGGGCATGATGCTGACGCGAGACAAGGGGCTCTGCAAGAAGGTGTTGAGCTACCACCGCATCCGGGTGCCTCAGTTTGCGGTGTTCGCGCGAGGCCGGGCTGTGAAGCGCCCCGGCCGGCTGCAGTTTCCGCTTTTCGTGAAGTCCACGGTGGCGGATTCGTCGGCGGGCATCGCGCAGGCGTCCATCGTGCATGACGACGAGAAGCTGCGGAAGCGCGTGGAGTTCATTCACGAACAGTTGGGCACCAACGCCATCGCGGAGGAGTACATCGAGGGCCGGGAGCTGTACGTGGGCGTGCTGGGCAACCGGCGTCTCCAGACGTTCCCCGTCTGGGAGATGCTGTTCGAGAAGCTGGCCGACGACGTCCCGCACATCGCGACGGCCAAGGTGAAGTTCGACATGCGGTACCAGAACCGGTGCGGCATCCGGACCCAGGCGGCGGAAGACCTGCCGCCGGGCGTCGAGCAGCGGATGTACGACCTGTCCAGGCGGGCGTACCGGGCACTCGTCATGAGCGGATACGCCCGCATGGACTTCCGGCTGCGGGAGGACGGGCGGATTTACCTGCTGGAGGCCAACCCCAACCCGCACCTGGCGTACGGGGAGGATTTCGCGGAGTCGGCCCACGTGACCGGCATGAAGTACACGGAGTTGATCCAACGCATTCTATCGCTGGGCATCCGGTATCGAACCGAAGTCCTCTATTGACCGCCTGCCCGGGCTGCATTGGATGAAGGGAGCTGGATTTGCCGATGCAACAGCACCCGCGGCCCGCCCGTCCGCAGCGTCTGCGGACGATGCCCGACCGGCGCGGGTCGGCCTGAAGCCGTAGCGGCGGAGAGTCTCAGTCGTGGCTCGTGTGCGCGCAACATCCCGGAGAACCGGTCAGCGGACCCCACGCCGCGGCGAGCCGAAGTGGGCGGAATGGTCCGACCGCCAGTTGCTTGACCTGCGCATGTGCGACCTGGGCCTGCAGATTCAGGGCACCGTGATCGAGCAGCGGGTCGACCGGCTGTACGAGCAGTTGGAGCGCCGCGGCCTTCGGTTCCGGCCGCACGTGTGGCTGTCGCAGGAGTGGTTTTCGCCGGACGGCGTGCCCGGCATCGCGCTGCCGTTCTACCTCGCCCACCCGCGGCTCATGAAGCTCGAACAACGGCAGATGGGCGACGTGGAAGGCGGCACGCGCGACTGGTGCATGCGCATTCTGCGGCACGAGGCGGGACACGCCATCGACAACGCATACCGCCTTCGACGGCGGCGCCGGTGGCAGCAGGTGTTCGGGCTGGCGTCGCAGCCGTACCCGGAGTCTTACCGGCCCAAGCCCTTCAGCAAGCGACACGTTTTGCACCTGGACCTGTGGTACGCCCAGAGCCACCCCTGCGAGGATTTTGCGGAGACGTTTGCGGTCTGGCTCAAGCCCGGCTCGCAGTGGCGCCGTCGCTACTCCGGCTGGCCGGTGCTCAAGAAACTCCAGTACGTAAACACCCTGATGAAGGAGGTCGCCGATCAGACGCCGCCCGTCCGCACACGCCAGCATGTGGAGCCGCTGTCGCAGATCCGCACGACCCTGCGCGAGCACTATTCAGAACGTCGCGCCCGCTACGGACTCGACTGCCCCGATCCGTACGACCAGGACCTGCTGCGCATGTTCTCCAACGCCCGCAAGCACGCCCACAAGCCGTCGGCTGCGGGCTTTTTGCGGCGGCTGCGGCCGGAGATCCGCGAGTCGGTGCTCCGCTGGATCGGACACGACGAATACACCATCGACCAGGTGCTCACGGAGATCATCTCCCGCTGCCGCGAGCTGAAGCTCCGCGTCCACGAGCCGCTGCACAAAGTCCGCACGGACGCCAAGATCCTGGTGGCCGTCCACACCACCCAATACCTGCACAGCCGCCGGCATTCTTTTACCATCTGAACCGCTCGGCTGGATCGTGGTGTGCCAGGTTGAGCACGACTGGCTCGCTCTGTTTGTGGTGTCTGCTTCGGTGGGTGGCCGGCTTTCCGTGTGGGACCGGCTTTCCAGCCGGTCTCGGGCGGGCCGCATGCCGCAGTCCATGGAGAGAATGGTCCGCATGGCGGACCCTACGGGCAATCCTTCCCGTCTCGCGTTTCGAGTCTCCAGTTCTCCAGTGTTTGTGGGGCCGGCTTTCCAGCCGGTCTCGGGCGGGCCGCACGCCGCAGTCCATGGAGAGAATG
>CAZPHH010000103.1:0-11820 GCA_964586145.1 uncultured Phycisphaeraceae bacterium | reverse complement strand
ATCCCTCCCGTCTCGCGTTTCGAGTCTCCAGTTCTCCAGTGTTTGTGGGACCGGCTTTCCAGCCGGTCTCGGGCGGGCCGCACGCCGCAGTCCATGGAGAGAATGGTCCGCATGGCGGACCCTACGGGCAATCCCTCCCGTCTCGCGTTTCGAGTCTCCAGTTCTCCAGTGTTTGTGGGACCGGCAAGGTTTCTGGCATCACCATTCCGTTACAGCTTGTTCTTGGCAAGCGGATATGCCGCGTGTCCGGTTGCAGCGGATTCCCGGACGGCCGACGCGGTGGTCATCTGAGAAATCTGTGGATCGCGGGAACCGCTAGCCGCAGGACGCTGCACCTGCGGCGGCGGGGCGGTCCGATTCGTCCGCCACGCCGGCGAAGACCATCGCGGCACGCACCAGCTCGACGAACAGCGGGTCCGGCTCCAGGGGGCGCGACGTGAGTTCGGCGTGGGCCTGGGTGGCGAAGAAGCAGGGGTGCTGGTCGGCCGGCAGCTCCAGGATCTGCATGATCGGCTGGTTCGGCGCCCGGCCGCTGAAGACCATGCCGCCGTTCTCCAGCGGCTGGATGTACCGCGGCTCCACCTCGTAACGGTGCCGGAAGCGAAGCCGTACGGTGGGGACCTGGCCGTAGAGGTCCCAGGCGCGGCTGCCGCGTGTCAGTTCCACGTCCTGCCCGCCCAGCCGCATGTTGCCGCCGAGTTCCTCAATCTTGCGTTGCTCGGGGAGGATGTCGATCACCGGATGCGGTGCGTTCGGGTCCACTTCGGTGCTGTTGGCGCCGTCGAGGCCGCAGACGTTGCGTGCGTACTCGATCACGGCGATCTGGAACCCGTAGCACAGGCCGAGGTAGGGCATTCGGTTCTCCCGGGCGTATCGCACGCAGGCGATCTTGCCTTCCACACCTCGTACGCCGAACCCGCCGGGCACGATGATGCCGTGTACCTCGGCCAGCCGGGCGGCCACGTCCGCGTCGGCGACGCCGCCGCTGTCGATCCATTCGATCCGGACCCGCGCGCCGAGGGATGTGCCCGCGTGTTCCAGGGCCTGGATGATGCTGGCGTAGCTGTCGCGCAGAGAGGTGTACTTGCCGGTAATGCCGATGGTGACCGGCCGGTCCGCCGCCCGGTACCGCGTGACGTACCCGTCCCACACCTGCCGGGCCTGCTGCTCGCATTTCGTGTCGGCCGGCGGCAGGGCGAGAATCCCCATGACAGCCTGATCGATGCCCGCCTCGCGCAGCAGGTTCGGCACCAGGTATACGCTTTCCATGTCGTGCATGGAGAACACGCGTTCCACCGGCACGTTGGAGTACAGGGCCAGCTTCTCCTGCACTTTGCGGGTGACGGGCCGATGGGCGCGGCAGGCGATGATGTGCGGCATGATCCCCGTAGCCATGAGCTGCTTGATGTTGAGCTGGGCCGGCTTGGACTTCTGCTCGCCCAGGGTGGGCGGCTCCACGACGTACGTGAGGGCCACGTAGCAGCAACTGTTGGGCCCCTCCTTGAACGCCAGTTGCCGCATGGCCTCGATGAAGTATGCGTTTTCCACGTCTCCCACGGTGCCGCCGATTTCCACGAACACGATGTCCGCCCCGCTGCGGACGGCCAGCTCGCGCAGGCGATACTTCACCTCGCCCGTCACGTGGGGGATCATCTGCACGTCGCGGCCCAGGTATCCGCCTTTGCGCTCCTTGCGGAGCACCTCGGAGAAGATCTGCCCGCTGGTACAGAAGTTCAGGCGCGACAGGTCCTGGTTGAGCATTCGCTCATACGTGCCCAGGTCCATGTCGCACTCCATGCCGTCGTCCAGCACGAAGACCTCGCCGTGCCGATACGGGTTCAGGGTGCCGCTGTCGCGGTTCAGGTAGCCCTCCAGCTTGATCGGGGCCACCTTGAATCCCTTGTCCTGCATGACCTTGGCCAGAGAGCTGGAGAAGATGCCCTTGCCCAGTCCGCTCATCACCGTGCCGAGCACGATGACGAACTTGGTCCGGCCCGGCTGGTAGCCGGGGGGCACCAGGGTGTAGAACTCGGTTTCGTCCGAGACTTTCCCGAGACTGGCGAGCATCTTGTCGGGTGTCATGGCGGCTCTCTGAAGCGCTGCGTTGGGGATGGACCCTGTGTTTCTATCGGCGCGATCGGGCTCCGTGTCGTTTCACAAACGCGGCATAGTCGGCCGGCGTGTCGATTCCGGCCGTCGCGTGCTCCACCAATTCCACGGCGATGGGGTACCCGTGCTCCAGCGCCCGGAGTTGTTCCAGTCGTTCGATCCGCTCCAGCGGTGTCGGTTCCAGCGAGGCGAGCGTCATCAGGAAGTCCCGGCGGTACGCATAGATGCCCAGGTGGAGATACGGAGGCGTGGGCCCGTTGACGCCCGTCGCTTCGGCGGGCGCGGCCGGATACGGGATCAGGCCGCGCGAGAAGTACAGCGCCCGACCCTGCCCGTCGATGACCACTTTCACGTTGTTCGGGTCGGCCGGGTCGCCCTGGGGAACCGCGGAAAACGGGCAGGCCAGCGTGGCGATCTGGCACTGACGGTCGACGGCCAGTCGTGCCACCAGCCGGTCGATGTAGGCCGGATCAAGCTCCGGTTCATCTCCCTGCACGTTCACGATCACCTCGAAGTCGAGATCGACCGCCACCTCGGCCACGCGGTCAGTGCCCGATGCCTGATCCGTGCGCGTCATGATGACCTCACCGCCGAACTCGTGGACCGCCTCCACGACCCGTTCGTCGTCGGTGGCCACGATGACCTGCCGAATGTGGCCGGCGGCGCGTGCCCGCTCGTACACGTGCTGGATCAGATACTTGCCCGTCTCCTTGGCCAACGGCTTCCCCGGGAAACGCGTCGAGGCGAAGCGGGCGGGGATCACCGCACAGGCGGAGATCGAAAGGATGTCGGGCGAAACACTGGCCATACCTTGGGGAGGCACGGGCCAATCGTAGCGGGCCGTGCGGGTGCTGTCAAAACCCCTGTTCGTCCCGGCGTTCGGCGGGAGGGCGCGGAAGCGGGCCTTCGTGCGGTCGGCATCGACTGCGACAGCCGTGCGGCGCAGAACACCGGCCAACTTCCTGCCGTGATGGCGTTCTCCATCTCTTCTTTGGCGTCGTGGTCACCATGGTCGTCCCCAAGGGGCGCGTTTTCATTCAGTCTTTCTCTGCGGTGCTGACGAAGATGGCTCACGCGGTGATCCGGATCGCATCGCCTGGGGTATTCGCCCTCCTGGCATGGGCCGTTGCCCGAATCAGGCTGAGCACGGCCGCCGGCGCCCTCGGTACGAATCCCTTGTCCGCCACTTGACCGGTGACCGTCGAATGCGCCACGAAAATCGACCGTATCAGAGAGCGTTCGGCCGGTTTCGTCCTCCCGCTGGGCTCGATCATCAACCGGAACGGGTCGGCGATGCACGAGGCGATGGCCGGGACCTTGCCGGCCCGTGCGTGTACCGGTCCGCCGGATCCCTCGGAGCGGGTGCTGGTTCCCATCCTGGCCACCCAGGCAGCGGCGGTGGCCAGGATCATGTGCCGTCAGCGGCCGACCATCCGGGTCGAAGCCATAACCTTATTTTTGACAACAGGTTATTCTCTGCCTCTCGAAGTCCATGCTGCCTCTCGACCGCGGGCGCGAGATTCGCGGATTCAGCAATTGGCGGATTCCGTCGACATGGCGTACAATTGCGGCTGCGCGCCGGTGCCGGCGTCTCGCTCCCGCAGTAGCGGGCCGGCGAAGGGAAGTGTGTTGTTGTCGTGAGGAAACGGAGGACCCGTGATCAAGATTCGACCCCGGGGGAATGAGTCGGTCCAGCAGATGTTGAAGCGATTCAAGCGGCTGTGTCAGCGTGAGGGGCTGACGCGCGACATCAAGCGGACCAGCTACTACGAGAAACCCTCTGAGCGGCGCCGGCGGAAGACGCGCAAATCACAGCGTCGCCAGACGATGGAATAGACACGCCGAGTCCGGCCTGACAAGCGGCCCGTCGAACGCGCCAGCGCGCGACCGTCCGGGCCGTCCGTTCAGGTTGCGCAGTTTCGGATTTGTGTTGACGGTGTCAGGAACGCCAGGGCGGTGTGGCGACAGCCCCGCTCGGCCAGGCGGACCTCCGCGGTCTCTCCGTCCTGCTCCCTGCACAGGTGGGACATCACTTCGATGGCCGCCTCCGTCGACGGCGAAGATTCTTCCCGACCCGTCCTGACGTGCTGCGCCACGATTGACGCCCACGCCCGCCTCGTTCTGCCCCGGACTCCGGCCCGGAACGCCCCGACTTCTTCCACACTACGCAGCCCGCGCTGCGCTGATACGGTCATCCGTCGATCCACTCGCGCGGTCCAGTGGTGGAGTTGTGACGCGGTCAACTCCGCTTGCGCGGGAGTTTCATGGGTCGGCCGGGGGCGGCGCGGGAGAGGTCGAACGGGGTCTGGCCGGTCGCGACCAGGTCGGTCACGATGCGGGCGGTGATCGGGGCGAAGACCAGGCCCGTCTTGAAGTGCCCGAAGGCGGCGATCAGACCATCCATGCCCGGGACAATGCCGATGTAGGGTCGCCAGTCGGGCGAGCAGGGGCGCAGCCCGGACCACATGCCCACCACTTTCGCGTCCGCCAGCGCCGGCACCAGGCTCAGGGCCCCCTGGATCAGACCCTCCACGCCGGCGGGCGTGTTGCGGGTCCCAAACCCGGCATCATGTTCCACGGTCGAACCCACCAGCACGAGCCCGTCGCGGCGTCGCAGCACGTAGTGGTTCTTGCGACGAATGATGTGCCGGAACGGCGGGTCGTCCGTCTCGAGCAGGAGGACCTGCCCGCGCACCGGATGCACGGGCATCTGGGCGGCAACGCGCGGATCCACGGTGCCGGCCCCCGTGCCGGCCGCCAGCACGACGTATCGAGCCGTGATGGATTGGTCGGCCGTGAGCACGCCGGTCACCACCTCTCCATCCATTCGCAGGCCGATCACCGGGGTCTGCTCGCACACGACGGCACCTGCCTGCTCGCAGGCTCGCCGAAGGCCTTTCAGCAGCCGGGGATTGCGGACCTGGGCACTGATTCGGCAAAGGAGCGCCCCGTATTGCGGGCGCTGCATGGCGGGCTCCAGAGCCACCGCGTCGTCCGGGGTCAGCATTTCCAGCACCGGCGAGCCGTCGGGCATGGCCCGGTCTGCGGTGGCCCTCACTTCGGAGAGGCCCATGCGGTATCGCTGATCCACGTCGCACAGCTCCAGCCGTCGGCAGCGCTCATACTCGGGGTCGATGCCCGTCCGCGTGCGCAGTTCCTCGCAGAAGGCCGGGTATAGGTCGAGGCTGTCGAGATGGAGGCGGGCCAGGGCGTGTTTGAAGTTCGGATTGCCCGGGGAGAGCACGCCGACCGCGGACCACGAGGCCTCGCGCCCGCAGAAGCTCCGTTCCAGAAGGGTGACGCCCAATCCCGCCTGGGCCAGCCGCCAGGCGCAGGACAGTCCGATGACCCCTCCGCCCACCACCACGACGTCCGGGTTTCCGCTCATCTCGACAGACAGTTTGCGCGATCCGGTCGGGAAAGGCTACTTGCGGGCGCGGTGCTCTCGCAGAAGGGCGAGAATCCGCTGGATGTTGGGCGGGACCGGCGCCTCGATGGTCATACGCTGCTCGGTGATGGGGTGAACGAACTCGATCCGGAAGGCGTGCAGTGCCTGGTGAGCGATCAGCGGTTCCGCCGAGCCCGCCTTGGCCAGGTCCTTCTCGCTGAGCAGGTGTCCGCCGTAGAACGTGTCGCCGAGAATCGGGTGGCCGATGGCGGACATGTGAACGCGCAACTGGTGCGTCCGGCCGGTCTTGGGGAACATGTGGACCAGGGCGAACCCGTGGAACCGTTCCTGCACGCGGTATTCCGTCACCGCCTCTTTGAACAGCGCCTGGCGTGACGGCATGCCGGGGACGAGGTAGCGGTCCTTGATGGCGGGATGGGCGGCCAAAGGCTGATCGATCAGATCGCCGTCCAGCGACGGGTTTCCCTCCACGATGCCCATGTACGTTTTGCGGGTGGTCCGGCGCTCGAACTGGAGGGATATCCGCCAATGGGCCTCATCGGTCTTGGCCACCAGCATTACGCCGGTGGTGTTCTTGTCGAGCCGGTGGACGATGCCGGGGCGGAAGGGCTCGTTGACGTGGCTGAGCGACGACGAGTAATACGCCAGGGCGTTGGCCAGCGTGCCGGTCTGGGTGCCCTTGGCCGGATGGCAGATGATGCCGGTCTGCTTGTTGAGGGCCAGCAGGTGGTCGTCTTCGTAAATCACGTCGAGCGGGATGTCTTCCGGAACAATGTCCAGCGGCTCGGGGGGCGGGATGATGACTTCGATGATGTCGCCCGCGTCGGGTTTGTAGCTGGCCTTGGTGGGCAGGCCGTTGACGGTGACCGCCCCCTCCCGGATGAGCCGCTGCATCAGCGTTCGCGAGACGCGTGGGAACCGGGTGGAGATGTACTTGTCCAGCCGCGACGAGAGCCGCTTGCGGATGTGAAGCCGTTCGACGCGGACCTCCTCGTCGCTGTCTTCGTGGCCGGCATCCGTCCCGCTCGGCTCGGGGAGAGTGTCTTCGGGCTCAAATTGCATCATCGTCACCGCACCGCTCGACGCGGTGTGGCAAAGGATACCGGCCCGCCGCGGGCTTGTCGATTTTATGCACGACCCGCCGGCACAAACGCGCGCCACGCAAGAGAGAAGGTGGACCGCCGGTTCGGCGGGTGCCGATAGAATCGAGGGGTTCGGAAAAGAGAGCGGCCTGCCGGTTGCCAGTCGACCGGCATCCACCTAAGATAACCCGCCAACCGGGGGTTGGACACCCGGCCATCAGGGCCGTGAGAGCAGGAGATATAGCATTGACGACCGTGAATTCAGTCCGTCCACGCGCGGAGGTTGGCATGGGTGAGAAGTCGGTGGGCGAGCAGTTCCTGTTTACGTCGGAATCCGTGTCCATGGGCCATCCGGACAAGGTGGCGGACCAGATATCCGACGCCCTGCTGGACAGCCTGCTGGAGCACGATCCCCGCGTGCGAGCGGCCATCGAGACCCTGGTGACCACCGGGCTCGTCGTCGTGGCAGGCGAGGTGACCGTCCACAACACGGAAACCGAATGTGTGCTGGGGCGTGCAGAAGACACGATCCGCAGAACCATCGCATCCATCGGGTATGACGATTCGGCCACCGGGTTTGACCACCGCAGTTGCGCAATCGTCCGGACTCTGCACGGGCAGTCTCCGGACATCAGCCAGGGGGTGACGGAGGGCCAGGGCCTGCACGCGGAACAGGGCGCCGGCGACCAGGGCCTGATGTTCGGCTATGCCTGCGCCGAGACGGAAGTCCTTATGCCCATGCCGATCCACCTGTCTCACCGCTTGGTGGAACGCCACGCCCTGATTCGGCAAAGCGGCGGCATCCCCTGGCTGCGGCCGGACGCCAAATCCCAGGTCACCGTGCTTTATGAGGGCCGCACCCCCAAAGCCATTGACACGATCGTGTTCTCCACGCAGCACACGGAGGCCGCCGTCGACCCTCGGACGCAGAACATGTCCGAGGACGGCCGCCGCGAGATTGTCGAGAAGATCCTTCGCCCGGTCGTGGAACAGGAAGCGCCGGGTCTCTGGTCCGACCGGATCACGCTCCACATCAATCCGACGGGCCGGTTCGTCATCGGCGGCCCGCACGGCGACAGCGGGCTGACCGGCCGGAAAATCATCGTGGACACCTATGGCGGTCGGGGACGGCACGGCGGCGGGGCGTTCTCCGGGAAGGATCCCTCGAAAGTGGACCGGTCGGCGGCCTACATGGCCCGGCACATCGCCAAGAACATCGTGGCCGCCGATCTGGCGGAAGAGTGCGAAGTGCAACTGGCGTACGCCATCGGCGTGGCCGAACCCGTGAGCGTGCTGGTCAGCACGTTTGGCACGGGCCGGGTCGCGGACACCACACTGCAGAGAGCCGTACGGGAGGTCTTCCCCCTGACTCCCGGCCGCATCATCCAGTACCTGGACCTGCTGCGGCCGATCTACCGCAAGACGGCGGCCCACGGGCACTTCGGGCGAACAGACCCGGACTTCACCTGGGAGGCAACGAACCGGGCAAAGGACGTGGCTGCCGCGGCAAGGGCGTAGCGGGGAGGGACAGGCTCGGCGATGCCGTATTGCGGTCGCTTGCCCGGTATGCAGGATTCCGCAACGTCTCGATCAAACGCGCTCCGACGGACGGGTGCGGCGAACGCGCATGAAAACCGGCCGTCCGGCCGGGGTGTTCTCGGGTCCGTGATGCAGGGAGATGGCAGCCTGAGCCTGGCGGCGGGCGGCGGGAAGCGTCCAGACCCCGCCGGGGGAGCGGGAAGCGGCCGTCACGCCCGGTCAAACGACGCTGATGCGATGGCGACCGTCGCGACGCTTGCGATTGATGAGCTTCCGCCCGTTAGCGGTCCGCATCCGGGCCCGAAAACCCTGCTTCCGCGCCCGTTTGATTTTGCTGATTCGCCTGGGGTAATGCATACCTCACCTCATCACAAACGCTGAACGACCGTCTCTCTGCCCGCTCGCCGAGCGGCGGCAAGCCGGCGGGCGGCACCCACCATAGACCGGACAGTCTACATCCGCTGAACCCTGCTGGCAACCCCTCCGAGCGGGCGGCAGCCGCACGATGAGGGGAGGGCGGCGTGATCCAGTCGACCTGTACGACGATTTGGCCGATAGCTATAATCGGGTAACCATGTCGAGCGGCGACCCGGCCCGTCTGCCGGACCACGCCGGATCGACCGGAAAACCGGCTTCTGGCGAAGGGGGCGCCTGTCCCCGACGGTCGCGTTCTTCGCCACAAGCCTGTGAAGGACAAATCGTGACGATCCCTGAGTCTCTCGCACGGGCGGGGGCGGTGGCCGGGTATACTATTCGGAACCCGGAGTTGTATGTCGCCGCACTGACCCACGCATCGATCGCCAACACCCGCCTGGAAAGTAACGAGCGGATGGAGTTCTTGGGCGACGCCATCCTGGGCCTGGTGGTCTGCGAGGCCCTGTACCAGCGGTTCCCCGACTGGCTGGAAGGCGACCTGACGAAGATCAAGTCGGCGGTGGTGTCCCGCAAGATATGCGCGCAAATATCTGATAGAATTGGGCTTACAGACCTTCTCCGCATGGGGAAGGGGATGTCGGAGGCCAACGGCGTTCCGGGGTCGCTGCGGGCGGCCGTCCTGGAGTCATTCGTGGCGGCGGTGTACCTGGATGCGGGCTTCGAGCGGGCGAAGGCGTTCATTCTGGAGTGCGTCGGGCCGTATATCGACGAGGCCGCGGCCTCGGCCCACCAGAACAACTACAAGTCCCAGTTGCAGCAGTACGCGCAGAAGCACCTGTCCGCCACACCGCATTACGAATCCCTGGACGAGCAGGGGCCGGATCACAGCAAGTGTTTTGAGGTGTGCGTGACCATCAACGGTCGGACGTTTCCGAGCGCCTGGGGTCCCAGCAAGAAGGAGGCCGAGCAGAAGGCCGCCCAGATGGCACTCCAGGATCTGGGTGTGCCCGATATGGAGACTGCGACGCCGTTCCCGGGGGTCGGCGAGCCGTCGGGGGAGTGAGCGTTGGGGCGGGCAGGATCCGCATCGTATTGTCCCAGAAGGAGTTAGGGCGGGAAGAACAGGGCGAGCGTTCCACGCAGCGAGCACGAATCATGATCGACTACCTGCTGGCGACCGTCGCGAAAGCGCACGCGAGACACGTCTTGAGGGGGTTCCTGCGGGCGACGCGGCGGGCCGCCCGAACACAGACGCGGGTGCTGATGGGCAAGATCCGCCGGAACGTCGAGAGCGATTTCGGGAGGGAGCACAAGTTTGGCGCCATTCGCACCTATGCCGACTTCGCGGAGCGCGTCCCCATCCTTCGATATGACGACCTGGCCCCGTACGTGGAGCGAGTCCGGAACGGAGCGCTGAACGCCCTGTTCGGCCCGAAGCAGAAGGTGCTCATGTTCGCGATGAGCAGCGGCACCACGGACCGGCCCAAGTACGTCCCGGTGACCGAGGCCTTCCTGAAGGAGTACCGCCGGGGCTGGAACGCGTTCGGCGTCAAGGCCCTGTCGGACCACCCGCGGGCGTTCTTGAGGCCGATCGTCCAGGTCACCTCGCGGATGGACGAGGAAACCGCACCATCCGGCGTACCCTGCGGGGCCATCACGGGGCTGATGGCCGCCATGCAGAAGCGGATCGTCCGAAAATACTACGCCAGCGTGCCCTGTGTCGCTCGCATCGAGGATGCGGCCACCCGGTATTACACCATCATGCGGCTGGCAGCCGCGGTGAACGTGGGGTTCATGATCACGGCCAACCCGGCCACGCAGCTCAAGCTGGCCCGAACGGGGGATTCCCGCAAGGAGCAGATCATCCGCGACGTGCATGACGGGACCCTGGACCCCGGGCTGGACGTTCCGGCAGACGTGCGGGCGGAGCTGGCCCCGCGGCTGAAGGCCCGGCCAAAGCGGGCGAAGGCGCTGGAGGAGGTCGTCCGGCAGACGGGCCGGCTGCTGCCCAAGGACATGTGGGACCTGGGGTTCGTCGCCAACTGGACGGGTGGCACGATGGGCCTGTATCTGCGGGACTTCCCGGAATACTTCGGGAAGACGCCTGTGCGGGACATCGGGCTGCTGGCCAGCGAAGGGCGGATGTCCATCCCGCTGGAGGACGGCACGCCGTGCGGCGTGCTGGACGTGACCAGCAACTTTTACGAGTTCATCCCGGTGTCGGAGTATGAATCGGCCCAGCCGACGGTGCTGCTGCCGCACGACCTGGAGGTGGGTCAGGACTACTACATCCTGCTGACCACGTCGGCGGGATTCTACCGGTACGACATCGCGGACGTGGTGCGGGTGCATGGGTTCTACGGGCAGGCGCCCATCATCGAGTTCCTGAACAAGGGCGCGCACATCAGCTCGCTGACCGGGGAGAAGCTCGCGGAGAGCCAGGTGGTGCTGGCCGTCGAGCGGGCGTGTACGTGCCTGGGGATCGAGCCGGGGCTGTTTGTGCTGGCCCCGCAATGGGCGGAGTCGCCCTATTACCGGCTGTACATCGAACCGCCGGACGCGTCGGCCGACGAGCTGGCGGCGTTGGAGCGTGAGATGGAGTCCGCGCTGGGACACGTCAACATCGAGTACGCCGGCAAGCGCAACAGCGGTCGGCTGGGCCCGGTGCGGCTGAGCGTGCTGCCCGCGGGCTTTTTGGCCGAGCGTGACCTTCGCCTGGCCACCCGCCACCGCAAGGCCAACGAACAATTCAAGCATCAGTACCTGCTGCCGTCGCCGGGGGAAGACAAGGACTTTCCACGCGGCGAGCCCGTTCGCCCGGCCAGCGTGCCGGCGAGCGAGTGAGGCCTCGGCGCCGTTGCCGATTGTCGACGGAAGGCCAAGGCACGACGCGGAGTGCTCTGACGCGAAAACACTTCGGGCGTTTGCACGGAGCGCCGGGGGTTGCCAACGGGGTCGTGCGGGTTGGCATTCGTCACTTGTCGTTGTACTGCAAACGTCCGAATTCCTCGCGTCCCGCGCACGGTCTCCCGCCCGCACCGGCGTAAGTCGTTTCTCCTCCGTCGCCTCGTTCCCGGCGTGGAGGCTGTCGGTTCAGTCGCGAACACACTCGCCCGCGAACGAAAAGCAGGAGGTTACAGCGATCGGCGCATTCATAACGCCATTGTTTCCGGGCAAAACATGGGCCTCCGCGAGTGGTGAACCGCTGGACGATCTGCTCAAGCACGTCAAGCGCCGGGTGGCCATGTGCGCAGATCCGAACCATGGTCTTCATGGGGCGCTCATCCAACGGGGAGAAAGGTGTCA
>CAZPHH010000102.1:0-15931 GCA_964586145.1 uncultured Phycisphaeraceae bacterium | reverse complement strand
AGCCGGTCCCACACCAGAAGCCGGTCCCACACCGGAAGCCGGTCCCACACCGGAAGCCGGTCCCACACCGGAGGGCGGTCCAACAAGGAAAGCCCATCGCTCAAGGAAAGCCGGTCTCACGGGAAGCGGCTGCTCACGCTTTTCAAGCGCGCAGGGCGGCGATATGGTGCTGTTTATGTCGTCGATCGCGTTGCATCCGCCGGCCGGGCCTCTGGACGCCGTCGTGCGCCTGCCCGGGTCCAAGAGTCTCACAAACCGGGCGCTCATGGTTGCGGCGCTGGCGGACGGGCCGTCACACCTCACCGGCGTGCTCCAGGCCGATGACACGCACCATATGCTGGAGGCGTTGCGGATGCTCGGCATCGGCCTGACGGTGGATGATCGGACCGGCACCGCGGAAGTGCAGGGCTGCGCCGGGCGCCTGCCCAACATGGAGGCGGATCTGTTCTGCGGCAACTCCGGCACCACCATCCGGTTCTGCACGGCCCTCTGTGCCGTCGGGCACGGAGACTTCCGCCTGGACGGCACGCCGCGTATGCGCGAGCGGCCCATCGGCCAGCTTGTCGAGGTGCTGCAATTCCTGGGGACACCCGTGGAATACCTGGAACGAGAAGGCTTCCCGCCGCTCGTGGTACACGGGCGCGGAATGGCCGGCGGGCACGTGGCGTTTGACTCGCCGCCGTCCAGCCAGCTCATCAGCGCGCTGCTGATGGCCGCCTCGCGGGCCCGGAGTGACGTGCTGATTGAAGTGACCGGCCAAGTGGTGAGCGTGCCGTACATTCGCATGACGCTGGCCGTGCTGGAGGCGTTCGGCGTCAGCATCGTGGACCAGATCACCGAGGCGGGCGCCCGGTTCATCGTGCCCGCGCCGCAGCCCTATCCCGGTCGGTCGTATGGCATCGAGCCGGATGCGTCCAACGCCTCGTATTTTCTGGCTGCACCGGCCGTTTCGGGCGGGCGTGTCACCGTGGAGGGCCTCGGCACGCGAAGCGTTCAGGGTGATGCACGGTTCGTGGACGTGCTCGAGCAGATGGGCTGCCGGGTGGATCGCGAGCCGGACCGCCTCACCGTCTGCGGCCCGCCGGCGGGCACGCGGCTGCGAGGGATCACCGTTGACCTCAACGACATGCCGGACATGGTGCAGACGTTGGCCGTCGTCGCGCTGTTTGCCGAGGGCCCGACCCACATCCACAACGTGGAAAACCTGCGTGTGAAGGAAACCGACCGTCTGGCCGCCCTCGCCCGCGAACTGCGAGGGCTCGGCGCCTCCGTGGACGAGCGGCCGGACGGGCTTAGCATCCGGCCTCCCCCTGTACCACGCCCCGGGGCCGTGAGCACGTATGACGATCACCGCATGGCCATGAGCTTCGCATTGGCCGGACTGGGGACGGAGGGAATCGTCATCCGCGACCCGGATTGCACCGCCAAGACGTTCCCGGACTTCTTCGACCGGTGGGCCGTGCTGTGCCGATCGACTGCACCGGCGGAGTGAGGCGGCGCTCGCGCGTCGGCCCGCCGGTGGTCCTGCGGCGGCTGCCGGGCACTGCAGGAAACAACGCGGAAACCTCGCCCAACGGCGATCCCGCGCCTATGCTATGCTACTGTGCTCGTCGTTCGACTCATCCTGCTGGGACTGCCCGTTCTGGCCGCCGTCTGGTGGTACTGGGCGGATCGGCGTCTGCGGCGTCTGCCCCGCAGCGGGCGATGGCGGATCGGCCTGGCGGCCTTCGTCGGCGGTAACCTCGGGTTGTATGCCTGGGTGGTCCTATCCAGGCTGACCGGGCACACCGCCGCCGTACCGAACGTGCTGCTCGGCGTGTGCTACATCTGGCATCTGCTGATCCTGCCGCTCACCATCGTCGCACTGAGCGGTGCCACGGCCGTCTGGCTGGCCGGACAGGGCGGCACGCGGCTGGCCCGCTCTTTGAAGCCTCGGAGAGTCCCGGAACCGGGCGTGGGTGCGGGCGACGATCCTGTCGAGGCACCGGTTGTCGGCCAACGGTCTCTCCAGCCGACGCGCCGCCAGGTGCTGGTGGCCGCCCTGACCGCCATACCGCTGCTGGCGACCGGCGGCGGGCAGGCCCGGGCCATGTCGCAGCTCGCCACGTTTCGGGTCCGCCGGCTCGACGTGTCTCTTCCGGGGCTGCCGGCGGTTCTGGACGGGTTGACGATCGTCCACGTGAGCGACCTGCACGTGGGCCGCTTCACGAACGGTCCGATTCTCGATGAGCTGGTGGCGCGCACCCAGGCCCTGCGGCCGGATCTCGTGATGTTCACCGGCGATCTGATCGACCACGCCCTGGCCGATCTGCCCACCGGGCTGGACGTGCTTCAGCGGCTGGCGCCGGCGGAGCGGCTGTTCCTGTGCGAGGGCAACCACGACTTGTTCGAGGGCCGTGCCGAGTTTGAAGGGCGCGTTCGGCGTGCGGGTTTGTCGCTGCTGATCAATGAGTCGGTTGTGCGGAGGATCCGGGGGCAGCGCGTGCAGGTGCTGGGGCTGCGGTGGGGGGGATACGGCCGGTCCGTCCATGACGAGATGGACCGTCTGCTCGCTTTGCGGCGACCGGATGCGTTCACGATTGTGCTCGCTCATCACCCGCACGCCTTCGACCGGGCGGCGGAAGCCGGCGTCCCGCTGACGCTCGCCGGCCACACGCACGGCGGCCAGTTCATGTTGACCCCGGAGCTTGGCGCGGGGTCGATTCTGTTCAAGTACTGCTCGGGGCTGTATCGCCAGGGGGCGTCGGCGCTTGTCGTGTCCAACGGGGTGGGGAACTGGTTCCCCTTGCGGATCAACGCTCCCGCGGAGATCATCCACCTAACCTTGCGCAGGACGCGCGGGACGACATAGGTGGGCCGGATAGACCCCCGCGACGGCGGCCGGTCTTCGGTCCAGTGGCACAGGAATCGTCCGGGCTCTTCGAACCCTGCGCAGGTTCATACGAATGGGGTGACGCGACGCCCCGCTTCCGCATCCCCGCGTTCCTGATCAACGGCCCCTCCCCCCAGCTTGTCGTTACAATTCCCTTACAACCCTTTGACCCGCCGCGTTGTACACTGGAGCAGGACAGTATCCGTTGGTAACAGGAACAATTCGCAGGAGGTATAGCCATGCAAGCGGCACGCTGGATGGTCGCGGGAATCGTATTGACATACACAATGACGGCGTGGGCGCAGGAGCCGTTTGAAACCAAGGGCGCCCTGGACGCGGTGACGGTTTATCGCGGGCAGGCCCTGGTCACGCGGCTCGTGGACGTGCCGGGGCCGGCCGGGCTTCGCGAGGTCGTGATTACCGATCTACCCGGCCGCACGGTGGAAGGCAGCCTGTTTGCCGAGTCGGCCGACGGCGTAGAAATCCGCTCCGTCCGCTACCGCCTGCGTCCGGTGGCCCAGGACGTTCGCGAAGAGGTTCGGGGCCTGGACGAGCAGATTCGTGCCGTGCAGGACCAGCAGCAGGCAAATGCCCGCCACCGGACCGTCCTGACCGAACGCAAGGACTATCTCGACAAGCTGGAAGCCTTTGTGGCCCCGACGGCCGGTCTGGAACTCAGCCGGGGCGTGCTGAACGCCCAGACGCTCAAGGACCTGTCGGAGTACGTGTACGAACAACGCAAGGCTTTGGCCGAGCGAGACCTGGAGCTCGCCCGCGAAGAGCGAGCGCTCAACGAGCAGATCGGCTTGCTCCAGCGGCAGCGCAAAGAGCTCACCGGCGAGTCCACCCGGACCGTGCGGGAGGCCGTTGTATTCGTTGAAGTGAGGCGGCCGGACGGTGGAAAGCTGCGGCTTCGCTACCTGGTGGACCGGGCCACGTGGTTCCCGTCGTACAACGCGCGGGCCGGGGCCGATCGCGACGCGGTGACCATCGAGTACAACGCCTCCATCCAGCAGATGAGTGGGGAGGACTGGACCGACGTGGAAATGACCCTTTCGACGGCCACGCCCGCCCTGGCCGCCCGTTCCCCGACGATCGAGCCTCTGAAGGTGTCGCTGGCCTCGATCGACGCGGTGCCGCAAGTCTCCGGCAAGACGGCCTACACCCAGGCCTGGAACGACCTGGCCCAACAGCGTTCGCAGGCGGTGAACCGGCGAAACCTCGACAACGTGATCGCCAGCAACGCCGTCATGGCACAGCAGATGGCGCAGGGGTCGATGGATTTTCTGGCCGCGCCATGGCAGGCAGACCTGGACAACGAACTCAACACCCTGGCCATGCGCATCCAGTTGCTGGATCTGTCGGCCACCGGCGGCCTGCGCGGCAAAGTGGATCGCGTTGCGTCGACCGACGAGGGCTTCAGTGTGACGTACGAGTTGACCGGCCGGACCACGCTGCCGAGCCGGTCGGACCAGCAACTCATCCAGATCGCGGCGCTGCCGATGAAGGCGGACTTCTACAAGCTGGCCACGCCGCTGCTGACGGACTACGTGTATGAGGAAGCGTCCCTCTCGAACCAGGGCGAGCAGGTGTTGCTGGCCGGCCCGGTCTCTGCGTTTATGGAAGGCCAGTTCGTCGGGCAGGGGCAGTTGCCGACGGTCGCGGTGGGTGAGCCGTTCGTGCTGGGTTTTGGGATCGATTCCACGCTGCGGGCCTCGCGGGAGTTGGTGGAGAAGGCGGAGACCATCCAGGGCGGCAATCGGGAAGTCACGTTCACGTACCGGCTGGCCGTGGAGAACTTCGGCAGCCAGCCCGCGAAGGTCCGGGTGATTGACCGGCTGCCCGTCTCCCGCGGCTCGGACATCAAGGTGACCCTGCTGGCCGGCGAGGACACGCTCAGCGACGACCCGACCTATCGCCGCGACCTGCGGGGCAACGGCATTCTCCGGTGGGACCTGGACGTGCCGGCCCAGACCTTCGGCCTGTCCGCCGCATCGCAGGAGTACAAGTTCCAGCTTGCCTACGACAAGCAGATGACCGTGACGGGGAGCTGAGACCGAATGACGATTTGCGAATAGCAAATTGCGAAGGGAGAATGGGGGGCGGCCGGGTCGGCGCGTCGTGCGGCCCGGTCGCCCTCTTCCGCTTGGTAGCCAAATCGGGCAAAATCCCACTTAATCAGCTTGTAACAAGTTGACATTTCGGGCAAAAACGGGCAGAATCTGTCGGGAAACCATGCCTATTGGCACGACTGGGCGGTTTTCGTGTCGCTCGGAGGAAGCATGTTAGCCAGGCAGCGTCACCAGGAGATCCTCAACCGGGTCGGTCGCGCGGGGGCGGTCCGGGTCTCGGAGCTGGCCCAATGGCTGAACGTGGCGGAAGAGACCATTCGGCGGGACCTCGAGAAGCTCGACAGCGAGGGGAAGCTGATTCGCACGCACGGCGGCGCGATGCCGTTGCCGGAAGAGCGCCGGGAAGTGCCGTTCGACGTTCGGCGGGCCAGGCACTCCGCGGAGAAGGAATCGATCGGCGCGGCCGCCGCTCGCTTCGTGGGGGAGGGCGACATCATCGCCCTGGACGCCAGTTCGACGGTGTACTGCCTGGCCCGGGCCCTGCCGGACCGGCCGCTGACGGTCCTGACCAACTCGATGGAAGTGGCCACGCTGCTGATGTCACGGCCGCGGATCCAGGTGGTTTCCACGGGCGGCATGTTGGACGTGGCGTCGCAGTCGTTCGTGGGCTCTTTTGCGGAGGAGGCCCTGTCGCGGCTTCACATCGGCAAGCTTTTCCTGTCGAGCAAGGGCGTGGACCTTGTCCGGGGGCTGAGCGAAGCAGCCGACGAGCATGCCCGCCTGAAACGCCGGATGATGGATCTGGCGGACGAGACGTATCTGCTGGCCGATCACAGCAAATTCGGTGTCAAATCTGTCGTGTTTTTTGCAGACGTGAAGGACGTGGACGTGGTGATCACGGACCGGCGCGTCGATCCGGCGGTGCTTCCCGAACTGGATCGGCGTCACGTACGGACTGAGATCGCCGAATGACCATCTTCGCCGCACGGGGAACGGCAGGAGCGAGGCAAACCCATGAGAACACATCGTGCCTGCACACGCTGGGAGGTTCTGCTGATGGCTGGAATCACAATGGCGGCAGCCGGCGCCGCGCTGGGGGCGGCGGGCCCGCCGGAGAACCTGCGGTGCGAGTATCTGACAAACCCGCTGGGGATCGATACGCCGCAGCCGCGTTTGTCGTGGGAGGTGAATGACCCGCGGCGCGGCGCGATGCAGTCGGCCTACCAGATTGTGGTCACGTCGGGTGAGGAAACGGTTTGGGATTCGGATCGGGTGGAGGCGGACCGCTCCGTCCAGGTTTCGTACGCCGGAAAGACGCTCACCTCCGGCCAGGTCTGCCAGTGGCGGGTGCGCACGTGGGATTCACAAGGCGAGGCCTCGCCCTGGAGCGAACCGGCCGCCTGGAGCATGGGGCTGCTGGGACCGTCGGACTGGAAGGGCAAGTGGATCGGCGCCGCGGAAGAGCCTCCCGCAACCGACGAAGCGAAACCCGACCCGGAGTTGCGGCCCCTGCCTGCCCGGATGCTGCGGCGGGCGTTCGACGTGTCGGGCGGGGTGCGTCGAGCGACCGCGTATATCTGCGGGCTGGGCTACTACGAGCTGTACGTCAACGGCCAGCGCATCGGCGACCACGTGCTGGACCCGGTGCTGACGGATTACTCTCGACGGTGCCTGTACGTGACGTACGACGTCACGACGCAGGTGCGGGCGGGCGGCAACGCGGTGGGCGTCATTCTGGGCAATGGCCGGTACTACGCGCCGCGCATCAAAGTGCCCATTGCGACCATCACGTACGGGCTGCCCGTGCTGCGGTTCCAGCTTGATCTGGAAATGGCGGACGGCAGCACGCAGCAACTGGTCAGCGACGAATCGTGGAAGCTCACGACCAACGGCCCGATCCGGGCGAACAACGACTACGACGGCGAGGTCTACGACGCCCGCCTGGAGATGGACGGCTGGGCCACCGCCGCATTTGATGACACACAGTGGCACCTGGCCCAGGCGCTGGACGCGCCCGCCGGCCGCCCGGCGGCGCAGATGATGCCGCCGCACCGCGTGACGGAATCGCTGCGGCCGGTCCATATGGACCAGCCGCAGCCCGGCGTGTACGTCTTCGACTTCGGCCAGAACCTGGTGGGCTGGGTCCGCCTGACTGTCCAGGGAGAGCGGGGCAACACGGTCACCCTGCGGCACGCGGAGACCCTCCATCCCGACGGCACGCTGAGCGTCGAGAACATGCGCTCGGCCAAGGTGACGGACACGTACGTGCTGCGGGGCGACGGCGTGGAGACCTACGAGCCGCGATTCACGTATCACGGCTTCCGGTACGTGGAACTCACAGGCTTTCCCGGCCGGCCGACGCTCGACACGCTGACCGCCCGCGCGGTGCACACCGACGTGGAGCGGATCGGCTCATTCGCGTGCTCAAACGAGTTGCTGAACCGGATTCACCGCAACATCGTCTGGGGCGTGCGGGGCAACCTGCGGAGCATCCCCACCGACTGCCCGCAGCGGGACGAACGCCAGGGCTGGTTAGGTGATATCGCCACCCAGTCCAAGGCGGAGATGTACGACTTTGCGGTGGCCTCCGTCTTCCGCAAGTGGCTGATCGACATCGCCGACGCCCAGAACGAAGAGGGAATCATCCCCGACGTGGCCCCGCCGTTCTGGCCGCTGTACTCCGGCAACGTCACCTGGCCGGCGGCCTACGTGATCATTCCCGGCTGGCTGCACACACTGCACGACGATCGACAGGTGCTTCAGCAGCACTATCCCAGCCTGAAACGGTGGATGGCTTTCCTGGCACAGCATCTGGAGAACGGCATCCTGAGCCGTGACACCTACGGCGACTGGTGCGTTCCGCCGGAGTCCCCGGAACTCATCCACAGCAAGGACCCCGCCCGCAAGACGGCCGGCCCGCTCCTGGCCACGGCCTACTATTACGACAACCTCCAGCGCATGGCCCGTTACGCCCGCATCCTCGGCGAGGCCGACGATGCGGCGAGCTTCGCGAAGCAGGCAGAGGCCGTGCGAACCGCCTTCCACAACCGATTCTTCGACGCGGAGAAGAAGCAGTACGACAACGGCGCACAGACGTCGAGCGTGCTGCCGTTGGCGTTCGGGCTGGTGCCGGAGGCGGAAGCGCCGGGGGTGTTCGCCCGGCTGGTGCGGAGCATTGTGGAAGAGAACAACCGGCACATCGCCACCGGCCTAATCGGCGGGCAATGGCTGATGCGGGTGCTGTCCGACTATGGCCGGGCGGACCTGGCTTTCACCCTGGCCACCCAGCGCACGTATCCGAGCTGGGGCTACATGGTGGACCACGGGGCCACCACGGTATGGGAGCTCTGGAACGGCGACACGGCCGACCCGGGGATGAACTCCGGCAACCACCTGATGCTGGTGGGCGACCTGGCCATCTGGATGTACGAGTACCTCGGCGGCATCCGGCCGGACGAGGACCAGCCGGCCTTCAAGCATTTCGAAATCCGCCCCGTGCCGGTGCAGGAGCTTTCCTGGGTCCGGGCGCAGACGCGTTCGCCTCACGGCCTCATCCGCAGCGCCTGGCGACGGAACAAGGGGGAGTTCTGCCTGGACGTCACCATTCCCGCGAACACCACCGCCACCGTGGTGGTGCCCGTGTCCGATCCGAAAAAGGCCACGGTCAGCGAGTCGGGCCAGGTCATTTTGCGCGATGGCCAGGCGGTCGAGTCGGCGCCCGGAGTGAAGTGCGAGAGGGTCGGGCCGGAAGGCGCGGTGTTCGAGGTGGGAGCAGGTCAATACCGGTTCGTGTCGCAGGCGGATTGAACGCAGGAGGTTCCGCATGGCTTCGCAAAGCGAAATGGCGGCGCTGTCCGCGCGGCTGGACAAGCTGTACGAGTTCGAACGGGCCCCCGTCACGCCGGACAAGCTGCACGCGGGCCGGCGGTTTGCCGGGCTGTTTGCGGGCGAGCACGTGGCGGCCACGGAGTTCGTGATCGGCGCCCTGTTTGTCCAGCACGGCCTGCGGGCCCGCGACCTGCTGATCGGCCTGGTGATCGGCAACCTGCTGGCGGTGCTGTCGTGGGCGCTCATCTGCGCGCCCATTGCGGTGCAGGTGCGGCTGACGCTGTACTGGTACCTGCGGCGCATCGCGGGGCCGGGGCTGACGGTGCTGTACAACGTCGTCAACGCGGGGCTGTACTGCATCCTGGCCGGGTCGATGATCGCGGTGTCGGCCTCCGCGGTGAGCCTGATGTTCAACGTCAAGCACCCGGCGCTGGAGGACGTGTATCCGAACAGCGTGGAATGGGTGCTGGTGGTGCTGGGCGTCGGGGCGGTCGTCGTGCTGCTGGCGATCCTGGGTTTCAAGAAGCTGGCCCAGTTTGCGTCGGTGTGCTCGCCGTGGATGTTCCTGGTCTTCGTGGCGGGGGCCGTCGCGTCGCTGCCGAAGCTGGGCGAGTTCCACAGCCTGTCGGAGTTGTGGAACATCTGCAACACGAAAGTGTGGAACGGTGTGCCGCTGGAAGGGCAGGACAAGTGGGGCCTCTGGCACGTGCTGTTCTTCGCGTGGTTCTGCAACCTGGCCATGCACGTGGGCCTGTCGGACCTGGCCCTCTTCCGCTATGCCCGATCGTGGCGATATGGGTTCTACTCGGCGTTCGGGATGTACCTGGGGCACTTCCTGGCTTGGGTGTGCGCGGGCGTCATGGGGGCGATGGTCGCGGGGTTGAACCCGGGCCAAATGGCCTACCAGGCGGTGGGGATCGCCGGCGCGGTGGCGGTGGTGCTCGCGGGCTGGACGACGGCCAATCCCACCATGTACCGCGCCGGCCTGGCCCTCCAGATCGCCACGCCGAACTGGCCGAGGTGGAAGGTCACGCTGGCCGCCGGCGTGGTGACCACGATTGTCGCGTGCTTCCCGGTGTTCTTCATGCGACTCCTGGATTTCGTGGCGATTTACGGAATCCTGCTCATGCCGATCGGAGCAGTCGTGTTTGTCGAGCACTGGCTGTTCCCGCGACTGGGCCTGCGGCGGTACTGGGCGGAAGAGCGGCGGGTGCTAGTGAACGGGCCGGCATTGGTCGCTTGGCTGGTCACCCTGGCCGCGTGCTGGGCGATGGGCTATGTGAACGTGCACCTGAACTTCCGCTGGCTGCCGGGCTGGTTCATCGCCGCATTTGTCTACATGGGGCTGTGCTGGGTCTGGCCGGGCACGGCCCGCGGACTGGCAGCCGAGCCGGAACCGGCCGGGGATCGACCGGCCCGCCAGGGTCCCGTGAAGCCCGAGCCTTCGGCAAAACGGGAGGGCGGCGGCATCGCGCACCGGCTGTTCGGTGGGGTGGCGCTGCTGGCTCTGGTGGTGTGCCTGTTGCTGCCGCTGCGCGTGTTCCTCGGCGATCCGGGGCAACTGGAGGCGAACCTGGTGGAATACAAGAAGTGGTTCCTGGTCTGTTCCCTCGTATACTTCATTGGCGCCGTGGCCTTCGCCGCCGGCCGGGAGCGGCAGGCCGCCTGACGCCGGATTGACCGGGGAGGATCTCTGATGAGTGCCGAGTGGCAAATCCGAAACGAAATCTGCGACATCGGCCGCCGGCTGTACGCCAAGGGGTTCGCCGCCGGCAACGACGGCAACATCTCGTACCGGCTGTCGGACGAGGTGGTGCTCTGCACGCCGACGCAGATCTGCAAGGGCTTCATGAAGCCCGACGACCTCTGCACGGTGGACTTGCAGGGCAACCAACTCACCGGCAAGCGGCCGCGGACCAGCGAGGTGCTGATGCACCTGGAGGTCTACAAGTCAGACCCGGCCGTGAAGGCGGTGGTGCATTGTCATCCGCCACACGCGACGGCCTTCGGCGTGGCCCGCATCGACATTCCGTCATGCGTGCTGCCGGAGGTGGAGGTGTTTCTGGGTGTGGTGCCGCGGGCGGAATACGAGACGCCGGGTGGCAAGCACTTCGCGGAAACCATCCGCCCGTTCATCGGCAAGGCGAACACCGTGGTGCTCAGCAACCACGGCACGGTAAGCTGGGGCCCCAGCGTGGAGCGGGCCTACTGGCACACGGAGATCCTCGACGCGTACTGCCGCATGTTGATGCTGGCCCGGCAGATCGGACACGTCGAACGCCTGCCCGTGCCCAAGGTCCAGGAGCTGCTGGACCTGCGCGAGCGGTTCGGCGTAGGGCAGGACCCTCGCCGCAAAGAGGGCGGCCCCCTGTGCGTCAACACCGCGTTCGGCGACGGCGACGGGACCTGCAGTGCCTGCAGCGCGGATGGGCCGCAGGAAGTGCAGGAATCATACGAGGAACTCGTGATGCGGATCACCACCGAGGTGATGGAAGCGCTGCGACGACGAGGCTGACCCCTGTGGGACCGGCTGCCCCTTGTGGGACCGGCTTTCCAGCCGGTCTTGGGAGGCTGTGGGCTGTAGGTTGTAAGGGATTGGTCCGCACGGCGGACCCTACGGATGTGGGACCGGCTGCCCCTTGTGGGACCGGCTTTCCAGCCGGTCTCGGAGAACAGCATATGAAGCTGCCATCACACATCGACGAACAGGCCCTCAGCGCCCGGTTGGACCGGTTCGAGATCGAAACGCCCTCCTGGGGCTACGCCGACACCGGCACGCGGTTCGGAAAATTCCTTCAGGACGCCGCGGCCAACACCCTGGACGAAAAGCTCGCGGATGCGGCCGAAGTGCATCGCTTCACGGGTTGCTGCCCGGCAGTGGCGGTCCACGTGCTCTGGGATTTCCCCGAAGGCTTGTCGCCCCAGTCGACCTCGGAGAAGGCGGCCAGGCTCGGCGTGCGGATCGGCGCCATCAACCCTAACGTGTTCCAGGACCAGTGCTACAAGTTCGGGTCGGTCACCAACCGCGATCCGGCCATCCGGCGTCGCGCCGTTCAGCACATGCTCGACAGCGTTCGCATCGGACAGGCCGTTGGGTCGAACGCGCTGAGCCTCTGGTTCGCCGACGGCACGAACTACCCCGGCCAGGGCCACATCCGGCAGCGCAAGCACTGGATGACCGAGGCCCTTCGCGAAGTGCACGAAGCCATGCCGGCCGGCATGACCATGCTGATCGAGTACAAGCCGTTCGAGCCGGCCTTCTACCACACGGACATCGCGGACTGGGGCATGGCCTGTGCCTTTGCCCGGCACGCGGGTCCGCGGGCGAAGGTGCTGGTGGACACCGGACACCACCTGTCCGGCTGCAACATCGAGCACATCGTGGCGTTTCTGGTGGATGAGGGGATGCTCGGAGGGTTTCACTTCAACGATCGCAAGTACGCCGACGACGACCTGACGATGGGCAGCATCGACCCGTACCAGTTGTTCCGCATCTTCTTCGAAATTGTCGCCGCGGAACGGGAGACCGGCGCGGACCTGAACATCGCCTACATGGTCGACCAGTCGCACAACCTCAAGC
Organism: uncultured Phycisphaeraceae bacterium; assembly: GCA_964586145.1. Lineage (GTDB taxonomy): Bacteria > Planctomycetota > Phycisphaerae > UBA1845 > UBA1845 > JAFGJQ01. The sequence continues at coordinate 3,579 of CAZPHH010000102.1, read as the reverse complement.
CCAAGATCGAGGCGATGATCCAGACCGTGATGACCGCCCAGGAACACATGGCCAAGGCGCTGCTCGTGGATTTCGCCGCGTTGCAGGCAGCCCGCGCGCACGACGACATTGTGCGGGCGGAGAGCGTGCTGCGCGATGCGTTCAGCACCGACGTGCGGCCGTTCCTGGTGGAGCACCGGCGTGCTCGCAAGCTGCCGGCCGATCCGCTGGCCGCGTTCCGGGAGAGCGGCTACGCGGAGCGAGTGGGCAAGGAACGCGCCGCCCGCAAGCCCCGGTCGTCCGGCGGGTACGCGTGAATCGGCTCGAATGGTGATCCATGACCGCCACCGCAGACTACCTGGCGTTTGACCTCGGCGCGTCCAGCGGGCGGTCCGTCGTCGGCTCGTTCGACGGGCAGCGGCTGACGCTTGAGGAAGTGCATCGCTTCGCCAATGGGCCGGTCACGCGGGATGGTCACCTGCACTGGGACATCGACGCACTGTTCGAGGAAATTCGGCGCGGGCTCAGCCGGTGCCGTGACAAAGCCACCCGGCTGGAGGGCATCGGCATCGACACCTGGGGCGTGGACTACGGGCTGCTGGGCGCGGATGGGGCGCTGCTGGGCCTGCCGTTCCACTACCGCGATTCGCGGAACGACGGAATGATGGAGGCCGCCTTCGCCCGCGTTCCGCGCGATGAGCTCTACGCCCGCACCGGCATCCAGTTCCTGCCGTTCAACACGCTGTTTCAACTGCTCGCGGACAAGGCGATGCATCCGGCCTTGCTCGACGCCGCCCAGACGCTGCTGTTCATGCCCGACCTGCTCGGTTACCGACTGACCGGCCTGCGCCGAAGCGAACACAGCATCGCGAGTACGTCGCAGGCGTATGACGCGGCCACCGGACAATGGGACACGGACCTGCTCGACCGCCTGGACCTGCCCACCCGGATTCTGCCGGACGTGGCGCCGGCCGGCAGCGTGGTGGGGTCGTTGCAGCCGGCGTTGGCCGACGCGGCGGGACTGGCACGGGTACCGGTCATCGCGCCGGCCTGTCACGATACGGGATCCGCGGTAGCCTCGGTGCCCGCCGAAGGCGAACGCTGGGCCTACATCAGCTCGGGCACGTGGTCGCTGCTGGGAGCGGAATTGCCAGCGCCGATCCGCACGCCGCAGGCGCTGGCGTACAACTTCACGAACGAAGGCGGCGTGGACGGGACCATCCGGTTCCTGACCAACGTAGCCGGCCTCTGGCTGGTGCAGGAGTGCCAGCGCACCTGGGCGGAACGCGGCGACGACCGGTCCTTTGCCGAGCTGACTGCGCTGGCCGATACCGCCGCACCACGGACGGCCTTCATCGATCCGGACGACGCGCTTTTTGCCGCACCCGGCGACATGCCCGCACGAATCCAGGCATATTGCCGCCAGACGAACCAGCCCGCGCCGCAGAGTGTCGGCGAGATCGTGCGCTGCGCCCTGGAAAGCCTGGCCCTCAAGTACCGGGTGTGCCTGGAACGGCTCGAAGCGTTGATCGGCCATTCGGTGGACGTGCTGCACGTGGTCGGCGGCGGTGTCCACAACACGCTGCTGTGCCAGCTCACCGCCGATACGACCGGCAAGCCGGTGATGGCCGGTCCCGCGGAGGCCACCGCCGTCGGCAACGTGATGGTCCAGGCCCTCGCCCGCGGCCGGGTACGCAGCCTCACCGAAATCCGCGCCGTCATCCGCCAATCGACCGCGCTGAAACGCTACGACCCCGCATCAACCGGCGCGTGGGACGACGCATACGCGCGGTTCGGCCGATTGCTGAGTTGATTTGACACGCGGGGGCATAAGCGCACCGCCGCACATGCATCTGTTCGGAACGAGGATCAGCACCGGGCCCGACCCCTCGTGTGACGAGGTTCTGCATTAGCCTCGAAGAGGCGGAAGGGTGTAGCCGGGGACGCAAGCCCCTGGTTTGCCTCCAGTCCCAAAGGGATCCCGGCGCGCCGGGATAGCCAGGGGCGTGAGCCCCTGGTACGCTTCCGCGCATATCGATAGAGCCCTGAAAGGGCGGCAACCCATTCGCCGCGGAGATCTGCCGATGCCGCAATCGTTCGCGCGCCTCGCCTGTCACATCGTCTTCAGCACCAAGGGTCGCGCGGCGCTGATCACCGAGGCCATCCAGAAAGGTCTGTACGCATACCTTGGTGGCATCGCGCGGAACCTCAAAGTTCCATTGATCGAGCGAGGCGGAACGGCCAACCATGTCCACCTGCTGGTGGAAATGGCGCGGGACGTTTCGGTCGCAGACGTCGTTCGGGATATGAAGGCAAACTCCACGCGATGGCTGCGCGAATCGGACCCAATGCACGGAAACTTCGCGTGGCAGTCCGGGTACGCTGCGTTTGCCGTGAGTCACTCCAACGTCGAGGTTGTGGCCGAGTACATCCGGCATCAGGAGGAACATCATCGCACGCGTACGTTTGAGGAGGAATATGTGGCATTCCTCCAGCGACATGGACTATCGTTCGACGACCGATACATGTGGGATTGACGCGCAGAGTTTCGCCCCGATGGGGCTCGTTTTGTGATGGACTCCGGCATCCAGGGGCTTGCGCCCCTTGCTACACCCTTGCACCCCTTCGGGGTGCGTCTGCGGTCCATGGGGCACCGCGGCAGGGCGTTCAGAAGGGTCTCGGGGAGGATGGGCTACGATGTTGGATGTCGCACGATGGGTTTTTGGTGGGCTCTGTTTCTGTCTGTTCGTCTGGGTTGCCGTCGGGAACATCGTGATTATTCTCCGCAATTACCTGCAAGGAGGGAAGTCATCGTTAATTCTCCTTGTTGGCGGACTGTTTGGGGCAGGAGGTCTGATCATCATTCCCTGGGCTCAATTCCGCGGCTGGTGGTGGGCACCGTTGCTCCTGGACATCGGCTGCGGGCCCGCAATGGTGCTAAGCGCCATACAAGCCATCACGTCTCGACACAGGCCAGATGAATGAGGTGTTCGAGGTTCGCCGACAGCCGATCACGTACTGTTCAGCAAGGTTCCTGCGGCAAGGTGCTGATGCCATCCAACAGGTCAGGGACAGCTCCGAAGGAGCGCAAGGCTGTGGCCAGGGGCGTGAGCCCGTGGTTTGCCTCCAGTCCCAAAGGGATCCCGGCGCGCCGGGATAGCCAGGGGCGTGAGCCCCTGGTACGCTTCCGCGCATATCGATACAGCCCTGAAGGGGCGGCACGATCCGCCGTCGTTTGATGAACGATACACGTGGGATTGAAGCGCAGAGTCTCGCCCCGTTGGGGCTCGTTCTGTGGTGGACGACGGCATCCAGGGGCTTGCGCCCCTGGCTACACCCTTCCGCCTCTTCGAGGCTGTGGCTACACTCTTTCGCCTTTTCGAGGCTGTGACTGGAATGTCTCACGACCGCCAGTGCCCAAAAGAGTGATCCGTCCGGGTCGAGCCACGCCAACCGCGCGGATCGTTCGTTTGGCCCGTCGCGCCCTGCCTGGTGGGTCCTGACACCCCGCGCACCAGCCGCCCACCCCCCTGGCTTTCTGCCTGTGCGGGAAATGGTGTTGGTCTGGCGCGTGGGAGGATGGTGGGAGGAATGGTGTCA
>CAZPHH010000101.1:9099-16605 GCA_964586145.1 uncultured Phycisphaeraceae bacterium | reverse complement strand
GTTGCCGCCCCAGAATGCGGGCTGGCAGACCAGACCCAGCGGAGTGCCGGCGCTGCCCGGGCAGGGCACCTCGACACCGCCCTGGAGGGTGAACGGCTCGGGCATGATGAGCCCGGCGTCGCCGTCCTGGAAGCACTCATCGTTGTCGTACGGCCCGAACATCGGGCACAGGCCGCCGTTGCCGTCCAGCTCCGGGTCCCAGCCCTGGCCGAAGCGAGCCCAGCCGAGGCCGTGCTGGATGAAGCTGCCGATTGGGCCGACGTTGATGCACGTCGGGAACATGCCGACCACGCCGGTGGAGTACGCCAGCGCGTCCTCCGGCGCGTCGCCGTAGTCAAACCGCGGCTCTTGCTCACCTTCGATCAGCAGCAGGTAGTCTTCGGTCTCACCGGCCTCGAAGATGCCGGAGCCGTCCCATTCGTTGGCCATGCCGACCGGTCGGTCGGTAATGGATATCCGCGCCCACACGTACCCAGGATTCGGCCCGATCAGGAAGCCCGGCGGGGTGAGGGCGGAAAGCGGACCGACGAAGCCCGGAGGTACGAGGAAATCGATGAGCACGTGCTCAGGGGCCGGGTTCAACGGGCAAAACGAGAACCCACCCCACGTGCCGCCCTGGTCCCAGTCAATCAGCACGTTCACGAAGCTCTCCCTGTCCGGGGAATTCACGACGTGAATGTCGATATTGGGCCCCCAGTTCGCCACCTGACAGACAGGACCGAGCGGGCCCTCCGCACCAGCCGCGCAGGGGAAGACCTGCTCAAGGCCCACCGGCCCTCGGATCGTATAGGCCGGCGGCACCAACAGGCCCGCGTCTCCATCCTGCCAGCACTCGTCCTGGTTGTACTGGTTCGGGTTGAACAAGGGGCAAAGACCGGCATTCCCTTCCATCTCGCCGTCCACCATCGGCCCGAAGTACGGCCCGAGGTTGACGTGGTGGATGTACGAACCGAGGGGACCGACGTTCATGCAAGTTGGGAATAGCCCGATGACTCCGGTGGCCGGGTAGGCCAGGGCCTCCTCCGGCGCATCGCCGAAGTCGCCCTCGAACTGCCCGACCGGGACGCACGTGCCGACCTCTCCTTCATACTGGCATTGCGCGTCCAGGTGGTAGGTGCACTCGTCCCAGTACGGCGCGTACTCGACCAGGCAGGTGTACTCACTGACACCCTGGTCGCACACCTGTTGCCAGGGGTTGTGGTTCATGCACTGGCAGCAGGTGAGCTCCTGGATTTCGCAGATGTCCGCAACGCCGTTGCCATTGAGGTCCGCGCAGTCGGTGCCCGGCCCTTTCCAATCACCGTTGAAGACGTCCACACACTCCTGCATCGTGGTGACCACGCACTGGATCGGGGTCGTGCCGCCTCCATAGCAGCAGGCACCCTCTTGCGCCTGCGCCGCTGCCGCACCCCCCAACCACAGCATCACACCACACACACTCAAGACCCATCCCAGATTCCTTCTTCTCGCTCGCATGTTTGATCACCTCCTGCGGCCGGTCGGCCGCGACTGGAAGACTCCGAGCAGACGAAAACCCATCCTCGCGCTGCACTCGCAGCGCGGAGCCGATACACTTGCCCCTTGCCTGGCGATCAACCCGAAGCTTCCAACCGCCTCCAGCGAGACGTGATTCCTGGGGATCGCATCGCTTCGCGTCCCGTTGCCGTCACAAACCGGGGCTCGTGCCCCGGTGCCAACTCACTCCCTCACCTGTGTAATAGACGGGGGGCGCGCATCCTTTGACAGATACCCGGGATTCCGCTGTAATTGACGTAGCACTGTAACCGGGACGCCAAATCGGGCCTTGTTGCATTTTCGCTGACCATATTAAAGTGGTGCATTTGTGCGGATTGCATTTCGGCGTTGCTCTGGGGACAATGCGGTCATGCCCGACTCGGATTCCACCCGTGCGACCTTGCTCCTGCGGCTGCGGGATCGCGCCGACACGCTGAGCTGGCATCAGTTTCACGCCCGCTACGGCGAGCTGATCTACAAGTACGCGCGCGGCCGGGGCGCGACGGCGGTGGATGCGGAAGACATCGTGCAGGATGTGGAGATGTACCTGTTCAAGGCCATGGACGGGTTCGTCTATGACGCCAGCAAGGGTCGGTTCCGGGCCTACCTTCGGGCGGCAGTCCTGCACGCGATGAGTCGGCGGGCGACCCGGCAGGCCCGGCAGGGCGAGCCGCTGGACCCGCAGGCCTTTGATTACCTCGCCGCCCAGCGGGAGGCGGAGAGCGACGAACGCTGGGAGCGCGAATGGCAGCTCCACCGCCTTCGCTGGGCGCTTCGGTCCATCGCCCGGGACGTGGAGCCGTCAACTCTGAAGGCCTTTCATCTACATGTATTGGAGGGCAAATCGGTGACGGAGACGGCCGAGCGGCTCGAGATGACGAAGGCCGCCGTGTATCAGGCCAAGTCGCGAGTGTGCAAGCGGTTAAAGGAACGCCTCGACGAAGCGGACCCGGAGGGCGACCTGTAGGCTGTTCGATACTCCTTCTGCCGTGCGTATTCTGCCATGAAGCTCGCCTGTCCCACGTGCGACTCCAATGTGCCGGACGACGCGCCGGCCACGACGCGCCCGTGCCCCCGGTGCGGCCGCCTCCTGGTGTCGCTGGATGGTGACTTCTCGAAATCCGGGGGCTGGGACGATCTGACGGCGGACTTGAAGGATGCGTTTGGGTCCGGGGCCTTCTCACTGGGCCTCGGCCATGCCGACCGCACCCGGCCCATGCCGGGCGTGTCCCCGGCGCCCGTGGCGGCCGAGCCGTTGCGGGTGGGGGCCCGGCTGGGCGACTTCGAGATTCTCGGGCAGATCGGGCGCGGCGGCATGGGCGTGGTGTACCGCGCCCGGCAGGTTTCGCTGAACCGCACGGTGGCGCTGAAGGTGCTGGCCGCCTTCGTCGACCCGGAGAGCCAGGCCATTGCCCGCTTTCGCAAGGAGGCCCAGGCCGCCGCCCGCCTGCACCACACGAACATCGTGGCCATCCACGCGCAGGGCGAGCACAGCGGCTATTACTACTACGCGATGGAATTGATCGAGGGCGAAAGCCTGGACGCGGCCCTGCGGCGCGGGGCATTCCGGGCCCGATCGTCCGCCGCCGACGCTCCGGCCGGCGCGGCCGATTCCCGTTCGTTTGCGTTTGGGCGGGGGGGGCTGGACGCGTATCGTCGTCTGGCCCGTCTCCTGGCGGAGGTAGCCGACGCCCTGGCATACGCCCATCAGAACCACGTGATCCACCGCGACATCAAACCGCAGAACCTGCTGCTGAGTCGCGACGGCCGGCTGCACGTGACGGACTTCGGCCTGGCGCACCTGCTCAGCGAGCCGCACCTGACCACCACGGGCCAGGTCATGGGGACGCCGCTGTACATGTCGCCCGAACAGGTCCGGCTCGGGCATGGCCGGGTCGACTGGCGGACGGACATCTACTCGCTGGGCGTCACGCTGTATGAAGTGCTGACCGGCGAGCCGCCGTTTACCGGCGAAACGCGTGACCAGATCATCGACCAGGTGTGTACGGCCGAGCCGCGGCCCCCGCGGCGGCTCGATCGCGGCATTCCCCGCGATCTGGAGACCATCTGTCTGCGAGCGATGGAGAAAAACCGGCTGCGTCGCTACGCATCCGCCGGCGATATGGCGGAGGACCTGCGCCGTTTCGCCGACGACCGTCCCATCCGCAGCCGCCGCACCAGCCGCCTGGTCAAGGCCGGCAAGTGGGTGCGCCGCCACAAGTGGATGACCGGCACCATTTCCTCGTTGTTCGTGGTGGTGGTGCTCACCATCGGCCTGACGTGGGTGCAACGGCTGCGCCGCCTGGAGTCGGCCGACCGTCGCCTGAACGACGCGTACGAGTCCGTCGCCTACATCAACTTTCGCGAGCCGCCTCCTTCCGTGGAACAGGACATCGCATATGCCGAGGCCCGGGGCGCCGATCCGACCCGCGTGCGGCTGGTCAGGGCCATGGCCAGGGCCACGCGTCCGGACCGTTCCACGCGCGCCGCAGCCCTGGCAGACCTGGAGGAAGTGCTGAAGGTCCGGCCCGACAGCGTCGAGGCGCGGTGCGTGAAAGCCGTCATGCTGCACCTCAACAACGAGACGGAAGCATACCAGAAGTGCATCGACGGCATCGGAACGCCGCGCACGGCCACCGAGTGGTTCTTCTACGGCTACGCGATTCACTTCAAGGATCCGCAAACGGCCAAGGAGAGTTACAGACGTGCGATTGATCTGCACGCCGCGCAGAACCAGATCTACCCCCAGGCCATGATTCATCTGGCCCGCGCCCAGAATCAACTCATGTACCGGACGCGGCAACTGAGCGATTTCGAAGAAGCCGCCGACAACCTGCGCCAACTGACCATCATCGGGGTATACGGCGCATACCCGCACTACCTGCTGTCCATCACGTACCGCCTCGCCGCCGAGATCGAGGGATCGAGTGACGACCCCGACAACGCCGCGGTGCCGCTCTATTACCGGGACGCCCGGGCTTACGCCGAGAAAGGGCAGCAGAAGGACAAGGGCGACGACCGCCCGGTCACGGCCGAGGCGGAGTACTGGGAGAGCTTCGGCGATTTCGAAAAGGCAATCGATGCCCGCACCCGGGCCATCAAAGTGGCGTCTGAATCCTACAACCGCGATTCGGTCTGGGAGGGCCACCACTATCGTTGGCGGCTCTACTACTGGCAGAACCGGTTCGAGGAAGCCCTGGCGGACCTCGACCGGCTGTCAGCAGAGTATGACCCGCGCGACCTGTTCTACACGCATGTCTACCCAATCTTCGTCCACGCGGAGATGGGTGATCGCGACCGGGCGGTCACCACGGCCCTGCGGCTGGCCGAGGACGGACCGGGCGACGCACGGCGGGTCATCCTGGCGTCCACGTGTTTGCGTTTGCTCGGAGAGAGGGAGAAAGCCAGCGCACTGCTCGACGATCGCGCGGCGGGAATTCAGTTTCGTTCGACGGACGGCAGCGCCGATGGGGGGACCTGGTGGCGCGTTCTCTACGATCTTGCCCAGGGCCGCCGCACACTGGACTCCGTCCTGAGCTCCGAGCCCTGCCTGAGCGGGGATAACGCCCAGACACGGCGCGCCGAGGCCCTTTTTTACGCCGGCGCGATAGCGCTGGCCGAAGGACGCCGGGCGGAGGCCGTCGACCTCTTTGACCGCTCCTACCGCTGCTTCGACGGCGAACGCCGCTACACCTTCCACGCCAAAACCCTTTGCGTGAAGCTGAAGGACCCGGCTTGGCCGCCCTGGCTGCCCGCCCCGAGCGGGAACGAGGCATCCGCCGCGGCCCAATGATCTTGTGGAACATCGTTTGGAGTCGGCACCGTCGGCGGGTACCATGCCGCCACGCCGCGCGTGATGCCGCGCGGCGACAAGGAACGAATCGGTGCGATCGATCACGCGAGAGCTGGAACAACGACTGACCGAAGCCCTGCGGGCCTGTTTCGGCGCCGCGGCCGAGGGCGTGGATCCCATGCTGCGGCCGACCCAGGATTCGAGCTTCGGCGACTACCAGGCCAATTTCGCCATGGCCCTGGCTCGGACGCTCAAGCAGAAGCCGCGGGACGTGGCCACCGCCGTCGTCGGGCGACTGGACGTGGGCGACCTCTGTGAGCCGCCGCAGGTCGCCGGACCGGGGTTCATCAACCTGACCCTCTCGCCCGCGGCGGCCGGACGTCGACTTCAGGCCGTTCCGCCCGCACCGCGCGACGGCCTGGACCGGGTCGGCATCGACCCGACGCCCGCGCCGGCCGTGGTGGCCATCGACATGTCTAGCCCGAACCTGGCGAAGGAGATGCACGTCGGGCACCTGCGGAGCACCATTATCGGCGACTGCATCGCGCGGATGCTGGAGTTTGAGGGTCACCACGTCCACCGCATCAACCACGTGGGTGACTGGGGCACGCAGTTCGGCATGCTGATCGAGCACTTGCGGCGGACCCACCCCGACGTGCTGAACGCCCCGGAGCACCTGCGCCTGGGCGACCTGGAATCGTTCTACGTGCAGGCCAAGCAGCGATTTGACGCGGACGAGGAGTTCGCCGCCGCCGCCCGGCGGGCTGTTGTCGCTCTGCAGGGCGGCGATCCGGCGACCTTGACCGTCTGGCATGCGTTCTGCGAGGAATCGCTGCGGCACTGCCATGAAATCTACGACCGGCTGGACATCCGTGTGGAGGACCGCGGCGAGAGTTTCTACAACGACCTGCTGTCGCGCATCGTGGACGACCTGGCGAAGGCCGGCTTGGCCGTCGAGAGCGACGGTGCGATGTGCGTGTTCCTGGACGGGTTCCGCAACCGCGAGGGCGATCCGCTGCCCATGATCATCCGCAAGTCCGACGGCGGCTACAACTACGACACCACGGACCTGGCCGCCCTGCGGCACCGCATCGAAACGCTGGGAGCGACACGGCTGCTCTACGTGGTGGGCCTGCCCCAGAAGCAGCACTTCGACATGCTCTTCGTCGCGGCGCGCAAAGCGGGCTGGGCGGGTAAGAACGTGGAGCTGACCCACATCGGCTTCGGCAGCATGTTGGCCGCCTCGGGCAAGATGTTCAAAACGAGGGAGGGCGGCACGGTAAAGCTCAAGCATCTGCTGGACGAAGCGGTGGAGCGGGCTCGGAACGTGCTGGAGGCCTCCGAACAGGACCCGGAGAAGAAACGCGGCCTGGCGCCTGAACAGATGCAGGTTATCGCGGAAACGGTTGGCGTGGGCGCGGTGAAGTACTTTGACCTCTCCCACGCGCTGGGCAGCGACTACAAGTTCGAATGGGACACCATGCTCAGCATGGACGGCAACACCGCGCCGTACATGCTCTATGCGTACGCCCGCATCCGCAGCATCGGTCGCGAGGCGGGGGTGGACTACGCCGCGCTGCCGCCCGATACGCCTATTGCCCTGGAGCACGAGTCGGAGATCCGGCTCGGCAAGGTGCTGCTCAGGCTGCCGGACGTCATCGAGCAGGCCGGCCGGGAGTATCGCCCGAACGTCATTACGGAGTACCTTTTCGAGCTGAGCAAGGCCTACAACGGGTTCTACGATCGCAAGCGCGGCGTGCGGGTCAAAGACGCCACCCCGGAATCCGTGAGGCTCTCTCGCCTGCGGCTGTGCGACCTGACGGCCCGCGCGCTGAAGCTCGGCCTGCACCTGCTGGGGATCGGGACGCTGGAGCAGATGTAGGCCCGCTGGACCGAGATTTCGATATCTGTCCCGGCCCGGCCATTCACCGGCCGGCCACGGCTGGTTCGAAATGACCGGCCGACTCCGGGGCGCAGGCGAGCGCCTGGCAGCCCGGGCATTGGCCGCACGCCTGCGGACCGGCGCCTTCGCAGCACCAGCACAAATCCAGCGGTGCGCTGAACCGCTTGCCCAGCTTGATGATGTCGCCGCGGGAAAGTCCGACGAGGGGAACCTCCAGCCGGATGGCCGGCCGCCCGGACCGCAGCTCATCGAACGCCATTTCGCAGACGTGGAAGAACTCACGCCGCCGGTGCGG
>CAZPHH010000101.1:0-8999 GCA_964586145.1 uncultured Phycisphaeraceae bacterium | reverse complement strand
ACGTGGAGCAGGTTGACGGCCCCGTTTCGGGCCGCCCGGGCGGCGGCTACCGTGCTGTTGAGGCCGCCGCTGCACAGAATCACGAACGATTCACTCGCCATCGCGCTGGAACTCCCCACAAGCAGTCCGAAGGACCGGTCTGGCTGACTGATGTCCCTCGGACGTTATCGGCAATCCCGCGGGCCGAGGGTGACCCGTCGCACCCTCTTCCCGGCGTGGCCGCCGCCCGCCCGCCGCAGGGCATTGAGCGATCGGAAGTCGTGTAGTAGACTAATGTTGCAGGCGCCCAACGCGCGCTCGCAGCAGGGGAAGGTGTATGGAACCGCTCAAGAAGATCAGCGAGGTGGGGCGTGAGGTGGGTCTGTCGGACCGGCGGATCCGCGAATACGAGCGGGTGGGCCTGATTCGACCGCGTCGCGAGCCGCGGACGCGGGACCGCCTGTACGGCCCCAAAGAAGTGGCGCAACTGCGGCTGATCAAGGAACTGGTCCGCAAGCACAGCCTCACGCTGGAGAACATCCGGCTGCTGCTGGCCTACGCCCCGTGCTGGGAACTCACCGATTGCCCGGCGCGCGATCGATGCCCGGTCCTCAAGGATCCCGCCACGCCCTGCTACCTCCAACCCGTGCATGCGTGCGGCCAGAGCGGAGACTGCCTCCACTGCCCCATCTACCGGTCCAAGGATCGGCCGCGATCCGCCATCGTCGTCACGGACGGCAGGACGGACGGAAACGGGTCCGGGGACAGCCCACCCCATCCCGCCTGACCGTGGCTGGCCAATCGAAGTCGGTGCAGCCGCAACCGCCCACCGCGGCTTGAAACAGGGCTTTCCCGGTCGTATCGTAGCCCCGGCCCAAAGGGGACGGAGATCGCCATGAATCGTCGAAACGTCGCGGCCCTTCTGCCGGGGGAGCGGATCGAGAACCAGGTCTTCCGCATCCAGTCGAAAGACCTTCGGACCACCACGCAGGGAGGGTTGTACATCCATGCGGTGCTGGCCGACGCCACCGGGCAGGTGCCCGCCCGCATGTGGCAGGCGTCCGAACCGATTTTCAACTCCATTCCGGAGGGCGGGTTCCTTCGCGTGAAAGGGCGGACGGAGAACTACAAGGGCAATCTGCAGTTCATCATCGAGGCCCTTCAGCCGGTTGATGCGAATCAGGTGGACCTGTCGGAGTTTCTGCCCCATACGGAGTGCGACATCGACAAGATGTGGGCCCGCACCGTCGAGATTCTCAGGCGGATCGAGGACCCGAATCTCGCGGCGTTGATGAAGGAGTTCCTGGCGGACGAAACGCTGGTTCGCGCGTTCCAGAAGGCCCCGGCCGCCGCCCAGTTGCACCACGCCTTCATCGGCGGGCTGCTCGAGCACACCCTCAACGTGCTCGAACTGGCCTTGTTGGTCATCCCCCGCTATCCGCGGCTGAGTCTGGACCTTGTGCTGGCGGGCGTGTTTCTGCACGATATCGGCAAGACCGCCGAACTCGCGTACGACACGAACTTCAGCTACACGGACGAGGGCCAGCTCATCGGCCACCTCGTCCAGGCCGCCATCTGGATCGACCGGAAGGCGGCGGCGGTGGCGGCCCGCACGGGCCGGCCGTTCCCGGAAGACCTCCGTGCCGTCCTCCAGCATATTGTGCTGGCCCACCACGGCAGTTACGAATTCGGCAGTCCGAAGCTGCCTGCGATCCCCGAGGCGGTGGCCGTCCACTACCTCGACAACATCGACGCCAAGGTCTACATGTTTCTCAAGGAGATTGACGACGACCGCGACCCGGATTCCCACTGGTCGAATTACAGTCGCGTCCTCTCCAGTAAGGTGTACAAGATGCCCGTGACGGGCAACCAGCAAGACTGAGCCTCACCCTCATGGACTACACCCAGTTCACTGAAGCGGACATTCGGGAGATGCTCAAGGCGATCGGCGCCGATCGCGTCGACGATCTGTTCCGCGACGTGCCGGCCTCGCAGCGTCTGACCCGCCCCCTGCACATCCCGGCCGGCCTGAGCGAGATGGAGCTGATGGCCGACGTCCGCGCCCTGGCGGACAAGAACACCACCTGCCAGGAGCTGGTCTGCTTTCTCGGGGGCGGCGCCGCGGACCATTTTGTCCCCGCGATCGTGGAAGAGCTGTCCAGCCAGGCCGAGTTCCGGACCGCCTACACGCCCTATCAGGCGGAGGCGTCGCAGGGCTCGCTTCAGGCATTTTTCGAGTATCAGACGATGCTCTGCCAGCTCACCGGCATGGACGTGTCCAACGCCTCGCTGTACGAGCAGGCCAGCGCCGTGGCCGAGGCCGTGCTGATGGCCCGCGCCGTCAACAAGCGCTCGCGGGTGCTCATATCCCGGGCCGTTCATCCGGACTCCTTTACGGTGCTGGAGACGTACCTTCGCGAGCAGCCGGTGGAGCTCGTGCGCATCGACTCCGAGGGCGGTCTCACGAACCTCTCCGCCCTGCGCGACGCAGTGGATGAACGGACCGCGGCGGTCGTGGTGCAATCGCCGAACTTCTTCGGCTGCATCGAAACGCTGGGCGAGGTGGTCGACGCGGCGCACCAGGCGGGGGCGCTCGCCGTCGCGGCGGTGGATCCCGTCAGTTGCGGCCTGCTCAAGGCGCCCGGAGCGTTCGGCGTGGACATCGTGGTCGGCGAGGCCCAGCCCCTGGGCATTCCGCTTTCGTACGGCGGGCCGTACTGCGGTTTCCTCGCCGCTCGCGAGGAGTACCTCCGAAAAATGCCCGGCCGCGTGGTCGGCGTTTCGCACGACGGCCAGGGCCGCCGCGGATTCTGCCTGACCCTCCAGACCCGCGAGCAGCACATCAAGCGGGAACGCGCCACCAGCAACATCTGCACGAACCAAGGCCTGATGGCCCTCCGGGTGGCGGTGTACCTTGCCGCCATGGGCCGCCAGGGCGTCGCGAAGGTCGCGTCCCTCTGCCTGGACAAGGCCCACTATGCGGCGGAGCGCATTGCGGCGATTCCCGGCTACGCGCTTCGGTTCCAGGCGCCGTTCTTCAAGGAGTTCGTCGTCCGGACGGACCGCGACATCCGCCGCGTGCTGGACCATTGCCGCACGCGAAAGGTGCTGGCGGGCATCCCCCTGGAATGCTGGCATCCCGACCTGGCGGACTGCTTCCTCGTGACGGTCACGGAGAAGCGGACGCGGCAGGAGATCGACTCCCTCGTCGGGGCGCTCGCATCCGCCTGAGCCTTGCCAGGGCCCCCTCTGCCGCTACACTCTGGCCCAATGCCGGGTTTGGTTCTCTCCATCCTGATGGCGGCGGCGCCAACCGCAAACACCGAGCCGGAGCGGGTTGACCTGGAGCACGGGTTCTACCTCATCGGCCGCCCGGCCGGCGTGCCCGCGGAAATCCCATTGCCGCTGGTCATCTGTCTGCACGGGACGGAGACCACGGCCGCCGGCATCCTGGCCTTCTGGCGGTCGTTCGAACACATGCTTCCCATGGTCCTGGTTGCGCCGCAGGCGACGCACGCCGGCTGGCGTGACAGCGATGTGAAGCTGATGCGGGAGTTCCTCGATCACGCCTCGCGCACCGTCTCGTACGATCCGAATCGCGTTCTGCTGACCGGCCACTCCGCCGGCGGGGCCATGGCCTTCCATCTGCTCTATGTGCAGGGTTTCCCGGCGTCCGCCGTGGCCGTGACGGCCAACTACGTGCCCCCCACGGTCCAGGCGGAGCAGGTCCGGGCGCACAGCCGGGTGCCGGTGTTCTACGCGGTCGGCGAGTCGGACATCAATCGGGATCGCATGAGGGACGGATTGGCGCTGCTGCGGGGCAACGATGTCAGCGTCACCGTGCAGCGACCGCAGATCGGTCACGTGCTCGACCCCGGCGTCGGCCAGGCCGCAATGTCCTGGTTCGAGTCGTTCTGCCGCGCCCAGGGCGAGCGTGCACTGAACGACGCCCGCCGTTGCCGCCCGGACGACGGTTGCATCGGTCCGGTCGTCTGCGGGCTGGAGGCGATCATTCGACATCCGGCCACGCAGTTTGCCGACCAGGTGAACACAGCAATCGAACTGCTGGCGGAGTTGCAGCAAGCAGGCCGGCGGGGCCTGATTCGATCGGAACGCCTGCTGGAGGGCGGGCGGCCCATGGAGGCCCGCGAAGAGGCCCTGCGCGTGGAACGCCGCTACGCCGGCTCGTCGCTGGGAGACGAAGCGCGGCGGCATCGCGAACGCATTGACGCACTGCCGGAGGTTCAGGAGTTCCTGCGGCTCAAGCAGTCACTCACGGGCCAGTCACCCGGCGTCGGCAACAGCCCCGGGAACGGAGGGTCTCCATAGGCCGATGGCAGGAAAACCGCTCCATGTTCGCGCCGAGCACGATCCCTCCTTCATGGAGAACGGACTCGTCGTGCATTTCCGCGACGAGGCGGACTGCTGGGTGATCGACCCTGGGCTGCCGCCTCATGCGGAGCGAATGGCCGACTACATTCACCGGCATGCCCTGACGGCCAGGGCGATTCTGCTGACCCACGCGCACGGCGACCATATCGCCGGGGTCGACGAGCTGCGCACCTGGCTGGGCCCGATCCCGCTGTTCCTGGCTCGGGAGGAATGGCCGTTCCTGACCGACCCTACGCTGAATCTCTCCGCGGACTTCGGATTCGGGCTGACCGTTTCCACAGACCACCTGCACGACCTGGTCCCCGGCGACGTGCTTCCGCTCGACGGCAGCGACTGGACCGTTCTCGACACCTCCGGCCACTCTCCGGGCGGGCGAAGCTTCTACTGCCCGGACGCAGGCGTGGTGGTCGTGGGGGACGCCCTTTTCGCCGGCTCCATCGGACGCACGGACTTCGCGTACAGCGACCACGAACGCCTCGTCGAGAACATCCGCAGGAACCTCCTGACCCTGCCCGACGAGACGCGCGTGGTTCCCGGCCACGGACCCCGGACCACCATCGGCCGCGAAAAGCAATCAAACGCCTTCCTGGAGTAGGCGGCCCGTCGCGGCCGCAGGACGCGCCCACCGGGCCTCGCTCCGTTTTGACTTTTGGGCCGTTTGCCGGTTTGATCTGGGGTTGGCCCGCTCAGGAACGGGCCGGTTTGCTATGTCGGAGGGCCATCATGCCACAAACGAAGACAACGGAGCCGCTTCCCGTCACGGATTGGCTGGTTTTGGGTGCGTTCCCACTGCGGGACCGCACCGCCGGTCGCTGGACGCAGAGCGGGTTTCCCTGTGAGGCGGATTTTGCGCCGCGGGCCGGCGAGACGTTCAACGGAGCGACCTGGACCCGCTACGAAACGCACCACGGTCGAATCGAGAACCACGACCCGGTGCTGCCGTACAAACAGCGCCACTGGGTCTTTGCCTACGCGTTCAGCTACGTTCAGTCTCCCACTCGGCAGACCGTGCGGATGCGCGTCGGAAACGACTGCGGCGGCGTGATCTGGCTCAACGGCGAGGAGGTCTACCGCACCGACGCGCCCATGCGCAGCGTGCTGACCCACGACGACGACGTGAAGGCGACGCTCCGCAAAGGCTGGAACCGCCTGCTCTTCAAGAGCCCCACCGGCCCGAACTTCTGGGGCATTCGGGTCCACTTTCTCGGGGCCACGGACGCCAAGCCGACACCACGCCTGACGTTCAGCGCCAAGCGGCCGTCCGCCGCGACCTTCCCCGGCCTACGCCGCCGAAAAGGCGGACTGACCGGCGAATGGTCCACGCGCCTGGCCCGGCCGGTCACCGTGCGCGGCGGGCTGGCGTACCACCTGGAGCTGGACCTGTTCAACGACTCACCCCGCGCCGCCGCCAAAGTCCGCGTTTCGCTTGTGGACGCCCGAGGGGCCCTGCTCGCGAAGGTGGATGCCGCGGCCATGCCCGCGTTTACGCAGCGGCGCGTGGATATCCCCGTGGATGCGGCGGCCTTGGCCGCGGCGTTCGGCAAGGCTGGCGAGCTTCGACCGGCCGTCGAGGTCCGATCCAGCCAGGGTGCCGTCCGGATCGATCTGCCCGTCGGGGCTCCCGCCCGTGTGCTCTGCAACACGATGGCGGATCTGCCCATCACCGTGAAGGAGAAGGGCGACACACCCTTCGTCGTGCCGGTCGTGTTCGCCGGATCGCCCGCCCGGGTGGAAATGGATTTCGAGTTTCGCCACGACGGCGAGCGCGAGTACGGCTGGCCCGCCATGCCGGTGCAGACCTTCGACGCCGAGCAGACTCGTCAGCGGAAACTGACGCTCTCGGTCAATCCCCCGCCGGGCATACCCAACGTGCATGCTCGCATGCTCTTCGGCAGTGACGATGCGCCGGCGCTGGCCGCCCGCACCCGCCGGCTGCTGGATGAATTGGGCCTGGACGTCGGCCGGTGCGCGCGGATCGGAGCGGAAGGGCTGACGCGAATGCTGCATCACGATGTGAACGGCGCCTGGGACGCCGTCCGCGCCATCCTGGACCGGGCGTCGGCCGAGGCCCCGGACCGCCGCGCGGAGTCCGTCACCCTGGTCGGCCACGCCCACATCGACATGAACTGGCTGTGGACCTACGACGAGACTGTCCAGGCCGCTCATGACACGTTTCGCCAGGTGCTGGCGTTCTGCGATGAGTTCCCCGACTTCCATTTCTCGCAGTCGCAGGCTGCGGTGTACGAGATGATCGAGCGATTCGATCCCGGCATGTTTGACGCCATCCGCCGGCGGGTGGCCGAGGGCCGCTGGGAGCTGCTCGGCGGGTTCCTCACCGAGGGTGACACCAATATGTCATCCGGCGAGGCCCTGGCCCGGTCCCTGCTCATCGGCCAGCGCTATTTCCGCAGCCGGTTCGGCAAGACGGCGTGCGTGGGCTGGCTGCCGGACAACTTCGGGCACGTGGCCCAGTTGGCGCAGATCCATCGACTGGCGGGCATCCGGTTCCTCTACGCGTTCCGCTGCCAGCCGAGGCTCGGCGCCTGGGTGTCTGAGGCGCCCGACGGATCGCGAACCGTCAACTTCGCCACGCCGACCTACAACACGTCGATCGACTCGGGCATCCGCCTGCAGCCCGCGACGTGGGATCCCAAACACCGCAAAACCCTGGCGGTCTACGGCGTGGGCGACCACGGCGGCGGCCCGGCCCGCCGCGATATAGAACGGGCCCGCGCCTACGCCGACTCGCCCGGCTCGCCGACCATCCGCATGGGGACGGCCGAGTCGTTCTTCACGTCCGTCGAGCCGCACGCGGCGGATTATCCGCTGCACCGCGGCGAGCGGCAGTACACGTTTGAAGGCTGCTACACCTCCATCGCCCGCATCAAGCACGGCAACCGAAACGGCGAGAACCTCATGTTCGCCGCGGAAATGCTCGCCGCCCTTGCTGCGCTGCACGGCGACCCCTATCCGCACGATGCGATCCACCGCGTCTGGCACGCCGTGGCCTTCAACCAGTTCCACGACATCCTCTGCGGATCGGCCACGCACGACTCCAACCGCGAGTCCATCGCCCGATACGACGCGGCCGCAGCCGAAGCCCGCAACCTCCGGTTTGAGGGGCTGCGCCGGCTGACCTGGCGCATCGACACCCAGTCCTGCGGCCAGCCGGTCGTCATCTTCAACCCCGTGCCGCACGAACGCTCGGACGTGGCCGAGGCGGAGGTCTTCAGCTACCAGCTTCCGCCCACCGTCGAGTACCGGCACTGGGGCCACTGGGGGCACGACGGAACCACGGTTCGGCCGGTCGACGTCGGCCAGGGGCCGTCCCCGACCATTCACCTGGTCGATGTCGACGGCGGCGAGGTCCCCGCGCAGGTGGTCGAGACCAAGCTGTTTCCCAACGGGCATCGGCTCAAGGTGCAGTTCCCGGCCGGTCCGATTCCCGCCTGCGGATACAAGGTGTTCCACGCATTCCCGGCCGTGCCCGGCGTGGCTCTCGATCCCAAACTGACGGTGCAGGGCACCGCCATCGAGACGCCGCACTTCCGCATCGAGGTCAACGGCAAGACCGGCCACCTCCAGCGCGTGTATGACAAGCGGCGCAAGGCGGAAGTGCTGCCGCGCAAGGATGCCGCCAACGTCCTGAAGGTCTACATGGAGAAACCCCACGGCATGAGCGCCTGGGAGCTCGGGCCGATCCGCGCGGTGCACTCGCTGGACAAAGCGATTTCCGTGAAGGTGACAGAGCGCGGCCCCGTCCGCGCCGTCATCGAGATCCGGCGCCAGTGGGGCCGCTCGAAGTTCACGCAGCGGATCATTACCTATCGCGACATTCCGCGGATCGACTTCGAGCTGGACGTGGCCTGGTTCGAGCTGGGCGGACCCGACGTGGATGCCCCGATGCTCCGGGTCGCCTTCCCGCTGAACGTGCGCAACGCGACCTTCACCTGCGACACGCCGTTCGCGGCCGTACAACGCCCGACCACCGGCCAGGAAGTCCCCGCCCAGAAGTGGGTGGACCTGTCCGGCCCGAAGGGCGGCGCCGCGCTGCTGAACACCGGCAAGTACGGCCACCGCTGCCAGGACGACGTGCTGGAAATGACCCTGCTGCGCGCGTCGTACGATCCGGACGTGTACCCGGACCAGGGCCCGCACGCCATCCGCTACGCCCTGGTGCCGCACGCCGGCACGTGGCAGGCTGCCGGCATCGCTGAAGCCGGCCTGGCCTTCAACGTGCCGATGACCGCCCTGGAAGCGTCGCCGCATCCGGGCGACATGCAGCCCGTGGGCAGCTTCGTCGAGCTTGGGCCAAGGCAGTTCGTCCTCTCCGGCGTCAAAAAACCCGAAGACGGCAACGGCCTGATCATCCGGTTCTACGAGGCCCACGGAAAGCCCGGTCGGGCGACGCTCCGGCTTCCCCGGCACGTCCACGGCGCTCACCGGGTGAACCTGATCGAAGACCCGCTCCCGAACGCCGAAGCTCCGACCCACCACGAGGATGCGATCGAGCTGCACGTCCGCCCGTTCGAGATCGTGACCTTGCGGGTGGACCTCTAGCCCCGGGCAACCCGTGCCCTGGGACCGAGTTCTGCTGTGGGACCGGCTTGTCTTTGTGGGACCGGCTT
>CAZPHH010000100.1:0-17147 GCA_964586145.1 uncultured Phycisphaeraceae bacterium | reverse complement strand
GCGGAAGCGGGTCGCTGCGTGTCACAGGCCGCGATCGACGAGCAGCCGGGCGTAGTGATCCAGCGCGTCGTAGTAGCCGCGGATGCTGGGGATGAAGTGCCGTTCGCGCGGGGCGTGCGGGCCGATGCCGGTCTGGCCCCAGATCACCGCCTGGCCCTGCGGCGCGAACCGCCCGCTGGTGCCGGGCTTCTTGCGCCCGATTACCGGGTCGGCGCCGCTGACGTCGCGCACCGCGTCGATCAGCGGCAGCAGGTAGGGGTTGTCTCGCCGGCAGGCCACGCCCGGCTCGCGCGTCTGCACGATCATCTCGAGCCCCTGCGCCTCCGCGCAGTCGCGCAGGTCCGCCAGCAGCGTCTCGACGTCGTCCTGCGGGATCGGCCGGACCTCCAGCCCGAGCTGGGCGCTGTCGGCCGTGATGTTGTAGACGCCCGGCGTTCCCACCGCGAGGAACGGGAAGCGGCAGTCGGTCTTCCAGCCGTCGGCCGCCTGCAGCGTCAGCCGGTTGCGCAGGATCGCCATCGCCGCGTCGCGCGCCTCGATGATCCGGTCGCCCAGATCAACGACCGCCGCGCCAGCGGCGGTGCCGGTGTGGGCCTGCTCGCCGCGGGCCACGAAGGTGACCCGCACCACGCCGCGGTTCTCGATGCAGATCTCGCCGAACATCTCGGTGCCGCCCTCGCCGGTCCGCTCGCCGGCGATCAGCAGGCCCGGCGTGTACTGCTGCCCGTTGGCCAGTACGTCCAGCACGTGCGGCGTGCCCATCGGCTCCGTCTCGCCGTTCTCCTCGTTGCCGACGAGCAGCAGGTTGATGGGCGGGAAGACCGTCGGCCGGCGCCGCAGCACGTCGCGCATCCACACCAGGTAGGTGGCCACGACCGTTTTCATGTCGGCCGCGCCGCGCCCGACGAGGTAGTCGCCGTCGATCCGGGGCGCGAACTCGCCATCGTCGGTGGCCGGTTCGACCACGTCGAAGTGGCCGCTGAGCATGACCGGGGCCGTCAGCCGGCCGGGGAAGTGCGCCAGCACGGCGGGGTACCTGCCGCTGTCGAAGAACCGCAGCGGCACGCCGGCGTCGCGCAGGCAGCCGGCGATGAAGCGGGCCGCGCGCTGCACCTCCTCCAGCCGCTCCTGCGGGCAGTTCGTCACTGACGGGATGCGGATGAGCTGCTGGGCCAGTTCGACGATCTCGGCCGTTTTGTCGCCGCCCACCACCGTCGCGCTGACCGGCGTCCGCGGCTGGAAGTGGATCGGCGCGGACGGGTCGTCGGCCACGGCCGCAGCCGCGTGGCCCAGCAGCGCGCGCAGCTTGGCCGTTTCGGGCCCGAGCGTGCTGATCTGCTCGAGCGCCTCGGCGACGTTCGCGGCGACCTGCTGCTGCCGCTCCTCGACCAGCTCGTGGAGGGCGGCCACCGGCACAACCCCGTGGCCGTCGGTGTGCGGCCGCAGCCGGTTGCGGAGTTGCTCGGCCGTGTTCATCGCGCCGCCCGCCAGCGCCTCCAGCGGCACCAGGTATTCCTCCCAGCCCAGCGCCTTCGCCAGGGGCCGCACCTCGTCCAGCGTCCAGCGCAGGAACTCGCGCAGGGTGACCGACCGGTGCGTGAAGGGGTGCTCGATGGTGGCCCGCAGGCCGTGCTCGGCCGCCAGCGCCTCGTTTCGCCGCGCCCGCTTCACGTCGTCGGCGTCGTAGCGGAAGGCGTCGCCGGCCTCCGGGTCGGCGTAGCTCCAGATCAGCAGGAGCTGCTTGACGGCGACGTCGGCCAGGTCGAGCGCGAAGTCGTGCCCGCCCTCGCCGCTGCGGATCTCCACGCGTGACATGGGCAGCTCGACGCGGGTGATCATGTTCTGCATTTCGATGCGCTGGGCGAGCTGCTCGACCACGTCGTGCTCGCCGACGCCGTAGATGCCCTTGAGGTACACGTCCTGCAGCTCGTCGCTGGTGAGGTGGATGATGCCATCGACCGCCGTGCGGTCGGAGCGGGCGCGGGTCGGCGTCCAGTTGTTGTTGCCGAAGCGGACGCGCCGCCGCACCAGGTCCGTCGAGATGCGCACGTAGTCCGCGTGGCTGCGGTACAGGTCGGGCACGTCCAGGTTGGCCGGGTTGGGGAAGCGTGCCAGCCGGTTCGAGTCGCACTCGGTGAGCACGATCACGGCGCGCCCGTCTCGCCACTCGGCCCGCAGCGGCGAGGCCGCTCCCGTCGCGTTGAACAGGGCCGCGAAGGCCCGCAGGACGCGCGCCCCGCGGATGTACGCGGCATCGCGGAAGGCCGCCGGCGTGCTCGCCCCGCTGCCGTCGCCGGGCTGGTGCAGGAAGTCCAGCGAGAACAGCGGCTCCGGCAGCGACACGTTCACGTGCACACCCGCCGTGGCCAGGGCGCCGCCGAACAGGTCGACGCAGCGTTCCAGGTAGCGGCGCTTGGTCAGTTCCCACTCGTGCGGGATCGAGTCGTACGCCACCTCGAGCGGCCACAGCACGTTGCCGTGCCACGGGTACAGCCGCTCGCCGAACGAGAAGCTGGCCGCGTTGAGTGCGTTCAGCATGCAGCCCTCGAGGATGCGGGCCTCGAACAGCGCCCCGCGCAGGTCGTAGTAGGGCCGCGTGATCCACTCGGTCATCCAGTGGAACACTTCGAGCTCGTTGCGGTCGGCCAGCGCCGGCGGGATAAAGTCGCGGCGCAGCACCTCGCTGAACGAGCGGGCCGCCGGCCCCGCGCCCACATGGTGCAGCGGGCGGAACGCGGCATTGCTGACGTTCCACTCAACCTCCAGCCCGGCCGTCCCGCGCTCGAAATTCGACTGCAGCGCGGCCCCGCGGGCCAGTTGGTACTTCTCGGCGAAGCGCTCCAGTTCGGCGGCGGTCATCTCGCTCCGGTCCTTTGCGGGCTCGGGCCCGTCACGACTCCAGCGCGGCCAGTCCGTGCATCAGCCGCTCCAGCGCGCCCGCCGTCCGCTCGGGCGGCGTGGCGTACGAGAAGCGGATCCAGTCATCGCCGAACGACGAGAAGAACGAGCCGGGCACCACCGCCACGCCGTGCTGCTCCGCCAGCCGCTGCCCCAGGGCCTCGGAACTCGGCAGCCCCGCCGCCCGCAGCCACGGCGCCACGTTGATGAACGCGTAGTAGCCCTTGCCCGTGATCGCCGTCAGCCCGCGCTGCGCCACGAACTCGTTCAGCAGCGTGCGGCTCGCGTTGGTCGGCCCGATGATCGGCGCCGCCGCCCGCCCGAAGCCCTCCCGGTACGCCGCGATCGCCACCGCCTGGCTGTGGTAGCTCGGGATCACCGCGTGCGACGCCCGCCCCGAGATGAACTTGATGATCTCCTCGCTGGCCAGCAAGTGCGAGTTGCGCACGTTCGACGCCCCCAGCGACTTCGTGATGCCGTCGAGGATCATCACCCGCGGCCGCTCCTGCGCGTCGAACTGCGGCAGGAACGTGTTCACGTCCATCGGGGCCTCGTCGGTCACCCAGTGGTACATCCAGTCGTACAGCACGTAGCCGACGCCCGCCGCCAGGGCGGCCTTGCCCAGCGACACCTGCCGCTCGGTCGTGAGGGTCTTGCCCGTGGGATTGTCCGGGCAGGTGATGACGATGCCCGCGATCCGCCGCCCCGTCGCCGCCGCGAACCGCACGCACTCGGCGATCGACTCCGGCGTGTAGGCCCACCCGTCGCGATCGTCGCCCGGCGCCAGGAGCACGTTGCCGCCGATGCCGTACGGGCCCCAGTTGTAGCTGATCCACGGTACGCGCGTCGTCAGGATGACGTCGCCGATCCGTCCCGCGCCCAGCGTCAGCATGGCCGTGTAGGCCTTGATGAGGATGTCGCGCCCGCCCACGCCGGCCAGCACGTTGGCCGGGCCCAGGCCCAGCCCGCTGTTCGGCTTCCAGTAGTCCTCGATCACCGACGTGCGGAACTCGTCGCAGCCGTACGGCATGTCGTACGCCGTGCCCTTGCGGCACTGCAGCTCGTGGGCCGCGTCCAGAATCGCCCGCGGCACGCCGGGGAGGCTCGCTCCGCCGTCGCCCTGCGACGCGTCGAAGACCTGCCCGCCCGGATTGTGCTCCAGGTATGTCTTCAGCGACTTGTTGATGAGGAACATCCGCGAGGGCGGAATCGCCGCCATCCGGCCCGGATAGTCGTGGACGGGGACCAGGTTCGGCTGCGGCACGACATACTGCGGCCCTTGCTCGGTGGCTGACATGCTGCGGCTTCCTTTGTAAGTACCGGGGAAACAATGACCAGCCGGACCGATTGTACCCAGCGGTCTGCCCAAACCCCGGCAGTATAGCAGTCCAGCCGCCCCCCGCAAGCGCCGCCGACGGCCGCCCCCGGCCGTCCGGCCGCCATATCGGGGGGGGCTTATGAGTGCGTCTCAGCGACGAATTGCGAATGACGAATTGCGAACTGCGAGAGAATGTCAAATGTCCAATGTCCAATGGCGAATATCAAAGGGCGTTCGGGCGGGGCGATGAGAGGGGGATCGCGGGGGGGGCCGGCCTCTCCGCAGGGGCGTGGATTGAGACTCCAGAGACCGGCTGGAAAGCCTGTCCCACACAGATCGGCCCACCCAGCGGGGTGGCGTGGCGTGGAATGCGCAGAGGCCGTAGAATGCCGGGAATGGACACGATTCTGGAAGTGCGCGGCCTGCGGAAGGATTTTTCCGGGGCAGGCGGCGTCGTGCATGCCCTGGCCGGCGTGGACCTGACGGCGGCGCGCGGGCAGTTTGTGGCCATCATGGGGGCGAGCGGGTCGGGCAAGAGCACGCTGCTGCACCTGCTGGGGGGGCTGGACCTGCCGACGGCCGGGCAGATCATCATTGAAGGGCGGAACCTGACGGCCATGAACGACCGGGCGCGGACGCTGTTCCGCCGACGCCGGCTGGGGGTGGTGTTTCAGGCGTTCAACCTGCTGCCGAGCCTCTCCGCGGAAGAGAACATCGCCCTGCCGCTGATCGTGGACGGGGAGAATGGAGAGGCCGTTCTGCCGAAGGTGCGGTCTCTGCTGGAGACGGTGGACCTGGCGCACCGTGCGACGCACCGGCCGGCGGCGCTGTCGGGCGGGGAGCAGCAGCGGGTGGCGGTGGCGCGGGCGCTGGTGAACGATCCGGCCGTTCTGCTGGCGGACGAGCCGACGGGCAATCTCGACTCGCGCCACGCCCAGGACGTCTGGCAGTTGCTGCGGCGGCTGGCGTCGCAGCAGCAGCGGACGATTGTGGCCGTAACGCACGAGGCGGCGGGCGCGGCGTTTGCCGACCGGATCATCGTGCTCAAGGACGGGCGGATCGTGGGTGAAATTCAACCCGGGGGGTCGGGCGATGCGGCACTGGTGGCGACTCGCTACACGGAACTGGCGGGTTAAGCCCGGTCGGACGGCCGCGGCGACGCTGGCGATCGCCCTGGGCGTGGGGACGGTCGTTTCCGTCACGTGCTTTTACGAATCGGTGCGGCGCAGCATCGGCGACCAACTCATCACGCGCTGGTTGGGCAAGAGCCATCTGAACATCGAGCCGGCCCTGGGGCACTGGGGTCGGTTGCCGGAATCCCTGGCGGGCGAGCTGGCGGGCATGGAGAACGTGGCCCGGGTCAGCGCGCGGCTGAAGCGCCGGATGGAACTGGTCGTGCCGCCGCGGCCGGTCGGCGAGGGCGTGTCGAGCCGGGCCGGTGTGGAGGAGAACGTCGATGCGATCGGCATCGATCCGCGGGTGGAATATGAATTCCGCGAGGTGCAGGGGCTGCAGGGCCGGCGTATCGAGGCGGGCGAGAGCGGGGTCATCCTTCTGGAGGCGCAGACGGCCGAGAAGCTGGGCGTGCGGATGGGGGACACGGTGCATCTGCGGGCCGGCTGGGGCAAGCCGGACGAATCGTTCACGGTGATCGGCCTGATGCACCTGCATCGCGTGGCGAAGTTCCAGTTCCCGACGGTGGTCGTCCCGCTGCCGGACCTGCAAGGCCTCAAGAAAGAGGCCGGCGTGGTGACCGTGGTTGACCTGATGCTGAAGGACTACTCCGTGGGGTCGGTGCGTCGTACGGCGGAGCACGTGAGCGACCGGCTGGCGGCGTTGGGGATTTCGGCGGAGGTGACGACGGCGGAGGCCCGCATCCAGCAGCTTGAGGAGGCGGAGCGGATCACGCACATGGTGCTGGTGCTGGTGGCGTTCGTGGCGATGCTGACGGCGTTCTTTATCATCGTGACCACGATGAGCATGGGGCTGATCGAGCGTATCGGTCAGCTCGGGTTGCTGCGGTGCGTGGGGATGACGCGGTGGCAGTTGTGCGTGCTGGTGCTGGTGGAGGTGACGCCGCTGGGCGTGGCGGGGATTGCGCTGGGGCTGCCGATCGGCGTGGGGCTGACGCAGGTTGGCGCGTCGTTGGTGCCGGAGTACGTGCAGGGCGTGGCGATCAGCCGGTGGGGCGTGGGTCTGGCGATCGCGGGAGGGGCGATCACCACGTTGTTCAGTGCCGTTCTGCTGCTGGTGCAGGTGTCGCGGGTGTCGCCGCTGGCGGCGGCGAACCCGGAGTCGCAGCCGAGCCGTGCGGGGTGGACGGTGGTGGCGGCGCTGGCGGGCGTGGCGCTGATTCTGGCGCACAACGGAATGGTGAAGCATACGCCGTCGGAGGCGTGGTTTGAGCCGGGCGTGGCGTTCGCGAGCGTCGCCTCGGTGTATGGAGGCTTCGTGCTGCTCACGCCGGCCCTGGTGTGGCTGATCGGCGGGCCGGTGGTGGCGCTGGTGGCGCCGCTGCTGCGGTTGAAGCGACGGCTGGCCCGGGACCAGGTGCGGCGCGCGCCGTGGCGCAGCGCGGGCGTGTGCTGGATGCTGATGGTGGGGCTGTCGCTCATCGTGTACATCGCGGCCCGGGCCGAAGGGATCATCGCGGCGTGGGATTTTCCCAAGGCCATGCCGGAAGCGTTCGTGTGGAGCAACAGCCGGTTCCCGGCCGAGTCCCGGGCAGAAGTCGAAGCGCTGCCCGGCGTGGCGGAGCTGACGGTCGTGGGCGACTTCTTCTGCGAGCTTCGGACGCCGAACCCCCGGGCGCCGTGGGCGAGGGCGGAGATTGCGCGGGGCGGCTGGCTGCGGGGGGCCTTTGTGGCGGGCGAGCTGAACCGCTTTCTGGCCATGACCCGGCTGAGCTTTCTGGAAGGCAACCTGGAAGACGCGGTGGCCAAACTGGAACGGGGCGGGTACGTGCTGCTGCCGCCGGAAGCGGCCCACACGCTGAACGTGTCGCGGGGGGACCGGATCGACATCCGGCTGGGCGGCCGGGTCGCGTCGTTTGAGGTGGCGGGCATCGTGCAGTCGCCGGCGCTGGACATTGCCGTGACGTATTTCCAGGCGGACAGCTACATGATGCAGGCGGCGTCGGTGTCCGTGCTGGGTACGATCGCGGACGCCGAAGAACGCTTCGGGCTGCGCGAGTTGGGGATGTTTCTGCTGAACGTGGAACTGCCCTCGGCCCGACGGCCGGCGGCCTTTGACGCGGACGAGCCGCCGGGCGTGGACGCGCGATCGGTGTTCCAGGCGATGATCGACTGGCAGTCCTCACTGCCGAATGAGAAGGACGTGCTGGAGGCGGTGGTGCCGCAGGTGCAGGCCCGGCTGGCGGATCCGTTCGCGCCGTTTGACGGTTTGGCGGTGCAGACGGTGCAGCGGTATCGGATTGTGCTGCAGTCCGTCGCGGAGGATTGGAGCGCCCTGCAGCCGGTCGACCGCTGGGTGGTGTTCCGCGAGCGGCTCGTGCTGCACCGGGTGCTGCAGGTTGCGGGGCAACTGGGCCGGCCGGACGCCATGGTCGGCTCCGTTCGGCTGCTCAAGCAACAGATCGACCGGGACATCCGCGAGGTGACGCTGTTGATGACGGCCATGCCGGCGGTGGCCCTGGCGGTAGCGGCGTTCGGGGTGGCGAACCTGATGATGGTCAGCGTGACGGCGCGGACGCGGCAGATTGCGGTGTTGCGGGCCGTCGGGGCGACGAAGTCGCAGATTGTGCGGCTGGTGTTCGCCGAGGCGATTTCGCTGGGGCTGCTGGGCTGCGTGGTGGGCGTGGCGCTGGGAATCCAGACGTCGTGGAGCGCCGCGGAAATCACGGAGCGGATCGTGGGAATCTCGTTCCCGTGCGTGATTCCGTGGTCGAACGTGTGGATGGGCACGGCGCTGACGGTGGTCGTGTGCGTTCTGGCGGGCATCGGCCCGGCCCGTCACGCGGCACGGAACAACATCGTGGATGCGATGCAGGCGCGGTAGCCCTTCGGCGTTGTGTGACGCTCCGTCGCCGGTGCGTCCTGGCGCGCGGATGAGGCGCTTACGGCGCTGACAGGAGCGTCGCCTTCTCCGCACACATCACTCGGGCAGCCGGCGGCAAACGCTCGTTCTCGGATGCCCGCCGATACAGGTCCGCCGCCTCGCTCACCCGACCCTGCTCCACCAGGATGTCGCCCAGCAAGGCGTACCCGTCCGCGTACGAGGGGTGCGCGGCCAGCATCCGCTGCAGCTCCTGCACGGCCTCCTCGCCGGCGCCGGCGCGGCGCAGGTGGTAGGCGACCGCGTAAGCGTATCGCGGCTCTTCCGGTCGCAGCCGACTCGCATGCCGCAGCAGAACGATTCCCTCGCTCACGTCCCGGCCGGCCACGAGCACGCCCAGGTTGTATGCCGCCACCGCAGATTGCGGTTCGAGCCGCAGGGCCGTCCGGAAGGCCTCTTCCGCTTCCTGCGTCCGGCCCAGCTCACCAAGCAGCATTGCCAGGTTCAGGTGCGCGGGGTAGCTCGTCGGTTCGATCTGCAACGCACGTCGCAGGTTCTGCTCCGCCTGGTCGTTCCGGCCGAGCGTGTTGTACACCAGTGACGCATTCACCAGCGGGGCGATGTTCCGCGGGTCCAGGCGGTGCGCCTGGGCATAGCAGGCCAGCGCCTGGCCGTGCTCGCCGCGCTCGGCGTGGAAGGAACCCAGGTTGTCGTGCGACACGGGGTCGTCCGGCCGGCATCGCATCGCCGCCAGAAACTCTGCTGTGGCCGCTTGCAGCGAGCGCCGGTCGTCCTCCGCGAGGTCCAGTCGCCAGGCGACGGCCAGCGCGGCGGCCGCCCGCACCCGTACCAGGCGATACTCGTCCCGCGTCGCGTTCAGCAGCGCCGGCAGCGAATCCGGTGTGACGGGGTCGCCGAGCGCTTCGGCGGCCGCGGCCCGCACTAGGGGCGAGGGATCCCGCAGCGCCCGGATCAGGACCGGCCCCTTCCGTGCATCGTCGCACGCCCGGAGCAGGCGGACGAGCGACGTGGCATACACCTCGTCGCGGTCCGGCCTCTGCACGTATGCCAGCATCTCCGGCAGGGCCGTCCAGTTCCCCCGGCGTGCGGCGTCGATCAGCCGGGCCCGCGCCAGAACCGGCGCCTGGTAGTCGCGGGAACGCCACTGCCGCACGTGGCGGTCCGCCCAGGCCGCGTCTTGCTCGGTGTGGCACAGATTGCAGGCGTTGGGCGACTGGAACTCGATCGTCGCCGCGGGCGTGGGCGGCAGCAGCGAGTGGTCGCTGCGCAGCATCCGGGCGAACCACGTTTGCGGCATATGGCAGGCGATGCAGCGATTGCCCGGGCTGTCCGGGGGATGGTGCGTGTGGGCCGTCGCGTCGTCCACCCGGGCCTGGTGACAGGGAACGCAGGATCGGTTCGGGTCGTCCGTGAACCGGAACCGGCCGCTCGACGTGTGGCAGTGCATGCAGTGGAGTTGGCCGGCCTTCACACACGGGCTCAGACGCCACAGCGTGTACGTGAAGTTCTCGCCAAGGTCCCGCCCGTCCGGATAGAAGTCCGCGTGCTCCAGCGTGGTCAGGTCGTAATGGTCGAAGTATCTTTCGCCGGGCAGGAAGGAGGTGGTCAGCGGCGCCATTCGCGCGTGGCACGGCGCGCACATTGCGTCGATCTGCTCGCCGCTGAGCCGCGTGGTGCTGATGATCTTCAAATCCTCGGGCTCTTCGCCGTCCCCGGCCTCCAGGCAGACGCGGACGTGCTCGGCGCTCGGGCCGTGACACGTCTCGCAGTTGATGCCCGGTTCGGCCCAGACGGTGCGGTACGTGTCCGACGCCGGATCGTAGTTCGTGGAAAGCTGGCTGACGTGGCAACGGTAACACGAGGTGTTGAAGGTGTACTCGCGGTCGGTCCAGTGCAGGGGTTCGTCCTGCGGCTGCCCGGGAAAATGGCGGACCCCGCTGCGGGCCGTGTCGTACCACTGCTGCCGCCGAACGTCGTACGCGACGGGAAGCGTCTGCAGACGGCCCCGCTCCCACGGCGTCAGAAAGTAATACACGTTCTTGCCGCCCAGTGCGTGGGCGATGGGCAGCTTCCGCTCGCCGTCCGGACCCTCCTCCAGCACCCACCCGCGATCCGGCTCGATCTGGGCCCGGTAGCGATGCCGGCCAATCGCAATCGCGCCCTTCTGCGGCTTCAGGTTCGTCGCGGCGAATGAAGGCGTATACGGCTGCATGGCCAGCCCGTGGTACGACGTCGCCCACAGGTCGTAGAATCGCTCATGGCAGTCGCGGCAGCTCGCGGAGCCGGCCAGCGGACCGCTCTGCGAAGCAGCCGGGGCCGTGGTGGGGAGCGTCGTGGGCCGCGACGCCGGGGCACCCGCGGTCGTGGGCGGCAGGGCCCGGCCCACCCCCCCGAGAAGCCCGACCGCGGCCACGCATGCCAGAACCCGAATGCGATCCCGCATCATCCCCGCCTCTCTACATGCACCACATCAACTCGGCATCGAGCTCGAACACCAGCTCTTCGCGGCAGATGTCCGCCACGATGCACACCACGGGCAACTGCGACAGGCCGCGGGCGTCCAGCATCCGCCGGAAGCGAGGCACGTCCTCGGGTCGCTTCACAAACGCCGTGGCCGCACACGCGTCCGCCGGCCGGGTCCCCACGCCTTCCAGAAGCCGCTCCAGCCGGTCGAACATTGCACCGACCTGCCGGTCGAAGTCGTGCGGGTGCATCGTGCGGCCGCGTTCATCGATGCTGGCCGTGCCGGACAACTCCATCAGCGTGAGCCCGGGCGTGCGAACAAGCGCTCCACGCGAGAACGCCGAACCATACGCAAAAGCATCCATCTGGGCGGGGTTGCTCAATTGCGTCACGGCCGCCCGCGCCGTGCGCGGCGCGACGGCCAGCACGTCGAGGGACACCGGTCGGCCCGCGCTCGCGCCGATCCCCGTGCTGGCCGGCAGGCGCAGCGCGCTGCCGTCCGCCCGCGGCATCAGGCCGAACGCTTCGTACCTGGCGTGGCGGATCGCGTTGAAGCGATCGTACCACGAGGCAATGCCGTCCAGATAGAACCACGTGCGAACGACGTTCCGATACGAAAGGCCCTCGGTGAGCAGCAGCGAATCCGCCTGCTCGATCGCGCGCTGCGCCCATTCCTCCGCGCTCGCGTTCGGATTGTCCGCCATTTCGGTGGGGAGGTCCTGAAGCACCACCCAGTCCAGATCACGGCACGACCATCGGCGCCCGCAAGACCGTCCTTGCGCATCGCGTAGGCCAACGACGCTCGCGTCCTGCGAGACCTGCACCGCGTGTACGACGACACCGGCCAAACGTCCGCTCCAGGCCGGACGACCAGCCACGAACGTGACCGGCCCGTCCGACTCCAGACCAGCTCGATCGAGCGTCCGACGACGGGCGGCGAGTGCGGCCGGTGCGACGTCCCGGCTGCCGAACAGACGCTCGTGCAGCACCGTCAGGCGATGCTTCGTAAGCCAGGCGGCGACCTCCACATACGCGCTTTCCGCGGCACGAGTGGGGTCGGCCGGGCCGCCGAACGCGGCCACCGCGAACCCGTGCCCCGCATACGGTCCTCGCACGGACAGGCGGGCGGCGTTGCAAGAGGTTCCGTCACTCATGGAGTGTCGTCCGTAGGGTTTCCCACGCCGGGCATCGTACCGCATTCCGTCCGCTCCGGCACCGGG
Organism: uncultured Phycisphaeraceae bacterium; assembly: GCA_964586145.1. GTDB lineage: Bacteria > Planctomycetota > Phycisphaerae > UBA1845 > UBA1845 > JAFGJQ01. The sequence continues at coordinate 5,213 of CAZPHH010000100.1, read as the reverse complement.
GCGCAGCCGCCGGCCGGTGGCGGATCGACCGGGCCCGGCCGGTCTAACTCCTGTTCGGCAAGACTGTTGCGGCCGATCGCCCCGCCCGGCGCGTCCGGTCCACCCGCCGCGGCGTGGTGTGCCTCGGGTGTCCGCGGTCGGATCGAGTCGGTCGAATCGGGGCCGGGGCGTGCGTGGGGGGCTGTCGCAGCTTCTTGTTTCACAAGGGTTTGGGACCGCGCGCCGGGAAATCGAAAAAAAACGATCGGCGCCCATTGACGCCGGGCCGATGACAGGTACACTTTCGAGGCTCCGGCTCAGTGATGAACCGGGTGTTCGTCCGGCCCCGTCGGGGTGGGCGAAGCGGCTCTTTGACAATCGAATAAGCGGACGCGGCCTGTCAGGCCGGCCCTGTGAGTTCGTTGGCCATCCGGCGAACGGGCGAATGGGTGCGTAGGCATGACAGGTTGTATGTGGAGAACCAAGGTTCAAGCCGGTCGGTGTCGGCGTGGCGTCGGGCGAACTCGTTTTTCGGGATTCGTTCGGGGTCGGGTCGGGGCCGGTCCGGTCAGACCATACGAGTGTCTGAAGGCGGCTTGATCGCGGGGGAAGCAACCAGCTTCTCATTAATGTGGTCAAGCTACTAAGGGTGCATGGTGGATGCCTTGGCGTCGAGAGGCGAAGAAGGACGTGGTAGGCTGCGATAAGCCCCGGGGAGTGGTCAAACGCGCGTTGATCCGGGGATTTCCGAATGGGGAAACCTGGCGTCGCTGAATAAGTGGCGTCACCGGCGGATGAATGCATAGTCCGTCGGAGCGAACCCAGGGAACTGAAACATCTAAGTACCTGGAGGAGAAGAAATCAACCGAGACTCCGTCAGTAGCGGCGAGCGAAAGCGGACGAGCCCAAACCGGAGTGCTTGCATTCCGGGGTTGCGGGCCTCCCATATGGGAGTGACAAAGGCATCGTTAGCGGAATGTTCTGGAAAGGACAGGCACAGAGGGTGACACCCCCGTACGCGAAAGCGAGAGCCCTCCCGGGAGGTACCAGAGTAGCGTAGAGCTCGTGGAACTCTGCGTGAAGCCGGGTGGACCACCATCCAAGGCTAAGTACTCCTCGACGACCGATAGTGAACAAGTAGGGTGATTGAATGGTGAAAAGAACCCCGTCAAAGGGAGTTAAAAGAACCTGAAACCATGTACCTACAAGCGGTGGGAGCACGATTTGACTTCGGTCAGCGTGTGACCGCGTGCCTTTTGCATAATGAACCGGCGAGTTACGGTCTGTGGCAAGGTTAAGCTGTTCCGCAGCGGAGCCGAAGCGAAAGCGAGTCTTAAACGGGCGATCCAGTCGCAGGCTGTAGACGCGAAACCAAGTGATCTACCCATGGCCAGGCTGAAGTGCCTCTAACCGGGCGCGGAGGGCCGAACGGGTTAACGTTGAAAAGTTATCCGATGAGCTGTGGGGAGGAGTGAAAGTCTAATCAAACCTGGAGATATCTCGTTCTCTCCGAAATAGCTTTTGGGCTAGCCTCGGGCCACTACGGCGTGGGGGTAGAGCTACTGGATGAAACGAGGGGGCCACCAGCCTACCTCCTTCAACCAAACTCCGAATACCACGCCGACTATCCCGGGAGTCAGACTGTGGGGGATAAGCTTCATGGTCAAAAGGGAAACAGCCCAGATCGTCGGCTAAGGTCCCGAATCCATGCTAAGTGCATAAGGAAGTCCTCTTTCCGAGACAGCGGGGATGTTGGCTTAGAAGCAGCCACCATTTAAAAAGTGCGTAATAGCTTACCCGTCGAGAAACTGGGCGCCGATAATGAACGGGACTAAGCATGGTACCGAAGCCACGGGAACTAGGGACTTGTCTCTAGTTCGGTAGGGGAGCGTTGATAGGCAGATACAGGCCATACCGGAAGGAGTGGTTGCGGGCCTATCAAGTGATTATGCCGGTATGAGTAACGATAAAGAGGGTGAAAATCCCTCTCGCCGTAAACCTAAGGTTTCCTGGGGAAGGGAAATCCGCCCAGGGTTAGGCGGTCCCTAAGACGAGGCTGAAAGGCGTAGTCGATGGACAGCAGGTTAATATTCCTGCCCTCCGCTGGGGTTAAGCCGTAGTGCGTTCTTCCAGATCGCAGCCCACCGTAAGTCGCGAGGGTTGTCCCGACGCAAGTCGGGATCGAGGCCGATTTGTTGCCGAAGTGCGAAACAGAAGAACCAAGAAAAGCTGCGGTGGCGAACAGCGGAACCGTACTAAAACTGACACAGGTAGGTGAGGCGCGTAGCCTCAGGCGCTCGAGAGAACCGTCCTTAAGGAACTAGGCAAATTGACCCCGTAACTCCGGGACAAGGGGTCCCTACCCCGATTCGTCGGGGAGGGCGCAGAGAATCGGCAGCGGCGACTGTTTATCAAAAACACAGGTCTCTGCTAAGTCCTACAGACGACGTATAGAGACTGACGCCTGCTCGGTGCGGGAATGTTAAGGAAGGCGGTCATCCCGGCTTGCCGGGAGAAGCTGGCGACCGAAGCACCCGTAAACGGCGGCCCTAACTATGAGGGTCCTAAGGTTAACCTCGTGTTACGCTCTGCACGCTAGCCTTAGTCAAACCGAACCATATGCGGGAAACTCCTCCAAAACCGACCGGTACTCGCGCTCGACGTCGAGCGCAGTAAAAATCCGGCGGACATGGGGACAATCCGCAGGGAAGACCGAACCCCGGCCGTTGCAGGCCGGTGATCGGAACCCTCAGAGACTTGACGTTCGGACGGGAGTCATCTCCATGAAACTTGAGCCCCAATGGGTGGTCGGGTTCACCGACGGTGAGGGATGCTTTCACGTCGGTGTCGCTCGGCACCCCGATATGACATTGGGCGTTCAGGTGCTTCCCGAGTTCGTCGTCGTCCAGCACAAGAGAGACGTGAATGTGCTGCACGCTCTGAAGTCGTTCTTCGGCTGCGGGGTGGTGCGGTCCAATCACGGCGATCGAATGTGCTGGCGCGTGCGGAAACGGGAGCACCTGGAGCAGCGAGTCATTCCGTTCTTTGAAGCTCACGCCCTCAAGACCGCGAAGCGGCAGGACTTCCTGAGCTTCCGGCGAGTGGTTCGCTGGATGGCGGACGGACGTCACCTGACGCCGGACGGCCTGAAGGCGATCCAGCGAGTGGTGGAACGGATGAATCGCGGGCGGGTCCATGGAAACGATGACCTCGTAAGGTAAAGTCCAGCTCCCTGTGAAAGCAGGGGGACCAACTGAGCGAAATTCCTTGTCGGGTAAGTTCCGACGCGCATGAATGGCGAAACGACTGCTGCACTGTCTCAAGGACGGACTCGGTGAAATTGGATTTGTGGTGAAGATACCACATACCCGCGGCAAGACGGAAAGACCCCGTGAACCTTTACTGTAGCCTGGTATTGGTCGCAGGTATCTCATGCAGAGCATAGGTGGGAGGCGATGAAACGCCGGTTCTGGCCGGCTGGAGCCAACAGTGGAATACCACCCTTGTGCTACTTGTTCCCTCATTCCGAATCCCGTGAAGCCGGGCGGAAGACAGTGCTAGGTGGGCAGTTTGACTGGGGCGGTCTCCTCCCAAAGAGTAACGGAGGAGTGCAAAGGTCCGCTCAACGCGGTTGGCAATCGCGTGGCGAGTGCAAAGGCACAAGCGGGCTTAACTGCGAGATATACAAATCGAGCAGATACGAAAGTAGGCCTTAGTGATCCGGTAATCCCGTGTGGAAGGGTTATCGCTCAACGGATAAAAGGTACTCCGGGGATAACAGGCTGATGACTCCCGAGCGTTCATAGCGGCGGAGTCGTTTGGCACCTCGATGTCGGCTCATCACATCCTGGGGGTGAAGGCGCTCCCAAGGGTTCGGCTGTTCGCCGATTAAAGTGGTACGCGAGCTGGGTTCAGACCGGCGTGAGCCAGGTCGGTCCCTATCTGCCGTGGGCGTACGAAGCTTGAGAGGATATCTCCTTAGTACGAGAGGATTAGGAGGTACGAGCCGCTGGTGTACCAGCTGTCCCGCTCGGGGCACCGCTGGGTAGCTATGCTCGGAAAGGATAACCGCTGAATGCATCTAAGTGGGAAGCCCCCCTCAAGATCAGGCTTCGGTTCTCTTCGGAGATGAAGGCCCCTGCAAGACCAGCAGGTCGATAGGCGGGAGGTGTAAGCACGGAGACGTGTTGAGCTGACCCGTACTAATGGCCAAGGGCTTGACCACATTAATGAGGCGCTGGCCTATCGCCGGCCCCTCGTTCAAGCCTGCCGAAGGATCACTCGTGTGCGTTCTTCACATGCGTCCGCTTATTCCATTGCCAAAGGGCAACCACAACGCCCGGTGGGTTCCTCCCGCCGGGCGTTTTTTATGAAAGAAGGCACGAAGGGACGAAGGCACGGAGGGAAGGGCTGACGGATGCAGACACAATATGAAATCGCGGTCATCGGGTCGGGAAACGCGGCCGAAGGCATCGTCCACGGCATCCTCCGACGCAGCATCCTCCTCGACGACCGCATCATCGCCACCGATCCCAACGAAACCCGACGCGAACTCTTCGCCCGACGCTTTGGCATTGCCGTCACCGACGACAACCGCCGCGCCGTCGAGAACAGCTATATCGTGCTCCTGGCCGTCAAACCACAGCAGTTCAAACAGGTCGTCGAAGGGTTCGCCGACCTCATCCGACCGGACCATGTCATCATCTCCATCATGGCCGGCGTCTCCACGGCCACGCTGGAGGCGCAGTTTCCCCGCGTGCAGGCCCGGGTGATCCGGGTCATGCCCAATCTGGCCATGCACGTCGGTGCCGGCATGGCGGGCCTCTTCCGCGGCCGGCACGCGCACGAAGTGGACCTTCTGCGGGCCCAACGCATCTTCGACGCCGCCGGCAAGACGCTCATTCTGGCGGACGAGGCCCTGATGGACGCCGTCACGGCCGTATCGGGCACCGGGCCGGCCTACTTCTACTACTTCACCGAAACCATCGTGGCCGCTGGCGAGGCGGCCGGCCTGTCTCATCCGGAAGCCATGCTGCTGGCCACCCAGGCCTGCTACGGGGCGGCCTGCATGATGATGGAAAGCAAGGAACCGCCGTCGGTGCTCCGACAGAAGGTCACTTCCGCTGGCGGCACCACCCAGGCCGCCATGGATTGCATGCGAAACCACGACGTCTTCGAACACATCAAGGAGGCCGTCGTCGCCGCCTGCAACCGCAGCCGCGAACTGGGCCGAT
>CAZPHH010000099.1:0-17216 GCA_964586145.1 uncultured Phycisphaeraceae bacterium | reverse complement strand
ACGGCGGGCTGGTGTCGGGCGGGCCTATGGCCCTCATGCGGGGATGGGGCGGAGGGCGGAGACATTGCGTGTTGTGGGAGCAGGGTTTGAGCGATCGAGCGGAGGCTACGGCACGAAGCAGGATGGACGGACCCGGCATTGCGACGCGCCGGAACCGTTCCTGCAAGCGGAAGGCAGGGTACGGATCGGAAAGTCCGTTGAAACGGGGTGCGGGCAGGAGGGTAGGCTCAGTGGGGCTTGACGGTGATGGCTTTGGGCGTTGTGGGGCAGTGGAGTTGGCATTGGCCGCAGCCGGTGCAGCCGTTGGCCAAAACGCGCGGGGGGCCGGCGTCGGGGATCTGAATGGCCGTCACGCCGATGGGGCAGGCGTCTGCGCAGTGGGTGCAGTTCTCGCCCCGGGCGCGGAGGCAGACGGGCGTGTAGACGATGGCCGTCCCCATGCGGACGGAGTACCGATCGAGGACGGGGAGCAGGGCGCCGCTGGGGCAGTTGGCGGTGCAGGCCAGCGTTTCACACAGAGTGCATGCGGCGAGGTCGGGATCGATGATCGGCGTGCCGTGCGCGGCGTCGGCCGGATCGTGCAGGGCCACGATGGCCTTGGCCGGGCACACGCCGACGCACGTGCCGCAGCGGTAACAGGTGTCGTTGAAGGCGTCTTCCGGAATTGCGCCGGGTGGCCGGAGGTGGATGCGCGGCGTGGGTAGATGGAGCCGATCGCCCAGGTAATCGGCGAGCGGTCCGACCATGCGGGCCAGGCCTTCGCGGAAGAATCGCCGGCGGCTGGAATGGGGGTTGGCGGGGTTCACGTCGGGTCGTCCGTGGCCGGGTGGGCCGGCCGGTTGTCATGAGGCCATGTTTCCGCGGTCGGCGCCCGGACCAACCCGGGCGTCAGGGGCGTTCATCGTGTCTCAGTATACGCGACCGGCCGGCGGTCCGACATGCTTTGTTGGCGGAAGGAAGAGGGCCGTCCCGGCTCTCTCCGGAACGGCCCAGTGCTCCCTTACCCCTGGCTTCTCTCCCCACCCGCCAAGAGAAAGAAAGGAATGGTCCCTCCTACGGCTCAACACAACGCGGCGTAGCAGCAGGCGGTCAGGAACATCATGCGAGCCTTACGCCGGAAAAACCAATACACCACGTGGGCCGTATACATGCTTCTTGCCTCCTCCTCCGGAAAGCCGCCAGCCGCGTTTCACCGCGGCGGCCCAATCGCTTCTTCCTGCGGGTATACCAGCAAAGCGGCGACCCGTGCCGGCGAGCGGCGCGCGGGCGTATCGGACCTTGCAACCCGTTGTCAGAAAAGCAGTTATGCTGTTTTTCCGGCGTTGTTCGGCCTGTGCGGGCTGTGACGATGGAAGGGGTGAGCGTACGCCCGGCAGCTTGGTTTGGCGCGGGGTCGGGGGGCGCAACGGCTAAGTGGCCGACAGGAAGGAGGTTGGCCGTTCGATGCGGCGAATCGACGTGTCGATTTGTTGCCCGGCAGCGGTTCTGGTAAAAACGTCCGATTCGCGCGCGAGTGGCCGGTTATGGGGCCGGGGCGCGTGTCTGGTTGAGCGTTGTGGTCACTTGAAGCGGTCGGTCCGAGGAAGCGAAACAGCATGGCATCCAAAGCGGACGTGATGGACAGGATTGTGGCGTTGTGCAAGCGTCGCGGCTTCATCTTCCAGTCGAGCGAAATCTACGGCGGGATCGGCGGGTTCTGGGACTATGGCCCGCTGGGTACGGAGTTGAAGCGCAACGTGAAGGATGCCTGGTGGAACGACATGGTGCGGAACCCGCCGCCCGGCCCGGACGGCCGGGAATACGACATGGTGGGCGTGGATTGCGCCATCATCATGAACCCGAAGGTGTGGGAAGCCTCGGGGCATGTGGGCGGGTTCAACGACCCGATGGTGGACTGCAAGTGCTGCAAGGGTCGGTTCCGGGCGGACCAGCTCAATGAGACGCCGTGTCCAAAGAAGCCCAGCAAGATGGCCGGCCAGCACACGGAGTGCCAGTTGACCGAACCGCGGGCGTTCAACCTGATGTTCGAAAGCCACGCGGGCGCCGTTCGGGACGACGCGGCGAAGGTTTACCTGCGACCGGAGACGGCGCAGGGGATTTTCGTGAACTTTCGGAACGTGACGGACTCCACGCGGGTGAAGCTGCCGTTGGGCATCTGCCAGCAGGGCAAGAGTTTTCGCAACGAGATCAACCCGCGGAATTACACGTTCCGGTCGCGGGAGTTCGAGCAGTACGAGATCGAGTTTTTCTGCCACCCGTCGGAGGCGCCGATATGGTACGAGTTCTGGCGTGACGTGCGGCACCGGTGGTACGTCGGGCTGGGCCTGCGAAGCGAGAAGCTGCGACTGCGCGAGCACGACAAGGAAGAGCTGGCCCATTACGCGGCGAGCTGCGCTGACGTGGAGTACGACTTCCCGTTCGGCCTCAGCGAGCTGGAAGGCATCGCCAACCGGACGGACTTCGATTTGAAGGCCCACATGGAGCACAGCGGCAAGGACCTGACGTGGTTCGACGACCAGCGGAAGGAGCGGTTTGTGCCGTACGTGATCGAGCCGTCGGGCGGCATTGACCGCAGCGTGCTGGCGTTCATCACGGAGGCGTACACGGTGGACGAGAACCGGGCCAGCCCGGAGTACATGAAGTTCCACCCGCGGCTGGCGCCGATCAAGGCGGCGGTGTTCCCGCTGGTGGCCAAGGACGGGTTGCCGGAAATCGCCGAGCCGATCGTTCAGGCGTTGCAGAAGAACTATCCCTGCCAGTACGACGCGAAGCAGTCGATCGGCAAGCGCTACGCCCGGATGGACGAGGCTGGCACACCGTTCTGCTTCACGATTGACGGGCAGACGAAGGAAGATGGCACGGTGACCGTCCGCAACCGCGACGACGCAAGCCAGATTCGCATCGATAAGGGCCGCTGCCTGGAGTATCTGCGCGACCAGCTTCACATCTGACGACCGGAGGTCGCGTTGTGGGTGGAACCCGGGAGGATTGCCGCGTGAGGCGTTTTCCGGCCGCCGGCGCCCCGGCGTCTACGAACGCATGATGAGGATGGCCAGGGAGAGGAAGACGGTTACGCTGATCAGGTCGTTCAACGTCGTGACGATCGGGCCGGACGCGATGGCCGGATCGACGCGAATGGAGCGGAAGAAGAACGGCAGCACCAGGCCCAGCGACGCCGCCACGAGAATTGCGGAGGTCATGCCCAGCCCGACCGCAAACGCCGTGCGATCCAGGCTGCATCCGGCGTCGTACTCGAAGAACGACTCCAGCAGCGGTACTCCGAAACGCGCGGTGGTCCAGGCGGCCAGCCCGCAGACCGGCGCCATCAGCAGCGCGATTCGCCCCTCCCGCAGAAACGCGTTTCGGAATTTCGACGAGGCCAGCTCGCCGGTGGCCAGGCCGCGAACGATGACGGTGGAAATCTGGATACCGCAGTTGCCGCCGATGGCACCGATCATGGGGACGAAAACGATCAGGGCGTTGTAAATCGGCGTGGCGAACCACTTTTGGGCCACGGACATGACGGCCGCGCTGATGCTCATGCTGGCCATGCACGGCACCAGCCAGGCCAGCCGGATGCCGGCTGCCCGGACGATGGAGGCCCGTTCGAACTCCGCGGCGTCCAGGCCGGCCATGCGATAGATGTCTTCATCGGCCTCCTCCTCCGCGACGTCCATGACGTCGTCGTGGGTGATCCGGCCCAGGAGTCGGCCCTCGGCATCCACGACGGGGATGACGGCCAGATCGTACTTGGAGAAGACGTGTACGACCTCTTCCTGGTCGGCGGTAACGGGAATGGTGACCGGATCGCGCTCGCAGATGTTGCCCAGGTGGACCATCCCGTCGCTCAGCACCAGGCGGCGCAGCGGGACGATGCCCACCAGCTTCTCCGCCTGGTCCACCACGTACACGTAGTGGAGGTCCTCGTCGGGGAAGTTTGCGCGGATCTCGCGGACGGCCTCGCGGACGGTGGCGCCGGCGTGCAGGGCCACCAGGTCTTTGGTCATGATGCCGCCGGCGGTGTCCTCCGGATAGCCGAGAAGCTCTTCGATCTTGTCGGCGTGCTCGTTGGCGATGGTTTCGAGGATGTCCTCGCGCTGCTCTTCGGTCAGCTCGCCCAGCACGTCGGCCGCGTCGTCCGGCTCCATCTGGGCGACGATCTCGGAGAGCTCGCGGGCGTCCATCTCCTCGACGACCTCGCCCCGCTCGATTTCGTCGAGCAGGACAACGACCTCGGCCACAACCTCCGGAGGCAGAGCGAAGATGAGCTTCGAGCGCTCGTCATCACCGAGCATCTCGTAGATCTCGGCGAGGTCGGCCGCGCGGATGTCGGCCAGCACCGACGAGAGCGCAGCCGGGTCGTCCGACCGCAAAGCGGCTTCGACGCGCTCATACTTCGCCTGCGTGGTGGGCATGTGCTGTTGCTCCGTTGGGACGGCCCCGACAACGGCCAAGTTGGGCCATTATGCAGAGGAATGAGGGAAACGCAATTGGAGGGATGAAGGGATCGAGGGATCGAGGGATCAAGGGATCCAGGGATCAAGGGATTGAGGATTGTCAGCCTGGAACATGGGGCGGATCACGCTATGCTCAGCCCTATGACGCGAAGGGAGCAATCACCATGACGAAGAGCCGATGGTATCTGGTAGCGGTGGCAACTGCGTCTGCGATGGCCGCGCAGCCTTCCGAAAAGGAGCCGTCAGCCCGGGCAGACGAATACCCACTCGCAGGTGTCTCCATTGTCGTTCCGGCGGATGCCGAGGGGATGGTTCGACTGGCGGCGGACGAGCTGCGGCAGTTCGCGTACCGGCGCACCGGTGTTCTGCCGCCGCTTGTGAATTTGCCGCCGGCCGCGGGTCCGGCCATCGTGCTGCGGACCGGCTCGTCGGAGCGTGTTCCGACCGACGGTCCGGACGCCCGGCAGAACCACGCCTTGTATGTGGAGGACGGCAGCCCGGCCTGTCAGGTCGTGCATGGGGCGAGCCCGGCGGCCACCCTGTGGGCGGCGTATTCCCTGATCGAGTCGTGGGGGTTCGGGTTCTATCTGGGGGAAACCACCGAACCCGTGCGAGCCGCGGAGTTCCCCGCCGCGCGGGTGAATCGGACGTTCGTTCCCGCGCTGGCCGTCCGTGGGAACCTGCCGTGGTTCAACTTCTTGAACTCGGCCACGACGTGGAACCCGCAGGACTACCGGTTCTTCTTCCAGCAGATGGCCCGACAGAAGGCCAACTTCATCGGGTTTCACGCGTACGATCACGAGCCGTTCGGCGGCTACGACATCACCTTCCGCGGGGCCACGAAGGGCGGCCCGCTGATGACGACGATTTCCCCCCATCGATGGTGGTCGCCGCCGGCCATGTCCACCAAGGATTTCCTGTTTGGGACGGACCAGCTCTTTGACCGGGGCGAATGGGGCTGTGAGGTGGGCATCGAGGATGCCTGGACGTGGGCGCCGGGTCGGGCGGTTCGGCTGCAACAGCAGATGATGGCGGACGCTCTGGGCTTCGCGAAACAGTACGGGCTCACGACGTGCCTGGGCTGGGAGGTGACGGGCAACCCGGACGACCCGGCCGTTCGGGACGACCTGCGGCGGCGGCTGGAACACACCCTGGCCACGTACCCGCTGGATTGTTTTTGGATCTGGCAGAGCGAGTTCGGCGGGGTGGGCGGAAAAGAGACGGGGACGACCGTGGATGAGGACATCCGCGCGGCGTTTGCCTACCTGGGCCCGGACCACAACCTGTCGGAGGCGGCGCGGATCACGAAGTTCATCCGGCTCACGCACGAGATGCTGGGCGAGTATGCCCCGCAGGTCCGCCTGATCGTCAGCGGCTGGGGCGGCGACCAGTGGATGAAATTCACAAGCCTGTATCCCGGGCTCGACCAGGTCGTGCCGGAGGATGTGATTTTCGCGGCGCTGGACAACATCGACCCGGCCATCGCCCCGGCGGTTTCGGAGGCGTACGGCCAGCTCCAGCCCGGGCGGCAGCGGTGGCCGATCCCGTGGTTTGAGTCCGACGGCGGCTTCACCCGATCCGATCAGACCGGTCCGCAGCCGAACGTGTGCGTGTTCGAGCCGCTGCTCAAGGACATTGTGCGAAAGGGCTGCCAGGGGGCGCTGGGGATTCACTGGCGGACGCGCAACGTGCAGGACGTGGCGGGGTATCTGTACCGATTCGGCTGGGACGCGGAGCTGACGCCGCAGCAGTACTTTCTGCAATACGCCGCCGACCACTACGGCCCGGCCGACGCAGAGGAAATGGCGAAGGTCCACCTGCGGCTGGAGGAACTGGGCCCGCAGTACGTGGGCGCGGCAGGTTGCGTGGAGTGCATTACGCCGTTCTCGTGGTTCTATGACCCGGACGTGGGCAAACGCACCTACCCCGACGCTCCGCATCTCGGCCACAGGCCGTACTCGGCCGGGCATCTGCCGGACGAATCGCGGTTTGAGGAGCTGGAGACGCTGGCCTCGCGGCTGATGGAGAGAGTGAAGCCGGCTGTGGATGCCGGGAACTACACGGCGGCCGTCGCGTATCACGACCTGGCATCCACGATTCGGTGGATGGTCTGTCGGGCGAAGGTCGGGCTGGCGATCTGGAATGATTCGGCGCCGCTGGCCCGCAAACTGCGGCAGGCAGAACGGCTGTTTGCCGAGGGAAAGATGAGTGAGGCCAGATCGCTGGCACGGGAGATCAACGACGGCAGCAAGAATCAGACGGGTCTGCGTCAATTGGATTTTCGCGCCGGCCTGCAATCGCTGGCCAGCACGTGCCGAACGCGCGGTGAGCTGGGCATGCTGGCCACCGCCAACGCCCGGTACGGCCGCTTTTACGCGTCCTTCGTGGATCGCCTGAGCAGAGTTCTGGGAGAAGAAGCAACCGCCACAGAGCGCAGGTGGTCGAGGCAACTGACGCCCTACGTGCCTCGGGCGGGCGGTGTCGATGCGTATGTCGTCCAACCCGTGCCGGGTCGGCTGTTTCTGGGCGAGTTTCTGCGTATCGACGTGAGCGCGAACTACGACTCGGGTCCTTTCTCCGCAGGAAGTGTTCGTTTCCAGGACGTCACGGCGCGAACCGGAATCGGGTACGAGATGATCGACCGATGCAGGATCCCCGGCACCGAGGTCTGGATCACCCGGACGCGGCCCGCGCGGCCCGGAGTCTATGCGTGGTCGGTTGGTCCGCCATACCGCCCCGGCTCGCCGAAGGACGTGAATTACCACATGTTTCCACGTGAGGGCGTCGTGACGGTCGTGGCGGATACACCTGCCTTTCCCCCTGCGTACGTTCGCCCGGAACCGGTGGGGCAGAAGGAGCCGGTGTTGCGGTTCGGTTTCGACGAAGGACTGCCCGAGGGCGCAGAACGGGTGGGGAATGCTGTGTTCTCGAGAAGTGGGGAGGCGCAGTCTCTGGACACGCGAAACGGCGGATACGTGGAGATTCCGGGCGCAGCCAGTCGGGCGGCGGCGTTTGCGGGGCCGTTCAGCGTGGCGTTTCGCGTGAACGCGGAGCCGTGGGATGCCGCGAAGGAGATGCCGGTGTTGCTGAGCAAGGGCGACTGGTTCGGGTCAGGCTACCTGGTGCAGCTCTATCGTGGGCGGTTGCGGATCAGCCTTGGCCGGCAACGCGCGTTCGACGCGCCGGTCGGCCTGGGGCCGGGGCGGTGGACGCACGTGGCGGTGGTGCATGATGGCCGGTGGCTGACGGTGTTCCGCGACGGGGCGGACGTCGCCTCGTGGGACGCGCCCCTTCCCGAGCCGAGCGATCTGCCGCTGCGGATCGGCGCATACCGTGAGCTGGAGAGTTCGGAACACTACCCCTTCCGCGGCCGGATGGATGAAGTGACGTTCTACAACCGCGCGCTGTCAGAGGATGAAATCAGCGTGTTGGCAGGGACCGGCCAATAGGCCGTCCCCCGCTCCTACAGCCTACAGCCTACAGCCTATCCCTGCGGCTTGGGGAGTTTCTTCAGTTCGGCCACCATCTCGGGCAGGCGGTTGAGCAGGCGGCGAAGCGGCCGCGGCTTGCAGCGGGTCAGAACGTACTGGGCGATCAGCGGAAGCGTCAGGGACGCGCATGAGTAGACCACTACGTTGTTGATCCGGGCGTCTTTCACCTTGCCCCAGCTCTTGGCCTCGCTGGGCGTGGCGCCGGACAGGCCGCCCCATTGGGGGGAGTCGGTGGTCAATTGGAGGAAGTAGTCGTGGCCGCCCTTGCTCGAGTCATGCAGGAACTGCTCCAGGGCCGGCTGGGTCTGCAGGTAGAAGTTCTTCGGTGAGCCGCCGCCGACCTCCACCACGCCGTTGAGGTCCGCGTCACGGACGATGGCGGCCGTCTCGATCACGTCCAGAATCGGGTTCAGATGCACCGGCTGGTCGTAGAGGTACGGGATCATCAGGTTCATGCCGATGGACGAGTCACCGGGGGAGGACGTGAAGACCGGCACGTCGCAGCGGGCGGCGGTCACCACAAACGACTTCTCCGGGGCGGGAGCAACCTGGGCCACCCGATCGCCCAGGGCCTTGTGCAGGGCGGCCGTTGAGAAGGGTTTGGACGTGTCGAACCCCTCCAGGGCTTCGAGAATGACGCGGTCCGTCTTGAGCAAGGTGTCTTCATCCTCGATGAAGACGTCGTAGATGCGGGCCACGCCGTCGGCCGCGAGTTTGTTATCGTCCACGTCAAACCGACCCTGTGTCATCGGGCAGTTGTAGGGGCGGTGCAGGTCGTGGTACAGGTTCGCCCCCGTCGCGATGACGAAATCGACGAACCCGGCCTCCACGAGGTCGCTGAAGATGCCGCTCATGCCGATCGGCGTCATGGCGCCGGCTACGGTCATGCAGATGGTGGCGCCGTCGTCGATCATTCGGCGGTAGAGCTGGGCGCCCTCGGCCAGCCTTCGGGCGTTGTAGCCGCTGGCGGCGTAGACGTTGTCGATCAGGTCGGCCACCTGCTCATTGCCGCGAAGGTTCAGAGGCTCAATCGACCGGCCGGACATCCACTTGTGGGCACCGGTCGGGTCCTTGTGGCATCCCTGGCACGTGTGATTCGGCATCGGGCGCGTCCTTTCCTGCAATTTGCCGGCCTTCGGTATTGCCGGCATGAGCGCGAGCGTCGGAGTGTATGCGAAAAGCGGGGTCCGGCAAAGACAAGCGGAGTGGAAGCGACGAAGTGCCCGAGTGGCCCGGGAGTTGGGGTCAGACACTGGAGAACCGGAAGCTTGAAACGGGAGACTGAAACGAGGGGATCCGCCGCATGCTACACCGTCGCGGCCGGATGACCGGCCAAACATCAGAGACCGGCTGGAAAGCCGGTCCCACAGAAGAGGGAGAGACCGGCTGGAAAGCCGGTCCCACAGATAGGACTGACCGGCTGGAAAGCCGGTCCCACAAAGCAAAGCCGGTCCCACAAGTTGGGCCGGTCCCACAAAGCAAAGCCGGTCCCGCAGAATTGACCCCGCGCCCGCACGTCAGGGCGGCTTCCTTCGTCCCAAGGGTTGCGGGCGCAGCCCGCTCGGTGGTCAGGCGACTGCCGTGGACTGCGCAGTTGCGCGGGCCGGCGTTTCGGCCGCGGTGAGTCGCGTCTGGTGGTCGCCGTCGTGGAGGCTTCGCACGATGACCGGCGTGCCGTGTCGGGCGGCGGCCTCGATGGCCCGGGCCTGCACGAGGTCGCAGCCGTCGCGGGCCATGGCCAGCGCTCGGGCATACGTGATATGGTCCAGCGGCGCCGCGTCGGCGAAACGATGGGGATCTTTATCGAAGTAGCCGGGCACGTCCTTGATCAACTCGCAGCGGACGGCGCCCAGGCCGGCAGCCAGCAGGACGGCCGTCAGGTCCGAGCCGCCGCGACCGAGGGACACAACTCTGTCACCCGGCCCGCGGGCCAGGAAGCCGGGGACCACCGCGACCGGAACGCCCGCGATCCGCGATCGCAGCGAGGGGCCCTCGACGACCACGTGTTCGACGGCTTCGTCCTGATGGGGGGCGCGCAGGCCGCATTCGTGCACGCTCAGGCCGACGGCCGGCACGCCCTCTGCGTGCAGGCATAATGTCAGCGTGGCCACCGACTGCACTTCGCCCGTGGACCAGAGCAGGTCCAGCGTGCCGGGGTCCGGCGCGAGGCACAGTTGTCGGGCCAGCGCCTCCAACCGGTCGGTCATCCCGAATTCCGCCGACACCACGACGACGAGTTGCTCCTGCGGGGCCTCATCCACCCGTTTCTTCAGGTAGGCGGCGCAGCGCTTGTAGGCGGCCAGGTCGGTGAACACCGAACCGCCGATCTTGATCACGACGACGGGCGAGGCATCGGCCTCCGCGTCGCCACCGGCCTCCTCGGCCGACCGGGAATGATAGAGCCACTCCACGACACACACCTCCGCCTCTGCTGCGGCATCTGTTCCGGCCCACACGGGAACGTGCCCGGGCTCAGCGAACCCAGCGGCGCGGCGAGCCGCGCCGCCGGGATATCGATCGACCGGGCGAAACCGTCTCGTGAGTCCGGTGCGAGGGCGCAACGGATATCGGACGTTGACGCCCATCGCATCGTTTTCGGGGGATAACTGCCTCTGATGCCGGCGCCGCCGGGGTGGCGACGCGATCAGCAAGTCAACTTATCTCTCCCGACGGTTCGGGCAGGAAGTAGCACCTTCGTCACGGGGGACCAGGTTGCTGTGGCGTCATCGGGCCTGTTCCCTCAGCCACTCTTGATAAACAGACCGCCTTCCGGGCAGTCAGGAGGTATAGTACCTTCCCCTTTTCGGCGAAGTCAAGCTTTTCCTGAATTCCTGGCTTGCAGGATATGCACGTTCGTGATGCAAGCCGCTCGGCACGAGGTGGTTATTCCACCGGCTCGAAGAAACGGTCCCATCGCGGCAGGTAATGGCGGCTCGGATCCAGGGACCCGGCAATCGCGACCACCTCTCCGACGATCTGCCGGCGATCCACCGTGCCGAAGTAGCGTGAGTCGCGGCTGGCGTCACGGTTGTCGCCCAGCACGAAGTACTCGTCCGGCTGCAGCGTTACCGGTGCGAACGAACGGCGGGCCTGCACGCCGGGAAGAAACTGCACCGCGTGGTCGCGCCCGTCGAGACTCTCAGTGCCTGCCCGCGGACGACCCGCCGACCAGTCTGGAAGCGGCGTCTCCGGCGTGTCCGCCGTGCAGGCGATGCGCCGGCCGTTCACGAGCAAGACGTTGTCCACCATGGAAACCGTGTCCCCCGGCACGCCGACCACTCGCTTGACGAGGCGCTCGCCGGTGTCCGGAGCGAAGCAGATGACGACGTCACCCCGTTGGGGCGTTGACCAGTCCACGATCGACCATGGGGTGAAGGGAACGCGCAGGCCGTAGGCGAGCTTGTTCACGACGATGCGGTCGCCTTCCAGAATGGTCGGCCGCATGGAGCCCGTGGGCACGTCGTTCCAGTCCGCGACGGCGGATCGAAAGCTTCCCAGAATGATGACGACGAACAGGATGGGGCGAATCCAGCCGCGCCAGATGCGAGTCCCCCATTTGCGCGCGATGTCTCGAGCCGAAGGTTTCATAACCAGGATTTCGTCTGCGAACCGCGGTTATTTCGGGGTTGCCGGCGGGTTCAGAAGCCGCTGGGCCCGGTCCTGCATTTTCGGGCCCTCTGTGGGGTCGTACCCCACGGTCACGTCGTGGATTCGCCCCTCTCGGTCGATCCAGACGTGGGTGGGCACGTTGTCCACCCGGTACAGATCCTTTGCGACGGTGCTGCCGTTGACCAGGATGGGGTAGGTCAGGCCCTTTTCCCGGACGAACACGCGCAGAGAGGCCGGATTCTCATCCCAGGCATTGACGGCCAGCACAACCATGTCCGCGCTCGCGTGCCTGGCGTGGAGGCGTTGCAGGTCCATGACCTCCGCGCGGCAGTATGGGCAGCCCTGGGCCCAGAAGGCGAGCAGAACGGGGCGTGAAGCGTAATCGGAGAGCGCGACACGATCTCCGTCAAGCTGTTCCAGCGCAAAGTCGGGCGCTTCGATTCCGATCAATGGCGAGGGTTTCGTCGCGGGAGGCGGGGTGAAGCAGCCCGCGGAGAGGGTCCCCGCCAGAAGAACGACGGCCAGCAGGTTTCGGGAGTGTTTCATGTCGGGCTCCATTCGTGCGGCACCGTTGGCCGGTGCGTCTGTACTGGCCCGTGGCGGCCTACCGGCCGTCCCGGAGTCCGCCCTGGGCTGCGGGCGCCTGGGCCGTTGCGTGCAAAACGGAAATCGTGTTTCCCAGGAGTTCCATGGGCAGGCCGACCACGTTGGAGTAGCTGCCCTCCAAGTGCGTGATGAAGGCGTCCGCCCGATCCTGGACGCCGTAGGCGCCCGCCTTGCCCACCCAGGCTTCGGACAGGATATAGGCGTCCAGCTCGTCGGGTTCAAGGGTCCGCATGGTCACGATGGTTACGTCGTGCGTAATGATCCGCCGGCCGTTCGCGCAGTCCAGCAGGGTCAGGCCGGTGATCACCTGATGGGTTGTGCCGGTCAGTTCGCCGAGGATGCGCCGGGCGTCGGCCGCATCCGCGGGTTTCCCAAAAGCACGGTCGTTCAGAGCGACGACGGTGTCGGCCCCGAGCACGATACCGGCGGTTCGGCCTTTCGCGACGGCCGCCGCTTTGAAGTAGCTCAAGGCCTGGGCCCGCTGAACCGGCGTTGTCTCCGGCACGAGATCGGCCGGCTCCTCCAGAACGGGTGATACGACGTCGAACCCATACCCGGCCGCCCGGAGCAAAGCCGCACGGCGCGGACTGGACGATGCGAGAATCAACCGGATGGCGAACGGTGGCGGCTTCATCCTTGCATGCCCTCTCTCCTCGTGCGGGTCTTCTGTGCCTGCTTTGCGTTCCGTCGTGCGTTCCTACTCCGCGAGCGCCTGCTTGTGCTCCGCCCGGCCGGAGCGAAGGGTCCGGATCGTCGGGCGAACCAGCTTCTTCCGCAGTTTTCGAGCCGCGCGACGTCGACGGTACACGATGATGACGCGGCGCGATACGAAATACGCCACCACCGCGCTGAGGGCGCCTGCGATCAGGCATCCGAGCCAAAGCTCCGCCCCAAAGCTGAAGATCGTGCCGGCCAGGAATCGCCAGAACTCCGCCTCGTGCAGATGAGTCAGGGCCCCGAGCCCGGAGTACTCCGGCGGCGACGCGCGCAGGATTTCCTCTACCGGCTCCGGGCCGTCCTTCAGGCCGCCGGTCAGAATCCATCGCCCCAGCCACCAGCACGATCCGTAAATGGGGAGGGCCGTAAGCGGGTTGGTGATCCAGACGACCGGGATACAAACGGCCTTGTTGGCCCGGAGCAAAGCCGCCAGGGACAGCGCAATCAGGGTATGGAGCCCCAACAGGGGCGAAAACGCCACCAGCGTGGCGATGGCCACCCCCAGCGCAATGCGGTGCGGCGTATCGTCCGCGTGGAGAATACGCTTGTAGAAGAGGTTGCGCCACTGCCGTCGAAGACCAGACAACCTGGGATCACCCCGAAAACGAGAGTCACGAACCCAGAGCGAAGACCCACTACTCTACAACCCAACTCCACCCCCGTCTGCGCGGCTTCCACGAATGTCGGCCAGTCAGGCCGAAAGCTGCACGGATTCAGGAGGATCGGCCGTCGGCCGGGCCGGTCCGCGCCGCGCTCAGCAGGTCAAACTGTTCGACCACTGCGTCTACTACGGTGTCCACCTCCACCTGGTGCATGCATTCGTGCCCAAACCGGCATTGGCTCAACGATCGCAGGTAACAGGGGGAGCACGGCAGGTCGGCCTGGATGAGTCGGGCACCCACGCCGTAGGGACCGGTCCGACGCGAGTTCGTCGGACCCAGGATGCATACCGTCGGCCGGCCCAACGCGGCGGCCAAGTGGGCCGGTGCGGAGTCCTGGCAAACTACGACGGCGGCCCGCTCGAGGACGGCAACGAGTTCGCGCAGGCCGGTCCACCCCGCCAGAGAAACAGGCTTAAGATTATTCTCAGCAGACACTTGGGAATCTATTGCGGCACAGAGATCTGCTTCAAAGGGCGCGCCCAGCAGCACGCTGCGCAGGCCTCGCTCCACCGCCAGCCGGCTCAGAACGGATGCGTAACGCTCTGGCAGCCAACGTTTTGTGTCCCAGCGCGCCCCGGGCAGCACTGCGGCGAACGGGCGGGACAGGTCGATCCCGGCGCCACGCAGCAGGTCGGCGGCCTGGTTCCGTTCGGCCTCCGTGACGGCCAGGTCAAACCGGATCGGCACATCGGCGAAGTCCAGCAGGCCGGCCACGCCGAAGTTCTTGTCGACCGCGTGGGCGTCGGGGTCGGAAACGGGGATTTCGTGCGTGTAGAAAAGCCAGGCGAACTCGCGGGCCCCGCGGAACCCGATCCGCACGGGAGCGCCGGACGCAAACGTCAGGAACCCGCTGCGAAAAAGCCCCTGCAAGTCGATGGCCAGGTCGAATCGGCGGGTCCGCAGGTCGGCCACAAACCCGGCGAACTCACGGCTGATCCGCAGGCTTCGCGTGATGCGGCCGTATCGGCGCCGGTCAAACTCAATCACCTCCGACACGTCCGGGTGGTGGCGGATGACCGGTGCACACGCCGTGGAAATCAGCCAGGCGATGTGGGCGTCGGGGAAGCGCACGCGCAAGCCGTGAAGCACCGGCAGCGCGTGAATTACGTCGCCCAGGGAGCTGGGCTTGACGAGCAGGATTCGCTGGTATGCCGCCGCGTCGGTCATTTCATTCCGTCCGGTCGGGCCCGGGCTCCCAGCGGCCGTTCGGGTGAAGCAGTTCGAAGGGCCGGTAATGGGCTTTATAGCTCATTTTGGGGCAGTCGGCGACGAAATAGCCCAGGTAGTAGTAATCCAGGTTTTGCCGAGCCGCGTACGCGATCTCCCAGAGAATGGAATACGTGCCCAGACCGCGTCTGCGGTGCTCCGGGTCAAAGTACATGTACACCGCACTGAGAACATTCCGGCAGCGGTCGGCCAGGCTTGCGCCGACGAGTCGACGGCCGAGCCGGAAGGTGAACTCCAGCGTCTGCACGGGCGAGTTGTAGAGGAAGTCAAGGAACTCGTCTCGGCTGCCGGTCATGGTGCCGTCGTGCTGGTGGTCGAGGTACCGGACGTACACCTGGTATTTCTCCTTGTCCGGGACGGGGGGGCCGACTTCCACGTGCAGATCGCGGTTACGCCGCCAGACCCGTTTCATCGACCGGGACAGCCGAAACTGCGGAACCGGAATGCGGATGGGGATACACTCGGCACACGTTCGACACGAGGGGCGGTAGATGACGTTGCCGCTGCGGCGGAACCCGCGGTCCATGAACGCCAGGTAGAGGGCGTCATCCAGGTCGCTCGTCTCGAATCCCTCGCTGCACGCCGTCCGGCCGGGCAGATAGGGACAGGCGTGCTCCGGCCCCGTGGGCAGCGCGTGCTCGGACATGAACCGGTCCACCATGTGCCGGGCCATGTTGGTCTCGTCGGCGCTCATTGCCGTCCTATGGTACCCGAGGTCGGCCCGCCGGTCAGCGAGGGGAGGGGGGGGTTTTCTGACATGTGGACCGGCGTATAATGCTCCCGCCCGTGGGGCAACTGCGGGCGGGAGACAGTCTTATGATGACTTATCTGATCGGATGGGCGCCCAAGCTCATGTTCGCAGGCCTGGCGAACCTGGACATCGGCGGCTGGCTGGTCGGCCCGGAAGTTCGCATGGCGATCGCCGGCTTTCTCGCCTCCTTCTGGACGGCCATCACGTCCCTCTTCCTGACGGGCTACTTCACCGGCACGTAGGCCCGGCAGCGCGGTCGGGGCGTACATTGCGGGATAGAACGCCTTCGGGTCGGAAATGTAGCGGCAATTTCGGATTGGGTTCTTCTGCTGGAAGACCGTGGGCTCTGGTACGCCGGCGGGGACGAGCATGATCTGGCCGGTGCCGGGTGACCGACGTTGTGTTTCGGCCTCGTGGGTCGTTGCGGCCGGCGTCACGAAGAACCGTTGATCCAGGTTGAAGTCGAAGTAGTACAAGTACGGGATCACCCACCGCAGGTAGGAAACCGGTTTCAGGTCGGAGGACGTGCGGAGGGTTAGCCCGGGATCGTTCCGGGCAAAGGCGGCCTGGAACTCGACCGCGTTGAGCGGCAGGCCGTCGCACTCGGGGATGACGTCCCACTGGGCGTCCGCTAAGACCCACTTCTTCTGCGGCTCCAACCAGACCTCGGCCACCAGGTGACCGGCCCCCGATTGGGCGGTCTCCACGTCCGCCCGCTTCAGGCAGAGAACGCGCGACGGCATACCGAGCGCCCGCGCGCAGGCAGCGGCCACCCTGGCGTACTCCACGCCGCGAAACCGCTTGCCTGCCGCCGCTTCGTCGAGGATTGTCAGGGGGTCCGGCTGCGAGGGCACATTGTCCCCGCTGTGCTTCCAGCGGTCATGCGTCCACTTCACGATGCGGCGCAGCCGTTCGTAGTCGTCGGATGCGCCCGCCACAACGTCGTCGAGCTTGTATCGCGAGCGCATCTCCGCGAGCTTGGGATGGTCCGGGTCGTCCATAAGGATCTCGATCGGCGGGCTCTCCCTGTCCGTGTTCGGGGAGAGCGTTTTTCGCATTTCCCGGAGGTGGCGCTGAGTCCGTTCCGCGTTTCGCCGCTCCACCTCCTCCCGGGCAACGTGCTTGGACTGAAATCGAACCGTTGCACTTTTGTCGCGATCGAGCCACTCGGTGGTGCAATCCAGCAGGCCGGTGCTGTCGCCGGCGGAGATGATCCGGTTGTCCTTCCGTCGTGATTGTGTGAGGAACGTGGACGACCAATCGACGCCGCCGCAGCCGTACCAGACCTCGATCCGGATTCCATCGAACCAGAAAAGGATTTCCGTCACGCCGGCGTCGTTCTCCTCGAAAAGGAGCCGCCCCGACTGCTGCGGCGCGAGAGCGATCTCGATTCCGGAATCCGGCCGACAGGAACGGCGGACCGTCGCGCTGTTCTGAAGGTGCTCGATGCGTTCCAGCCGGGCCGGGCGAGTCTGCGGGCCGACCATCGAAACGTTGAAGCATACAACGATGCTCACAAGTGCAGCGAGAACTGCATGAGGCACAGGAATTCTCCTTGTCCTACAGCCGCGAAGCCCCGCGTCAGCGCGGGGCAGAGCACGCGTGCGCGTCCTGCGACACCATAATACAAACGTGCGATTCCTTCTCGGCCCGCGCAGATTTCCACGAAGGCACTGGCGCAAGCTCTTTCTCCCCC
>CAZPHH010000098.1:0-17345 GCA_964586145.1 uncultured Phycisphaeraceae bacterium | reverse complement strand
CGGAGGCCGCCCCCGGCCCGCACGACTCGTCCTACCTCTTCGACGCCTTCGTGGCCCTGATGCAGGGCGGCACGGTACCCGAGACCGTGCTGGCGCGGTGAGCCGACGATTTTGCCCGCCGCCCTGCCACTCACCGGCATCCGAATTGTGTATAAGAATTCGGCACGGTCGTGCATAGAATAACTGCCGCAGGACGTAGCCGCAGGCCCAGGGGACTCGGGGCCCGGCGACATGGAGGGCAGCTGCCGATCCCTAGAGACGGTTCGCATTCCCCGGGGCACGGAAGTCCGCCGGACATTCCCTGCGACTGGATAACCGACCCTGTTCACGCAAATAGGAGATGCCTGCCATGGAAACGCGGAAGATGCTTTTGTGCCTGGCCGTTCTCGGCTGGACTCTGGCGGTGCCGGCCACCGACCGATCCGCCGACGCCCAGACGCTCGATGCCGGCGAGGTCGCCGCCAAGACGGTCGGAGCCGGTGCCAGGCAAGAAACGGAAGCCGACCGGGCCTTCCCCAAATTCGAGGAAGTCACGAAGGACATGAAGGCCCACGAAGGACTGTTCACGTTGTGGTGTTACCCGGAGGGCGCGGGGGATGACAAAGATTTCGAGAAGCTGCTCTGTCAGATTCCCAAATCGGTTCTGGGAAAGAAGTTCATGCTGTCCACGAGTTTCTCCGGCGGGGGGTTCTTCACGGGGTTTCCGGTCGACGAACACGTGGTCCGGTGGGAGGAGCTCGGTCGTCAACTGCTGCTGATCGAGCCGGAGACCCGGTTCGTCGTCAACGAGGACAGCACGGTGGATGACGTGGTCCGTCGGACCTACCCGGATCGCATCCGAACCGCGGTGAGCATCGTCACGAAGTCGCCCGGGGGGGACCCGGTGATCGACCTCGGCCCGCTGCTCAAAAGCGACTTCGCCAACATCGGCTGGATGACCTTCGGGGGCGGCGGCATCAACGAGGCCCTCAGCAAGTGGACGAAGAAGAAACCCTTCCCGCACAACGTCGAAATCGGGGTGGAGCTGGCCGTCGGGCGAACCTATCCCCCCGGCTCGTACGACAAGAAGCTGCTCCATTACAGCTTCTGGGCGCTGCGGGAGACCGGCTATCAGCCGCGTGTGGCGGACGATCGGGTGGGTTACTTCCTCACAACCAATCGCGACTGGTCGAAGCCGACCGCTGCCCGCGACATCTTCAATCGGTACATCGATCGGTGGCCGCTGGAAAAGCGGGACCCCAGCCTCGACCTGTGCGAGCCGAAACAGCCGATCGTCTTCTACATCGAGAAGACCGTGCCGGTACGGTTCCGCCGGGCGGCTCGGGACGGCATCCTGGAATGGAACAAGGCGTTTGAGACGATCGGCTTTGTCAACGCGATCGAGGTCCGGCAGCAGACCCGGGACAACGAGTACAAGGACCTGGACCCCGAGGACATGCGGTACAGCTTCTTCCGCTGGATTGTCGCCGGGGCCGGCTTCGCCATGGGACCGCACCGGGCCAACCCCTTCACCGGAGAAATCTACGACGCCGACATCATCTTCGACGACGCGATGGTCCGGTACTTCGAGCAGGAGGCCGAGCGGATGCTGCCCACTGCCGCGATGCAGATGCGAATGCGCGACCCGACCCTGCGTGCGTTCTTCGCCGGCCACCCGCAATGGAAGCGTCCGGTTTGCGCCTGGGAGTCCTTCGCGTTCGGCGAGGACAACCCGGAGGATCAGCGCGAAGCGATGCGGCAGCACCTGTGGGACCGGGGACACCATTGCTGCGAATACGCCGAAGGCATGAAGCACCAGATGGCTTTCGCGGGCGCGGTCCTGGCGAACGCGCCCCGGGAAGTCACCGAGCGGTTCCTCTACGAGGTGATCAAGCAGGTCGTCACCCACGAGGTCGGGCACACCCTGGGCCTGCGGCACAATTTCAAGGCCAGTTCCATCTACACCCTCGACGAAGTCCGGCGACGTCGCACCACCGGCGAACCCACGTGCGGGTCCATCATGGACTACAACCCCGTCCTGTTCTTCGTGGACAAGCCGACGGAAGGGCACTTCATCACCCCGACGATCGGCCCGTACGACTACTGGGCCATCGAATACGGCTACCGACCCTACGATGGCAAGTACCCGGCGCCGTCCCAGGATAAGCCGGAGAAGGGTGAGGAGGAGGGGGCGAAGGCGTCCGAAGCCGAGACGGAGGCGGCAGCCGACATAGCCCCCGCCGCTCCGCTGAGCGGCGAGGAGGCGATGCTCCGGGCCATCGCGAGTCGGGCGGCGGAACCCGAACTCGCCTACGCCACGGACGAGGACAGCTTCTTCGTCGCCCCTGATCCCCGTGCCGACCGCTTTGACATGGGCGCCGATCCCATCGACTGGGCGCAGACGCGCATTGACCTTGTGAACCACCGAATGCAGGACATTCTGCAGTGGGCAGTCAAGGACGAAGAGAGCTGGTACCACCTGCGCAGCACGTTCCTCAACCTTCTGATCGAGAAGGCCTTTGTGCTCGATTACGTGGGTCGATACATCGGCGGTCAGTACTTCAGCCGGGCCCACCGCGGCGACCCCGACGCGCCGCCGCCGTTCGTGCTCGTGGAGACCGCCGTGCAGCGCAGAGCGCTGGACTTCATCGAGCAGAACCTGTTCCGTGACGAGTTCTTCACGTTTTCACCCGAAGTGCTGAATCACCTGGCCCCGACGCGCTGGTGGCACGAGGGAACACGAATCAACTTCGTCATGGACTTCCCGATCCACTCGTTCATCGGGCTGCTTCAATGGTGGAACCTTTTCGATCGACTCATGCCCGTGACGCTGCAACGCATCCATGATGCGGAGCTCAAGACGAGCGAGTCCGACAAGTTCACCGCGGCGGAGTACCTCGGCCGGCTGCACAAAGCCTGCTGGGCCGACGCCTGTGACGTGGAGCGGGCCCGGAACGGCCAATGGACCGACGCCCAGCCGTTCCTGTCCAGCATTCGACGGTCGCTCCAGCGGGAATATCTGGGCCTGCTGGAGGTGCATGCCCGAATTGCCCCGGGTGTTGCGATTTCCCCGGACCTGCACGCGATGATCATCCGCCAGATGGAGACATTGCGCAACGACATCGACCGCGTTCTGCAGACCGGCAAGCTCGACTTCGCGTCTGAGGCCCACCTCGGCACGTCAAGATCGCGGATACAGCGTATTCTGGAATCCGAGATCCCGGAGTACGGGCGGTTCTGATCGCAGAAGGCCGGACCGCACGAATTCGGCATTGGGCAAAGGCGTCCTGCTTCTCCCCGGAGGCGGGACGCCTTTCTGCCGGTGCAGATCGTGTGTACCATCTGGGCCGCGAGAGGCCGAAAGGCCCTGTTCGTTCCCAGGCTTGGATGAACCCGTGTGATACCCGGGCCACGTTGCCCGGCAAGGTCCGTATGTCCCGCGAGATTACTCCGCTGAATGATCGCCGAACGATTTTCGGCTGGTGCGTGTATGACTGGGCCAACTCGGCCTATGCCACAACGGTGCTGGCGGGCCTGCTCCCGGCGTATTTCGTGGAGGCCGTCGTCGGACCCGATGGGGTGATGATCGGCGGGCAGCATTTCCGCGCCACCACACTCTGGGCCCTTTCCGTCGCGGCGGCGGCGATCGTGGTGTTCCTCACGGCGCCGGTGCTGGGGGCAGTGGCCGACTTCACGGCCGCCAGGAAACGCTTCCTGCTGATGTTCGCGTACCTGGGCAGTCTGTTCACCACGCTGCTGTACTTCTGCGGCTCGGGCGACGTGGGGCGGACGCTGGCCTTCTTCGTGCTGGGCCAGGTGGGGTTCGTCGGCGCAAACGTGTTTTACGATGCGTTCCTGCCGCAGATTGCCACGGCCGACCGGATGGACCGGGTCTCCGGCTGGGGCTACGCGGCCGGGTACGTCGGGGGCGGCGTGCAGTTTGCCCTCGCTCTGCTGCTGATCCTGTTCCACGAGACGCTGGGCATCGACCAGGCCCTGGCCGCCCGGATCGGCCTGGCCATGGCCGGCCTGTGGTGGGCGGGGTTCACGATCATCACCGCCCTGACCCTGCGCGAGGCGCCGGCCACGCAGCCGCTTCCGGAGCGATACCGGAACTGGCCGCGGACGGCGGCGGTGGCGGCGACCGGGTTCCGGCGGACGCTCGACACCGCGCGACGGGTCCGGCATTACCGGCCGCTCGTGCTCTTTCTCGTG
The DNA here is from genome assembly GCA_964586145.1 of uncultured Phycisphaeraceae bacterium. Classification (GTDB taxonomy): domain Bacteria; phylum Planctomycetota; class Phycisphaerae; order UBA1845; family UBA1845; genus JAFGJQ01. Next base: position 13,151 of record CAZPHH010000098.1, on the reverse strand, counting down.
GCGTTCATGCTCTACAACGACGGCATCCAGACCGTCATCGCCATGGCCACCATCTTCGGCAAGGAGGAGCTGAGGCTATCCACCGCCGACCTGATGCTCACGCTGCTGGTGATCCAGGGTGTGGCCATGGTGGGCGCGCTGGTCTTTGGTCGATTGGCGGGGTGGATCGGCACCAAGCGGGCGGTGATGGTTTCGCTGGTGCTGTGGTCCGGGGTGGTGATCTACGCGTATTTCGTCACGTCGCGGTTCGAATACTTTGCGCTGGGGGGCGTGGTGGGCATCGTGCTGGGCGGGTCGCAGGCGTTGAGCCGGTCGCTGTACGGCTCCATGGTCCCGCCGGAGGCCAGTGCGGAGTTCTTCGGGTTCTACACGGTGTTCAGCAAGTTTTCCGCCATCGGGGGCCCGCTGGCGATGGCGGCCATCATCCACCGGACCGGCTCGCTGCGGCTGTCGATCGTGTCCGTCGTTGTGTTCTTCGTGCTCGGCCTGGTTCTGCTGGCTTTCGTGAACGAGCAGAAGGCCCGGCAGATGCGGACCGTGGACGCCCACGCCGAGTGACGGCCCGGCGAGTCCTCGTTGGATTCATCCGGCCCGTGAAGGTATGCTCTGTCGATCCGGCCACGGCGCCGCCGGTTCGCGCCGGGATTCAGGGAGGCAGATGCCATGAAGCGTTGGGCGAAGTTCATCGTGCGGGCGCTGCTCGCGTTGTCGCTGTTCGCGATCTTCAACGGAGGGGCCGACTGCTACCCCCGCCGCTCCGAACCGCCGGGATTTGTGTTTCCGGAATGATCCGTCTGCAACTCACGCGAGCTCGCAGGCCGGCGTGTGCGGCTTCGAACGGACGATCCCGCGTCCCGCCTGCCCTTCCGGCCGGCTTTCGAGTATGCTGGGGCAATGGCCATCGGAGGGGCCGGGCAGTTCGCGCCGTGCCCGTGGGAATGACGAATCGAAGGAGGAAGCAGGATGGTTGACCCGCGAATGACTCGGCTGGCGGAAGTGCTTATCCACTACTCCACGGCGGTCAAGCCGGGAGAGAAAATCCTGATCGAGGCGATCGACGTTCCACATGACATCACCAACGAGGTGGTGCGTGTGGCCCGCCAGGCGGGCGCCGACCCGCTGGTGACGCTCAAGAGCAACCTCGTGCTGCGGCAGCTTCTGATCCACGGCAGCGAGGCCCAACTCAAGCTCATCGCCGAGACCGAGGCCCTGCGGATGAAGGGCGTCCAGGCCTACATCGGGCTGCGCGGCAACCTGAACATCACCGAAATGAGCGACGTGCCCGCGGACAAGATGAAGCTCTACCAGTCTGTCTGGTGGAAGCCGGTGCACGGCGAGATCCGCGTGCGACAGACCCGCTGGGTCGTCCTGCGCTACCCGAGCCCCTCCATGGCCCAGCAGGCCCAGATGAGCACGGAAGCCTTCGAACGCTTCTACTTTGATGTGTGCACCCTGGACTACGGCAAAATGGCCGCGGCCATGCAGCCCCTGGTTGCAAGAATGAAGGCGACCGACCGCGTGAAAATCCTGGGCCCGGAAACCGAACTGCACTTCTCCATCAAGAGCATTCCCGCCATCGGCTGTGCCGGCAAGCTGAACATCCCGGACGGCGAGGCCTTCACCGCCCCCGTTCGCGATTCCGTGAACGGCACCATCCGGTACAACGCCCGCACGCTCTACCAGGGCGTCGTGCATGAGGACATCCGGCTGGAATTCAAAGACGGCAAGGTGATCAACGCCCGCAGCTCCAACTCCGAGCACCTCAACACCGTGCTGAACACGGACGACGGGTCGTCGTACGTGGGCGAGTTCGCCCTGGGATTCAACCCCTACATCACCCGGCCCATGCTGGACATCCTGTTCGACGAGAAAATCGCCGGCTCGTTCCACTTCACGCCGGGGTCGGCGTACGAGGACGAGGCCGACAACGGCAACCGCTCGGCCGTCCACTGGGACATGGTCTGCATCCAGACACCGGAGTGCGGCGGCGGCGAAATCTGGTTTGACGACGAACTCGTCCGCAAGGACGGCCGGTTCGTCCCGCCCGACCTGCAGCCCCTGAACCCGGAAAACCTGAAATAAGCACTGGACTCTGCGAGTGATTCCGGTATTATCTCTGTTCGGAGAATGTTCGGAAAGACAGAGGGTGCGGGCCTTGGCAAGGAACAGCCGAACCAGTCTGCTTCAGGCCGGACTATTTGACGCAGAGTCCTGCGCGCCCGATCCGGTCGAGATCCATCTTGTGGATGCCTTCGCCTGGCTGGAGAAGGCGCCGCCGGCCAGCATTCACGCCGTGGTGACCGACCCGCCCTATGGGCTGGTGGAGTATTCGGCCGCTCACCTGGCCAAGCGGAAAACAGGCCGGGGCGGCGTCTGGCGCATTCCGCCGTCATTCGACGGCTGCCGTCGCAGTCCCCTGCCGCGGTTCACCGTGTTGACCCAGCAGGATCGGGCCGACCTGAGTAGCTTCTTTGCACGGTTCGCCCGCGCGTTGATGCCGGTCCTGGTGCCGGGGGCTCATGTCTTTGTGGCTACTAACCCGCTCGTGTCCCACCTCGTCTACGAGCCCTTTGTCCTGGCGGGGTTCGAGAAGCGCGGTGAGATCATTCGCGTGGTCCAGACGCTTCGCGGCGGAGACCGGCCCAAGAACGCCCATCGGGAGTTTGACCAGGTCACAGTCATGCCGCGGTCGTGCTGGGAGCCGTGGGGCCTGTTCCGCAAACCTTGCGAGGGGCGCGTGCAGGACAACCTGCGCAAATGGAAGACGGGCGGCCTGCGCCGCGTATCCGAAGGAGGACCATTCCGGGATTTGATCGTCTCCGCTCCGACCCGTCCGGAGGAACGCCGGCTGGCGCCGCATCCGTCGCTCAAACCACAACACTTCATGCGTCAACTTGTGCATGCGGCCCTACCCCTGGGCGAGGGAACGATTCTGGACCCCTTTATGGGCGCCGGGTCAACCGTCGCCGCCGCGTTGGCGTGCGGCCTCCGCTGCATCGGCCTGGAGTTGCGCGAGGAGTATTTTGACATCGCTCGCAAGGCGATCCCCGTCCTGGCACGCCTGGAAGCGAATGGAACCAATGGCAATGGCACGAGCCGACGACTTCAAGCGGAAAGGCCGTATACCGCCGTCGGGACTTCACAATTCGCGACGGGAAGGCCGTGCCGCGTAACGGAGATGACTGATCCGTTCGCCCGAGGAAGCGACACAGACAAGCGAGCCAGCTTTGACAACGATCAAGACGGTCCTGTTTGAGAGCCCGCTGTACCTCGTGCCGCTGCTGCTCGTGGGCGAGTTCATTTTGCTGCGGCGATGGGCGGCGCGGCGGACGCCGAATGCGCGACGCGCGGCGCTGGCCGGCGTCGTGGTCGCGGCCCTGCTACTGGTGATGCAGCACCTGGTCGTTACCGAGCGGGAAAGTCTCATTGCGTTGTGCAATGAACTGGCCGTCGCCGCCGTGAACGGCGACGTGGCGGGCATCGGCGAACACGTCTCCGACCGGTTTGCGACGCAGAACCTGGACCGGGACGAGTTCATGCAGTGGGTCCGCCGCGGCCTGACCGCCGTCGAGGTCCGAAGCGCCCGGCTCAGCGGTTTCGAGGTCAGCATCGAGGACGGACAGCGCGCGAAGGTGACCTTCAACGCCTCAGCCCGCGTCTACGGCGCCGCGGAAGGCCTGGGCGGCAGCCGGCCGTCACGCTGGGAGCTGCATTTCGAGAAGACCGGCGACCGCTGGCTCCTCGTGTTCCTGACGCCCCGCCGGTCCGTCGTCTTCCCGTTCGACAGCCTGCGTGAGTTGCTCTTCGGCGTGGGCGGCTGACCGGCGCGCCGAATAATCTGCAAACGCCCGGGCTCTCCGCGCCCCGGGGCAGACCTTCACAAACGCCCTGGCGCAAGTCCTTCCTCCTCCGTCGCTTCGTCGCTCCGTTGCTTGGGTTATGAGCGCAGCCCTTCCTGAGCATCTCCGGAATTTTCGCCGCAATAAGCATCCGTATCCGTGCGTTTGGCTGATCGGAAGACGCGATTGACCCGGCGCATGGGCCGCAAGGACGCAATCGCGTTGACTTACCGCGGGCGTCCGGCGAAGGCGCTTCGGGCACGGCGATTGTATGACCGACGTGAGGCGGCCCGACGACGCCGGCCCGGCCTTCCTGCCCGACGGGACGATTCCGGAGAACGTCCCGAACCGAGTGCATTCTGCAGGTAAAGGAGGAACTCGTATGGTACGAAAAGGAGTCTTGCTCTGCGCCGGCATCCTGGTTCTGGGGCTGGCGGGTGTCGCCGGCGCTCAGCGAACCGCCGCCCAGGTCACCCCCACAACCCTCGATCCCAGCCTCAATGAGGATCAGGCGATCGATGCGCTCGCGGCCGAGACGATACTCGACTGCACGGTCTGCGACGAAGACAGCGACGCAGGAGCGGCCTGCTGCTGCGAGTGCCCGATCCACACCATTGCGAACGGAGAGATCAGCGGGTTCGGGCTGAACAACCCGCACTTCCGCGGCCTGCGGGCCGTCATCCAGGATCCCCAAGCGTGGGCCGCGTTCTGGCAAAGACACACCGCCCATCTGCAGCCGGCCCCCACGCCGCCCCCCGTCGACTTCCAGCACTTCAGCGTGATTGTGGCCATCCTGGGCGTGCAGTCGACCGGCGGCGGACCCGGGATTCACATCGTCCGCGCGGGCCGGTGCGAGCACAGCACCCGGATCCACGTGGCCGTCCAGGAGCAGCCCGGACCGCTGGATGTTATCACGAACCCGTTCCACATCGTGAAGGTGCCCAGGATCTGCCTGGCCCCGCCGGGCTCCGTACTGTTCCTGTCGCACACGCCGGCCCAGGTGCCGGGCCTGGTCGTGGGTCGCGTGATTGGTGCACCGGAACCAGGGACGGCCCCGTCGCCCATCGCGGGCGCCCTGGTCCGCCTCATCAAGCCGGCCGACCCGCCAATCGTCGTGACGGCGACAGAAACGAACGAGATGGGGATCTATCGGTTCCCGGATGTACCGCCCGGACCGTACAGGGTGGCCGCGGGTGCACCCGGGTATCAGCCGTTACGGAAACCGGTTCGCGTCATCGCGGGAGAACCGGCCGTGGTGAACTTCCTGCTTCTGCCGGTCGACGATTCGATCGACGCGGCCGACTAAGGCGGAAGAGGAGGGGAAGGCCGCCCGCGGTACCGCGCGGTCCGGACGGCGTTCGAGGCGAACGCCATCCGGACTTCGCGCTGCGCGGGCCCGAGTGGCCGGGCGTGTCACACGCCCCGCAGAACGCCCACCCGCTCCATGAAACGCCGCAGCCGGGCCGGATCGGGCGGGTTGGACCACAGGCCCTCACGCTTGATGTACGACCCGACGATAAACGCATCCGCGACCGGCCACTGCGCCTCCAGGTTCTCCGGCGTCGTGCCGCTGCCGACCACCACAGGCAGACGCGACGCGTCCCGCGCCGCCTGCAGGTCGTCCGGCGCCGTCGGCCGACCGGTGGCCAACCCGGTGACCACCAACGCATCCGCGCCAAAAAACTCGGCCGTCGCTGCCGTCTCGGCCAGGTCCACGTCCGCGGTCAGCGCGTGACTGGCGTGCTTCTTCTTGATGTCGGCCCAGACGGCCACCTGCGTCGCCCCGATCGCCCGGCGATACCGGAGCAGATCACCCGCCTGGGCCACCGGCATCAGCCCCTCGTCCGCGACGTGCGCGTACACGAACCCCTCCACCCGAACAAACGCAGCGGCGGAGGCGAGGGCCACGGAGAGGGCTTCGCGGTTGCCGGCCGCCAGAATTTGCACTCCCAGTGGGCATGAGACGGCCTGCCGGACGCCGCAGGCGACGGCCGTCATGGCGGCCACGATCTCGGGGCCCATCGGGCCGATTACGTACGGCACGTCGTGCATGTTCTCGATCATCACGGCATCCACCCCGCCGTCGGCCAGCAGGCGAGCCTCCTGGACACACTGCCGCACGATCGCGTCCACCGAATCCGCCGCCCGGGGCGTGCCGGGCAGGGGGGGAACATGCACCATGCCGATAACCGCATGGGACCGGCCCAGAACCGCCCGTGCGATGAAGTCTGCGGGCATACGTTATCCTTTCACGATGGCGTCACCGCATACGGGCAACCGCCGGCCGGCGTTTTATTCGGTCGTGTCCGGTTCCGCAACTTGTGCGGCCGCGTTCGTCCGGCCGAGCCCCCCCGCACTTTGTGTTGCAGCGCGGCCTAAAGGCCCCAAAACCGCGGGACGATATGAACTCCGGGCCGCGGTCGGCGGCCCGCTTGGCAGGTGCCGCTGAGTCCCAAGAGCCGCCGAACGGCGAATGCGGGGTGTACGATGGCTTTCCCTCGACGGCAAACGGCGATCACCCTGCTCGAAATCCTGATCGTGGTGGCGTTGATCGGCGTCATCGCCGCCGTGGCCGTTCCGCGGATCAGCCGCGGGGCGCGCGGCGCGGCGGATTCCGACGTCCTGACCAGCCTGGTGACGCTTCGCAGCGCCATCGACCTTTACTATCGGGAACACAATTTCACGTATCCCGCCCAGGACAACAGCCCGGAGACGTTCATCGACCAGCTCACGAAGCGGACGGACGCCCAGGGCAACGTCGGCGCCAACCCGGACATCTACATCTACGGGCCCTACCTCTACGGTGACATTCCGGCCATTTCCGTGGGTCCCAACCGCGGTGCGAACGGCGTGTTCGTGGCCGGCACCGGCCCCACCGTCGACGAGAGCCTGACCACCATCGGCTGGGTCTACAACAGCACCACCGGCGACCTCATCGCCAACACCGACGACCGCGACGAGACCGGCCTGGGGTACGAGTTGTACTGAAGAGACGGAGAACAGGCTGTAGGCGGTGGGCCGGGTGCCACTGCACTTGAGCAGTGCCTATTCTCTGCCCTGGGCCCCAGGCCCGTTCATCACGAGCCTTCTCCGCCGCAGTCGTGCCGGACCCGCCTCGCAGACCATCTGTTCCAATGGTGTGGGGTTCGCCTCGCTGACCGCCACCCCCTCGCGACCGCGAGGATCGTGTCGGGAGCGCCGTGGAGGGCCCGGGCGGCGTCGGGCCTTGGCCCACTTCTGGCCGAGTGGCGTGGCGGTGAATCCGTCGGTGTCCTCCATCCGTTTGAGGGTGAGGGTCAACACGTTGGCAAAGGGCCGGGAACGGTGCAACGCCGCGGCCACGGCCAACCAGGCCAGGTTGACCGCATGCAACGGCCCTCGGCCGATGCGAACTCCGGCTGATTTCGCCGCGGTCGTCAGCCATTCCGGCGACAGCCACTTGGCAAACGCCTTCAGATCCTGTTGACGAATCTGGTCCCATACGATACGTCTGAGTCCATCCGTGAACATCGTTGTGTCCTCCTGACTACGCTCTGCTCAATGCAGAACCTGGATCGGCGAGGACTTTCTTTCTTCGTTGCCGGAAGTCAGTGCCATTGCGCATGGCGGACCCAACGACTTGACCGGGTGAATCACGGGCGGGCGTCCGAGGTTCGCTTGTTGAGCACACGGTCCAATTGCCGGATGGCCTGGCGCAGGCGCTGCTCGTTCTCCACCAAGGCGATACGGACGTGGTTCTCGCCGTTCTCGCCGAAGCCGCGGCCGGGCGCCAGGGCCACTTCCGCCTCGTCCATCATCCGCAGGCAGAACTCGATGGACCCCTGGCCGGCCAGGTGCTCGTCGGACACCTTCGCCCAGACGAACATGCCCGCCTGCGGCACCTGGGCCTGCCAGCCCAGACGCCGGCAGCCCTCGATCACCACGTCGCGCCGCGCCTGGTACCGCGCCGCCTGTTCCTGCACGTCCGGCTCGCAATGCCGCATGGCGATGATGCTGGCGATCTGGATGGGCTGGAAAATGCCGTAGTCGTAGTAGCCCTTCACGGTGGCCAGCGCCTCGATCATGTCCGCGTTGCCCGCGCAGAACCCGATCCGCCAGCCGGCCATGTTGTACTGCTTGCTGAGCGTGGTGAACTCCACGCCCACGTCCTTCGCGCCGGGGGCGGCCAGGAAGCTGGGGGCCCGGTAACCGTCAAAGCAGCTTTCCGCGTACGCGAAATCGTGAATCACGTACACGCCGAACAGGTCGGCCAGCGCCACCACCTGCTCAAAGAAGACCGGCTCGATCGTCCGGCCGGTCGGGTTGTTCGGATAGTTCAACAGAATGAGCTTCGGGCGCGGGTACAGGTGCTGCAAAACGTATGCGATGCGGTCCAGAAACGCGTCGTCGTTGCCCAGCACCACGGAAATCACGTTTGCACCGGCCAAGGCGGGCCCGTAGACGTGGATCGGAAAGGCCGGGTCGCCCACCACCACCGTATCGCCCGGCCCCAGCAGCCCCAGGCACATGTGGCTGAGGCCCTCCTTGCTGCCCAGGCAGGCGATGACTTCCTTTTCCGGATCGAGCGTGACGCCCCACTTCTCTTCGTACTTGCGGGCGACGTCGCGCCGCAGGTTGAAGACGCCCTTGGACGCGCTGTACCGGTGGTTCCGCGGGTCCTGGGCCGCCTCGCAAAGCTTGTCCACGACGATTTTCGGCGTAGGGTCGCTGGGGTTGCCCATGCCCAGGTCGATGATGTCGATCCCCTGCTGCCGCTTGGCGTGCCGCAGGGCGTTGATCCGCCCGAACAGGTACGGCGGCAGCCGCCTGATCCGCCCCGCCGGCTCGAAAGGTCGCTTGGCCATCCGTCCAGTATACCCCAAAACCCGGCCGGACGGTGACTACAGCCGCGGGTCCACCGGTTCGCTTTCCAGGGCCAGAACCCCGAACACGCACTCATGCACCCGGCGCAGGGGTTCGCCACGGACGAACCGCTCCAGGGCCTCCACGCCGAGGGCAAACTCCCGCAGGGCGAGGGATCGCTTGGCCGCCAGGCCGCGCGAGCGCAGCCGCTCCAGGTGTTCGGGCAACGTGTACTCGGGACCGTAGATGATCCGCAGATACTCCCGTCCGCGACACTTCACGGCCGGCTGCACCAGCCCGCGCCGGCCGCGGGCCACGAAGTCCAGCGGCTTGACCACCATGCCCTCACCCCCGCGAGCAGTGAGCGCCTCCCACCAGTCGATGCCCGCTTGCTCGCTCTGCGGATCGGTGAGGTCGATCACCTGAAACGGTGTGGCGAGCAGCACCTCGGTGTCGGCCCTACATACGCCGGCCAGCGTCTCCATGTGCCAGACGTGGTCGCGATCCACGTGGACCCGGCCCTCCGTCGCCAGCAGGTGGAAGGGAGCGAGCTTCAGGTCCGCGACCGACGCGACCGGCCAGCAGTATTGGCGCCAGGCACGCACGTAGCGATCGGCCAGGCCGGCCCGTTCTCGATGGCGAGCCAGCAGCGCCCCCACGTCGAGTCCGGCGGCTGCCGCGTGCTCGAGGCTGGCCGTCGCCTCAGCCAGGGCCGCCCGGGCGGCCACGCCGACGGGCGCGTACTGCTCGCGCAGCAACGCCTGCGCCTTGGCCGACCAGGGCATCAGTTCGCAATCGAGGCAGACCCAGTCCGTGTGCAACGCCTCCCAGACACCGGCCGCCGTCAGCGCGATGCGCAGGCGGTCCAGCAACTCCCCTTCCGTCTGCGCGTCGTCGAAGAACCGCCGCCCGGTGCGCGTGTACACGATGCCGGCGCCTTCATCGATCACGCCGAACCGGCGGCAGGCCGCGCTCTCGTCGCGGCAAACAATGACCACTGCGCGGGAGCCCATGTGCTTTTCCTCACAAATGGCTTTCGGCTGGCCGTTTGTGCGGTAGTAGGCGAACGCCTCGCGCGGGTGCTCCAACAGGCCCTTTTCGCTTGAGGTTTCGCAGGGCGACATCGTGGGCGGCAGGTAGATGAGCCACTTGGGGTTGGCGGCGAAGCGGCTCATGACCTCGAGAGCGGCGGCGCCCTCTTCCTCGCGGATGATCACGTTCTGCCGCAACCGTGTGGAGATGATCTGCTTGCCGAGCAGATCGCCGAGGTCCAGCACGTCATCGTACGCCTGCTGGGCCGACAGGCCCTCCGGCGCTGCCGGCAGGAATGGACGCTTGGACTCCGCGTACGCCCGGGCGGCCGGCACGGAGACGAGTTCCTTTTCCGGATACCGCAGCGAGGTCAACCGGCCGCCGAACACGCAGCCCGTGTCGATGTTGATCGTGCGATTGAGCCACTCCGCCTCCGGCACGGGCGTGTGGCCGTAGACGACCATGGCTTGCCCGCGGTACTCCGCCGCCCAGTTGTAGCGGATGGGCAGGCCGAACTCATCGGTCTCGCCGGTGGTTTCGCCGTACAGGGCGAACTCGCGCACGCGGCCGGAGCCGCGGCCCTGGAACTCGGCCTTCATGCCTGCATGGGCCACGACGAGCCGACCGTCATCGAGCACGTAGTGGCTGATGAGGCCGTCCAAGAACTCCGCAATCTGGCGGTGGAACTCGGCGGGTCCCGCTTCGAGCTGGGCAATGCTCTCTGCCAGCCCGTGCGTCACTTGGACGTTTTTGCCGCGGAGCTTTCTCAGAAGCTTGACGTCGTGGTTGCCGGGCACGCATAGGGCCGTTTCCTGCTGCACCATGCTCATGACCAGGCGCAGCACGTGAGGGATTTTCGGGCCGCGGTCAACGAGGTCGCCAAGGAAGACGGCCTTTCGTCCGGCCGGCGGCGTGACGTGGTATTCTCCGTCGGCCCCGTCCTTCGCGGCTTCCACGCGATAGCCCAGTTGCGACAGTAACTCCACCAACTCGTCGAAGCACCCGTGCACGTCTCCGATGATGTCAAACGGCCCGTGCTCGCCGCGCCGGTCATTCCAGAGGGGCACACGCTCGATGACGGCCGCCTCGACCTCTTCCGGCGATTCGAATGTGAAGACGTGGCTGAAGCCCTCTCGCTTCAGACCGCGCAGGCCGCGGCGAAGCGCGCTGCGCTGGCCTCGAATCACGTGAGGCCCGAAATCGCGGTCCAGACGCGCCGCGTTCCGCTCCTGACAGAGCTTTTCCGGCAGGTCGAACACGATGGCCACGGGCAGGCAATGGTGCTCCCGGGCGAGCGTCACCAGCGGCTTGCGGTCTTCCGGCCGGACATTCGTGGCATCAACGACGGTGAGTCGCCCGGCCGCCAGGCGCTTGGCCGCGATGAAGTGGAGGACCTCGAACGCGTCGTTCGTCGCCGCCTGATTGCCCTCATCGTCCGCCACCAGCCCGCGGCAATAGTCGCTGCTGAGCACCTCCGTCGGCTTGAAGTGCCGACGCGCAAACGTCGACTTGCCCGACCCGGACGGGCCGACGAGCACGACGAGGGAAAGCTGAGGGAGGTGAACGTTCACTTAAGCACTGTCCTGGATGGTCAGCAGACGCCCCTGATAGGTGACGCGCCACGTGTTGAGTATCTCAAAGCCCGTTTCCGTGGCGATCGCGTTCACGATCTGCGCCACGCGCCGGTCAGAGCACGATTTGTGGTAGCGGATTTCGAATGCCCCCGGCCGAATCATCGCGGCGAGGGCGTTGCCCGCGTAGTTATCTTCATAGGAAATCCCCTCGCCCTTCATCGTACGATGCTCCACGGACCGTGAAAAGACGATGATTCCGTGTTCGTTGAACACCGCCTTTGCCTCAGGCGTTCGTCCAGCGGCCACGTCTGCCAGAATCTGCGCTCCTTCGACAATCATTCCTTGACAGTCCGTTCAAAAATCCCCAATTGTGTCGGCGGGCCGACGGTTGCATCCTCCGGGCCGACGGGCAGGAAACGAACCGTGTAGTGGAAACGGTCCGCCACCCCGCGGGCCCACGCCTCGAACTCGGCACGGGTCCATTCGAAACGGTGATCTCGGTGACGGAGGTGACCGGCCGGCAACGTCTCGAACTTCACGTTGAATTCGCGGTTCGGCGTCGTGATGACCACCGTTTGCGGTCGGGCGAACTCGAAAAGCACGCGCTGAAACGCAGCCAGGCGCGGCGGGTCCAAATGCTCGATCACCTCGATGCAGGTCGCAGCATCGAAGCCGGCCAGCCGGGCGTCGCGGTACATCAGGGAACCGTGCAGAAGCTCAATACGCTGCCGCCGGGCCGGCGGCATTTCCTCCAGCCGAAGGCGCTCGGCGGCGATCCGCAGGCTCCGCAGCGACACGTCCATACCGACAATTCGCGCGAAACGACTGTCCTCCAGCAACACGCGGAGCAGCCGGCCCTCCCCGCAGCCGAGATCCAGCACGCGAATTGCACCACTGCCCCGCAAGACCGCCAGCACCGTGGCCAGGCGCTGCGCATTCAGCGTCGGGGCTCGCTCCGCATCCGCGGCATCCGAGAAGCCGGACTCCTCAACGGTCGACGGCTCCGCAACGCCGGAAGGCCGAAGCGGCCCCACGGTGCCCGCCCGCGGCTCGGCGCCCTCGCCGCCTGCAACGATCAGGTTCTCCAGCGTGGTCTCTTCGTGTTCGAAGAGTTCCGTCTCCGCATCGGGGTCCGGGTGGTCCTCCTCGGCCAGCCGGGCCAGTGCCTCGCGTGCCAGCCGACGCCGATGCTTCAAATAACGGCTGGCGATCGTCTCGCGCTCCGGGTGACCGGCCAGCCACCCTTCGCCGCGCCGCAGGAGCTTCTCAACCTCCTCATCACCGACCCAGTAGTGCTTCTCGTTGTCCAGCACGGGAATCAGCACGTACAGGTGCGTGAGCAGGTCCTGCAACCGCGCCCGGCCGCGGAGCGTGACCGCAAAGTAGCGGCTCTCGCCCCAATCCGCGAACATCTCATCCAGCGCGAATCCCTGCGTTACCACCTCGTACCCCAGCGGCTCGAACAGCCGTCGCAGCAGGTCGGCCCCGCCATGGCACGGCAGAACGGCCAGGCGGGCCTCCAGCGACAGCACTTCTTCCACCAGCTCGGGCCGGTCCTTGCATCGCCCGCCCAGAGCGGTTCCAAACACCTGCGCCAGGGCGACGCTCAGAAAGCTGTTGGCCGTGTATGGGCGGTCGTTCACGTATTGATGAAGCGCGAAGCCGTCCCCGCCCGGCCCCCGGGATCGCCGCACCAGCCCCACCGGATCAACATCCAGCAGCATGGCAACCGTGCAACGCGCGTCGGTGGCTTCCGGGTAATAGACGTGCGCCCGTCCGTATGCCAGATCAAACGTCTGCACCTTGCTCGGATGCTTGTGCAGCAGCCAACCCAGGTCGGTGGCCGGCGGTCGCGTTGTGGTCA
>CAZPHH010000097.1:0-17391 GCA_964586145.1 uncultured Phycisphaeraceae bacterium | reverse complement strand
TACAGCCTTGGGCAGGTTCAGGCGCAGCAGGGGCACATCGAGGCGGCCCGCGGCCACTTCGAGCACATCCTCAAGATCGAACCCGCCAATGTGCGCGCCCTGCACGCGATGGGTGTGCTGAACGCCCGGCAGCAGAACTGGGCAGAGGCCGCAAGGTACTTCGAGCAGGCGCTGGGCATCAACCCGAGCCACCAGCCCTCACAACGTGATCTGGATCGCGTGCGCCGGCGGATGCAGGAGCAGCCGACCCCGTAGCAGGCAGAAACCCAACGGTGACCGGCTGGAAAGCCGGTCCCACAGGGAAGAGAGAGAAGACCGGCTGGTCTCCGCAGGCGACTCGCCGTGGCGAGAAAGCCGGTCCCACAAGAAGGCAAGAGACCGGCTGGAAAGCCGGTCCCACACAGGAAAGCCAGTCCCACCGCGTGGCCGTCGTCACTCCCCGTCGCGATACGGTTTCCCGGCTTCGTACAAGGCCAGCCGGGCGCGGATGTCCGCTGTCAGCGTTGCATTCTCCGCGCGCTCCGCCAGCTCCAGCGCGCGGCGGGCCATCGCGGAAGCGTCTTCCATCCGCCCCGCCTCCGCATACGCGGCCGCCAGCGTATCCAGGATGTCTGCGCTCACCCGGTCGCCCAGGAGGTCCTGCGCGCGCTCGGCCAGCCGGACGGCCTCCGCGCCGTCGCGCAACGCTGCGTTCGGTGCCGTGGCGAGTTGCCAGGCCGTATTGTTCGCCAGCAAGGCGCTGTCGGGGTTGTGCTTCAGCGCCTCGCGAAGCACGTTCAGGCTGCCCGCGCGGTCGCCCTGGGCCGCCAGCAAACTGCTCCAACCCAGCGCCGCCGCCTCGTTGCCGGGTTCAAGCTCTCGTGCCCGGGCAAACGCCGCCCCGGCCTCATCCAGCCGACCCTGCCGGGCCACGACGTACGCCAGGTACGCATGGGCATCGGCATACCCCGGCGTGAGCTCCACGGCGCGGCGGAGGTGCGTCTCGCCCTCTTCGTGCCGGCCGATCTCACCCAGCACGCGGCCCGCGCGGAAGTGCTCCGGAGCGTTCTCCGGCTGCAGCGTCAACAGCACCGCGTACTGCTCGGCGGCCTGGGTGAAACGCTCCGTCTCCCAGTACGTGCGAGCCAGGACGGACCGGAGTGCCGGATTCTCCGGCTCTTTGCCGATGAGCTCGTGCAGGATCGTCTCGCCCTCCACAAGCTGCCCCGCCCCGATATGGGCACGGGCCTTGAGAAAACCGTTCACGGTCTGGATGTGATCTTTCGGGTCCGAACCTTCCATCTCGCGCAGCAGCGTCAGTTCATCCGCCTCACTGGTCGGAGCGTACCCGCCCATGTAACCGAGCCCCGCCAGGCGATCCGCCAAATCCGCGTCCAGAGCCCCCGCGCCGGACGCCTGACGCGGCGACCGGGCCAGCCCCTCCGACACCACGGACAACAGCCGCTGCTGCATGGCCGCCAACCGCTCCGGCTCCTGCTCGGCCAGGTTCGTCTCCTCGTGCGGATCCCGTCGAACGTCATACAGCTCCGCACGCGGCGCATGGATGTACTTCCACCCGTCGGCCCGAAGCGTCCACAGCCGCGAATAGCCGTAGCTCTCGAACGGCTCGACCGACTCCCCGTACGCCGCCAGCCCCAGGTCCACCGTCCGCCCGTCCAGCAGCGGCCGCACCGTGCAACCCTGGATGCCCGGCAGCGGCTCCAGCCCCAACAGATCCAGCACGGTCGGGGCCACGTCCACCACGCGAACCTGGGCCTGGACCACCCGCCCGGGCGGCACAACGCGCGGCGCCCACAGGATGAACGGCACCCGCATCGTGCTGTCGTACACGTAGTAGCGGTGCGTCAGTTCGTCGTGCTGGCCGAGCCCCTCCCCATGATCCCCCACCACCGCCACCAGCGTCCGGCCATCCAGCTTCAGCCGCCGCAGTTCATCCAGCACGCGACCGATCTGCTCGTCCATGAAGGCCACTTCGCCAAGGTAGGGGTGCGGGTACAGATCCTTGAAGCGGTCCGGCGGCCGCCACGGCTGGTGCGGATCGAAGAAGTGCAGCCAGAGGAAGAACCGCTCGTCAGCATGCTCGTTCAGCCAGGCAATCGCCCGGTCCGCCACGTCATCCGCCGGGACGCTCTGATGCCCCGTCAGCCGGTCCATCTGCTCGCGATAGGTTTCGTCCGGTTTTGCGCTGCGATACGTGTCAAACCCCTGATTCAGCCCCCAGATGCCATCCAGCACGAACGCCGCCACCTCCGCCCCCGTGATGAAGCCCCGCGGCTTGAGCCACTCGGGCAGGGTCGTGATTCCCTCGTCCGGCACGTACCGGCCGTTGTTCCGCACGCCGTGAACGAAGGGATACGTGCCGGCCAGGATGCTCGTGTGGGCTGGCAGCGTGATGGGCGCAACCGTCGTGCATTGCGTAAAACGAGCGCCCTCCCGAGCCAGCCGGTCCAGGTTGGGCGTCTTGACCAGCTTGTGTCCGTAGCACGCCAGCACGTCCGCCCGCGTCGTATCCAGCGTGATCAGCAGCACG
The DNA here is from genome assembly GCA_964586145.1 of uncultured Phycisphaeraceae bacterium. GTDB lineage: Bacteria > Planctomycetota > Phycisphaerae > UBA1845 > UBA1845 > JAFGJQ01. Next base: position 14,861 of record CAZPHH010000097.1, on the reverse strand, counting down.
TTGTGCCGGGACACGTCCACAGCACCGGAAGACTTGCCCTGCTCCTCCCGGCAACCCAGACCGGTCACCAGGACGCCCGCCACCGTCCCCATCACCCATACTCGCAGTTGTCTGTTCATGATCGCCGTTCCATGGTTTCAGGGCTTCGTGCCACAAACCGACAGACTCTGCTCAATAGACAGCAGGCTCACTAGGCTGCAGACTCCCGGGCTTTTCGCGCACTGCGCAGATCCTCACACACACCTGGGCAAGCGTCGTCCTCTCTCCACTGATTCTTTCGGGCCGCGGAACCCGGGGCCGGCTTCAGCCGGCCGGTCAGTGCCCCCGGCTTCAAGCCGGGGGAAAGCGGCTCTCCTCATCCCACTCCTTGTCCTCTCTTTCAGCCGGCTTCAGCCGGCTTCTCAAGAGTCTATACCACCCGCCTGGAAAGCCGGCTGAAGCCGGCTGCTGAATACGAAGAAGGGAACAAGGGAGTTTTTGATGGTCCGCCAACCCCCACCTGAAGGTGGGGGCACTGGCCGGTCGGCTGAAGCCGACCACATGGTTCCAGCCGCATAGCCACCCAAACAGCCGCGGTCGACTGACGCCGGACCACACGGCTCCGGCCGGGGATGACCACCTGACAGCCAGCGGTCGACTGTAGCCGACCACATGGTTCCAGCCGCATAGCCACCCAAACAGCCGCGGTCGACTGACGCCGGACCACACGGCTCCGGCCGGGGATGACCACCTGACAGCCAGCGGTCGACTGTAGCCGACCACATGGTTCCAGCCGCATAGCCACCCAAACAGCCGCGGTTGACTGAAGCCGGACCACACGGCTCCGCCCGGATGACCACCTGACAGCCAGCGGTCGGCTGAAGCCGACCACACGGCTCCGGCCGAATGACCGCTCAAACACCCGCGGTCGGCCGAAGCCAACCCACTCATCGCTTGTCTCCACAAACGCCAACGGGGACCCGCATAACTGTCACATTAGATAGCAGACTCGTCGTTGTGCAAGCAAACGCAAGGAGGAACCGAGAAACTGGTGGAGCAAGGCCCGAAGCAGCCAAGACCGGCTGGTCTCCGCAGGTCCCGGCGCGCCGGGATGCCGAGAAAGCCGGTCCCACATCCACCGGCCCTCGACCCTTGCGCCCCGTCCCCTCGATCCCTCGATCCCTCGGTCCCTTGATCCCTCGATCCCTGGATCCCTGGATCCCTGGATCCCTGGATCCCTACGAAAACAGCGGGGCCGGCCCAGTAGGACCGACCCCGCTTCTTCATTCCTCTGGTTCTGTCGGAGGCGTGATGCCTCCTGCAGTGCCCGAGCCGATGCCGCTTCTTAGCGACGACGGATCAGGGCCAGACCACCGAGGGCCAGCAGCGCCAGGGACGCCGGCTCCGGAATCTGGTGGATGATCAGCTCGGACGCCCAAGTCAGAGCATAGGGCGAGAAGTCTGGCTTCTGGATCGCCGCACTGCCCTGCAGGGTGTCAAACGTGATGATCGTCGTCGTACCGGGGTTCGCGCAGTGGAGAATCAGCGTCATAAGGACGTGGTCTCCCGGAGGCGCATACACGTAGGACGGAGCGACGATCGAAACGCCCAAGTCGTTGAGATTGATGCCAGGCCCCGGCTCGGCCGGCGCCCAAGTCGCCAGATAGACCGACGGTCCCGGAATCGCCTCCACGATTTCGAACGGCACAACTTCCGGAGGGGTGGTCACAGCGTCCCAGCCCCACGCGCCGAATCCCCAGCCGTCTTCAGCATTGCTGAGGAAAACCTCGATCGCGACCGTTTCAGACGGCATCAACGTCACTTCATTGCCGACGACGCCACCGCCGAAACGAAGCTCAATGCCAGCACCGAACGCGGTGGTGGCCATGCCCAGAACCAGAAACATTGCCAACAGCTTCTTCATAGTGTACTCCTCCTCTTTCTTTCCTCTGCGGCCCTTCGCCCTCCTTCGTGGCTATGGCGAAATCACTGGGGCCTTCGGACCATGAAACTCTCGATTACCGAAACCTCTTCTCAAAGGCCGGTTTGGGTGCCGGGATACGTCCCGGCACCCGTGCGGCAACTATTCCTCAGCCTGCCCTCACGGACAGACCGGCAGGTTCACGCGATCCAACGCCGTCGCCGAGTAGCTCAGTGCCACCTGGTTCGCGTCGTTGGGGTTGATCTTGCCCGCATTCGCGGCAGGCGGCTGAATGACCACGTCATACTTCAAGGCCAACTCCGCCGTCGGCGCGGTGCTGTAATTGATCGCGATTTCGTTACGGTCGGCCGGGTTGACGTTCGCCCACGCAACGTTCACGGCTTTCGCCACGTTGCCAAACGACGCGGCGAAGTAGACCTTGTCGTAACTCGGGTCAATCGGGTTGCCAGCCAAATCCGTAACACCGGGGAGCACCTGCAGCACATACACGTCGCCCGGCGAGTTGTTGGCCTGGCCGTTCGGGATCGCACCGTTCGCATACGTCAACGTCACGATCTGGCCGGTGCCGTCCAGCGTCGCCGTGGCCGGGCTGCCCGGCGTGCTGTTCAGGCCGCACACCTGGAAGTTCGCCGGAATGACGGTCGCCGGCAGCAGCGGCTCGTCGAACGACAGAATCAGCGTCGTCGCCGAGTGCTGCCGGAACTCGATGATGTGCCGGTTACCGGTCTGCAGACCCAACGGAATCGCGATGTCAAGGTCGCCCAGCAATGCTCCGTGGTTCTTCCGGCTCTTCACTTCCGTCAACTGCGGCGGGATGGTATCGCCGGAGGTGACGCTCAGCGTGAAGGTCGGGGAGCCGGCCAGCATGGTCGCCGCCGAAACGGTGTACGGCGGGGCCGAAGGCTGGGAGGCCGGGTCGATCAGGTTCGCAAACCCGTTCGAAATCTGGAACGTGTAGGGCGAGCCGGCCTCGGTCAGGGCCGAGGTGTCCAGCACGATCGTGGCGAGGGTCTCTTCGGTCAGACCGATGCCCGTCACGACGGTGCCCGTCGGATAGCTCGGGCTGGTGCCAGTGTAGCCGATGGTGTTCTGGCCACCGCCGACCTGAAGCAGCGTGCCGCCGCTCAGGGTGCCGCCGAAGCCCGCCGGGTTGGTCAGACCCGCGTCCTTCACGAACGACGACAGCGTGGTGGTGAACTGGTCATTGGCCAGCGGAACCGGACCGTCGAAATCAAATCCGAACAGCGCCAGACCGCCCAGATCGGCGGTCCCCCGCACCTCGAGGGTGTACGTTGCCGTACCCTCGCCAATCGAATCCGAAGACGCGCCGCCGGCGTTTACCAAGCTCAGCGCGACGTCGCCGGCGTTGGCCACACCCGTGACCAGCACCGCAAAAGCAGCCATCATAAGAACTTTCTTCATGTGGAATCCTCCTTCGGAGCCCTGGAGAGCACGAAACAAGTGAGGTTGCGCGTATTCTGTGCTCTTCGTGTTCAATGGTAGCGAAACCTGCCCCTTCGGTCAAGCTACCGATACTTCATATCCACACTACAGACCATGCCCCATAACCCGCTCCCTACCGAGCCAAGTTGTGCGCATCGTCGGCAGTTCTACAGCATTCCTGTAACGATCTCTCTCCCCGCGATCACCGGCCATTCCGATGAACGTCCGAGAAGAAAGTCGGCCGGGTGGGAACGAAACGCGGAAGTGGCAACCTTTTCTCCCGCCGGGCCTCCTTCTCCTCCTCGTATTTTGTACCCGAACCACCGCCCGCAACGCAAGCCGGAAATCATGAAAAAAGCGTGAAACATCCGTAAATCTACCGACCCCTCTCGCGAGAAGAAAACCGATGAGGTCACGACCCTATGTGCCTGGATGGGGTCTCGGCAATTCATTGCGAAAAAAGCAGTTAAGCCAAATAACATACCCGAACAAAATCCGACGGTTCCAGTACTGCTGACTCTTCTGCGCTCTTTGCCGCGCCCGTCGCGTTCCCGCCCGTCCCCTAATCCGCTATGCTGACGCTCGCGGAGCGCAGATCCAGCCGTCCCCGAGCCCGGCTCGGGCCGCAGATCCGATTTCGCTCCGCCGCAGCAGCGCAACAGGACGGGGCCCATGACACCATTTCAACTCACGCGCAGCGTCCGAAGCCTCAACCGTCTCCAACACATCGTGCGCGTGCTCACGCAGCACGGGTTCGGACACGTGGTCGACCGCTTGAACCTTGGCCGGTATGTCTCCCTGCTGGGTACGCGAGGACGCCGACCGAAGGACGAGCCCATGCCGTCCAGCGCCGCGGCCATCGGGCGCCGGCTCGCTCGCGTCTGCGAAGAGCTGGGCCCCACCTTTGTCAAGCTCGCCCAGACGCTCACCACGCGGCCCGACCTGATTCCGCTGGAGACCATTCACGAACTGCGCGGCCTGCAGGACCAGGTGGCGCCGTTCGACACGGCCATCGCCCGCCGCATCATCGAGGACGAACTCGATATGCCCGTGACAAAGGCGTTCCGGGATATGGAAGAGTCGCCCTTTGCATGCGGCTCTATCGGGCAGGTTTACGGCGCCACCACGCTCGACGGCATGGACGTGGTGGTGAAGGTGCGCCGCCCGGACATCGAACGCACCGTCGCCCTGGACATGCACATCCTCAACTGGTTCGCCGAGACGGCCGAGTACCTGCTGCCCGAGCTGCGCTCCTACCGCCCGCGTCAGCTTGTGCAGGAGCTGGCGGAAACGCTGCGCCGCGAGATGGACTTCATCAGCGAGGCGTCGGCCACCGCCCGCATCGGCAACGCGCTCGCCGATCAGAAAGGCGTCTGCGTGCCCATGGTCCGCTGGGACCTTACCGGACCCCGCGTACTGACCCTCGAAAAGCTGACCGGCCGGAACCTGGACGCGCTGCTCAGCGACGGCGATGTCAGTATTGACCGCAAGTCGCTGGCCACGCGGCTGGCCGAGGCGTACCTCAAGCAGTTCTTCGAGGTCGGTGTGTTTCACGCCGATCCGCATCCGGGCAACATCCTGGTCAGCCCGCCTGACACCGTGGGGCTCATCGACTTCGGCCAGGTGGGCGTGCTGACGGACGAGCAGTCCACGCTCTTCCTGCTGCTGATCCTTGGCGTGGTGAATCGCGATTGCGAAATGATTGTGGAGGTGCTGGACGATCTGGACTCCCTCGGACCCGACACCGACCGGGCGCGGCTTTCGCGCGCCATCCGGTTGCTGCTGGACAAGTACTACGGGCTGCCGCTCAAGCGGCTGGATCTCTCGGTGGTCTTCAGCGAGGCGACCGACATCATCCGGGCCAACGACGTGTCCGTCCCGACGAACGTCATGATGCTGGTCAAGGCGCTGGCCACCGTCAGCGGCGTGGCCATGCGGCTGGACCCGGAACTCAACCTCATCGCCCTGCTCAAGCCGCGGATGCGGCGGATGGTGTTCGACCGGCTGAACCCCGCGAAGCTCGCCAAAGGCGCCGGCCTGGCATTGTGGCAGGTCCTGGGCGTCCTCCGTTCGGCCCCGGGGCAAATTAAAGCCATACTGAGGCAGTTCTCGCGCGGAACCTGGGAGATGAAGGTCCGCCACGAGAACCTGGAGCGTCTGACGACCGAGCTGGACCAGTCCAGCAACCGGCTGGCGATGTCGATCCTGATTGCCGCCATCATCGTGGGCAGTTCGGTGGTCATCAGCACGACCGGCGAACTGCCGTATGGCATTCCCCTGCGACTGCTCGGGGTGGTGGGGTACCTGATCGCGGGGGCACTCGGACTGGTGCTGGTCTGGGCCATCTTCCGCAGCGGCCGACTGCGGTAGTTCAGATGTGAACATACTCGGGCCCACCGGATGATGTGTCCCGATATCCCAACACCCGATATATCACGGGCTGCCGGTGGCGTGCCGCGGCATTCGGGGAAGGAATTTTGGGCATTTGGCTAGAAGAAACCATGAAAAAACACTTGATTCCGGGGCCGAATGATTCTATAAAGATCATGGAAGCTGTCGTGTCCCCTTTCAACAGCCCCGTGCTTCTTCCCCGAGAAGCGCGGGGCCCATTTTTTTGGGACGGGCCGGTAACGACTTGATTGTTCCATCGATCGAGATCACCATGCTGCCATCAGGCCGAAGGGCCAGGTGCGGTCAGACATGGGTGGATCACGTCAGACGATTCGGATCGCGGGTGCGTGGGTACTCGTCCTGGCGACGGTGACGACGGTCGCGCGGGCGCAGACGCCGCGCGGGCGGGAACCGGACACGTTCATCCAGCAACAGCAGCAGGTCACGCGAGATATCTGGGAACGCGCCGAGCAGGAGGCCCCGGTCGCGCGCCGCGTGGGATTCGAGTACGGCGGCTGGTACAGCTTCCATCTGTTCCTCTGGGACGACGGGATCAACAGCTCGCGCACGTATCGGCGAAACGATCTGCGCGTCTGGTCGCGGCTGACGCTGGATGGAGGGGCGCACGAGTTCTACGCCCGCGGCCTGCTGAGCTATCTCGACTTCAACTCGGGCGACTCCTACGGCGGAAAAGACAACGACTGGGAAGGCATGAACCTCGAGCGCGGGTACTACGAGTTCAACCTGGCCCGCGCGCTGAAGACCTACCGCAACCAGACCCTCGACTCCAACTTCCGGCTGAAGGTGGGACGCGACCTGGTGAAGCTGGGCACCGGCTACGCGCTCTGGACGCCGATGGACCACGTGCGGGTCGTGGCCAACCTTCATGACTTCGAGATCACCGGGCTGGTCGGGCAGAGCGTGAAGAGCACGCCGGACTTCGACCGGTCGCGTCCGATCACCGAATCGGACCGGGCGTTCTTCGCCGCGCAGGTCCGGTACCTGGGCATCCGGCAGCACGAGCCGTTCGCCTACGTGCTGTGGCAGCGCGATCACAACCAGGACACGTTCTGGGCCCTGGGACGTGAGTTCGACTACGACTCGTTCTACGTCGGCCTCGGCTCGCAGGGCGAGCTGGTCCGCAACCTGTGGTACTCCACGGAGTGGGTGTACGAGAGCGGACGCGGCCACAACGGCCGGCGGGTCTGCACGGACAGCGTCATCAAGGCCTGGGCGTTTGACGCCCAGTTGGAGTACCTGTTCGACACCCCGATGGAACCGCGGGCCTCGCTGGAGTACATGTTCGCCTCCGGCGATCCCGACCGGGTGGGCAGCCCCACAGACTCGGCCGGCGGCAACCGGCTGCGCGATCCGGTGGACCGGGGGTTCAACGGGTTCGGCTTCCGCGACACGGGGTTGTCGTTCGCGCCGCAACTGGGCAACGTGCATATCTGGCGGGCGGGGACATCGTTCTGCCCGGTCAAGGACAAGCCGCTGCTGTACCGGCTGGAGCTGGGCACCAACTGGTTCCTGTACCATAAGAGCCGGCGTGAGGCGGCGGTCTCCGACCCGACCGCCGACCAGCAGAGCGGATACCTCGGCTGGGAGATGGACTACTTTGCGAACTGGGAGATCACGCCGGACCTGATGTGGACGACGCGGTACGGGCTCTTCTTCCCCGGCGACGCGTTCAGCGACCGGACGACCCGGACGTACTTCCTGGTGGGCATGACGTGGAGTTTCTGACCGTGCGGCGTAACGGCATGGACAACCCTCACCGGATGGACCGACCGCAGGTCGTCGCGCGGGTTGTGACGACCCTGTGCCTCGTCCTGCTGCCGGCGGGCTGCGCGGGGCCGCGGAAGTACCAACCGCCGGTGGACCCGCAAACGCTCGACGGAACACTCTTCGTCCATTACCTGGCCTCCGTCCCGGCGGTCACGGTGGAAGAGGCGGCCCGGGCCGTGCTGATCCTCGCGGACGGCGAAGACGCCGCCGAATCACCGGATTCGCGCGTCGCCGAACTGGAACGGCGGGGCTGGATTCGACCGGCCTGGCGTCTGCGGCCGGACCACACCCTGGACCGGGCGACCCTGGGATATCTGCTGTTCCGGGCGTGCAAACTGCCGGACAGCGTGAATACAATCATTCTGGGCTCGTGGGGAGCGGGCGATCGGCGATACGCCATGCGGCAGGCCGTCGCCCTTGGACTGATGGAGCACGGGCCGGAGTACGAACCGGTGACCGGCGGCGAGTTCGTAGCCGCCCTGACCCGGGCGGATGAGTATCTCCACGGCGGGGGTGAGGAATGAGACGCGCCAATCTGCTGTTTCTGCCGGTCCTGATCTGCTCCCCGGCGTGGGCGCAGCCGGCCGCGAGGCCGCCGGCGACCACGCAACCGACGACCCCGGCGGCAGAGCCGGTCACGGCGCTGAAGGCCCGCGTCATCGAAACGGCGGGAACGGTGGCCTGGGCGCCGGTGGGGACGGACGTGCTGGACGCCGCCGCCTGGAAGCCGGTGCAGATGCACGACGAGTTCGGCGCGGGTGTGCAGATTCGCACCGGGCTGCGCTCGCACGTAACGCTGCAATTTGGCGACGACACGGTGGTGAGCGTGCGGCGCGCGACGCTGGCCAGCATCGACCAGTTCTACCGCACGCAAGAGGCAAAATCCGTTCGCCTGGGGCTGGGGTACGGAGCGATCCGGGGCGGCACGACCGAGGGCGAGCTGCGAAGCGACCTGACCGTCGAATCGCCGGTCGCCACCCTGGCGAAGCGCGGCACCGAGGGCTGGGAGATCTTCGTCGAACCGTACACCGGCGGATGGCGCATCTCGCTGGCCCGGACGGGCCTGGTGGAGGCGCTGGAGCGAGCCACGGGGCAGCGGCGGCTGGTCCACCCGGGCGAATACGCCAACGCCCGGAACATCGCGCAGGCCTGGATCAACCAGGCGCTGTTCGACCGCGTGGTCCGGTTCGTGTCCGCCGACATGCTGACGCAGGCTGAAGTCGACTTCACCACGCAGGGCCGGGGCGGCACGGCGCCGGTGTCCCTGGACGGCGCCGCGGACCTGCTGGATTTCGCGGGACGAACACCGCCTTCCACACACGCCGCGTCAAACCGTGAGGTGCTGCAGTCGGCCGCCCGCATGGCCGCCCTGTCGAGCCGGTTCGACACCGTCCTGGTCACCCCTCGCCCCGAAGGCAACTTCGGAGTCGCCCCCGTCCAGTTTCTGATCGACGCGCGCGCCCAGCGTCGCCTGCACAGGCGATAGGTCCGCCGAAGCGAAACCCGGCAACCGACGGCACGGGTCTGCGCCAAACGCCTCGGTGCATAGTGAGACGGAATCCAGCTTCCGGTTTCAGGTTGCGATGATCGCGAGTTCTTCCCGCCGCTTCCGAAAGACATCCCGGTCCGCAGGTTCCACGATGCTCGGGTGATTGTAATGGCCGCGCGCCGCGGGGTGGGGTACGTTGCCTTCAGGAGAGAACGCGACGGGGCAGACAGGACGGACGGGACGCGATTTCATCTGCATCCGGCGCGAGGGATTCTTCGGCAGGGTCGGTCCACGTCGGACCGGCCGCCGCCAAACCCGTACCAGCGACGCGGCAGCCGCTTCCATGTCGCCTGGGGACGTGTGACGAACACCGATCCAGGCGACCCCTTTTGGGCCCGTGCCGCGCCCGACCTGGGTTCCTGCCGCAAACCCGGAGCGCGGGCGTTCAGAGGAGGCCGAGTATCTCGGCCAGCAGCAGCAATGCGTCTTGCGTGCCCAACGGAGCGATGTTGGGCGACAGGAGGGCCTCTTTGAACCTCTGATCGGCCAGGAACGTGTCGGCCGGGCCGGATTCGTCCATCAGCGCCTCCGGATCGTTGACGTGGTGCAGCCCGAGGAGGTGGCCGGCCTCGTGGCTGGCGATGTTGCCGATGGCGATCGCCATCTCTTCCGTCGTCGGCGTGCGGCTGAACAGCCGCGGCCGGAATGACTCCGTGAAGACGACGGCCACGTCGGTCGGGTCGCTGTTGTACGTATCGACCGACTCCGAAATGCCGTATGCGATGCTGCTCAAGCCGCCGAAATACACGCGGGACATCGGGCCGTCCGGCAGCGACTCGTCATCGCTGGTCACGATCGTGACGTTCAGGCCTTCAAAGTTCTGCTGGACGGTCGCGACGATCCCGGCCTTCATGGCCTCTGTCTGGCCGGCATACACCGGGGAGATGTCACCCGCGCGAAACGGAGGCACTTGCGTGATCGGAATGCTCGGCACGTCGAGCACCACTCCATCAAACCCCAGATACAACACCTGGCCTTCGGGCGCCGGCACGTCACCGCCGCGGGTCACCGTGACCGTGACCTCGTAGGCCCCGACCGCGGACTCCGCGCGAACGGCGAACGGTGATGCGTAGACGGCCAGGTAATACGGGTCGCCCGCGCGCCGCACGGGCTGGTCCGCCAGCGCGTTGAACCCTTCGCCGCTGTCGTCATCCATCACGAAGAGCCGCCCCTGGTCGTCGTAGAGCGCAATGCAGATGTCCAGCGAGCTGTCCGCCGCCCAGGCCGAGACGCGGAGGGCGTCGCCGGGTTGCATCGCGCCCAGGTGGAACACGTCGACATCCCCGTACGGGGAGATGGCACCCTGCAGGCGGGCGACTCCGCGACCCTGGTAGACCGCCACGATGGCGTCCTCAAACGAATCGTTGGGCTCGCCCCGCGTCTTGCCCAGCGGGGACACGGCGTTCGGGTCGCGGTTCCCGTCCTCGAGCGTCCCGGGCGTCGGCGCCGGGCCGGAGGGCTGACCGGTCGCCCCGCAACCCGCCAGAATCATGCCGGCGAGAACGCACGACAATAGGCGACAGGCACTTGAAGTACGATCCGCCGGCTTCGCGATTCTGCTCACGGTTGGCACCTCACGGACAGACGATTCTACGGGCAGCCGGGCGTCCGGCAACGACCGCACGACGCGGACAGGCTGTCTCATTCGGAGAACACCGGATCGGGTGGTGCGCTCGGTTCGGAATCAGGCATTATCGGCCGGGAAGCCGCGGGGGCTGTTGTGGTTCCGGGCTGCGTGGTGGGGGTTGGCACAACCACGCCGAATTCACGCTGGAGCCAGGCGGAAAACTGCTGCAGCTCGGTCTGGTCCGGGTCTCGTTGCAGGAGTTCGGCAACGAAGGCACCCACCGCCCAGGGATCGCTGCCGGCCCGGAGGGACCGAACAAGGAAGTCCAGGCATGCGGCCACGTCCCCGCGCAGGTATGCCAGTTGGGCGGCCACCCAGAGTGCGTCGGAGTTTCGGGAATCCAGTTCGAGCGAGCGGTCGATCCAGACCTGCGCACGCTGCCAATCGAGTTCCACGCCCCGTGAGAGCAGGGACTGGCAAAGGGTGACGTACCGGGCGGCAATCTCGCGATGGACCACTTCCGGCGCCGGGTGGCCGATGAGGGACGGGAGCAGGTTGCTTCGCACGACGTCTTCCTGACCGGCGGCCAGCCGGTAGAGAATCAGCAACTCCGTCGCGGTTCGGATCACGTCACGACCGATGTGCGAAGGCGGAGCTTCCTTCACCGCAAGCTTGGCCGTTTCGACTGCCGCCAGGGGCTCACTCGGGTTGGCGAGGAAGCGGGCGTGCGCCAGTTCGACGTAGCACGAAGCCAGGCCCACGGGCGCCGGCTCCGGGAGCTTGCCGTACAATCCGACCGCCTCCATGAGGAGCGACTCCGCGTGGGCATACCGACCGAAGGCCACGGAAACCATGGCGGCCAGGCGGAGCCGCTCCGGCGCCCAGGGAGTCTGCCAGTCCGCGACCGAATCCACCCGGGCGGCCTGCAACGAGCGGTCGAGGACCGATCCGTAGGCTTCGGCGAATGTTTCCATGCGCGCCATCCGCTCCAGGAAATCGTCATACGCCGGGATGAGTCGGCGATATCGGAGCGGACGTGCCGCGATCTCGAACAGCTCGTCCAGCGACCCCTGCCCGAGGGCCACGGTCGCGTACGTCACGGCGAAGAGAGGACTGAACGGCTGTCGCCGCAGTTCGCGTTCCAGGGCGGTGACGGCCGCACCCATATACTGGGCCGCCTCCTTCTCGTTCAGGCTGAGCAGGGCCAGGCGATGCTGCAACTCGCGCAGTTGAAACTGAAGCCAGCCGGCGTTCCAGAATTGCGGGGCCTTCTCCAGAAGGGTCGTCAACTGCTCCATGCCTTCACGCTTGCGCGTGACACAACGTGCGAGGTCTTCGTGCGCCGCCGCAACCAGACGCGCATCCGGTGGCGACGCCTGGTGGGCCCGCTTGAGCCGATCCATCGCCTGCTCGAAATCGTACAGGGCGGCCTGGAGGCGCACGGCCACCCGCTGGTCGGCGGCCACCAGCCGGCGCTGCGGCGGCAGCCGCCACGCCGCCGCGTAGTCCGAACGAGCGATCGCGTCGTCCCACTGCAGCGATGCGACGTGCCGTAGCGCCTCGCTCTGACTGCACGCCGCGGCGAAGTCCCGGCGGGCCAGCTCGGCGGTGGGAACCGCCAGCAGCAGGCCGACGCCCAGGGCCAGGCCGCGCCGCAGCGGGGTCCGCTGCAGCACGCTCACGGGGGACGGGTCCCGGGTGTAGCTCATGGCCCAGATCAGACCCCAGAGCGTGTAGAACAGCGTGGGCACGCCCGGCAGACGCAGGCCGACGCCGAACGCCTCCTCCACCGCCAGGCCGAGCCAGGCGGCCGTCAGGAGAATCAGCGTCCAGCGACACCTCGCCGTCGGCAACACGGGCAGAGCCGCCATGACCGCCCGGAAGGTCAGGCCCATCGCCCCCAGAAACAGCATGAGGCCGACCACTCCCAGGTCCGCCAGCACCTCCAGGTACTCGTTGTGCGCGTGGCTCACCCGGGCATCCAGGGCCTGCGGGTCATTCAGCACGTCGCGAACGGCCAGGGCATCCCCCTTGCGGGCGAAGCCTCCCTGGCCCTGCCCGAGGAAGACCCGATCCGCGTTGAGATCCAGAGCGTACTGCCACGCGTACATGCGAACACGCATCGTGGCGCTGCGCCCTCGCAGGGAGTGGGCGTCCTTCGTCTGCCAGAGGTACGCCGCACCCCCGACCGTCAACAACACGGCCAATCCGCCCAACAGCAGACGTCCGCGAAAGCGCAGGGCCAGAAACGGCACCGTCAGGAGGGCAAAGACCAACCCGACCGCGGCCCCGCGCGACGACGTCAGGTAGAACGCGCCGCCGAGCAGCGGCAGCACCGCCAGGCCGGCCAGTCCCGTGGCCAGGCGGCGTCCCCGGGAACCATCGGTTCGACCCACGAAGAACACCGCCACCGCGCCCATGGCCAGAATCAGCCCGGGGATCAGGCATGCGGCAAGCGTCGTGGGGTTGCCGATCGGATACGAGGCACGGAGCACCGGGTTGCGTTCCCGCCAGTACAGGACGGCCATCAGCGCGGTGGCCACCGTCGCCGCCAGCACAACGTGGCCGGCATAGCGGGCCGTCACGCGGCTCAGGCCCAGACCCAGGGCGAACGTCCAGAGGTAATGCATGGCCAGCAGGGCCGAGCCGGCGAGGGCGATGTCGCGGGCGGGCTGCGACCAGGTCACGCTGGCAAACGACCAGAGCACGTACAAGACCGCAAATACCCAGGCACCAGTCAGCGGATGAATCTGCCGCCGCGTGACGGGCACAACCGGGCTGTCAGTGGTCCCGGCCGGGCGCTCTTCGACGATCGTGTCGGCCTCAGACGCCTCTTCGCCTCGTCGGGGACCGCGGGCCACGGCCACGACCACGACCAGCGCCGCAATGGCGGCGCCCATGCACAGAATCATCGACTTGACGGCGACCCCGTCCGGCGTGGGCTGGGACGCGCGGAGATTGAGCAGATTGACCACCGCCCACAGCAGCGAGTCCGGCTGCCAGACCACCGCGCCGTCGGGCAGAATCTCGGGCTCGCCCGCCGAGGTCAGAAGGCAACCGCCGGCCACCACCCCAAGCACCAGCACGATAAGCACCACGTGCAGGGGTCGGACACGGTCGCGATCGGCAATGCGAATCAGGCTCATGGGCTGCGGTCAGCTTTCCGGGGTTTCCCGGCCATCGGTGCGGCCGGACCACAACAAATCCTCGATCCCGGCCCGCCGGTTGGCCACGCGTGCGAGCGCGAACAGCCAGTCTCCGAGCCGGTTCAGATACACCAGAATGTCCGGGTCTACCGTGCCGCCGTGGGCCGCGCGGACCACGGACCGTTCAGCGCGGCGACAGACGGTGCGAGCCACGTGCAGCCGGGCCGCCGGCTCGCAGCCACCGGGAAGAATGAAATTCCGCAGCGGGCCCGCCTCGGCGTCGGCGGCGTCGATCCAGCGCTCCAGCCGGGAGATGGCGGACGAGTCGATCCGGGCGGTCGCAGACGAGTCTGACTGGCGGGCCAGGTCCGCCCCGATGAGAAACAGGTCCCGCTGCACGGCACGAAGAGGCCCCGCCAGCGCGGCATCCGCGCAAGCGGCCGCCGCCAGACCGATCGTCGCATTCAGTTCGTCCACGTCACCGCAGGCGGCCACCTGGTCGTGGTCCTTCGCGATGCAGCGCCCGCCGAACAGGCTGGTTCGGCCGTGATCGCCCCTGCCGGTGTAGAGTTTCATGCCATTACTCCCGCCTTCGGGCTCAATGCCGAAAGTGCCGGGTCCCCGTGAAGATCATGGCCGCCCGGCGTTCATTGCAGGCCCGGATCACTTCTTCGTCGCGCTTGGAGCCGCCCGGCTGGATGATCGCCGTGACGCCGGCGTCCATCAGGATATCCGGGCCGTCGCGGAACGGGAAGAACGCGTCCGACGCCGCCACGGCGCTGGCCAGGGCCCCCGCTCTGCAAACGTCCGAATTCTCCGCCTCCCGCGTGAATTCTCCCGCCCGCACCGGCCCAAGTCCTTCCTCCGTCCCTCCGTCCCTTCGTCCCTCCGTCCCTCCGTCCCTTCGTCCCTCCGTCCCTTCGTCCCTCCGTCCCTCCGTCCCTTGGGTTGCGGGCGCAGCCCGCGCCGTGTGCCCGTTCTCGCGGGCGGCCCACGTGGCAATCCGGCACGACATGACGCGCGACATCTGCCCGGCCCCGTTTCCGATGAGTATGC